>PMSN01000009.1 GCA_003167555.1 Spartobacteria bacterium
CGCAGATCCAGCAAAGGTTTCCACAATTCTTCTTCGCTTCGTCCTGGGAAGGGTAGCATTTGGCGCCTCTCTCCCGAGCCTCGGCCTCGCTGACCTGCACAACTTTTCCGTCAACACAGATCCAGCAAAGTTTCCCACAATTCTTCTTCGCTTCTTCTGGCGAACCATAACATTGACCACCTTTGGCCGTGATTTCCGCCGCCGGGAGCAGGACGACGTGTCCGTTGATGCAGCCCCAGCAATAATTAGGAGGCGGAGGCGGCGGTGGGCAGCCACAGTCCGGCGGACAGGGAAGCGGCCACCACCAACAATGCGGGGGTTGAGGCGGACAGGGCGGGTGCTTCCCGGGGCCGCCATGCCACTTGTAACAATGACAATCCGTTTCCCACCACCAGCCGCCACCTTCTTGGATCCAAACCCATTTACAGCAAACGTACGACCATTGCCCGCCATCGACAGGCGTCGGCGTCATCAAAAAGGCGTGTTTGTCTCCGTTATTCGTAATGCCCTCGCCAATAATGAGGCATGAATCACTGATCGTTTTCGCCACCGTCAGGACCTTGAACTCGGTGACGGAAAGATCGCACAGCGTGTTGAGATCGTACATCTGGCCGCCCACGTAAAGGAACGCATGCTCGCTGCCGTCACTCATGGTCGAGGATCCGACGATCATTCCGGCCGCGTTTTGCCCCGGACCGGCGACGCCGTTGGCTGAGCTCATATTGCCACCGAGGGTTCCCAAATCGGTGACGCTGTAGCTTAATTGCGCCTCCGCGCAGGTGAAGCCGACAAAGAAAGCGAGAGCAGTCGCGAAAGAGATTTTAGTTTTCATTGTAAGTGGAGACTGATTGTGAGGTGTCCAAGACCGTAGCAAAAGGCGGTCTTGAAGCGAAGAAAAATCTGTGGCACGGCTTGGATGATCCCCCAGCGCGCCGCGGCGTCGCTCTCCCTCACTTGCTAAACACTCACCATTTCTTGCGCGAGTTGCGCCGGGTTCGGTCGACAAACGCGAAAGGATTGCGCTTCTTATCGCCGGGGGTAAATTCTTCCCGTTACTTAAACCCTCAAAAGCAAGCTATTCGACTTATGAAAACAACTGCTTCCCGCTCACGTATTCCGACCCAAATCCGCAAAGCATCACGCGCTGGCAGCAGCAACGGCCACGTTTCCGGCAGCACTGAAACTAAAATCAGCCCGCGCGTTGCCGCGTGGCTCAAGAAACCAAAACAGAATCTCATCGGCGGCAAATGGGCGCCCGCCGCATCCGGAAAATTGTTCGACGTGTTCAATCCCGCCGATGCGTCGGTGATTGCCCGCGTTCCCGACAGCGGCAAAGAAGACATCAATCGGGCGGTGCGCGCGGCGCGGTGCGCGTTCGACTCCGGCCCGTGGCGTCGCCTGACGCCGAGCGAACGCGCCAGACTGGTTTGGAAAGTCGGCGATCTCATTCTCGAAAACGCGGACGAACTTGCCGAACTCGAATCGCTCGACAACGGCAAGCCCCGCACCGTCGCCCGCTTCGCGGACGTTCCACTTGCGGCGGACATTTTTCACTACATGGCCGGCTGGGCGACGAAGCTTGAAGGCAACACCATTCCCATCAGCGTGCCCTACGCGCCCGGCAGCCAATTTCACGCGTTCACGTTGCGCGAGCCAGTCGGCGTCGTTGGCCAGATCATTCCGTGGAATTTTCCGCTGCTCATGGCCGCATGGAAACTCGCGCCGGCGCTCGCAACTGGAAATTGTGTCGTCCTCAAACCCGCCGAACAAACGCCGCTCACTGCGCTTCGCCTCGGCGAAATTTTTCTCGCCGCTGGAATTCCTGAAGGCGTTGTCAACATCGTCACCGGGTTCGGCGAAACTGCGGGTGCAGCTCTCGCCGCTCACGACGACGTGGACAAAATCGCGTTCACCGGCTCGACGGAAGTTGGAAAAATCATCGTTCGCGCCGCTGTGGGAAATCTAAAAAAGGTCAGCCTCGAACTCGGTGGCAAATCGCCTAACATCGTCTTCAAAGACGTGGGCGATCTCGACGCAGCCATCGCGGGCGCGGCGAACGCCATTTTCTTCAACCACGGCCAATGTTGTTGCGCTGGCTCGCGCTTGCTGGTCGAGCGCGCTATTTTTGACGAAGTCGTTGAAGGCGTAGCGGCCCACGCCAAGAAGATCAAACTCGGCCCCGGCCTCGACGCTTCGACGGAAATGGGCCCGCTCGTTTCCGAAGAGCAACTGAAACGCGTCACTAATTACATGCACCAGGGCAAACAGGCCGGCGCGTGTTACGTCACTGGGGGTGAGAGAGCCGGGAAACGCGGTTACTTCGTGAGGCCGACCGTCGTCAAAGACGTGAAGCCGGACATGAGCATCGTGCGCGAAGAAATTTTTGGACCGGTCGTCGTGGCGGAGCCATTTACGAAAGCGGAAGAGTTGATTCCGCGCGCCAACCAGACACCCTACGGCCTCGCCGCCGGCGTTTGGACGCGCGACATTTCCAAAGCGCATCGCATCGCCGCCGCGCTGAAAGCGGGAACAGTTTGGATCAACTGCTACAACATTCTTGATTCAGCGCTGCCGTTCGGCGGTTACAAACAATCCGGCTGGGGCCGCGAAATGGGTCACGAAGTTCTCGAACTCTACACCCAGACAAAAGCGGTGGTCGTCGGACTGTAACGGAGCGCAACGCTGCGGTTAGTAGTTATCTGTTCTCTCCCTGCCGCCATGGCTTAAGGGACGGCGGAACCTGCGGTTGTTTATGTCTATCGTTGGATACCCGAGATTTGATCGAAGGGCCAATGAGACGAGTAAAGCGCCGACGCATGCCAGAAATGGGGCAAATAACCGGAAAAGGCTCACATCATTGAGAAAAAACGAGGCGTTTCTCAAAGTTGTCTAGTATGCTGGAGACGAAATGAACCTCAGCACTATGATTAAGCGGCCGAGTGCCTTTGTTCCGGTGGCGATGTCGTTGGCGGCGCTCGCCATTGTGCTTGTTCACATCATCAGGTCCGGCGTGGCTCGGGAGGCCGACGAGGGCACGGCGGCGCATCTTTGGCAGCTAATGATGGCGGCACAGATTCCGATCATCGCGTTTTTCGCCGTCCGCTGGCTGCCGCAGAGCCCACGGTCGGCGCTGCCGGTCCTGGCGCTACAAGCGGTCGCGGCGCTCGCCGCACTTGCGCCAGTTTACTTGCTCAACTGGTAACGGAGGCCGGGAAGAAAGTAGGAAAGCTAAATTAGAAAGTAGAAAACTTGAGCTTTATCGTTACGCTGCCTACACCATCACAAATATGAACGACACAAAAATCTTTTCCGAACTGTTGGGCGGAGTCGCCACCCAGTTACCGGTACTCCTGGTCTGTCTGGTCGGTATTATGGTCGCACTCATTTCCTGGCGGCGCGCACCCGCTGCGTCGCTCTGGACCCTTCTCGCCTTCGGCCTCGCCCTGCTCTTGTGCATCCTGATTCCAATCAGTCAGCAGACGATGCTGCGCATGATGAAGGAGAGCAGCCTGGACACGAGGGTCACCGCCAATATTGCGCTCGGGGTTGTCTGGTCGATCGTGAGAGCTATCAGCTACATCCTTCTCCTCGTGGGCGTGTATGCGGGACGGAAAAGCGCTTCCCCTGCTTAACCGCCTAATTTTGGAGCTGGCCGGCAACTTACGACTTCCCAACTCACTCGGTTATTGTTAAACCTCGGCCCAAACAACTCCATCCTACAATGAACGACACACCACCAAGCCAACGCCCAGTCGCGATTACTATCATCTGCATTATCGGGTTCATCGGCGCCGCCCTTACGATCCCGCTTATTTTCTCCAGTGCTGCGAGCGGAATTGGTGGGTGGTATCCGCCTTATCTCGGTCTCAGCGCCGTAATCGGTCTTGTTTGCATGATCGGCCTTTGGCAAATGAGGAAATGGGCCGTCTACCTCTACACCGCCTTCTGCGTTCTCAATCAGGTGGTCCTGATGGCGATGGGCGTCTGGAACATTTTTGCGCTGGTGATTCCGGCGATCGTGATCGCCATCGGCTTCGCGTATATCTCGAAGATGAGGTAGGCCCCATCGGGTCCGCTAGACCGCTGCCCGAATCATTTCCCAGACACGGGCGACGTGTTCTTCGGTCGTTAGGATGTTGCCCAAGCCAAGACGCATCACTACGCGACCGCGTAGCTTCGTCTGAGTCAGATAGGCGTCGCCCGAGGCGTTGATCCTGGCCACAGCTTCGCTGTTTTGCCGGTCGGCGACTTGGTCATCGCTGTTCTTGAGACGGAAACAAACCACTCCCATCATCACCGGTGCCGAAAGCTCAAAGCGCGGGTCCTCTTCAATCCAGCGCGCGAAAAGTTGGGCCAGCCTCAGGTGTTCGCGAATGCGCGCCGCCATTCCTTCGCGGCCGAACGCGCGCCAAACCACCCAGGCCTTGAGTGCGCGAAAGCGGCGGCCGAGTTGCACGCCGTAATCCATGTAGTTTATCTCCGCGCCGGCGGGATCGCGTAGGTGCAGGTGCTCGGGAGCGAGCGTGAAGAGGCGCCGCAACCGCTCGATGTCGCGCACATAGAGCGCGCTGAAATCGAACGGCACAAAGAGCATCTTGTGCGGATTGATGACGAGCGAATCGGCTTCCGCCCAAGCGTCAGTCACCCATTTTTCTTCGGGCAAAAGCGCCAGGCCGCCGCCGTAGGCCGCGTCGATGTGCAGCCACATCCGGTGGTCGCGGCAAATTTTCGCGATCTCGCGAACAGGATCAACACTGGCGGTGGAGGTCGTGCCGACTGTCGCGACGACAGCGAGCGGCCGGAGGCCCGCATTCACATCGGCCATCACCGCGTCGCGCAAAGCGGCAAGGTCCATCCGAAATTGGGCATCGCTCGGAATGCGCCGCACGTTCTCTTCTCCGATCCCGATCGCGATCGCCCCTTTCTCCACGGAGCTATGGGCCTGGTCAGAAGCATAAATGCGGAAGACAGGCAGTTCGGCGCGCCCGCTTAGTCCGAGCTTCCGGGTATTTGGCGCGGCTTGTTCCCGGGCGGTGGCCAGCGCATGCATCGTCGAGATCGAGGCGGTATCGTAGACGACGCCTTGGAAGTCAGCCGGCAAAGTGAGCCATTGCCTGAGCCAGTCGAGCACGAGTGTCTCCAGCTCAGTCGCAGCAGGGGAAGTGCGCCAGGTCATGGCGTTGACATTCAGCGCCGCGGTAATCATCTCGGCGAGAATCCCAGGGTTGGTCGTCGTGCATCCGAAGTAACTCATAAACTGCGGGTGCGCCCAATGAGCGACGCCAGGGACAATGACGCGTTCGATGTCACTAAAGATCGCGTCAAGTGAGGCACCGCCTTCTGGTGGAGTTCCATCCAACTGCGCGAGAACAGCGCCTGGTTTGTCGTTCGGTGCAATCGGACGTTCTGCTATGTGCGCGCGATAGTCTGCAATCCAGTCCGCCATCGCATGCAAGCGCTCACGGAACTCCTCGTTAGGCAAGTCCCCGAGCCGGCCGATCTGTGACGGGCGATTCATTCGTTAGGTATTCGTGAGGACTTAGAAAGCGAAGCCAAAGCTGAAATGGAAAGCGCCGAAAGCTTCGCCCGCGCGCCGATCGGGATTGTAGCCGTAATCGACGCGGATCGGACCGATCGGGAGTTTGTAGCGCAGTCCCAGGCCCACCGCGTAGCGCATGTCGTCAAAACCGGCGGTAACGTTGGAAAACGGATCGGTCGCGCTGGGAAGAAGATTGCCGGCATCGAAGAAGACGGCGCCCTGCAGCTCGCCATAAAGCGGGAAAGTATATTCGGCATTGAAGACGGAAAAGAACTCGCCGCCGATTGAGTTGCCTCGATTGTGCGGGCCGAGATCGCGCTCGGCAAAGCTGCGCACGGTGGTGCTGCCGCCATTGAAAAATCTTTCGTCGATCGGAATGGCCGCCGTCGTCTCGTCGCCGTTCAAGCTGTGGATGATGCCGGCTCGCGCGCCGAGCGCCAGCAATGTGCGTCGGTCGGCCTTGCCCAGTTGGGGCGCGGAGCCAAACGGAATAAAATAAGTGAACCGCGCCGTGCTCCGGATGAAATCGATATTGCTGCCGAGCGCGGTCGTGGCGAGATCGACGGTGCTATCGAAAACGAAACCGCGGCTCGGGTTCACCTTGCTATCGCGGAGGTCGAGCGTTTGGGTGAGGCCGATTGAGGTCACGAAGTAGGATGTGCGTCCCAGAAACTGCGGATCGATATCGGCGCTGGTGACATCGACATGTCGCGCGCTCAAAACAAGGCCGACCTCGTAGTACTTCGTGATCTTGCGGGTGAGATCGAGACGAATGCCCGTCTCGAACTTCGTGTAACCGTCGAAATCGAAAGTCAGCGCGGAGAGCTTCGCTTTGAAACCGAAGTCGGTGTCGAAGAAATACGGATCCTCCCAGAGGATTTCCCACTTGTAACCGCGCTCCGACCATTCCGCCAGAGTCGAGAGTGGCCGGCCGTAGCCGAAGAGATCGCGATCGCGATAGCTCGCGCCGACGATCGCGCCGGTGTAGGAGCCGTAACCGAGCGAGAACCCAAACTCCTTGCTCTTTGCTTCCTCCGCCGAGATGTCGAGCCGCAACGCGTTGCCGCCGACCGGAGTGGGCTTGATTTGCAGCACGTTGAACAAGCCGGTCTTCATCAACTCACGAAATCTTTCGTCCACCAATTCCGGGCTGTAGGTCTTGCCGGTGAACTTACTGAACCGGCGCTCGAGATAACTGGGCTGCAACCGCTCGAGGCCCTTTACCGTTACACCATCGAAATGGTAAAGCGGCCCCGGAGTTATCGAGACTACGACCGGCACGTGGCCATTGATCGCGGCGGGCGGATTACCGGTAGCATCTACTTTCACTTCGTAGTAGCCGAGCGCGCGGTAATAGGTCTGGAGCCGGCGCGGAATATCCGAGACGCGCCCATCGGTATAAGGCTGCTCCACGAGATCGACCATCTGGCCTTGCAACGTCTGGGAGTCATAAATCGTCTGCCCGGTAAAGGCGATATTGCCGAAGAAATACTGACGCCCTTCCGTGATCGGAATGGTCGCGTCTATGTGCGAACCATCCTCGGCGTAGTGATAAATGGGCGGCTCGACCTTCGCGTCGAGGAAACCTAACGAGACGTAAAGGCGATGGACGAGATCGGCGCCTTCCTCCACGTCCGCCGAGACGAAGGGAAGTTTCTTCTGGAGTTTTGAATAACGTTCGCGGGTCGGACCGACGGCGTATTCGAACAACACATCCGCCGGCTGGTGCTGGTTGCCGACGAAATTCACGAACCCCAGCGTGACGAGGGGGCCTTCGTTGACGTCGAGCCGCAGATGGTCGCCGGACTCGATGGTGTAGCGCACGCTGACTTTCGCGTAGCCGTGTTTCCGGTAAAACAGCTCGAGAAAGAAGGCCGCGTCATCGCCGCGCGCCGCGGTGAGACCATAATCGTCGATCGTCGTGATCTGCTCCTTCAACTCCGAGCGCAGCTCCTTCTCGCTGAAAACCGTCTGCCCACCGAACTCGATGACGCTGGTGTGTTGCGCCTTCTTCTCCTGCTCCTTTGCGACCGCGCGCTGGGCCTTGTCCTTTTGTTCCGGACGCGGAACCTGCACCGCGGTTTGGGCGAGAGCGTTTGCGAAACCGAAGGACACAATGAAAGCCAGGCATGAGAGCTGTAGCCGCGTCGCTCTGTCGACGCGAAGGCGTAAGGGCGGCGACTGAGCGGCGCCGCTACAGTGCTTGGGCTTGGGCAAGGTCACGCGGTTCATCTTATTTGAATCGGATCAGGTACTTCACAATGCCGCGAAAATCTCCGCCCACTTCCAAATCTCCGATCAGGAGAAACTGCTCGTTGAGTTTGAACCGGGCGGTCGCGGTTTGCTGGCCGGTGCGCGGATCGACATTGCCGACATCGACCTGCAACTTATCAAAGACGGAGTTGCTCTTGGTCGCATCTCCCTTCTTGAATACTTTTCGGTAAAGCTGCTGCACCAGCAGCATCGCGGCCCGCCCCGCGAGCACATTGTTGTTCCCCACCAGTTCTTCGCGGGTCACCCCGGTGGCCAGGAGCGAGATGATTTCCTCCTGTGGCAGTGGCGGCTCGCTCGAGAAAACGGCTTCGGGCGAAAGCGAAGTGCCATAGACATAAACGTGGACCGTGTAATCGCGGATGAGTGAAGTGCCTTGCAAATCGATCTTCGGATTAAATGAGTCGCTCGGATCGAAATAGAGAAAACCCTGCGCGATCTCAAGTCTGCTGAAGGGCAAAGTCGCCTCCACGTTTTCCAACCTAACGATACCTTGCAACGTCGGCCGGAGACCGGTCCCGCTCAGATGCAGGTCGGTGATCGCACCGCCATTGGCCAGGTTCCCGCGGATCAGAAAAGGATCCTTGGTCTTGATCGCGACGTCGAAGTTCCAATCGCGGATTGGCGGCTGCGGGATGGAAAAATCCGGCCGGTCCGTGGGCGGCTGCGGCGCCGGACGTCCCGGAAGGCCGATCGGAATCAGATCGATGTTCTTCAGCAAAGAACTGTTCGTCAGTGCGACATTGCCGCTGACTGTCGCGGCTTTAAGTGGTCCTATCACTTTGATGTCGGCGTCGGCGCGCGCGGTGAGCGAATCGTTCCGCGCCACGAGAACGCTCTGCGCCTTGAGTTGGAAATCGAGATTCGGTTCGATCAATTTTGGAAACGTTACCTGGCCCGAGATCGTGAACGGCCCGCCGGCAAGGTCGCCGCTGAAGCGCTCGAAGTGGAGAACGTCGCCATCGAAAGTCATCCGTGAATGGAAGCCGCTGAGCGACGGCAGGGTCGCGTTCGTGAACCGCGCCATGTTGATCGTGATGTCACCCGCGCCGCTCAGGACCGGTTTCGCGATCGTGCCGTTGATGTTCACGTCCAGCGCGACATCGCCGTCGAGCTGCGTTACGCCCGGGAGAAATTGCCGCAGGAAATTCACGGAACTGCGCGGGAGCTGCACCTTCGCGGTTAGCGGCGTGTTCTCGTCGAATTTCTTTTCAGCGATGATCTTCGGCACATCGAACGGAATGTTGGCGGTCATCTGCAAGGCCTGGATTCTGCTTTGCTGCAACTTCCCGTTGAACATGAGCTGGTTGTTTTGCAGCTCCGCGACGAGATCGAAAGTGGCGGGCTCGAGCTTCGGATACTCGGCGCTGTGAAGATCGCGCATTTGCACATCGAGCCGCGCGCCCACCTGCGCGAGCGTCCCCTGCGCATCCAGCTTCACGTTGATCAGCCCGGTCGCGAGCGGCTTCGCGCCGATGTCCTGGAAAAGTTTTTGCAGGTCGAGGTTCTCCGATTGAAAGGTTACGAGCACTTTCCCATCCGAGGGAAAAAGCGGCTCGTTCGTTCCGAGATTCTTCCAGACAAACGGCAGCGAAACATAACCGGCCGCGTATTTCGCCTTCCCCTGGTCGACCTGGATCTTGCTGATCTCGAGCGTGGAACCTTTCGCCGTAAGGATGGCCTGGAAATCCATCTTGTCGCTGCCGAGGAAGATGGTCGGAACGTCGAGACCTTCGGGCGAATAGTTCGCGTCGATGTTCGCCTGGAGCGCTTGCAAGTTCGCGTAGCGTCCTTTTTCCAGCGCGAGCTTGAGCTTGCCGGTGTTCTTGAATTCGGCCAGCTCGCCACTCCCCTCCCAATTGATCATGAGCGAGCCGGCGATTTCATTGTTGTTACCGGCCGCGGCGAGGATCGGCTTCAGCCGCGCGAGATCGGCGATGTTCACGTAGACTTTACCGCTGTAGCGATACGGCTTGTCGAGCGAGAGAATGCCGCTGCCGCCCATGAAGTCGCGCTCGTTTAGGTTCGCGGTGAAATCGTTGAGGTAAACGACATTGTTCACGATGGAGGCCTGAGTGCTCAGTTGCGGGATCGTCAGGCTGCGAACCTTCAAATTCGAGCCGTAGATGGAAAGCTGACCGTTCGCTTTCCCGTCGCGCACCGTCACTTCTCCCGACATCTGCAACGGCCCGGTGATGCGGTTCAGGGAATCGATGGGCCAATAATCCGCCAACTCCACTGCGCCCAACGCGATGGAAAAGTTGGCCGGCTGCGCCAGAATGTGCGCGACATCGTCGGGCAAAAGATACTGGCCCGCGAGCGTGACGCTGTTTTGTTTTCGCAGCGCCACCACGCGCTCGATTTTCACCGACGCGCCTTCGCTCGTGAGATCGGCCTGGACGGAATCGAAAAGATTTTCGCCGGAGCGAACGTCCGTCATGTCGAGATGGATCTGGGAATGCAGATCGGCATAATAAATTCTCGCCGCGCCGGCCGGCGGCATTTCCTTCGATGCTTTCAACGTCCCGGTCACTTTCGCCGCGCTGCCGTTTGCGAACGCGATCGGCCCGCCGGAAAAGCTCAGGTCGGCGCGAAGGACCGCGTCCCTGATCTCAGCGCGTCCGGTCACCGTCGCGGCGCCAGTGAGCGGCTGCGGAAATTTTGCCGTGATCGATTGCAGGTCCGGAAGTGATCCAGTGAAGTCAACGGTCGCCGGGCTGCGTCCGAATTCATTGATGTGCGCCGGCAGTTCGGCGTTTCCCGTGAGGCTCAATTTGTTGAGGCCGGTTGTCGCTTCTCCCGAATCGAGAGTCGCGACGCCATCGTGCGCTTTGAAGTGAAGAATAGCGTGATCGAAGAAAAAGTTTTCCTGGCGCAGATTGTTGACCTGCGCGTCAAGAGTGCCGTCCCAAGTGCGCGGCGCATCGATGACTCCCTTGCCGGTAATCGAGAGGCGCTCGACATCACCGGCCAGAAATTCCGGAGGCCGCCCGAGATAGCCGCGCAGGGTATCGAGCGAAACCTTCTCCGCGACGACGCGCAATTTCACGTCCAGCGAACGCGCCGTCTCGCTCAGCGCGGCCGAACCCGCCACCGTCCCGCCGGCCAGCGACGCATCCAGCACCACTTCGAGCGATCTGGAAGCGATGTGCGACGCGTCGAAAGCAACGAGCCGGAATTGGTTTTCGTCATCGAGAACCAGCCCGCTCAGGATCAGATTCTTGTTCGTGTAGGATGTGCGCGCCGCGATCTTCGTCCAGGCGTGCGCGTTCGGAATCTGCAAGGTCGCGATCCGAAGCTCACCGGGATTTTTCGGATCGAGATCGACCTCGAAATGTTCGAGGACGAAATCCTGCGGCGCAAACCGGACCAGCAGATTCACGTCGGAAAGCCGCAGCCGCTCGGGGAAGACCGCGAACAACCTGATCCTCGCATCAGGCGGGGGAATCTTCGGTTTCAGCGAAGCTTTGGCGGGATCCAGGACGACGTGCGCGCCCCGCACTTCGGCGTTCTTCAAAAACTCCGCGGCCCCACGGCGCGCGAGGTCGATCAGGCTGTAGTCCGCCTGAATGTAATCGACGTCGATCGATTCGACGATGGTCGGCCCGATTGGCGTCACGTGGAGATTTCGGACGGCGAGACCGGTGAAAATCGTGCCTTCAAAGGTGAAATCGATTTTCAGGTTGGCCTTCGCCGCGTAGTTGTTCGCCACCGCCCCGGCCAAGTGAAAAATGATCGGACGATGGAAGATCAGGACGATCGCGAGCAAGACAAGCAGAGCCCAACGCAGACGGCGAGGCCATCGCCGGCGTTGTTGCATGAGGGATTTTCCGCCTTCATCCACGAGGGCGGTAATCTATTTCCACGAGGCTAAAGAGCAACCGGTGGCGTGGGGTGAGGTTGTGATTGGTAACTTGGCAGCTATGGGCAATCACTCACGCGTGTCATCCCGAGCCTTGTTCATGATACGACGCTCAGTTCACTGTTGCCCGCGCTGCTCCGCATGACATGCTTGTCACTCGCGCATGAGTCCCGAAAAGCTTTTCGATTATCTCGAAGGAAATTTGCCGGAAGCTGAGCGCGCCCGGCTCGAACAACAACTGGCGAGCGATCCGCAACTGCAACGCGATCTCGCGATCGCGCGCGAAATGCACAAGCGCTCCCGCGGCTCGCGCGAGGTGCTGGGCGAAAGCGACGAGGAAATCCCGTCGCCGGAAAGCGGTAAACTCGGCCGGCGCCTGGCCGCGGCTTTTGCGATCCTGGTGATGGTCAATGTGCTGGTGGGAATCGCGTTCATCATCGGCAAGAAAAAGCAGGAGCAAATGCCGGCCGATCTCCGCGCCCGGGAACTGGCGATGCGCCAGCAACTCGCCGCTTCCTTGCAGAAAACGGTCGAGACCACCATGCCCTCAACTACTTTGAGCACGGAGATCCGTTTGCCCGCGCGGGCCGACGAACGCAGCAAGATCGCCGACAACGTCGTCTTGCTCGCGACGCAATCCGGCGGCTCGGCCGTCAAAGCGCCAGCGGACGACAAAGGCATCAACGTGGTCGCGGAGATTCCGGCGAATCGCGAGGAGGAATTCCGGCGCGCTCTCGCGCTGCTGGCGCCGTCCGAGTTTTCGTTAGCGCCGACTCCGACCGCAACGGCAACCACACTCACGGATAAGCGAACGATCATTCAGGTGCGGGTCGGCGACCTTGCGGATTCTTCGACACCGTGATCGCGGTCACGTTCGCTTTGCCCGCGGAAAGCACGGATTTCGTCCGATTGATTGAGAAACCAGCGCTCAATTCACGCGAAGGCATTGAAAGCATTCGCGGCCGGATTCACGGGCAATCGGTGGCGGTCATGCACACGGGCGTCGGCGAGAGGAGTTGCTGCGCGCACATCGAACCGTTCCTGCGCCGGCAGCAGTTCAAGTATCTCATCAGCGCCGGATTCGCCGGCGCAGTGGAGAAGGAATTGCAGGTCGGCCATCTGCTTATCGCCGAAAACTTTTCGAGCCCGGAGCTTTTGCAATCGCCGCAGCTCGATCTCGGAGGCGAAGGACTCGTCCTGGGCAAACTCGTGACCGTGCCGGAGATCGTCGATTCAATCTCCGAGCGCAATCGCCTGGCGGCGAAAAGCGGCGCGGCGGCCGTCGACATGGAAACCGAATTCATCGCCGCGGCGTGCGCTGAGCGCGGACTGCCGATGTTATCGTTGCGCGCGATCAGCGATACCCGCTCCGAGCCGTTTCCCGCGCCGCCGGCAGTGTTGTTCGATCTGCCAAAGCAGCGAACAGACTTTGCCAGGCTCGCGTTCTATTTGCTCATTCATCCCGCGGCGTTCGGCCGCTTGAATGCGTTTCGCCAGCAGATCGCCGTCGCACGGCGATCACTGACCGCCACGCTCGACAAAATCTTGCGCAGCAGTTTGATCTAGGAACCTGCCGGCTCGATGTGAACGAGCACGTCGGCGATCCGCGAATCGGCCGCTTGGATCGCAGCCTTCACTTCATGCGCGATGCGATGGCCGTCGCGCACGGAGATTTCTCCATCCACGCCGACATGGAGATCGACGTAAAACGAGAGGCCCATCTTGCGAACTAAACATTTTTCCACTTCGACCACGCCCGGCACCGCGGCAGCCGCTCGCTGGACGCGCGGAACAATTTCGCCGCGCGGCGCGGTGTCGAGCATCTCTCGCAACGCCGGAAAGAGGAGCCGGCAGCCGTTCGCGCCGATGATGACGCAGGCAAAAAGCGCGGCCCAATCATCCGCGCTTTCCCAACCCGCTCCGCCAATCAGCGCGATCGAGATGCCGATAAACGCCGCGGTCGAAGTCATCGCATCGGCGCGATGATGCCAGGCATCGGTTTTCACCGCGGTGCTCTCGACGTTTTTTCCCAGCCGGATGACCTTGCGATAAAGAAATTCCTTCACGATCACGACCACGACCAAAACCGCCAGGGTGAATGGAGCCGGGGCGTGATGCGGCGTAAGAATTTCGCGCACACTCTGAACAGCGAGACCGAGCGAAGCCAGCAGCACGCCCACCGCCACGGCGGCCGCGGCCAGCGGTTCCGCTTTTCCGTGGCCGTAAGGATGCGTCGCATCCGGCGGACGCGAGGCGAATTTCAGCCCGCTCCAGATCACCGCCGAGCCGCCGATGTCGAGGGTGGACTCGATTCCATCCGCGATCAGGACGTAGGAATTGCCGAACAGACCCGCCGCGATTTTCGCCGCCGCCAGCACGACGTTCACCAGCATTCCGGTGAGCGCGATGCGCGCGCCGCTTTGCATATTGCTGGCGGGATCGTTCGATGTAGGATGCAAAACCTGCGGCATTATGAGCACAACGTTTAAGGCCGCCCTCTACGAAACGCACGGAAATCCGGCGAATTTTGACGCAACGCACAACGTGCCGGCGAAAGCCACACGCGTGGCTCCCCACTACTGGTTGGCTCGTATTGTTCTAATCGATAGACACGACAGCTTTGGCTAGCTCATATTTCGGAAATCGAATTCGCTGATGTTCGCAGCAGACCCATCCGCAGAGAACTTTTCAAATGCTTCCGAGGACTCAAGCGAACTGACGAATCTGCCTGCTCGGGTCCGCATCTCTCCGCCTAATTTGTCGAGACCCGGTTTAGCAAACAGACGGCGCTTCCCGGTCAGAACCGCCGCAGTTTTCTCTGCTAGCTCAAGGCCCTTAGTGGTGAGCGAGAAGCCGGCGGCTGTGCTTCCCTGTATATCGGGCGGAAAATGGGAAAGTTCTATAACGCCAGCGCTCATGGTGTCATTTGGGAAGCCAGTTAATCTTGATTTCCTTCTCCAGTGCCTTGAATTCCCGATCGCCCGTAACAAGTTCGGCCTTCTTCACTTTCGCCAGCGCGGCGGCGAAGGCGTCGGCGAGACTGATTTTGTAACGCGCTTTGAAATACGCGGCGGTGTCAGCCAACAACCGATTGGTCGAATGAAAATCAATTGGCAGCCCCTGAAGGATTTTCGCGGCTTCCGCCCACGCCTGCGGACCGTCTTTTTTCAGAATAGAGTATTTTACTTCGGCGTAGTTCACGTCCGTCATGTGCAACGGACTATCCTTCCTGCCGGCGGTCACGAGCAGATTTTCCACTGCCTCCGCGCCTGGCTCGTCCCGGAAATAGGCGATGAGCGCGAAGCTGTCGAGGACCCTAGCGGGCATTGCGTTCCTCGAGTTCTTTCTCCTGCTTTTTGTGTTCGGCCCATTCCTCGGTCAGCGGCCTTGCGCCCGGTTTGCGCTTGAGGATACCGCGCCCCCTCTTGATGAGCGCCGCGGTGACGGGCTTGAGGAGGATGCCCTCGGGTGTCGCTTGAACAATGGCCTTAGTGCCATCCTGAATTTCAAACTGCTTGCGCAGCCATGCAGGAATGACGATTTGGCCTTTTGTGGTGAACCAAGCGGAATCTACTCTTGTTATCGTGCTCACGACATATAATATGACATTGATTCTATTATCCGTCAATAGATAATAAGTAAGACTTTTATTATCAAGGTGGACTTTCGAGTAATCGTAGCCAGATAAGCCGATTCAATCGCGGAGTCGGGCCCATATCGAAATGATTTAATGCAGGCCTAAAGACCGTGTTGCCCAACCCACCGCAGCGGCTAATCGAAAGCACATATCCTGCGAGAACCATCGCGCTTCGGGGCCTGGCTGCTCTGCAGGAATCTGTCACTGGAAATCCGAAGGCTTTGCAGATTGCTCAGTGGATCGTTCGATGTAGGATGCAAAACCTGCGGCATTATGAGCACAACGTTTAAGGCCGCCCTCTACGAAACGCACGGAAATCCGGCGGAGGTTTTGCGGATCGTCGAGCTGCCCTGGCCCCAGCCGGCACCGAATGAAGTCGTCGTCAAAATGACGGCGGCGCCGATCAATCCGGCGGATCTCAACGCGATCGAAGGGAAATATCCCGTGCGACCGGCGTTGCCGGCAACGCCGGGAATGGAAGGCGCGGGCGTGGTCGCGGAAGTGGGATCGGCGGTCCGGAATCTCGCGATCGGCACGCTGGTGATTTTGCCACACGGTTTGGGAACGTGGCGCGAAGCGTGCGTGGTCGCGGCGGAAAAATTGGTGACCGTCCCAATGGAAATCGAGCCGATCCAGGCGGCGATGTTGAAAGTGAATCCGATCACTGCGTGGCGAATGCTCCACGATTTCGTTTCGCTTCAGCGGGGCGATTGGGTGATTCAAAATGCAGCGAATTCGGCGGCGGGGCGCGCAGCAATTCAGATCGCACATGAGTGCGGATATAGGACGGTCAACGTTGTGCGTCGCGCGGAACTGATCGAGGAACTGCGAGCGGAAGGCGGCGATGTGGTGCTGGTCGATGGAGAAAATCTTCGCGATGAAGTGGCCGCGGCGACGGCGCGCGCGCCGATTCGGCTGGCGCTGAATGCGGTCGGTGGAGAGAACGCGTTGCGCGTCGCGAAGACATTGGCGTCGGAGGGCACGATGGTGACGTACGGCGCGATGAGTTTGCAGCCGCTTTGCATTCCGAATGGAATGTTCATTTTCAAGAACCTGCGCTTCACCGGCTTTTGGGTGAACAAGTGGTACGAAGCCGCGACGCCGCAACAACGCGCGGAGACTTTCGGGCCGCTTTTTGAGATGGCGCAGCGCGGATTGCTCCACGCGAAGGTGGAGAAGACGTATCCGCTGGCGGAAGCGAAAGTGGCGTTAGCTCACGCGTCGCAGAACAAACGCGGCGGGAAGATTGTGTTCGACCTCTAAGCAGCGCCACCTAGCGCTGTCATCCCGAGCCGCGCAGACGGCGAGGGACCTCACAATCGGTGTTACGCTCCCGCGCTAGATGAAGCGTCTACGTCAAGTTGCGTGTGTTCTTTCAAGATAACGCAATCTTCGGGTGCGAGGTCCCTCGCCGGCTGCGCGGCTCGGGATGACATGCGTTCACACAATCCCCACGACCCCGCTACAACTTACTGCTGCGGTGCCGGCTCTTTTTTCGGCTGGCGTTTCAGGAGTGTGATCTGCTTGATCCGCGCGGAATCAGAAGGGCTCCACGTCGCCACATCGGGATCGTCCTTGAAAGCGTTATGCACGAGACGCCGCTCGTAGGAATTCATCGGCTCGAGTTGGAGCGAGCGGCCGGAAATGCGCACCCGCTCGGCCAGATCGCGCACGCGTTGCACGATCCGATCCTCCCGCATCGAGCGGTAATGCTCGCAATCGACGATCACTTTCGGCGTGTCTTTGTCCTTCGATTGAATCAGGCGATTGAGCAGAAACTGGATCGCTTCCAGCGTCTCGCCCTCGTGGCCGATGAGGGTGTGGCTTTCCTCCATGTAAATCTGCAAGGTGGGATTGCCGCCTTCGCTCTGGGTTTCGTCGATCTGCACGACGAAGCCGAGATAACCCAGCATCGTGTCGAGTAATTCCTTGGGCGTCATGGTCGTCCTTTACGCAACTTCTTCCCGGCCGGCGCAACTTTCTCCAGGACCGGCACGGGCTGTTTCCGGTTCTGATAAAGCTGCAGAATCGTGAACAGGTTCTGCGTCGTGTAATATAATGCCAGTGCCGCCGCGAAATTGTAGCAGAAAAATAAAAAGATCAGCGGCATGAACATCATGACGCGCTGTTGGGTGCTGTCGCCGGTCTTGGGCGTCATCCGCATGAGCCAGAGGTTGGTGGCGCCCATGATCAACGGCAGAATGTTGATCGGCCAACCGAGCCCGGGGATGTGCGCGACGGTATCGGGCTGGGAAAGATCGTGCACCCAGAGGAAGGACGCGTTCCGCAATTCGGCTGCCTGCCCAAGCATGCTGAAGAGTCCGAAGAAGATCGGGATCTGGATCATCATCGGCAGACAGCCGCCGACCGGATTCACGCCATGCTGCTTGTAAAGCTTCATGACTTCCTGATTCATCTTGGTCGGATCGTCTTTGTATTTTGCCTTCAGCTCCTGCATTTTCGGCGCGAGCGCCGACATCTTGCGCATCGATTTGTTCGCCTTGTTCTGGAGTGGCCAAAGCACGCCTTTCACGCACGCGGTCAGCAGAAAAATCGCGACGGCGTAATTGCCCACGAAGCTGTAGATCAGGTTCATGAAATTGAGCAGGAATTGGCTGACCAATTTCCACATGCCGAAGTTCATGATCTCGGCTTCGTCGTGCTGGAGTTTCGCGAGCCGGCCGTAAAGTTTCGGTCCAGCGTAAAGCTGGAAACGGAGCGATGTGCTCTGGCCGGGCTCGATTTGGAAACCGGGCATGCCCATCGCGCCCTCGATTCCAAGCAGGTTGGCCGCACCGTCCTGTTTGATGTCGAACGGCCGCGCCCACAGTTCAGCGGCCTTCGCGCTTAGCGGCGTGATGAGCATGGTGAAGAACTGGTTCGTCATGCCGGCCCACTCCGCGCCGTTTACTTTCTCGCGGTAAAGCGGCTGGGCCGCTCGCTTCTGCACACCCACGAGTGGATAATTCTGCGCCGCGAACCAGTTCACATCGATGCCGCCCGCCTTGCCTTCGACGCACCAGGCGAGGCGCGTGTAGGAAGGCATGTCCTTGGGATGGATCGGGCGGGTCGAGCCGAGTGTAATGAAATAGCCCGCGCTCTTGTAGGCCTGCGCGCCATCGTTGCGGAAATCGACATCCATCTCGGCGAGGTAGTTGTCTTTCTTCTCCGTCGACGGCGGCAGGAAAAATTTCTTTCGCACCGTGACGCCTTCCGGAGTCTTGCGCTCGAATTGCACGCTGCCGTCGGCCTGGCGGGCGATGACAAATTCCGGAAGCGCGACCGCTTCCGGCTGTTCGATGATGGCTCCGATCGGCGGGCGGTCCACCGAATTCAAAACCACGCGCTGGCCATTTTCCGCCGTGTGATTGAGGAGCACGACCTCGCTGATCGCGCCGCCACGATTCGTCAGGCGAAACTCAACGTCGGAATTGCGGAGCGTCTCCGATTTCTCCGTGAACGCCGGAACGGACTCAGCCGGCGAAGGGGTCGCGCTCGCGGCAGGAGCCGGAGCAACCGAGGCCGAGGGCGCTGCGGCGGTCGATTCCGCAGTCGGCGAAGCCTCGGGCGAGGCAGCAGCCTGCACTCGCGGCGGAGGTGCGTGCTTGGCATTGTAGACTTGCAAGCCAAAGAACGCGATGACGCAAAGGGTAATGGCGATCCATGCTTGTCGATCCATAAAGGTTGCCCGCGAGGCTATTCACAAACACAAGGCGCGTCCCCGTGGCGGGCGACTTTGCCAGCGGCGGGCGGAACGGGATCGTGCCCCCGGCCTCCCCACGGATTGCAGCGGGCCAGGCGACACACGCCGAGCCAGCTTCCGCGAATCACGCCGTGCGTCTCGAGCGCCTCCAGAAAGTAGGCGGAACAGGTCGGCTCGAAACGGCAGCCGGAGCCCGGTCCCCCCAAAAACGAGAGCACGGGCGAGACGAGCAATTGGTAACCGCGAATGAAAAGACGCGCGAGGAAAAGCATCAGGGCGCTAGAATAGAAGCGCGCTCCGCGAGGCGCAACCACTCATCTTTCAGCTCGCCGCTCGTGGCGCGCGCCGCGGCTGGGTGCGCGACCAGCACGAGCCAAAATCCGCCGCGCAATCTCGTTTGATGCGTGCGCACAATTTCGCGCAAGCGGCGGCGGACACGATTCCGCACGACGGCGCCGCCGATCCGTTTCGACGTGACAAACCCGACGCGGAACTGCTCCTGATCCTCGTGCGCCAGAACGCCTAGCAAGAAGAGGTGGCCCCGCTGCGTTTTCCCTTGATGCTTTACCCGGGTGAACTCAACCGGCAGCGTCAGCCGCTTCGTTTTGGAAAAAGTCAGCGACCTTTGTCCGTCGGTCTTTCGCATGCAGTATCGGTACAGCAAAAGTCTTCCCGGGGACAGCCGCGGGAAGACTTTCGTAAAAACGCCGCAGGATTACGGAGTCGGGCTCGACGTTGTCGTGGTCGTCGTATTGGTCTCCTTCGTCTTTTCAGTAGTGGCGGGAGGATTTACGATGGTCGTGTTGTTCTCGGTTTTCTTCTCAGCGGGGGAAGCGGCCGGAGTAGTGACGGTTTCGGTTTTTTGTTCGCACGCTGCGAGAAGTGCAGCGCCGGCTAAAATGCAGAATAGTTTTTTCATAGTTGTGAATTGGTTGCCCATGTTGGGACAAAACCTGAATCGGCGCAGGTCGCGTCTTCGGTCTTGCTGAAGTGCAAATTTGACATGTCGTTTGCCGTCGCGCGCCCTTTAGAATGGGGCTTCGTATTTCAAGCCGTGGGCTTCAGCCACGGCTGCGTAAGTCACTTTGCCATCGCGCGTGTTGATCCCGCCCGTAAGCGCAGGCTGCTTCTTGCAGGCACCTTCGAGCCCGAGGTCGGCGAGCAATTCCACGTAGCGAGCCGTTGCATTACTGAGCGCCTGCGTGGAAGTGCGCGCATACGCTCCGGGCATGTTCGCGACGCAATAGTGAGTCACGCTCTCTTCCACGTAGATCGGATCATGATGCGTTGTCGCGCGCGAGGTCTCCGCGCATCCGCCCTGATCGATGGCAATGTCCACCAGCACGCTGCCCGGTCTCATCTTTTTCAACATTGCGCGCGTGATCAGCTTGGGCGCTTTGGCGCCCGGAACGAGCACGGCGCCGATCAGGAGATCGGTCGACGGCAGGAGCTCCGTTAGGTTCGCTTCGTTGGAATAGAGCGTCTTTAGGTTTGGCATCGTCAAATCCAGAAAACGCATCCGTTCGCCGTCCACTTCCAGGATGGTGACGTCCGCCTTCAATCCGAGCGCCATTCGCGCCGCGTTTACCCCGGAGGTGCCCCCGCCAATCACGACCACCTTTCCCGGCAGAACCCCGGGAACGCCGCCCAGCAGGACTCCGTTTCCACCGTTATGCTTCGCCAAATAATACGCGCCCATCACCACCGACATGCGCCCTGCAATTTCGCTCATCGGCTCGAGCAACGGCAATTTGTTCCCGACCTGGATGGTTTCGTAAGCGACCCCGGTGACGCCTGACTTGAGCAAAGCTTCCGTGAGCGGTTTGCTTGCCGCGAGGTGCAGATAAGTGAAAAGGATCTGCCCTTTGCGCAGCAAACCGTATTCGGCCTGCAACGGTTCTTTCACTTTCACGATCATTTCCGCTTGTCGAAAAAGCCCCTCGGCGGTGTCGATGATCTTGGCGCCGACCGCGACATAAGCCTCATCGGCGAATCCAGAGCCGACGCCCGCGTTCTTTTGGACGAGCACCGTGTGGCCGCGGCGAGTTAATGTAGATGCGGTCGCGGGAACAAGGCCGACGCGATGCTCCTGCTCCTTAATTTCTCTCGGAACACCAATGATCATGGTGAAGACAGTGACATGTGACGAGTGACCAGTGACAAGCTAAAAAATCCGAGCGCGATTCTTTTCTCGTCACATGTCACTCGCCACTTTCTTAGTTCAACGAGGGATCATCCGGCGCCGCAGCGAGGAGTTTGTACCACGGACCGAGGCCGCGCATGATCTCAAACCAAAGCTTCGGCAAACGAGCAGGCGACAGCGCTTCCCGCGTCGGCTTTTGCAAAATCCACGCCTGCTCTTTCATCTCGGCTTCGAGCTGGCCCGCACTCCAGCCTGCGTAACCGACAAAAGCACGAATCGACGCCGGATCCTGACCGGCCAGCTCGTTCGCTTCATCCACGCCCACGTTGTGATTGAGCCTCAGGCCTTCGCCCTTCTGCCATTTGAAAGCGGCGAACATCAATTGGTTCTTGCCCACGGGACCGCCGAGGAAGACCGGCACATCCGCGAGACCTTCGGGCGGCGCTTCGTTCACCAAATCGGACACCTGTTTGTCCAACGGGCGATTCAGGATCACGCCGAGCGCGCCATCCGTGGCGTCATGCGCGGAAATGAACAGGACCGCGCGCCGGAAATTTGGGTCGAGCATGTTCGGGTGGGCCACGAGCAACGAGCCGGCCAGGTTCAACGGCATCCCCTCCCCCAGATTGCGCATGAAAAAACTAGAAACCCCCGCGCGCGCTTGCGCAAGGCCTTTCAGGTAGGGACGGCGCGCTGCGCCGTCCGAAACGGTGGCTGTTAAATCCCCTACCGTTTTTCGGCGGACGCCGCAGCGCGGCGTCCCTACCTGCGGATCACTTGGCGATCGTGTAACTCAAAGATTGGTCCCTCCACGCCCTCTTCCCGCCATTGCATCGTCGTGGCCGTGACCAGCTTCTGCGACTCCGGCGGCAAATGTTGCAAGAGCGCATTACGACGGACAGGATCGAGCTCGCCGAAAATATCGTCGATCAGCAAGAGCGGCGGCGCGGCTTCTTCGGTCATGAAAATGCGCGACTGCGCGATCTTCAAGGCAAGCGCGACGGTGCGTTGCTGGCCTTCGGACGCGTATTGATTCGCGAGCTGCCCCTCGACCAGGATCTCGATGTCATCGCGATGCGGGCCGACCACCGTCTGGCGCAGGCGTAATTCCCGCGCGCGCGAATTCTCCAGGTCTCGCGCAAACTCCTCGCTGTTTCCCGGCCCGAACCGAATCTGCAACGCTTCGCCGTTTCCGCTGATGTCGCGATGCGCCGCCGCCGCGAGCGGAGCCAGCCGTTCGACCAATCGCGTCCGCATCCCGGATAATCTCGCCCCGTGTTCCAGCAGCGGCGCGTCATAGGCCGCGATTTCCCGCGGGCGGGGCTGCGAAGATTTCAAGAGCGCATTGCGCGAACGCAGCGCGCGTTCGTAGGAGCGCAGGGTCGGCCGGTAGAGGGGGTCGATCTGCGCGCCGAGAAAATCAAGATACCGCCGGCGCGCTTCCGAGCCGCCGCGGATCAGCTCGATGTCCGTGTTGGCAAACGAGACCACGCGGCCGATGCGGAGATAGTCCTCCAGCGTCCGCTGCTCGACATCGTCGAACGCTATTTTCCGGCGGAGCGGGCTGTAGCGAAATTCAAGCCGGTGATTTTCCCGCCGGCCGGAGACGGCGAAAGATTTTTGGCCGAAGCGCACGACCGATCCGAGCGTCGCGCTGCGTTGCGATTGGAGCCGGAGCAGAACGCACGCTGCCTCGAGAATCGACGTTTTCCCCTGCCCGTTTCGACCGATGAAAAAATTGAAGCCGGGCGCGAATTCGAGCCCGAGCGATTCGAAACAGCGAAAATTTCGAAGCTGAAGATCAGCGAGCATGAAATTTATTTATCACGAATTGGTAGGGACGGCGCGCTGCGCCGTCCGAAACGGGCGTTGCCGATACTACAACACTCCCCCGCGGGGCGTCCCAACCTCACAGATTAATCAACTGCAGCCGGCTCGTCATCTGCGCGGGAATCCGTTTCTTATGAAAATAAATGCCGCTGATCGGCGTGATGTCGGCCGGCGTCAGCCCCACCGCGGCGCCGATGAAATTGTGATTGCAGAAAACGCCGTTGGTCGCATCCAGCCCGATCCACCCGGCGCCCGGCAGAAAAACTTCCGTCCAGGCGTGCAACGAACCCTCCGCGCGCCGCGACTCAGCATCGCTTTCGCGCAGATAACCACTCGTTAGGCGCGCGGCCAATCCCATCTGGCGCAAAATTTCCGCGAGCAACACCGTCACGTCGCGGCAAGCGCCACGCCCGCGCCGCAATGTTTCCGCGGGCGACATGGCCGCGCCTTCCTCACGCCGTTCGTAGCCGATACATTCGTGCAGCGTCTTGTTGAGCGCGACCAGCGCCTTCACGGTGTCCCGGCGCTTTCTGATCGTGGGCGGCTCCCAGCCGGGCACGATCAGCCGGTCTTTCGTGCGGCGGGCGCGATACGGCTCGAGGAGCGGGGAGATCGCGGGATCGTACTCGAAGGGCAATTCCACCGCGCCGCTCTCCAAAATAAAATGGAACGGATCTTTTTCATCGAGATCGAGATTGATCGCAAGCCGGAACTCCAGCTCCTTCGAGCGTTCCGGGAAAAAACAGGACGCGACCGTGTTTTCGAAAACGTCGCGGGAATATCGGACCGTCCCCTTGGGCGCCGTGGCAAAATCAAGCCGGCGCACGCGGCTGAACCGGTCGCTCCGCGGAAAAAGGCGGACATGGTGCGGCGAAAAGCCGACCGGCTCCTCGTAGCGATAGGTGGTCTGATAGCGGAGACCGAGTTTCACCAAAACAACCTATTGCAATCCCCCCGGTCCGTCGCATATGATAAATCTCATAAGAAAAAAAAGAATTTTGTTGCCACCGAGTTAAAGCTCGGTTACAAAGTCGGCAGATAAAAAAATGTTCTGGGGGGAACAGCCGCCCTTCACGTCCATCGGACGTGGGGGGCGGTACTTTTTTGGGGGCATGCGATTGTGAACCCTGACTCGTCTAAACCGCGGCGAAGATTCTCCTGGCCCCTCGCGCTCACGCTCGTCGCTCTCATCCTTGCCGCGCTGGTCGCTCTTATTTTTCTCCGCCTGGAAAGCTGGCCGGCGCGGACCGCGAAACAGAGCACCGCGGAATTGGAACGTGTCGGCCGCGAGGTGCGCGATGCATTTGTCGAGGTCGCCCATCTGCAACCGCGCATCACGATCAATAATCGCGTCTACCTGGAAAAAACTAAGGCCACGGCTGAGCTCGCGATTCTTTCGCGGCAAATCGAAGTCGAACATGAATTGCTCCACACGTGGGTCGGCAGCACCAAGCGGGTGAAATTGCATGGCACGTTCGTGGCCAAGGCCGGCTTCGATTTGCAGCACGACGTCGCTGTCGACGTTCAGCCAAATGAGATCGTGATCCAGCTACCGCACGCCTCGATTCTCGGGCTCGAACAAAAACAGATCGAAGTGCTCGCGTTCGAGAATGGATTCTGGAACCGGATTTCCGCCGCGGACCTGGAGAACGAGCTGGCGACTCTTCCCGAACTCGCGCGCCAGAAAGCCGCCGAGAGTGGAATCTTGGCCGAGGCCGAAACCGCCTTGCAAAAGCAGCTCGACGAGCGGATCCACGCCGGCACCCCGTTGCATCTGGTCTTCCAAAATGCGCCCGCAAAAGAATGAGAATGCTCTTCTGTAGCGGCGGTCTCTGACCGCCGTCTCCGTTTTTACAAGGCACCCTTCCTCGGACAACCTCGGCGGTCAGAGACCGCCGCTACAGAAGAGCACACAGAGAAGCCACTTTCCGCGTCCCTCGTTTCCCGCTAAAGCATTGAACCGCAAATGCGTCTCAAAAGATTCCTCGTCCTCTTCGGCGCGTCGCTCTTCATCATCGCCGTCCTCATCGTCTGCCTCGCGCCCTTCGTGGTGCCGGCTGGATTGCGCTGGTGGGTTTCACGACTGGCGGGGCGGGAAGGATTGCAGATTGAGTTCGGGAAAATCGAGGCGCCGTTTTTGCATCCCATGGTGATCCACGATGTTCGGATCGCGAGCACCCCAGACGCCGCCTTCCTGACGACAGGCGCCGCGCCCCGTCTCGAAATGGATCTCAATTTCTGGGCCATCTTCGACAATTCGCGCGGACGTCTCCTCCGATCTTTCACCGCGGATTCCATCACACTCGACATCCGCCGGAATCCGCGGTCCGCTCCGCAACCACAACATTTTGCCTGGCGATTTTTCGAAGGACTCCTCGCGGATAATTTCAAACTCTCCGGCGTGCAGCTTCATGTCGAGAACGGACCGACCGTCGTCGATGTCCGGGACGGCATCATCTCCGGCTCGGAAATCGAAGCCGGAATCTTCAGCGCGAGCGAGATCACGATTTCATCGCCCTGGCTGCAAAAAAGCTTTTCTCATCTGCGCGGCGCGACCTCGTGGCAGGAAAGCCGCCTCACCATCGGCGCGCTTTCGCTCATGCGCGGTCTCGATCTCGACGCGATCAGCATCGATCTTTCCCGGATCGGCGAAAGCCGAATCGGCTTCGAAATGAGCCTGGATGCGTTCGGCGGGAAAATCCGCGCCAGTCTTTCCAGCGAGGATCGCGGGGCCAAGCGCACCTGGGACGCGGCCGGCACCGCCTCGGAGATTTCCCTCGCGCAAATGTCCGACGCGCTCGATTGGACAAATCGCGCGAGCGGTTCGCTGCACGCCTGCAAGTTCACTTTCCGCGGGGAAGCTTCAAACTTGCGCGAAGCCACGGCGACTCTCTGGGCGGAAGTGACCAGCCTGACGTGGCGCGACCGCACCGCGGACACGGTCATGCTCGGCGTTTCGCTCTACAACCGGCAGGTGCAGATAGAACAGCTCTACATCAAGCAGCGCAACAACGAGTTCACCCTCACCGGCGAAGCCGCGCTTCCGCAGCGCCCGGCGGACTGGCTCAAGCCCGATTTCCGCGGCGACATTTCCGCATCGATCAACGATCTCGGCGATTTCGCGCGTCTCTTCGGCGCCACTCCATCGGATTTCGCCGGCAAGATCGCGGTTAACGGAAGCCTGAATGCGCGCGAGAAAAAGCTGGGTGGCCAGCTCGCCTTCTCCGGCAACGCGCTCGTGCTCTTTCGCACTCCGATCGAATCGTTGAACATCAAGCTCGGCTTGAAGGAATCGCATCTGGAGCTGACGCAGTTCGACTTCCGGCACGAAAAAGATTCCTTCGCCGCCCAGGCGACCGTCGACTTGACAGGCGAGCACGCCTATTCCGGCACGCTCACCACATCAATCGCGGAAGCGCGCGATTATGCCGGTTTGATTCCCGACGCTCTGGCGCCTTTCCGATTGGCGGGCAGTGTGAACCTCGATTGGAAAGGCACCGGAAACGACGCCACGTCATCCGGCGCGTTTCATTTGCAGGGCCACGGCTTGCGCCCACCGCAATCTCTTCTGATTCCTTTCGACGCGGAATTTGAAGGCGAGTACGCGGCGGACAAGATTTTCTTCCGGCAATTTCATCTGTCGAACCAGCACGCCTACTTCAGCGCGTTCGTCACTGTGGCCAAAGATTATTTCCAGTTGCAATCGGTTCGTCTGGATTTGAACGGCAAACCGAAATTGCAGGGAAACATTTTCCTTCCGCTCTCGCTTTCGAAACTTCACGCGACAAACAGCTGGCTGGGCGCGTTAAGCGACGATCCCCGCTCCGATGTCGACGTCGCGCTCGACCCGATCGACCTCGCGGAACTGGCGGCCGCCGTGACGACACAGCCGAGAATATCCGGCAAGGCCGCCGGCCGGATCGAACTTTATGGCACCGCCGCTGCACTTGAAGGCAAGTCCGACCTTCACCTGCGCGACTTTGTTTTCGGAGATGAAACGCGTCTCTCGGCCGACTTGGAAACGCGACTCACGTCCAAGACTCTCGGCTTCAAAGCAAACGCGATCGCAAGCGGATCGGATCCGGTGAAGATGGAAGGGTCGATCCCGTGGCGGATCGAGAAGGCGGCATTGGGCCAGGTCCTCAACACGGCGGGGCCGCTTTCCGCGACCCTGAATTTCCCGGTGATCTTCCTCGCGAAATTTCCGCGCTACCTTTCGCACGGGATTTTCCTGGATGGAATCCTGGGCGGCAACCTGACGATTTCAGATTCGCTGCAACATCCGCGGGTGACGGGTGAATCGCATCTCATCGGCGGCAGGTTGGCCGACGGTTCCTCGCTTGCCTTCGGGTTAACCTTCGGCGGTCAATCCGCGACCCTCGATTTCGTCCGGCTCGCGCAACGCGGGATTGATCGCTTCGCGCATGGAGAAATTGGTTTCACCGATCTGACCGCCATCGCGGTGAAGATTCTGCCTAACGAATCGATTCTTGAAACATCACCTCTCAGCGCTGGTGATTGCGTGAGCAGCCTCGAGCTTTCCGCGACCACTGTGACCGGGCCGCCGCAGCACCTGCCGATAGACGAAATCGATTTTCGCGGGAATCTTTTCGACCATGCCTGGACAATTTCGCTCAGCGGAAGAATTCCGGACGATCCATACCGGACGCTGCGCGCTCCCGTCACACGAACATTTCCATTTTGCCGGGAAAGCGAAGCATCCCGGAAATCGTTGACCCTGGGCCTCGCGCCGATTTCGTTTCCGTAGGAAGTTTCTTGCGCCAGGGTGGATTGTGCGCTCCGCGCGCGATGCCAGTTATGTTGCGGCGGCGGCACCACTGTGTTCCATCGCGCGACGGAGCGCGCGATCCACCTATAACGCGCTCGCCGGCTCTTCCCGCTGCAACCACGGCGAAAGTTTCTCGCGCAATTCCGGCGTCATCTTCACGCGCAGATTTACTCCCGCATCCATTTGCAACGATTCGCCGTCGGCGCGGCAAAACATCAGGCGCACCGGGCGCGGCCCGGGCGACCCCGCCAGAACCGCCTGCACTTCACGCAACTCCGCCGCGCTCGCGGCCGCGGAGAAGAAAAGCACGAGCGGGATCTCGCTCTCCGTCATTCCATTTCCATTCGACTCGTTAGGCGAGCGCGGCTGACTGTCGCCCGGCGCGAGAACCATTGCCTTCTGCGCCACAGCGCGCAGAGCATCATCGCGCTTGTCGAGCGTTCCCTGCACCGACAGCACGCGCCCGAGTGCCAGCGCCTCTGAGACCTTCACGTAAACTTCATTCCACAAAACGACCTCGAGCTTGGCGGTTAGATCTTCCAGCCACACCACCGCGAATGGTTTCCCTTCTTTCTTCGTGAATTTCTTGTCCACCTGCACAATTGCGCCGCCGATGCGGAAAGCGGCGCGGTCCGGCAGCTCGTTCAGCGAGGCAATGGTCTGATAGTTCCCTTCCGCGAGCAGAGTCGCGTAGGCATCGAGCGGGTGCCCGGTCACATAAAAACCGAGCAGCTCTTTCTCGTAGGACATTTTTTCCTGCTCGCTCCACGGGACCACGCGCAAAGCGCTCGGTTTCGGCGCCGGTGGCATCATGTCGTCGAAGAGCGAGACCTGGCCGCTGGCCCTGTCTTTCTGTGAGGCGGAAGCAGAGGCGAGCGAGTCGTCGATGCAGGCAAACAACTCCGCGCGCTCGCGGCCGAGGAAATCGAACGCGCCGCATTTCACGAGGTTCTCCAGGATCTTGCGATTCGCGATCCGGGAATCGAGCCGCCGGCAAAAATCTTCGAGCGTGGCGAATTCTCCGCGCTCCTCGCGCTCGGCAATCGCCAGCTCCATCGCGCCTTGCCCCACGTTCTTGATCGCCGCCAGCCCGTAGCGAATTGCATTCAATGTGGGAGCGGCCTCGGTGCCGCGATCTTCGGGACGCTGAGGTCCCTCCCACGTTTCCGGGCTGAATTTCAAGCCGCTTCGGTTCACGTCCGGCGGCAGGATCGGAATTCCCATCCGCTTGCACTCACCGACGAAGGTCGAAATTTTGTCTGTGTTATTGATCTCGTTGCTCAGCAATCCGGCCATGTATTCCACCGGATAATTCGCCTTCAAATACGCCGTCTGATAACTGATCAATCCGTAAGCCGCACTGTGGCTCTTGTTGAATCCGTAACCGGCGAATTTCTCCAGCAAATCGAAAATCGAGTTTGCCTTTTTCTCCGCGATCTTGTTCGTGCGGGCACAGCCCTCGATAAAATTCGCGCGCTCCTTCGCCATCTTCTCGCGGTCCTTTTTGCCCATGGCGCGCCGGAGCAAATCGGCCTGGCCTAACGAGTAGCCCGCCAGCCGGCTCGCCGCCGCCATGACCTGCTCCTGATAAATCATCACGCCGTAAGTGTCCGCGCAGACCTCCTCCAGCAGCGGATGTTCGTAGCGGATTTTCGCGAGGCCTTTCTTCCGTTTGATGTAGTCCGGAATCAGGTCCATCGGCCCCGGCCGGTAAAGCGCGCTCAAGGCGATGATGTCGTCGATCGATTTGAAATCGAATTGTTTGCAGAAGCCGGTCATGCCGCCTTCCAACTGGAAAATGCCGATGGTCTCGGCCCGATTCAGAAGCGCGAACGTCGCGGCATCATCCAGCGGAATCTGTGTCAGCGAAAAATCCGGGACGCGTTGGCGAATGAGCGCCTCGGCATCGTGCAAAACCGTCAGTGTTCGCAGCCCGAGAAAATCCATCTTGAGCAAGCCGAGATCGTTCAGCGGGCCCATCGGGTATTGGGTGATGACTTCTTTTTCTTTCGGGTCGCGCCGCAACGGGACGTATTCCGAAAGATCACGATCGCCGATGACGATACCCGCCGCGTGCACGCCGAAGTTCCGCGAGCGGCCTTCCAGCAAAATCGCGTGATCCCAAAGTTGGCGCGTCGCCGGTTCCGTGTCGATCGCACGGCGCAATTCCGGATTCGCGAGCGCGGATTCCGTGAGCGTGATGTTCTGCTGGCCGGGTCCGGCGGGGATCATGCGCGCGAGCCGGTCGGCTTCGCCGTAGGAAAGTCCGATCACGCGCCCCACGTCACGGACGGCGCTCTTCGCATTCATTTTGTTGAACGTGACGATCTGCGAGACGCGGCGTTCTCCGTATTTTTGCCGGACGTATTCGAGCACTTCGCCGCGGCGGTCCTTGCAAAAATCGACGTCGATGTCCGGCGGCGAAACGCGCTCGGGATTCAAGAACCGCTCGAAGATCAATCCGAATTGCAGCGGATCGATATCGGTAATTCCCAGAACATACGCGGCCAGCGATCCGGCCGCCGAGCCGCGTCCGGGGCCGACTGGAATCCCGCGTTTTTTCGCGAAATGGATGAAGTCCCAGACGATCAGAAGGTAACTGACGAACCCGGCCTTCTCGAGCACGCCCAATTCATAATCGAGCCGCTTGACCAATTCCGTATCAGTTCCCGCGCGTTCGCCGAAGCGAGCGTGGAGACCCTTGTAACAAAGCTCTCGCAGATACGCCTCGCGCGTTTTGCCTTCCGGCGCCGGATACTCGGGATACTTCGAAACGCCGAACTCCAGGGCGAGATTGCAGCGATCCGCGATCACGAGCGTGTTCGTGATCGCCTCGGGATGGTCCGGGAAAAGCGCCCGCATCTCGTCGGCCGACTTGAAATAAAGCTCCGGCGTGTAACGCATCCGCCGCTCGTCGTGGACCATTTTCCCGGTGCCGATGCAGACCATTACGTCGTGCGTCTCGTGATGGCTCCGCTCCAGAAAATGCACGTCGTTCGCCGCCACGAGGCCGAGCCCGAACTCTTGCGCGAGCTTGGGCAGGATCGCGTTGCACTTCGCCTGCACCTCGATGCCGTGGTCGTGCATTTCGAGGAAGAAATTTTCCGCGCCAAAAATGTCGCGAAATTCCGCCACGCTCTGCCGGGCCTTGGCAAGATTGTCCGATTGGATGGCCATGTTGATCTCGCCTTTGAGGCAGCCGCTCAACCCAATCAACCCCGTGGCGCGCGGAGCGAGGAGTTCCTTATCGATCCGCGGTTTGTAATGGAAGCCGTCGAGGTGCGCGGTCGAAATCAGTTTCACGAGGTTGCGGTAACCGGTCTCGTCCTTCGCCAGCAGGGTAAAATGGTAGGCTGCGTCGCGTTGATTGCTCGGCCGGTCTTTGATCGCCCCCGGTGCCATGTAGGCCTCGCAGCCGATGATCGGTTTGATGCCGGCGTCCTTCGCCGCCTGGTAAAATTCGATCGCGCCGTGAAGATTCCCGTGATCGGTGATCGCCACCGCCGGCATTCCGAATTCCGTCGCCTTTTTCATCAACTCCTTCGTCCGCACCAAGCCATCGAGGAAGGAATATTCCGTGTGGAGATGGAGGTGAACGAAGGAATCGGACGGCATTCGACCGCATTATAAACTGCGCGCTCGATGCGGCAAATTTACGAGGGAAAATGCCACGCGCGCGGGCGCACAAATGTTGTCATCCCGAGCCGCGCAGACGGCGAGGGACCTCACAAACGCAGGGGAGATAAGCTTGCGCCCCACACCGCCCTCCGCTCGAACGACCCCGCCTCTGCGCAAGCGAACCGACAAAAAATTGCGAGATCCCTCGCCGTCTGCGCCGGCTCGGGATGACAGAAGGAAATTTGGATGTTGCACGTTTTCGGCGGTGTTGCTATGAGAGCACGTGCGGCGATTCCCTGAAACGAATTTGAGAGCGCGCGAGCGTTTCGGCATTCGGCGCCCCATTTTTTTTTGCGATTGAAAAATACCCAACGCCCGCAACTTTACGTCACATGAAAAAACTCGAAGCGATCATCAAGCCGTTCAAACTCGAGGAAGTAAAGGAAGCCCTGGCCGAGCTCGGCATCGAGGGCATGACGGTGACGGAAGTGAAGGGCTTCGGCCGTCAGAAAGGCCACACCGAAATTTATCGCGGCAGCGAATACACCGTCGATTTTCTCCCGAAAGTGAAAGTCGAGGTCGTCCTCGCTGACGAAATGGTCGACAAAGCCGTCAGCGTCGTGGTGGCCGCGGCCAAGACCGGCAAGATCGGCGACGGAAAAGTTTTTGTGCTCCCGGTCGAGCACGCCGTGCGCATCCGCACGGAAGAGATCGGCGAAAAAGCGGTGTGACGAAATCACGCCCCATCTTTCGCCTCACCTCTCCCACCACCGCTGCCTCGACCCCGCTTTCCGCGGGTTCGCTATTTAGCGAATTGACGATCTAGTGACTCATCTATTTCTCCACTCCTTTGCACCCTGAAACCCGAACCCTGAATCCTTAACCATGGCCAAAGACAAGACTCCATCCGACGTCAGCAAAATGATCAAGGACCACGAAGTGAAACTCGTGGACTTCAAGTTCACCGATCTGCCGGGCTCCTGGCAGCATTTCACCACCACCCTCACCGAGTACAACGAAGAAATTTTCACCGACGGCCTCGGCTTCGACGGCTCCAGCATCCGCGGCTGGCGCGCCATCAACGCCAGCGACATGCTCGTCATCCCCGATCCCGCCACGGCCTGGATCGATGTCTTCAACGCCGAGCCCACCCTCAGCCTCATCTGCACAATCGTCGATCCGATCACGCGCGAGCCGTACGATCGCGACCCGCGCGGCGTCGCGGAAAAGGCGGAAGCGTATCTCCAAAGCACCGGCATCGCCGACACGGCGTTCTTCGGACCCGAAGCCGAGTTCTTCATCTTCGACGAAGTCCGCTACAGCTACTCGGGCAATTCCTCCTTCCATCTGGTCGATAGCGCCGAGGGCCATTGGAATAGCGCGCGCGAAGAATTCCCGAACCTCGGTTACAAGATTCGCGCGAAAGAAGGCTACTTCCCCGTCGGGCCGGCCGACAGTTTGCAGGACATCCGCAACGAAATGTGCCTTGAGCTCGAGAAAGCCGGCATCCCGATCGAGCGGCAACATCACGAAGTCGCCACTGCCGGCCAGGCCGAGATCGACATCCGGTTCGCGCCGATGAAAGCGATGGCCGATCACCTTCAGTATTACAAATACATCATCCGGAACGTGGCGAAGAAGCACAACAAAACCGTCACGTTCATGCCAAAGCCGCTCTACGGCGACAATGGCTCCGGCATGCACACCCACATGTCGCTTTGGAAGGATGGCAAACCGCTTTTCGCCGGGAACGGTTACGCTGGCCTGAGCGAGATGGCGCTCTTCTTCATCGGCGGAATCTTGCGGCACGCCCCCGCCCTCACCTGCATCACCAATCCGACCACCAACAGCTACAAGCGCCTCGTGCCCGGATTCGAAGCGCCCGTTAATCTCGCCTACTCCGCGCGGAACCGCTCCGCCGCCATCCGCATCCCCACCTACTCGGCGAATCCGAAATCGAAACGAATCGAGTTCCGCACACCGGATGCCGCGGCAAATCCGTACGTCGCCTTCTCCGCTTTACTGCTCGCGGGCCTCGATGGAATCCAGAGCCGGATCGATCCCGGCGATCCGCTCGACAAAAACCTCTACGAACTCCCACCCGAAGAGTTAGCCCACGTCCCGAGCGTCCCCGATTCATTGAGCGGCGCCATCCGCGCTTTGAGTGAGGACCACGGCTTCCTGCTCAAAGGCGACGTCTTCAACGAAGACTTCGTCGCGAACTGGCTCGAGATGAAACAAAAAGAATATGACGCCCTCCGTGTCCGTCCCCACCCCTACGAGTTTGCGATGTATTACGACGTGTAACAGGTAGGGACGTAGCCAAAGAAAGCCGGGATCTCGCACAAAGGACACGACCTCCCTTATGTCCTTGGTGTCCGTTGTGCGAGCCGTCTGCGAGCTTCAGATCTGGAAAACAAATCAGGCACGCTTCGCTCCGGACCGTGCGTGAAGTTATCGCACTACACCCGCAAAGAAGATTGAATCGCCTTTCGTCGCGGCCCTTGGCCGTGCTATTCATGAGCAGGACAATCATGAAGAAAATAAACACGAAGGAAATATCGGAAGACACCTGGTCTTCACCGAAGGGGAAGTTTGCCAGCGCGAGCAAGGATATCTCGGTAGCATTGGGAAGAAAGCCGCTCTCGACGGACCTGAAGGAGCGGCATCCGTTTGATGTCGAGATCACGCGGATACCGCCGAGGCAGACTCCTTACCCTTACCACTCCCATAGCGCGCAATGGGAGTTCTACCATGTAATCTCGGGCAAAGGTATTGTGCGGGATGAGGATGGAACGACACCTATCGAAGCAGGCGACGCTTTCATCTTCCCGCCAGAGGAGCCTCATCAGTTTACGAATGACGGCACCGAAGACCTGATCCTCTATGTTGTGGCCGATAACCCGATCGGCGAGTCGTCCTACTATCCCGACAGCAAGAAATGGCTCGTGCGTTCTCCGGAGCGCAGACTCATGCGCGGCGAAAACCTCGACTACTACGACGGCGAAGAATAAATCGTCCTGCTCAAACGCATAACTCTCCTGGGAGGCCCGATCAAACGCCCACTTAGATTCGGGATAGTGTTCGCCGTGGGACTGGCCGTCGTCTCCTTTCTTCCTTTGTATATCGAGCGAACGATGACCCATGTGATGTTCGCGCACCGGGGCGGTGGGGCGATTGAATGGGGCTGGAAGATCTGCACGCTGCGGAGCTTCTGCTTGAATTACCACTATCTGCGCCGCGAGCAAAATCCCGTGCTCTGGTTCACCGTGAACGTCGCGCTGGCCATCACTTACGCCTTGTTGGCCGCTTTCTTTGTCGAGATATTCCTCGCGCGCAAAGCACGTCGGACGAGGTCGCGCTGACGCGCTAAGGTGCTCCGACACGCTGGCCGGGGCGCAATGTTCCTTGGGGGGACGGCGATCCACCCGAGCCTGATCCAATAAAATCTTGCTTTCGTCGGGAAACTTTTTTCTACTGCTCCAGCACGGCTCGCAAATGGCAGCCGAGAGAAAAATCAACCGAGGGATAATTTATGTGGCCTCCAAAATTCAGCGATTGCATTGAAGCTTGTAATGTCGCCCGGCGCCGGTGCGAACGTCTCGTCACGGCCGGGCTGGCCCAGCCTGACGTGAACAAAGTCACGCAAGTGATCGTCGTCGCGCGCGATGTGGCGAGAATAGCGACGCTCACCACGCAGTTGCTCGAGCGCGGCTCGAAATACGCCTACCCGATTTGCGATGTGTGCGCGCGCGCCTGCGAGGAACTGGCCAAAGCGGCCGGCAAGCATCCCAAGATCGAGGCGTTTTCGCGCTGCGTCGAAGCCTGCCGCAAGTGCGCCGAGGAATGCTCCAAGCTGGCCAGGCAAAAAAGAAAGAGCTAGGACATTTCGAGATTGCGGCACGACGCTGGTCGCAGTGTTGGTGGCCGGCAAGAGCGGAAAACGCCCAACGTCGAACATCCAATTTCGAATGGGAAAGAAAGCTGGGTCGCCTTATATTCGGCGTTCGGCGTTGGACGTTCGGCGTTTTCTTACTGGCTCGTTGGGCATGCCGCAGGGGAGGGAGCTACGGCAAGGGGCTGCACCATTACGAAGGGAAACTTAACGAGAAGCCTATATGAAAGACATGACCCAGGGTTCGGTGACCAAACACCTGCTTCACATGTCCATGTTCCTTTTCGTGAGCATGCTGGCGCAAACGCTTTACTTGCTGGCAGACCTTTACTGGGTGGGCTCGCTGGGTAAGGAGGCCATCGCCGCCGTCGGCCTCTCGAGCACGTTAATGATGGTGGTTCTCGCCGTGACCCAAACACTAGGTGTTGGAACGACCACGGTCATATCTCACGCCGCCGGCCAGAAGGATCAGCCGCGGGCCGAGCTGGTCTTCAACCAATCTTTTGTCATGTCCATGCTTGTCGGGCTCGCGTTTTCTCTTTGTGCCTTTCTTCTGCGCGATTGGTATGGGAAATCGATCAGCGCGGATGCCGCGACCGCCGGGTTAACCGAGAAGTATCTCTTTTGGTTCATTCCGGCGCTTATGTTGCAGTTCCCTCTGGTAACTCTCAGCTCCGCGCTCAGGGCCACGGGGATCATCAAACCCGCTGTCGCAGTCCAAGTGCTCAGCGTCTTGCTCAACATCGTCCTCGCGCCCCTGTTGATTTTCGGAATTGGACCCTGGCCCAAGCTGGGGGTTTCGGGCGCGGCCCTGGCCACTTTCATTTCCATCCTGGTCGCGAATGTCTTACTGGCTGTCTATTACGTGCGCAGTTATCGTTACCTGCGGTTCCATCTGCCGCAGTTCGCGCCACGCCTGGGTGTCTGGTGGTCGATGCTCAAGATCGGACTGCCGGCGGGCGCCGAGTTTGCGCTTATGTCGGTTTACATCATGGTCGTTTACGTCATTATCCGGCCCTTTGGCGCGGAAGCACAGGCAGGCTTTGGCGTAGGTGCGCGCGTGATGCAGGCCATGTTTCTTCCAGTGATGGCGTTGAGCTTCGCGGTCGGACCGGTGGTAGGACAAAATTTCGGAGGACGGCACGCCGACCGCGTGCGCAGTTCCTTTTATTCCGCTCTGTGGATTTCTTCCGCGCTGATGCTCGTGCTGACGATCCTGGCACAACTGGCTCCCCACGCGCTGATTCGCGCTTTTTCCAAGGACCCCGGCGTGATGGCCTTTGGTGGCGACTATTTGAGAATCATTTCGTTTAACTTCGTGGCAGCGGGAATTGCCTTTACGACTTCGAGCGTCTTCCAGGGCATAGGCAACACGATACCATCGCTGGTTAGCACAACGACACGGTTGCTCCTATTTGCCCTGCCGGCTCTGCTTCTCTCCCACATGGAGGGCTTTCAAATCAGGTACGTCTGGTATTTGTCCGTAGCGTCTATCTTCTTCCAGGCCTGCGTCAATCTCGTGCTGCTCCAACGAGAGTTACGCAAGAAACTTGTTTTTCCCGAAACAGAGGATATCGCCCCCGCTCCGACTGTAGCTTAAGATCCAGCAACCATGCGACGAGTAAGGTACAGCGTAGCCATGAGTCTTGATGGCTTCATCGCGGGGCCGGATGGCGAAGCGGATTGGATCATTATGGATCCTTCCTTCGATTTCGGAGCGCTCTTCCAACAGTTCGATACATTCTTGATGGGGCGGCGAACCTTCGAAGCAGCGCGGCAGGGTGGCACCGACACGATGGCAGGAATGCAAACAATCGTGTTCTCTCGCACCCTGCGCCAAAGCGATTACCCAAAGGTCACCGTCACCGGCAACTTGGTTGAGACCATCTCGCCCTTAAAAGAAAAGCCGGGAAAGGATATTTGGCTCTTTGGCGGCGGCGGGCTTTTCCGAAGTATGCTCGACGCCGGACTTGTCGACACAGTCGAGGTGGCTGTCGTGCCTGTCCTCCTTAGTCAAGGCGTGCCGCTGTTACCGGCCGGCGCGCGGTCATCTTCATTTCAACTTACCGAGCATAAAGTTCTACCGACTGGAATCGTCCTGCTCAGCTACGCCGTGCCGGCTGCCAAGAGCTAGAACTTCGCTGCTAAAACCTGCCGAGCTCCCGAAACCAATGCAGCGCGCGTTGGACCTCAGACATCTTCAACTGATGCCCGCCATCAAACCGCTCGAGCCGGACGCGCTTGAATCCGGTACGCTCGAGCGAAGCTTTGACAAGGTTGTGGCTTGCTGGCGTAGCCACAGGGTCAGAGCTTCCGCTACTTAACCAAACCGGCACCTCGAGCAAACCTCTGCCCGGTTGATAGGTCCTGTAGCTCTCGCCCAGGCGGTCCTCGTTGATGCCGCTCAGGAAAAATCCGCAAACTCCCACGGAGCCGCTCTTGGCCAGCATCACGCCCACGATGCCACTGCGCTTCGAGCCCCCGGAGAAACCGGCGAAGGCCACCGGCCATTTGGCCGATTGCGGCCAGTCCTTGCGAATCGCTTCCAGCGCAGCGCCCAGCATCCCGAGGCGCCATTGGGTCGAATCGAGCCGCGGGGAAACCGTCGCGTCGGTCCCCAGCACGACCCAGCCTTCGGCGTTCGCGGGTTTGCGATACCATTCCGCGTCCATGATGCTCGTGCGATTAAAGTCGCTGGTCGAGCTAACGATGAGGATCGGCCAGGAGCGCGAAGGATCGAAGCCCGGCGGGAACATGAGGACGGCGCGGCCCGTTTGCACAACAGGATTGCCGCCTTGGGCCGCGACACTCTGGAAATATTTCGGAACAGGAAATTGAATCTCAACCGAAGCGCCGCCCTGGACCTGCTTGCCCGCAAGCGTCACGGCGTGGCCTGTCCCACTCAGGCACAACCAGAACAAAACGAGGGCTGGAGTATAACGCGCGAATTTTGCCATGTAGCTACTGAATTGAATTCAACCGTGATTGTCCATCGAGTTTCGTTTCGGTTGCAGTCAGAGCCGCCGGAAAGTCGCGTTTGCTTGCACGAGATCGCCGTCCGGCGCGTGCACGATGTTGGACAAGCCGCATAACTTGTATCCGCGCGCGGCAAGGAACTCGTTCACCTCACCGAAGAGCCAGGCCCCGGCATAGAGCTGCTCGAAGAAAACTTCGGTGTAAATGACACCTACTCGATCCAAGACCCCTTCTCCGCCCGTGAGGACAAACCGTTCCGCGCCCTGAAGATCGAGCTTGAGCAGGTCGACCGTTTCCAACTGCTGCGCTTCCATCAACGCGGGCAATGTCATCGTGGGCACTTGGACGGTCCGCGCCACCCGCAGATCGCGCGCGAACCATTCGCTATTACGCGGATCGATCGGTAACAACGAGCTGGAAGCTTCGGACCGGTTGATCTCGAACTGCGCCTCGCCGTTCTTGTCGGAGAGCGCGGCGGAAACAACCGAAATGGCAGGATGGCCCGCATAGCGCGCGCGCAACTTTTCCGCCAGGTCCGGAATCGCTTCCACCAAAACAAGGCGCTCCGGCCGGTGCAACTGGAGGAAGGCATCGGTAAACGCTCCGTGGTTGGCGCCGCCGTCGATGACACAGCGATATTCCATTCGGGGGAGGTGCCGGAGGTTTCGATACGCGCGCCGGTATTGCTTGTCGAAAAGCGAGCGAACTTCGCGGCCAAAGCGCGCCAGACCGCCTTTGGATTTGGATTCGGCAGAAGCTTTCACGCGTGCGGATTCATTTGCTGAGACTCCAGCCATCCTTTAGCGGACTCGCCGCGGCGAGTCCCTCCGAGAAGAGCCGGCTGCAAACTGTTGCACACCCGGCACGCGGCCGTCACCATGAATTGCCTTGCAACTTAGCGAGATGAGCAGATGCTTGTTTTCATATGAGCCTGTTCGCTTTTCTGGGGAACCTCGGCGGACCCGACCTGATCATCGTCTTGCTGATCATTCTCGTTCTCTTCGGCGCGAAGAAATTGCCGGAGCTGGCGCGCGGGATGGGCTCGGCCATCAAGGAATTTCAGAAAGCGAAAGACGAATTCAGCGGCGAGCTGCATTCCGCGGGCAAGACCGACGCAGCCAAGCCAGAAGTCCGCACGCCAACCGCAACCGTCCCGCGGATCGAGAACGCACCAACCGCTTCGACGGCGAGTGCGGGGCAGCCCGCGCCGGATCAGGTCCCGGCGCCGAATCCCGATAGAACGGATCGGATCTAGTTCAGTTAAGAGCGATTGACCAAATCGCCCGGGCGGTTCGCCCTCCAACGTAAATCGCCCCCGGTTACATTTGACGTTGCCCGGACATTGCGACACAGTCGCGGCTCGCGTCCGGCAACCCGCCCTCGCGCGTTTTCCTCCTGAATCAATTTCATTTCATGTCTGAACCCGATCTCCGCACGCGCATCAAAGAAATGCTGGTGAAGAGCCTGATGCTGCAAACCACCGCTGAAGAGATCGGTGACGATCTCCCGCTCTTCGGTCCCGGCGGTCTGGGACTCGATTCCATCGATGCCCTCGAGCTCGTCGTGAGCATGGAGAAAACTTTTGGAGTCGGTGTCCCCAATTCCGAAGTCGCGGCCAAAGCGCTCCGGACAGTCAACACCATCCACGATTACATCCTCGAGAAAAAAGCTGGCGCCGGCAGCTGACCGTTACGCTGCCGCGTTCATCGCGTCGATCAGTTGACGGAAGCGGCCAAAGCTGCGGCGATGCGGAGTGAGGATGAGCCGCGGCAAATCCCAGATTTCCGGCTCGTTCTTTTCCTGGCGAAGCGCGGTCCCCTGCACGATCTCGCCGGAGCGGACGATATCGGAAAAATCTTGATTCAATTTCGCGAGCGCGCCGCTCGAAAGTTTCTTGCTCATGCGAATCACGAGCTGTTCGCCGACCCAGCGTGAGGATTGATAGACGCTGTAGAAGTGGAGAATTTCCCGCACGGCCTCGGTCACGTCGGGCATGATCTTGAAAAAATGAAAATCCTCCGGGCCGATGTATCCGAACTTGAAAAGATGGTCGGTGAGGAACTTCATCCAGGTTTCCCAGTAGGTGCCGCCCGGCCGATCGAGCAGGACGACGGGAATGATGCGCGCCTTGCCCGTCTGCATCAGCGTCAGCACTTCGAAGCCTTCATCCATCGTGCCGAAACCTCCGGGGAAGAGCGCGAAAGCGTGCGTCTCTTTTACGAAATTGAGTTTGCGCGTGAAGAAATAATTGAAATTGATCAGCTTCGGATCGCCTTCGATGATCGGATTCGCGCGCTGCTCGAATGGCAGACGAATATTGAGACCGAAGCCGTGCTCGCGTCCCGCGCCTTTCTGGGCCGCACCCATGATGCCGTCGCCACCGCCGGTAATGACCATGTAATTTTGCGCGACCATTTCGCGCGCGAATTCTTCGGCGACTTTGTATTGCGCCTCGCTCGGCGGCGTCCGGGCCGAGCCGAACACACAGACTTTGCGGAACGAGCGGTAAGCGGAAAAAACTTTCGCGGCGTAACGCATTTCTTTCAGCGACCGATTCATCAGCTTCAGGTCGCCCGTGCCCATTTTGTCGCGCGCCATCTTGAGCGCGGTGACGATGAGATCTTCGATTAACTCGGGGGATTTCTCCGCGCCCCAATCGGCCACGAGCTGGCGCACCCGCACGTCGAATGGCGGATCAATGGCTGATTGCCGGCGCGCGGGCTGATCGTGGGTCGCGCCCGCGGTAAAATCTTCCATGGCGAAGTTTCGGCCACAGCCCGCAGGAGCGCACGAGGAAAGTTAGGTGGATCGGCGCTCCGCGCGCGATGGCAATCTTGGGTGCTGGCGGGGACTTCCTGACATCGAGCGACGGAGCGCTCGATCCGCCTCGGGTAGAGACGATTTACCTGGTCAGGTCCGCAAGAATTTCAGTGATGTGCCGGATGGGGAGCGAGTAATGGCCGGCGCCTTCGATGAGACGGAATTCGCAATTCGGAAGAGTCGCGGCGACTTTCTCCGCGAGCCGAACGGCGAAGGTGCGATCCTTTGTCCCGTGCCAGAGCCGGACCGGCACGCTCACTTCTTCCAGGGCAAAACCCCACGGGTTCGCATAGATCTCCGCGTCGGCCATGACACCTCTGGCGGAGGAACGCCAGGCTTGCCGGGCGCTTTCGAAACACGCTTCGAACGCGCGGGAATCGCGCAGGACATTCGCGTCGACAGGCTGGAGAATCTTGAGGAGCAGCGGCCGGATGCGGCGCGGGAACCTCATCGATGCAATCGGGCGCGCGACGTGAAATAGAAACCTCGCCAATCCCGGCCGCGCATCGTGCAGCGCCAACATGCGACGATGGATTGGGAGCAAACCGCGGCGGTCCTCGAGCCCGTCGATCGGCACGGCGCCGCTCACGATCGCGAGCGCTTCCACTCGCTCCGGCATCGCCCACGCGCTCACATACGCGTAGGGCGCTCCGCCCGAGACCGCGAGGATCCGGAACCGATCGATCTGCAAATGCGTGACGATCTCCTCCAGCAACGGCGGCCAATCGAGCAAGGTGCGGTTGGGTTGGAAGTGCGAGTCGCGAATACCCGGGCGATCCGGCGAGATGATCCGAAGACCAAGATTCTTCGCCGGGTCATCGGTCAGCTCGGCCATTGTGCGCGAGCTCGGCCAGCCGTGGAAAAAAAATACCGGCATCCCTCGCGGATCGCCATATTCGCTCAAAGCGACCTGCGCGCCGTTTTTCAATCGCAGCAGTTGTGTCTCTCCACCCACGCCCCTAATGTAGAAGAAGCCATTCCAAACGTCGCCTTCGATTGAAATCGATCCTCGCGAGGAATCCTTGGAAAATCACCTTCAGCAAGCGCACCCAGCAACTCGATTTCGTATTATGAGTATGAACGAAAACTCACATCCCCCAGCCGGTAAGATTTCTTTGCATGGGGACGGCCTCGGTGCCGCCTCCCCCGAAATCGTGGAGAAGCGCGCGCGCGAAATCGCCCTGATCGCGGAACGCGATCCCGATGATTTTACGGACGCGGATTGGGACCAGGCCCGCCGGGAATTACTCGGCGCGCAGGGACCGGGCGCGCCCGAGGAGACGGAGGCGAATGCCGAAGTCGTGGAGGAATGGAACATGGTGGCCTCCTCAACCGGGCATCGCGCGCCTCGGATCGAAGATGAGGAGAATCTCGGCGAGCAACTGGTCGCGGATGGACTTGAAGAAGCCGCGCACGATCAAATGCTTGAAGCCCGGAAAGAAGAGCTCGAGCAAGAAGGCTGATTCTTGAAAGAGACAGACATCCTCGTGGCCGGGGAAGTGGGCGGTCATGCTCAGGTCCGTGATTTCAGCGCGACTGCGTCAACGCGATCCCAGCGTTTGATCGACCGATTCCGCGAGGTCCGCGATTTCAGTGCGCGGCTGTGCCGGAGTTTGCAACCCGAAGATTACGTCGTGCAATCGATGCCCGATGTGAGCCCGACGAAATGGCATCTCGCACACACCAGCTGGTTCTTCGAGACGTTCGTCGTGAAAGTCTGGATGCCGCGTTATCGCTCGGAAGTTCCGCAGTACGCTTACCTCTTTAATTCCTACTACAACGCCGCCGGCGATATGCATCGGCGCGATCTGCGCGGATTGATTTCACGGCCCACAGTCGCGGAAACCTATCGCTTCCGGGAGTCGATCGATAAGTGCGTGACCAAATTGATCGAAGACGCGGATGAGGCGCTCCTCGCGGAAATCGAGGGGGTCCTCACGCTTGGTCTGCACCATGAACAGCAGCATCAGGAACTCCTCGTCACGGATATCAAACATGTCTTCGCGCAGAATCCGCTCTATCCCGTTTTCCAATCTGTCGAAGCGCCCGCCGAGACCGGCAAGATTTCGCCTCAGCGTTTTGTCAAGTTCGATGAAGCGACGGTTTTGATCGGACACGACGGCGACGGATTTTCCTACGACAACGAAAGCCCGCGCCATCGCGCACTGGTCGCAGCCTTTTCGCTTTCGAATCGCTTAATCACGAACGGAGAATATCTCGCGTTCATGGAAGCAGGCGGTTACACGCGTCCGGAATTCTGGCTGTCGCTCGGGTGGACCACCGTGAACGAGCAACGCTGGCAGGCGCCGCTCTACTGGGTGCAGCGCGACGGCGCGTGGTGGAATTTTACCCTGTCAGGTTTCCGGCCAGTGAATGAATCCGAGCCAGTCACCCACGTGAGCTACTTCGAAGCCGATGCTTACGCGAACTGGGATGGCCCGCGCCTTCCGACGGAATTTGAATGGGAACGCGCTGCATCCGATTTGCCCATCCAAGGAAATTTCGTCGACGCGCAACGCTTCCATCCCGCGCCGTTGTGCGCCGACGCCGCCGATGCCCCGCTCGCCCAGATGTTCGGCGACGTTTGGGAATGGACGCGCAGCGCCTATCTCCCCTACCCCGGTTATCGCGCCGTCCGCGGAGCGCTCGGCGAATACAACGGCAAGTTCATGTGCAATCAGATGGTGTTGCGCGGCGGATCGTGCGCCACTTCCCGCAATCATATCCGTGCGACGTATCGCAATTTCTTTCCGCCGGACAAGCGCTGGCAGTTCAGCGGCATCCGGCTCGCCCGCGATCTCTCATGAGCGGCGCGCCCGGCATGGTGGCTGTGCTCGATCTCGAGCCGGTCAACGAAGACTTCCTCGCCGAAGTCCTCGCCGGTCTCGCTGCGTCGCCGCGCTCGCTTCCGTGCAAATTTTTTTACGATGAGCAGGGCGCAGAACTGTTCCAGAAAATCTGCGAGCTGCCCGAGTATTACATCACGCGGACGGAGACGGAGCTGCTGCGGCGCCACGGCCGCGAGATGGCGGAATCGATCGGCGCGAACGCGGAGCTGATCGGTTTCGGCACCGGCGCTGGCGTGAAGACCCGGATGTTGCTCGAACATCTCGAGAACCCGATTGCCTACGTGCCAGTCGATATTTCGAAGCAGAGCCTCCTGGATTCGGCGGCGGAATTAAGTCGCGCCATGCCCACGCTCGATATCCTGCCGGTGTGCGGCGACTACCTCCAGCCACTGCAATTGCCGAAATCGCTCCGCAAGCCGGATCATGTCGCTGTCTATTTTCCCGGCTCGACCATCGGAAATATGGAACCGGAAGTCGCCACGGATTTTCTCCGGCGCGTTTGCCGGCTCTGCGGGAAGAGCGGCGGACTAATCATCGGCGTCGATCTCCAGAAGGACCGCGCCGTCCTGGAAGCTGCCTATAACGATAGCGCCGGCGTAACCGCGGAATTCAATTTGAATCTTCTCGTTCGGGCGAACCGCGAGCTCGGCGCAGACTTCGATCTCCCGCTCTGGCGACATCAGGCGATTTACAACGCGCGCGAGGGGCGAATCGAAATGCATCTCCTCAGCGAAACAGCGCAAACCGTCCGCGTCGGCGGCGTGGATTTCCACTTTTTGAGCGGCGAAAAAATCATCACGGAATTCTCCTACAAGTACTCCCAGGCCGGCTTTGCGGCCGCCGCGGCCTCGGCCGGCTTCCGCCTCGCGCGCGTCTGGACCGATCCGCAGCAGTTGTTTGCCGTCTTCCATTTCACCGTGGCAGAATAGCACTCGTGTGAGTGCGCTCATTCAGCTTCGCAACGCGAGCAAAGCGTTCGGCGCTGCCCCAGCGCTCCAACCCACGGATCTTTCGTTCGAGCGGGGAAAAACCACGGTGCTGATCGGGCCGAGCGGCTGCGGCAAATCCACGCTGTTGCGCTTGATCATCGGATTACTCGAACCCGATGGCGGCACGATTCATTTCGACGGCATCGCGATCACCGCTACGAACCTCGCGCAACTCCGCCACCGGATTGGTTACGTCATTCAAGATGGCGGTTTGTTCCCGCATCTTACTGCGCGAAAAAATGTTCTCCTGATGGCCACGCATCTGAAAAAACCGGCCGGTGAAATGCAACGGCGCCTTTCGGAACTCTGCGCGCTCACGCGATTCCCGGAAGCAGCGCTCGATCGTTATCCCATCGAGCTTTCCGGCGGGCAGCGCCAGCGCATCAGTCTCATGCGCGCGCTCGCGCTTTCGCCCGAGTTGCTCCTCCTCGACGAACCGCTCGGCGCGCTCGATCCGCTCGTGCGAGCCGCGTTGCAGAAAGATCTGAAGGAAATTTTCGCGCGGCTCAAGCAAACCGCGATTCTCGTCACGCACGATCTCGCGGAAGCGGCTTACCTGGGCGAAGAAATTGTGCTGATGAACGAAGGACGTGTCGTCCAAATCGGCACGCTGGAAGATCTGCGCGCGAAACCGGCGAGCGCTTTCGTCACCGAGTTCATCAACGCGCAGCGAAGCCTCGCAGTGATATGAATGCTGCAACAAGGAGCGGCGGTTTGAAACCGCCGACCAAAAAAAAGGGCGGTTTCAAACCGCCCCTCCTTGGATTGCTCGCCACGCTTTTCGTTCTGCGTGCGTTACCTTGTTGTGCGGAACCCGTCCTGGTCGGCTCAAAAAAATTCACGGAATCATACGTCCTGGGCGAAATCGCAAAGAGGAAACTCTATGACACTCCGGAAGGAGCTGAACACCGTCAGGGAATGGGCGGCACAATCATTCTTTGGGAAGCCCTCCGTGCCGGGCAGATTGAAGTTTACCCAGAGTACACCGGCACGATTGCGGAGGAAATCCTTAAAGCCAATCGGCGATTGTCAGTCAAGGAGCTCCGTGATGCGCTTGAGAAGTTCGGGGTTGGAATAACTGAGCCGCTCGGATTCAACAATACCTACGCGCTCGTCATGCGACGCAGCGAGGCGCAACGATTCGGCCTTCGCACAATCAGCGACTTGCGAAATCACCCGGAACTCAAGTTTGGGCTTACGCATGAGTTCCTCGACCGCCAAGACGGCTGGCAACCACTCGCCCGACGTTACCAACTAAATCCGCCAAACGTTGTTGGAATCGATCACGCCCTCGGCTACGCCGCGCTGGTAAATGGTTCGATTGACGTGAAGGACGCGTATTCAACCGATGCAAAAATCGGCGACTACGATCTCGTTACTCTGGATGATGATTTGCAATTTTTTCCTCGCTACGACTCAGTTTTCTTATATCGCCTCTCGCTTTCTTTGAAGGCGATAACGTGTTTGCACACGCTGGAAGGAACGATTGATGACCAAAAGATGATCCAGCTCAACGCCGAGGCAGAGCGAACGAAGAATTATACGCGCGCCGCTGACCTGTATTTTCGCGATGCCGCTTCTCCGCAGACAAGAAGCATCGGTGAATCTTTCGCGCACAAGTTGTGGCGCTGGACTTCCCGTCACCTCGAGCTGGCCGGCATCTCGCTTCTGCTTTCGATCCTTGTTGGTGTTCCGCTCGGCATCGCCGCCAGCCGTGGTGGCGCGCTTGGGCAAGCCATTCTTTCCGTGACGGGCGCAGTGCAAACGATTCCTTCGCTCGCGCTCCTCGCGCTGCTCGTCCCCGTTCCGTTTTTCGGGATCAGCCCGCGCACCGCGATCGCCGCGCTTTTCCTCTATGGACTTCTCCCCATCGTGCGCAACACTGCGACCGGTTTGCAGGACATCGCGCAACCGATCCGCGAATCGGCGATCGCGCTCGGTCTGGAACCCTCAGCGCGCCTTTGGAAAATCTATCTGCCGATCGCATCGCGCACGATCCTGGGCGGAATAAAGACGAGCGCGGTGATCAACATCGGGACAGCGACGCTGGCTGCGCTCATCGGCGCCGGCGGTCTGGGCGAGCCCATTCTGAGCGGTTTGAATCTGAACGACCACGTCACGATCCTGGAGGGCGCGATTCCCGCGGCCGTCCTCGCGCTGCTGGTGCAATGGAGTTTTGAATTGCTGGACCGCCTGCTGATCCCAAAAGGTCTGCGGCTGTAGCGCGAGCTTGCGCTATCCTCAAGAATGCCAATCGCCTCGATCAATCCGACTACCGGCGAAACGCTCAAGGAATTTACAGCGCTCAATTCCAGCCAAATCGAAGAGAAACTCGCGAAGACTGTTAACGCTTTCGAACAACACCGCCGCACTTCCTTCGCGCAACGTGCGCAGTGGCTGATCGCGGCGGCGGATCTTCTCGAGCAAGACAAGGAACACCTCGCGCGGATCATGACGCTGGAAATGGGGAAACTCCTCCGCGCCGCGAGCGAAGAGATCACGAAATGCTCCAAAAGCTGCCGCTTCTACGCGGAGAATGCCGAACGTTTTCTCGCCGATCAAGTCATCCAGACGGATGCGAACCGAAGTTATGTCCGCTCCGAGCCAATCGGCGCCGTGCTCGCGATCATGCCGTGGAATTTTCCCTTCTGGCAGGTCTTCCGCTTCGCCGCGCCGGCGTTGATGGCGGGAAACGTCGCGCTGCTGAAACATGCCGCGAATGTTCCGCAGTGCGCGCTGGCCATCGAAGATGTTCTTCAGCGCGCCGGATTCGCGAGCGGCGTTTTCCAAACGTTGCTCATCGAAACGGAACAGACGCGAACTTTGATCGACGATCCACGCGTGAAAGCCGTCACGCTCACCGGAAGCGAGCGCGCCGGCAGCGAAGTGGCGAGCGCCGCCGCGCGCCAGATCAAGAAGAGCGTTTTGGAATTGGGCGGAAGCGATCCGTTTATCGTCATGCCGAGCGCCGATCTCAAGACGGCGATCGAAACGGGAGTCGCGGCGCGCACGCTTAACAGCGGCCAATCGTGCATCGCCGCGAAGCGCTTCATTTTGTCGGATCAGATTTACGATAGGTTCGTTTCCGAATTTGTGGAGCGCATGCGCTCGCTCAAAGTCGGCGATCCTCTCGACGCCACGACGGAGATCGGGCCTCTCGCGACCGAAGCGATCCTGCGCGGAGTCGATCGGCAGGTGCAGGATTCCATTGCCGCCGGCGCGACGTTACTCACGGGCGGAAAGCGAATTAAACCCCCGGGATTTTTTTACGAGCCGACGGTCTTGGCGGACGTGCCGCGCGATTCGCCCGCGGCGCGCGAAGAGATCTTCGGCCCAGTGGCGTCCATCTTTCGCGTCTCGAGCGCGGCGGAAGCGATCAAGATCGGCAACGACAGCTCCTTCGGGTTGGGAGCGAGCGCGTGGACGAACGACGCGAGCGAGCAGCAACTCTTCGCCACCGAATTGGAAGCCGGAATGGTTTTCATCAACAGCATGGTCGCGTCGGATCCACGGTTGCCGTTCGGCGGAGCAAAGCGCTCCGGCTTCGGCCGCGAGCTGGGCGCGGAAGGCATCCGGGAGTTTGTGAATATTAAGACCGTGTCGATCGCATAGTAGCGTGCGCAGTTGTCATCCTGAGCCGCGCAGACGGCGAAGGACCTCACCCACGCAGATCGCGCTACCGAAAGGCAGTCACGCCGAAGCCGAGGATCACGCTAGATGTAACGCGAAAGCGATTGACCCATTGTGAGGTCCCTCGCCATCGGCGCGGCTCGGGATGTGACAAGCAAGAGTCGGACGCGCCAAAACTAGTATCCCGCCGCCTGCCCATCCTTCCGGCCTTCACTCGCGCCGACATAGACGCGTTGACCATCGTGCATCTCCACCTTGATCGCCTGATATCCGCCGTAGCCGCCCACATCGAAGCGCACGTCGTGACCTCTCTTCTTTAGTTCGCGCACGGTCTCATACGGCACGCCGCTCTCGACATTCAGGTAACCGCCAGTCTCCGTCAGTTTTTCGCCGGTCGGTTCGCTGTCACCTTCATGTTGCCAGCGCGAGGCATCGCCGGCTTCCTGGACGCCCATGCCGAAGTCGATCAGGTTCGTCAAAACCTGGACGTGTCCCTGCGGTTGCATCCCTCCGCCCATCACGCCGAACGCGAGCCACGGCTTTTGATCCTTCATGACGAAGCCGGGAATGATGGTGTGGAACGGACGTTTGCCGGGCGCGTAAACATTCGCGTGACCCGGCTCCATCGAAAATAATTCGCCGCGATCCTGGAACATGAAACCGAGCCCTGGGACGACGATGCCGCTGCCCATCCCGCGATAGTTGCTCTGGATGAGGCTGACCATGTTGCCTTCGTCATCGGCGGTGCACATGTAAATCGTGTCGCCGTCTTTCAGCGCGGGATTGCCCGGCGCGATCTTGCGCGCGGCCCGCTCCGGATCGATCAGCTTCCGGCGCTCAGCCGCGTACGATTTCGAGAGCAAGCCGGCGAGCGGGATTTTCGAAAACGCGGGATCGGCATAAAATTTCGCGCGATCAGCCCACGCTATTTTTTTTGCTTCGACCATGGCGTGCAAAGCCTGCGGCGAATTGAAACCCATCGCGCGGAGATCGAAGCCTTCCAGCATATTGAGGATCTGGAGCGTCGCGATTCCCTGCCCGTTCGGCGGCAACTCGAAGACGTCGTAGCCGCGGTAATTCACCGAGACCGGATCGACCCAGGTGGAGGTGTGCTTTTCGAAATCGGCTTTGCGCAAGTATCCGCCGTTCGCCTGCATGAACGCGTCGATCTTCTCCGCGATCTCGCCTTTGTAATACGCGTCCCGCCCTTTCTCGCCGATCAGGCGCAGGCTGTGCGCGAGCGCGGGATTCTTGAAGATGTCCCCTTTCGCCGGCGTGCGCCCTTTGCCGTCGAGCGTGTAAGTTTCGAGAAAGGCTCCGGGCAAATCTTTGTAGAGTTCCGGCCCGAAGTGCCAATAAAACGCGATGAGCTCCGTGACCGGAAAACCTTCCTCGGCATATTTCGCCGCGGGCGCGAGATCGTCACTGAGTGTGAGTTTGCCGAATTTTTTATGCAACTCGCTCCATGCATCCACCGTTCCAGGCACACTGATGGGCAGCATGCCGCGCGGCGGAATTGTTGTGCGGTGCAACTTGTCGAGCTCGGCTTTCATCTGCTCGTAGTTCAGGCCGAGCGGGGAACGGCCGCTGCCGTTCAGGCCGTAGAGCTTGTTCTCCTTCGCGCTGTAAACGATCGCGAAGAGATCGCCGCCGATCCCGTTCGAGACCGGCTCCATCAAACCAAGCGTCGCGTTGGCCGCGATGGCGGCATCGATGGCGTTGCCGCCTTTTTTCAAGACATCGAGGCCGACCTGGGTCGCGAGTGGGACGCTGGTGCAGACCATGCCATGGCGCGCAAGGACTTCGGAACGCGTCGCGAACGGCTTGCCGGTGATGCGATCGATTTGGGCGAAGAGCGATGAAATCGTGAGTGCGAAGAAAAACGCGAGGAAAGCGAGTCGGCTCATGCCCCAAGCTAGCCGTTCATTTCAGCCTGTCATCCCGAGCGAAGTCGAGGGACCCCGTTGTGCGCCGATCGACGTTTGCCGGGGTCCTTCGACTCCGCTGCGCTTCGCTCAGGATGACGAAAGTGGTTACTCGTAACGGAGCGCCTTCACGGGATCCAGCCGTGCAGCGCGATAGGCTGGGATCAGCGCGAAAATCCAGCAAATGACAAACGCGCTTACGCAAATAATCGCGACGTCGTGCGGGATCACTTCGGCGGGGATCTCCGAAAATTGGTAGACCTGCTTCGGAAATATTTCGATACCGAGCGTGCTCGCCAGCCAGTGGCTGAACCCATTCCGATAACGGATCAGCGTCATCCCCAGGCCGAGCCCCATTAATGTTCCAAAAATTCCCACGATTATTCCCTGCCCGAGAAAGACCCAGACGATCTGCCAGATATTGGCGCCGATCGCTTTCATGATCCCGATGTCACGCGTCTTCTGCACCGTCACGGTGATGAGCGTGTTCATGATTCCGAAGGCCGCCACCACGACGATGAAAAAGAGGAGAAAGAACATCACCGTCCGCTCGAGCCGCACGGCCTCGAAGTATTGATTGTTCATGTCGATCCAGGTTTGCGCGTACTCCGGCGGCTGAAGGAACCGCTCGATCGCGCGCTTCACGCCTTCCGCCGCATACGGATCGGCCGTCTTGACGGTGATGCCGTGAAGCGCGTCGCCGAGCCCGTAGAGTTCCTGTCCGACGTAAATCGGCACCAGCAAGAATTCTGAGTCGTGCAAATAATGGCCGGTCTCAAAAATTCCGGTGACGGTCAGCTCCTTCGGCAAAACAACCTCGCGCAGTTTATCGATCGCCTTGCGTTCGTCGGCGCCTTTGCTTTTCTCGAGGTCCTTCAGGCCATCGAGGATATCTCCGAGATTGCCCGGCGAATAAATCGTGAGCTTGTCGCCAACATCGATCTGAAGCTTGCGCGCCAGTTCCACGCCGAGCACGGCCGATTCTCCCTCCAGATCGAGCGTGCCTTTCCTGATGAATTTTTTCAACGGCACGACCTTTTCCTCCTCGGCCGGGTCGATGCCGCGAATGAGTGGCGCGAGCCGGTGATTCTGGAACTCGACGATCACAGGGCCCTGCACATAAGGCGCGGTCCCGACCACACCGGGCGTGTTGCGAATCTTCACGGTCAGATCGCGCCAATCGCGCAAGACGTCCTCCGTGCTGACGAGAATGTGCGCGTCGAAATCGATCACCTTCTGCCGCAGCTCCCGGTCGAATCCGGTCATGACCGAGATGACGAGAATGAGAACGGTCACGCCGAGCATCACGCCGGCCATGGAGATGAGCGTGATGATCGAGACGAACGTGCGCTTCGGTTTGAGATAGCGCAGCGCGAGGAAAAAGCTGAACGGCAGTTTCAAAGTGGCGATATGGTGGCGGGGAACGCGAGGTTTTTCCAGAAATGAAATTGTAGCGGCGGTCTCTGACCGCCGAAAGTCTCTCTTGAAATCGGCCGGCGGTCAAAGATCGCCGCTAGAGGTCACTCCTTGATCGAGTGCGCTTTCAGGTCTTCGAGCGTGACAAATTCAAGCGCCGAAGAATGCGTGGCCTCGAGATCGACCGGCGGCGCGACACCGCGCCGTAGCGCTTCTTCGTAGCGCGCGGCGCAGAGACACCATTTGTCGCCCGGTTCCAGGCCGGGAAAATTCCATTCCGGGTGCGGCGTCACCAGATCGTTTCCCTGAAAGACGGAATCGTCCAAAAACTCGCGCGTGACCTGCACGCAGACCGTGTGCTGCCCGACGTCTTCCGGGCCGGTCCGGCAATATCCGTCACGATAAAATCCCGTCATCGGATCGCGGCAACAGCAGCGCAGCTCGGTCCCAAGAACATTCGTCACCATGGCGAGATGATAGCACAAAGGGGAGCGCAGGCTGCCAGCCTGCGGTGTTCGGCAGCTTGCCGAATACATCCTTGTAAACGTGAGATTACTTTTTCACGCGCAAAGGGGCCGCCGGGCAAGCTGCCCGGCGGTGCAGGCTGGCAGCCTGCGCTCCCCAGAATAGCAGCAAAACGTTGAGCTTGGGAAATGCTTGCCCGACAATCGGAAATGACCACGGCGAACATCGTCATCGCTTACTGGCTGGTCCCAGCCGAACCGGCGCGAAGTTTTTTCGCCTCTATCACTCGCGAGCTTGCCGCACGTTTCGCGGCGCCAGTCTTTGAGCCGCACCTCACGGTTTACGCCGGGCCAGGAGGAGCAGTGGATCCAAACGAAGTCTTGAGTCGTGCGCTCGCGGAACACGGGCCTCTTCAACTTTCGGTCCGCGACGTGCGATCCTCCGACCAATTCACGAAGACTGTCTTCGTTCAATTCGAAGACGATCCGCGACTGGCCGAAATCAGTTTCGCTCTGCGGCGGGCGTCGGCAGATGATGCGGATTACGAACTGAATCAGCATCTCAGTTTGATTTACAAAACGATGGAGACCGCCGTGAAAAGTGAGCTGGCGAATTCGATTCGCATTCCGTTTCGGGAAGTAAGATTCGATTCGGCGAAGGCCGTCGCCTGCCCGACGCCCATCAGATCGCGCGCGGATGTGGAGGCTTGGCGCGTCGTGGCCACCCAATCGCTGGCCAAATGAAAACGAAAATCTTCGGCGAGCATGACGAGGCCACCATCGCGCAGATCGATCGCTGTTTGGCGGCGGGCGGCGACCGGGCAGTGTTGTGCGCGGACGGCCATAAAGGATACGCGCAGCCGATCGGTGGAGTCGTGGCTTACACGGACAAAATCTCACTCTCGGGCGTCGGCTTCGACATCGCTTGCGGCAACCTCGCCATCCGCACCGACGCGACGCGGTCGCAGATCGCTTCGGCCATGGACGAGATCATGAATGATGTCACTCGCGATATCTCATTCGGCGTTGGCCGGACAAGCAAAACGCGGATCGACCACGAACTGTTTGACGATCCGACGTGGAATCTCCAGCCGCTCGGCGATTTGAAACAGAGCGCGGCCGCTCAGCTCGGGACCGTCGGCGGCGGAAATCATTACGTCGACATTTTCGCCGACGAAACGGACCGGATCTGGGTGGGCGTGCATTTCGGATCGCGCGGGCTCGGCCACAAGACGGCGACGCATTTTCTCAAAGAGGCCGGAGGCAAAGATGGAATGGACGTTCCGCCCACAGTGGTTTCCGACTCCTCGGCGCTCGGCCAGGATTATGTCGCCGCCATGATGCTGGCGGGCCGCTATGCTTATGCTGGCCGCGAAGCTGTCGCGCGCCATGTCGTGCGCGGAATCTTGCGCGCGAACATCGTGGAAGAAGTCCACAACCATCACAACTTCGCGTGGCAGGAGGAACATGACGGCCAGCGCTATTGGGTCGTGCGCAAAGGCGCGACGCCGGCGTTTCCCGGACAGAAAGGTTTCATCGGCGGAAGCATGGGCGATGACGCGGTCATCATTGAAGGGATCGATTCGCCTATTTCGCGCGAGGCGCTTTTTTCCACGGTGCACGGCGCGGGCCGAATCATGTCACGGACCGCGGCGAAGGGGAAATTCGTAAAGGTGGGAGGCAAGCGGATCCGCACGGAAGGACTCGTCAGGCACGACGAGATGATGAAATGGATCGCCGAGAAAGGCGTGGTGCTGCGCGGCGGCGATCTCGACGAAGCGCCCCAAGCCTATCGCCGATTGCCGGACGTTCTGGCGGCGCACGCCGGCACCATCCGGATTTTGCATACGCTCACGCCGTTGGGCGTGGCGATGGCCGGGCGGGACATTGTCGATCCGTACAAAGACTGAGGAGCCATTGAGCGATTGAGTGATTCTTGGTCGCGCGTACCTTTTCAATCTCTCACTCATTCAGATCACTCAATGGACCACGTCGTCGGCATCGATCTCGGCACCACCAACTCGCTCATCGGCGTGATGGAAGCGGGATTTCCGATTTTGATCGCGGATGCAAATGGCGCGCGGCTCACGCCGTCGGTCGTCAGTTTTCAAAACGACGGGGCGCCAATCGTGGGACAAGCGGCGGCGCGCATGCGCGAGGTGAAGCCGTCCGAAACAATTTATTCGATCAAGCGCTTCATCGGTCTGCGCGGTGATGAACTGCGCAAAGGCGACGCGGATGTTTCCTATACTCTCGAACGGCGGCGGGGACAGCCGGTGCGCGTGTTGGCGAACAACGAACCGCATTCTCCCGAGGAGATTTCCGCGCTGATCCTGCAGAAGCTGAAGAGCGATGCGGAAACCGCGCTTGGTCACGCGGTCTCGCGGGCGGTGATCACCGTGCCGGCATATTTCAATGATGCGCAGCGGAGCGCGACGAAGCGCGCGGGCGAGCTGGCGGGTTTCAGGGTGGAGCGCATCGTCAATGAACCGACGGCGGCCGCTCTCGCCTACGGACTCGACAAGTTGGAGGGCCGCTCGAAGATCGCCGTCTACGATCTCGGCGGGGGCACGTTCGACATTTCCATTCTCGAATTGAACGGCGGAGTTTTCGAGGTGCTGGCGACGAACGGCAATACACGGCTCGGCGGCGACGACATAGATCGAGCGTTACTTAAGTCGATTTCGGATACGGGAAACCGGATACCGGAAAGTTTGGTGAGACTCTCGCAAGTATTGATCGAGGCGAAGCATCGGCTTTCTACGGAGGAGAAGGTTGCGATCGATGTTCCCTTCTTTGACGGCGCGAAAAGTTTGCACCTCGATCTTGCGCGAGAAGAGCTCGAGAAGGTTGCACGGCCGATCATCGAGCAGACTCGCGCCCACTGCCTGCGCTCCCTGGCCGATGCGAAGCTGACATCGGCGGATCTCGACGAAGTCATTCTCGTCGGCGGCGTTACCCGAATGCCGCTGGTGCGGAGAATCGTGGCGGAAATTTTCGGACGTGAGCCGAACACTTCGCAAAACCCCGATGAAGCGGTCGCGATTGGCGCGACGATCCAGGCCGGGATTCTTTCGGGAGCGGTGCGCGACGTCGTGCTCCTGGATGTGACGCCGCTGTCGTTAGGCATCGAGACGTTCGGCGGATTGATGAATGTGATTATCCCGCGCAACTCGACGATCCCGATCAAGGCGGGCGAGATGTTTACCACGGCGGTCAACCAACAGAGGTCGATGTCGATCAAGGTGCTCCAGGGCGAACGCGAGATGGCGCGCGACAATTGGCCGCTGGGTCAATTTGAGATTGAATTCGAGGCCGCGCCGAAAGGAGTGGCGCGCGTCGGCGTGCAATTCGAGATCGACGCGAACGGCATTCTCCACGTGCTGGCGCGCGACACAAAAACCGGCGGGGAAAAAATCGTTGAGATCGACAGTGCCGTGGATGTTTCCGACGAAGCGGTGGAGGCAATGATCTCCGAGTCGCTTGATCACGCTTTCGACGACATGAGCGAGCGCGTCTGGACGGAAGCGAAAGTGAAAGCGGAAGAGATGCTCAACGCGGTGGAGGCGGCTTTCGCGCAAGTGGGCGATTCGGTCGACGCGCGGGAAAAGGAAATGATTCAGCAGGCGGCCACGCGAGTGCGGGAAGCCTTGGGCACGAACGACACGAGAGGACTGCAAGCCGCCAATGCCGCACTCGATGAGGCCACGCAAGGACTCGCTGCTGCTCTCGTGGAAAAAGCAATGCAGGCCGCGCGCTAAACTATCGGGGCGTGGGCTTGGGCGTTGGCGAAGGTGATGGGATGACAGTGGGAGTGGGCGAAGGCATGGGCGGATTTGCTTTCGCGATCGCTTCGTCGAGCAGCTTTTTTTCTTCGGGAAAAATCGGACTGGCTTGCGCAGCGGCGATGTATTCCTGCGCGGCCGCCACCTGATTTTCGTCGAGAAGAAGAACAGCGGCATAAACGGCGGCATGAGGATCGTGGACGCCTTCGGAGGGCAATTTTTTCATGATCTCGATTCCTTCGGCGGTGCGACCCAGGCCGTAGAGCGAAAAAGCATAAGTCATGGCGGCGTTCACATCGTCCGGCGCGCGATCGTACGCTTCTTTCGCCACGCGATGGCCTTCGGCGGGATTCTGGTCGACGAGAAGAGCGAGGCGCGCGTAGTTCGCGGCAGTGCCGGGCTCGTTAGGCGAGGTCTCATGCAACCGCTGCGCGATGCGATAGAGATTCGGCAGATCGTTGCTCGCGCGATAAATGCGGAAGAGCGCATCGAGCGCCTCGCGGCGCAACGGCGCGCTCTTGGAAAGACGCAACCAAAGTTGCTCGGCTTCAATGGAGAAATTCCATTTCGTCGCGAGTCGGGCCAGATGAATTTCGCGGTCGGGCCGATCGCTCGCGGCCCGCTCCGCCGAATGCCAGAGCGAATCGAATTCGGTTTCCGCGGAGGACTGGCGCGCTTGCTTCGAGGCGTAGGCCTGATAGGCGAGGCGAAGAAATTCCGACTCGCCCCACGAGCCGCTGCGAGTCCAGCGTTTCAAGCGCGACCAGTTTTTCGCTTCGGCAAACGCGTCCGCGATCGCGATGGCCGCGGGAGGATTCGTCGTCACCTCCGAGGGAAGTTTCTCCATCCACTTGAGCACTTCCGCGCCGAGGCCGTTCTTATTCAACCAATCCATCAGAAGCGCGAGATCGAGAGTATTGCGCGCGGCAACGGGCTTCACTTTTTCGAGGAGCGCGGAAAATTTCCGCTGGTCGAGCTTCCGATAAAATTCGAGGCAAAGAAGGTAATCCGAGAAGGTGACCTCCTGGCTCATTTGCAGGTCTTGCGCGAGCGTGTCGGCGCGCTCGAGCTCGTTGCGCTGCACCGCATCGGACAGAAGAGCGCGGAGCGAGCCGGCGCGAAAGGCGGCCACTTTACTGAGCCGCTCCAACACTTTGCGCGATTCTTCATTCTTTTCCGGCGCGGACGATCGGATGCGCAGGACGGCGAGATTAAATTGGTAGAGATCGTTGCCGGGCTCCTTGTTCAGGGCCGCGGCAAAATGTTCTTCGACCTCGGCATCGTTTCCCTGCGCGCGCGCGAGCCAGCCGGCAACGACGTGATAAGCAGCCCGATCGCGGTCCTCGGGCCTAACATTGGCGAGCGCTTTGCGCGCAGTATCGATCTGCTCGAAACGGAGCGCGGCCGAGGCGAGGTTAAGCTGGCTGTCGAGATTGTGCGGTTGCAAGCGCGCAATCTGCGCGCGCCAGGCCACCGTCTCCGGGCGGTTCTGTTTCTCACTCGCTTCCGCCAGAATGTGGTAGGCGGCCAACGAATCGTGATGAATCCGCAGAACGTCGCGCGCGGCCAGGGTGGCGCCGTTGAAGTCATCTTTTTGCAGCATCGTCGAGGCGCGTTTCAGGAGACGCGATTCACGCCAGCCGCTGTAGGCTCGCGGTCCATAGGTAAGGAAAAAAAGGCCCACGGCAAAGCCAAGGAGCAGCGCGACCACACCGATCGCGACGCGACTGGGCGTGAGAGTCGTGCGGGTGCCGCTCGACGATTTCACACGCCGTCTGCGTCGGTCTCGTCGAATGTGTTCTGACATCGGCGATTTTCTATCCCTGCGGGAAGCGCGAATGCAACTGGTGAGCGGAAGTGCCCAGCGGGACGAGCGCCGCTAAGCTTGGGCCGCGCTTTCCGTTCGTTTCACCACCGGCACATCGTCGACGCCATCGGCCACTTTCTCGCGGAGACGGCGGCCCCAAACGTAGCGGGCGAGAAGCACCCTCAGCGTGGCGGTCAGCGGCACGGCCAGGATCGGCCCGAGCAATCCCCCGATGAGAAGGCCCCAGACGAAAATGGAAACGATGACCGTCATCGGATGCAGACCGACGGAATTGCCGACGATGCGCGGCGCGATGAAAATTGCCTCGATATTCTGCACGAGGAGAAAGACCCCCGTGACGATGAGCGGATGTGTCCAGTCTCCCCATTGCGCGGCGGCGATCAAGACCGCCGGAATCAAACAAACGACAATGCCGATGTACGGAATCATCGTCAGGATGATAACGAGGAGGCCGATGAGCGGCGCAAAATTAAGGCCGACCGCGAAGAGTGCACTGCCGATGAGGAGACCATCGATGAGACAGACGAGAAGCTGGCCGCGAAAATAAGCGATGATGTAGCTGTTGATCTGCGCGAGCACCGCAGCGATTTCGTCTTTCAAGGGCGAATTGCGCAGCGGAAGATATTCGCGCCACCGCTTCTCGATCGCCGGGCTTTCCTTGAGCAGGAAAAACAAATAGATCGGCACCATGATCAGACTGAGCAGAAATCCGGTGACGCCGAGAAAGCCGCCGATGCTTTGCTTCAAGAGGGACCAGATTTTTTCGCTGAGATAGGGCAGTTGCCGCTCAAGATTGGGCAATTGTTTTTGGACCCATTCCTGGATGCGCTGGCGATCGGCCGAGGTGAGTGTCTCCGGCGCGGCCGAGATCGATTCAGTGGCGGAAGATAATGGAGGAGCCGCCGGAGAAATTACTTTATTCGCGACGGAGCTGGAGGCGGGAGTCGATGTCGGGCGCGCTGCGGGAGTGGGCGACGCGAGGAGCCAGTTGATGAATCCGGATGCCGGCGACGCGCCTTTTTTTCCGCTCGTACTTCCAAAGGCCTGATCGTAGCGGAAGATCAGATCCACCAACCGATCGCGCGCCTTCAAGGTGTATTGCGGCAGTTCCCGCGTGACGTTGGCGGCTTGCATGGATACGACGGGCGCCAGCCATGTGATCAATACGCCGAAGGAGAGAAAGGCGATCGCGAAGAGCGCCCAGACGGCCTTCGCCCGGCTCAATCCGTGTTTGGTCATCTTCGTGACGACCGGATCGAGGAGGTAGGCCAGGATGACCGCGATCGCCACCGGAATCAGAATCGGCTGAATGAAGCCGATAAGATTGGCGGCGATCCACACGAGCGAGCAAGCGATCGTGATCAGCATCACCACGAAAAAGGCCGAGAGGGCCAGCCACATCATCTTGCTCTGCCAGAGCGTGGGATATTCTTTTAATTCCATGGGGCGCAAATATTCGCTCGCTCAGCCTGCGGCGAGCCGCGGGGCGAGGTTACCGGTTAATATTCGAGGGCGGTCCTTTACTAATCGTGGTCTTGGTACTCTCTATTTTTTCCGCGAGCAATTTGTTCTCCGGATTCAAAGTCATCGCTTTCTGCCAGTAATCGAGCGCCTGCGGCATGCGGTTCAATTTCGAATAAGTATCGCCAATGTGCTCGAGCACAACCGGATCGTCCCGGGTAAGATTTTGGGCGGCGCGCAATAATTCCTTTAACGCATCTTCGTATTTGCCTTTGCGATAATGGACCCAGCCGAGGCTGTCGAGATACGCGCCATTATTCGGATCGAGCTGGAGCGCGCGGCCGATCATCTCTTCGGCTTCGTCGAGGTGCATGTTGTGCTCGGCCCACATGAATCCAACGTAGTTATAAGCCTCGGCCGCGTTGCCGGGATCGAGCGAGATCGATTTTCGAAAAAGATCGGCCGCCTTGTCATAGAGTCCGGCCTGGTCCGCGGCGGCGCCGTAATCGAAATAAAAACGCGCGTTGAGAACTTCTTCATTTTCGGCCTGGGCTTCGTTGAGCGCCTCTTCAAAGGTGGTCAAGGCCTGTTGCGCATGTTTCGCTTCCCGCAAGGCGATGGCGAGAAAGTAAGTGAATTCCGGGACATTGGGAAAACGCTGGCGCGCTTCTCCCAGAATCTTAACGGCGCGCTCGCTCTCCCGGAGAGGGCCAATGAGCAATTCCGCCAGGCGAAGATAGGTATTCGCGTGATTGGAATCGATGAGCAAACATTGCTCATATCTTCCCGCGGCCTTGGCGAATTCCGCCTTGGCCGCTTCCGGCTGGTTCGCGCGTTCGAGGGCGCGCGCGCCCTCATCGAGGAGCTGAGCGAGCAAATCGTACGGCTGATATTTCTCCGGATGCTGCAGGATGATTTCCTGCAACATCTCGATCGCTTTCGGGCGCTGATTCGTGATCACGAATCCGGCGGCCAGCTTCTCGCGCGCGTTCGAATCCTGCGGTTGCAGCTCCAGGACTTTGAGGTAAAGCGGAATCGCTTCCTGGATCTGCTGGGAGGCGGCGTAGTAATCGGCCACGTCTTTTAGAATCGCCGGATCATCCGCGGCATTCTGGACGGCTTTTTGAAAAAACCCGTTCACCCGCTTCAGCTCGTCCGGGTTGGGTTCGGCCTGTGATTTAAAAACAATGGAGGCGTAGAGTTTGCCCAGGCGAATCCAGAAAGAAGGCTCATCGCTTTTGACTTTGGCCGCGCGATCCAGCGCCAACAGCGCTTTTTGCGGTTCGCCCGCGACCGCTTCAATTTCATACAGACGCTGATAAGCGTCGAAGTTTTGTGGATCGAGCGCGATGGCCTGGTTTACGTACTTCAAGGCCTGGTCCGTCTTCTTTAGATATTTTGCGTAAATGAACGACAGCTGAAGGTAAGGCCCGGGCTCTCGTGGCTTCGCCTTGATGGCGTCCTTTAAGACATCGATCGCTCGCGGAAAATCCTCCTGGCGGCTGAGCAACGCCGCCACCCGCAAAGCCAGTTCGGCCACGCCCGGGTCGACGTTCAGGACTTTCTCGTACGCGGCGAGCGCGTTGTCCATGTCGGCATTTTCTTCCAGCCGCGTCCCTTCGACGAAGTCCGCGAGCGCATCGGCTTTTCGCGCATTTTCAGGTTCGAGGGCGAGGTCTTTGGCCGGCGTGAGAATGAAGGAATCATCCTGCGGCGGGATCTTTTTTATCGGCGTCTGCACGAACACATTGCCGGGAGCAGGCTCGACCGCCGGCGGACGCGCCGTCGCCGACTGGTGCGAAACGAGAAAAAAAATGAGGAGAAGAAGACCGCGTAGAGATGCCTGGCTCCAGTTCTTCCCGGATATCATTTCCGCGTAAGTCTAGCGGCGTGAGGGCCGACGTGCAAACGGGCCGCGACGCCTAACGACCAATGAAACACGAGCGCCCCGGATTACGATTTGTAACGGAGACGCTTCTTGTGGCGGTTCTCCTTCATGCGCTTGCGGCGCTTGTGTTTGGAGATCTTCGCTTTCCGGCGTTTCTTCAGGGAGCCCATAAATGTTTTGTCAGCATGCCGGTTTCCCGGAGCGCAATGCAAGCATCGGTTGCGCCGGTTCGCAACCGACTTCTTTTTCAGGAAGCAGCGTCGCGCAAAGCGGCTTGCAAAATCTTGACGTGCTCTTCCGGTTTTACCTTGCGGAAAATCGCGGCAATGCGCCCGTCGCCATCGATGATGAAGGTGCTGCGCTCCACGCCCATATATTTTTTCCCATACATGCTTTTCTCCACCCAAACGCCGTAAGCATTGACAATTTTCTTGTCGGGATCGGTCAGAAGGGGAAAGGGCAATTGATATTTCTTGATAAACTTTTCGTGGCTGGCCGCCGCATCGACGCTCACGCCGAAGAGTTTCGCCCGCGAGCTCAATTCGCTCCAGGCATCGCGCACTCCGCACGCCTGGACGGTGCATCCCGGCGTGTCGTCTTTCGGATAAAAATAAAGAACGACCGGCGCTCCGCGAAAATCAGCGAGGCGGACTTCCTGGCCAGAGCCGAACTCTCCGCCGACGGCGACCGCGCCAAATGCCGGCGCTCGGTCACCGATTCCTAAAGTGGCAGCATCATTTTTCATCGCTCGAAAACGATAATCAGGATGCCGACGGCGCAGAGCAAGATGCCCATCAGTGCGCTCTCGTATTTCTCCAGCGCGCCCAGCTTTATTTTGCTCAGACCGGCGAGCGTGAGCGACGTAAAGATCACCATTCCGGCAACCGTCGCCACCGAGAGCACAGCCGTGAGCACCGCGAACCCTGCCCAACCGTAACGGATGCCCGAAACGTAAAACGGAACAAATCCCTCACAGGGAGAGAACGTCAGGAATGCAAGCAAGCTAAGGATCGCGGCACGATCGGAAGTTCGGCGCGGCTGGTACTCATGCTCATGCTCATGCTCATGCTCATGCTCATGTTCATGTTCATGTTCATGCTCGTGCTCGCTCTGATGCTCATGCAAATGCTCGTGAGGATAATGAAAATGCACATGACCTTTTCCCAAGACCTGACGCAAAAGGTAATACAGCCCAAACAAGAGAAGCGCTCCACCAGCAATCCTGGGAAACCATTGGCCGATGCTGCCGCTCAACGCAGAACCAAACAAAGTGATCGCCAAACCCAAGGCGGCCGTCACCAGGACATGGCCAGTGCCGGCCAGCGCTGTGACAGCGATTGTTTTCGGGCGGCTCCATCGTTGCACTCTGGATGTCAGCACAAATGGCAACCAATGGGTCGGGATGGCGGCATGAAAAAATGCGACACCGAAACCCGTGACGGCAATTGTGGTGAGGACAGTTTGATTCATGCAGGCAATCGAAGATTACGCGGGCTCCGACAAAAAACTGAAGTGCTTCGAATAATTTGGAATGGCCCGCCGCGGGATGGCGAGGAATTATCGGGCTGACAGGATTCGAACCTGCGACCTTTCGCACCCGAGGCGAACGCTCTACCAAGCTGAGCCACAGCCCGAACTGCTCGCCGCATCTGTTGAGCGGACGCGGCGCGCATCTATCTCGCGTATTTCGGTCGCAGTGGCAAGGTGAATACGGTTGTTGCCGAATGTCAGGGCGTTGGGTGACGCTGGTTCCGGACGACGGGCGGGCCACGTGAGAAAGTCGGATCGCTCCAATCCGATTGGCCGGTCGATCCACCGAGCGCGCGCACTTGCACGGTGCAGGTGGTTCCCGGCGTCAGCCTATCGAAATAGATGTGCTGCGAAGCAGCTGTGGACACGCTCGGCTGCCAGCCGTCTTTTGGTCGATTGAGGCCGTCTAAATTGACTTCAAGAACGCGACATCTAAGTTCAGCCCCTTGGAAACCCAATCTGAAAAAAACGAACGGCGATTCATCAAGCTGATCGTTGGAGGAACCCTCGGTTTAGTTTTTTTCATCACGCTGGCCGTCATCGGCGTGCACTTTTTTCGTCAATGGCAGGAGCGCCACCTGGTCCGCGTCTCTGCGGCCTATCTCAGCGGGGGCGACATGAAAGCCGCGATGCTGACCGCCCGGCGGGCCTTGCAAATGAACTCGGAGAACATAGATGCCGCCCGTCTTATTGCGCAGATCGCCGACCGTGCCGGAGACAAGGCAGCGTTGGATTGGTGGCGTAAAGTGGTTGGGCTCCAGCCACACAACATCGAGGACGCCTTGGGACTCGTCCGTTCAGCCTTGCGTGCCAATGATCTCGCTACCGCTGAAAAGACCCTCGCTTCTTTCGATGACGCGGCGAAGCAAACCGCCGGCTACCACGCAGCCTCTGGACGTCTCGCCGAGATGAAGAAAAATCCCGCGGAGGCGGAAAGTCATTGGGCAAAAGCCAGTGAGATCGCCCCGGACAATCTCGGCTACCAATTCCAGCTGGCGCTTATTCGTTTGGGATTCAACGATCCCGCGAAGCGAGAAGCGGCTCAACAAACGCTTGAGCGATTGCGGGCCGATCCGAAGCAACGCACGGCCGCCACGCGCGCTTTGATCCTCGATGGGGTCGCCCATCACGCCGATGTCAAACGCATGCAGGCCCTGGCCGGCCAGCTCCAAAGTTATCCCGAAGCCACTTTGGGCGATCGGCTCCTTTATCTGGAAATTCTCCGCCAGCTCCACGATCCCGCTTTCGACGAATATCTAAAGAGACTGGAGCGAGAGGCTATTTCGAATGCGGCGGATTTGGCGAATTTGCTCTCCTGGATGAGCGGCAACGAAACGGCCGCGGCGGGGATAGAATTCTCTAAGAGTTTACCTGAGGAATCTCGGGAAAAATGGCCGGTGCCACCATCGATCGCAGCCCTCTATTCCAGCGTGAAGGATTGGCCTGGACTGGAACGGATGATGAGAACGACCGAGTGGCAGTCGCACGATTTTCTTCGTCGCGCCTTTCTCTCGCGCGCGCTCCGTGGCCAGGACAAAAAATTTCCTTCGGAGCAGGAGTGGCTCGCGGCCCAAAAGGAGGCTTCCCTGCAGCCACAGTCTCTTCTGATGCTGGCGCGCACGGTGGCTCTGTGGGGCTGGGAAAACGAAACCGTCGATCTGCTTTGGATCCTGGCAAAGAATGACGAGACAAAGCTGGAGGCACTCCAGACGCTCTATCAACACTACGCAAAGAAGGGCGACACCTCCGGCCTTTACCGCACACTCATCCGGCTCGTCGAGGTCGTTCCGAATGATTTGGTTCTGCAAAACAATCTAGCCCAAGTCTCACTGCTCCTCGGAGCGGACCGGGAGCGCGCCCGCAAAATCGCCGCAGAACTCACGAGCAAGGAACCTTCAAACGGGTCGTTCCTATCGACCTACGCTTTTTCTCTTTACGCGAACGGCGACGTAAAAGGAGCGCTGCAAGCGATGGATAAATTAACCCCGGACCAACTTCGCGATCCATCGTTGGCGGCATATTATGGTATCGTTCTCGCCGCCGCTGGTCAGAAAGAGAAAGCGCGCGAGTATCTGCGGCGGGCGAGCGAAGCAAATCTGCTTCCCGAAGAAAGAGCTTTAATCGCCAAGTCTGAGAGCGGACTAAACTAAGCGTGAGGATCACCGTTTTCGCCCGCGAAAACGAAAAGTGAAGCGGCCGTCTCCTTGCGAAGACGGCCGCCCCAATTTCAGACAAACAAGAAACCTAACCTTAAACGATCGACACAGTTTTCTGCGCGGCGCGCCGCCGGCGAAGAATGTGCGTGCAGGAAACAGCTGCAATCAGTCCAACGATGGGGAAGAGAGTGCTCATTTCGGGCACAGGCGTGATTGTGCCCCGCAAAGCGACCGGGAGAATATCCAGCGCCCCTGCCGCAACCGAGATGAATTGGAAATTTCCGGTTATGTCCACGAATTGATCGTCGAAGGTGCTCCCGTAAGCCCCACCAATCTGGGTCCCGAGCGTACCTTGGGTGTTCGATCCAAAAAGCAGAAACGATTCGCCAGGCTGGATGCTGCCAACAGAGATTTGCAGGCCGGTAAAGCCTTGGGAAAGGATCGAGCGCAAATCCAGCTGAATGTAATTTGAGGGAGTGCCGCCGCTTGTTTGCAGCTCGTTATCCAGTGTGCCAACCAAGCCGAGACCGCGTTCGGAGCCGCCTCCGCTGGCGGCCAAATTCTTGAAGTATAATTCGTGAGGCGTATCCGCCCCCGGGACATTGTCGTATCCGTCCGCGGTAATGGTGTATCCAGATTGGGTAAAGTTTAGAGAGGTTGCTCCAGCGTCGCCATTGGCTGCCGTGGGGTTCAACTGCCACGTAATGACTGTGGCCCAGGCTGAACAGGCGGTTAATGCGCCGATGCAGCAGAGTGTGCGAAGCGAATTCGCGAGGAAGCGGTTGGTCGTTGATCTTTTCATTTTTGTTTTGGCTAGTTTTTTTGCGATTAAGACCCGGCTTTTGTTCTGATTGGTTCTGCCGGTCTCGTAATGTTTTTCATAATTGTCATAAATGAGTCGCAACGTCAATAATTATTTTCGTACCCCCTGCTTAGAAAAGTTCTATCAGGGCTGTGTTTTGAGAGCAACAAAATCTTTTAGAAATCTTCGGCACTCTCGCCAAGGGGGCGGCACCCAGGCTCATTTCCCTCGAACCCGGCATTTTCGGGGCCTGGGCTGGCGACCGTCGCACTCTGCGGTTGTCGTCGCGGAAGAGACTAGCCGGGCGCCCTGTTCGAGACCCTTGCCAGGCCCGACGCGCCGCTTTGACTCGCGTCCGCAGGGAAACCGGCCGCCGGCGGTATCATCGGCGGCGCGGAACGGCTCTCGGGGCGACGTGCCGCCATCGACATAAGGCAAAATTCCATCGTTGTGAAACCCGTTTCAATCCCTGCGGCTCCGGTACATGGCGATGACGATAATGTTATTGAACGTGCTATCCATGCTACCCACCGACGATGCGATGGATCGTAATTCGTCGAAAAGGATCGACAGAATCCCGCCAAGCCGCACGACGGTTTGTGAATCAATCCGGCGCAGGCTCAACGGGACCCGTCTCGCGGATGAATCGGCTGTGAGTGGCCTGAGTTCTGTCAGCGCTTACTTGTTTGATGCGCGCCGCGAATACGTTGTTTTTTCAGAGATTCCGCCAGGTAAAATGGCTTCCTTGAAAGGCTGCCTGTAGATCTTTGAAATCAACGGCACGACTAACGAACTGGAAGCGCACTTGCTCATTGCCACGATTCAGAAACATCATTGAGCGCTGGTAGTTATCACCGTAGAGAGTGTAGGAAACTATCACGAGGAAAGTCTCTTTCCGCCCGATCAAGAGCGGGTTTTTCTCCTGCGACACGAGAGTGACGTTCGTGCTTCCTGCAGGAACAGAGGCGAGCGCCTCTGCCGCCAGCTTCTTCATCGTTTCATCGTCGAAGACCCCTGGCTGGCTGAGGCTAATTCTCGAGATCGTGCCCTCGGCTTGTGCCTTCCCTGGCGGATGGAGGGTGAACCTGGATGTGCTGCCGGAATACTCCCAGCCCGTGGGCGGACCGTAAATAATGTCTTTGCCGCTCTCATCTGAGAAAACGAGAAACTTGACCTTCGCGCCATCCAACCTCGCCTCGCAAACCTTCGGTGCGAGCCGCAGATCAGCGCGCGCCGAGGCGATGGAAAGCGCGCCGAGCAGCGATAGGAGAGTTAGAGAGTGGACCATTTGCCTTTGACGTAGCTATAAACCATGATCGAACCTGGGGGTGGTTTCGTCTTGAAGTTGCTGTCGAAGTACCATTGACGATCTGGAGGGACATACACACTCCCTTTTCCCCACTCGCCGATGGATTGCTTGCTCTGGTAAAGTTCAACCATCGAGCCGTAGTAGGTGAATTTCTTGCCCGTCCAGTCCTCCAGAAAACGCGGGAAGTTTTCCGCGCCACCACTGTAAGAGCCATCGCCTCCAACTGGAGCCGTCGGAACAATACCAGAAATAATTGCCGCGTTAACCGTGGTGTGCGAAGCGACCGGCACAGTGCCGGAAGCCGCATCGCTCCAGCTATTCGAAAGGATGTTAATGGCATCGGCTAGAATCGAAACGGGGGCGCGCGTGTAACCCGCTACCTGCGGCGTAACTGCATCAACCGGATTTCCAGAATCCGATGGAGGACTCCCGCCTGTATTGAAATCCCCCTGGATATAAACAGGATTGTTGCTGGCGATGGTCAATCCGGCCGGTGGAATTTTGCTCCCGTTCTTGAGGCGAATCCCTCTCCTCGCCCCGGAACTGTTGCTTGCATCGTAAATATAAATGATGGGGTTGGGGAAGGCGGTTTTATAACTTGGCGGCGAGCTGGCGGCCGTAAGAATCTGGCTGATGTCGAGCGTCGCGAGTTTGATACTGGCGCCTTCACGGTTGTCCTGGATCGTTTGATTCGTGGTAATCGCGCCGTTGAACATGTTGTAGAGCGAACCGCTGTTGAGAACATTTATCGTTCCGTCGAAGACACCGGCGCTGGAGTGAGGCGTACCGATGGTGTAGGAATTGTCTGCGTTGATCCTGATAACCACGGCGGCCTGGTTCCAATAGCGGCCGGTTGCCAATGGATCCGCATAACCGGCGGCAGGTATGTCAATCAGTTCGTGATAGCTGTCGTTGTTCGGATTTGTGTCTGCGGTGTTGAAGATTTGCGTCGAATCCAATCCGAATGGCTGCTTGGCGTCGTCGTGAGCCGGTGGCAGGTTGGAAGGGTAATTGGGCGCGGTCGGGGTTTCGGGATGTTGCCCGTCGCCGGGCTTGAACCCCGCGGTGGGATTCGCGGTTGTCGGCGCGAACCAATCTGAACCGTACGTCACTTTGTCGGCAAAGGTCAGAGTGTTGTGACCAGTGTAGAGATCGGAATTGGTATGGACCCAGCCCGTGACGATAAATTGCGGTCCCGGGTGAATTTCCAAAGGATCGACATAAAAGATGGCAAAATTCCAGGGAGAGATCTGCTGCTTCTGAAACACGCGGCGGACTTTCGCGACGACCGTGCCGGTTGGTCCCAGCGCCGGCAGCGTCACATCGGCCGAAGCCATGTAGTTAAAGTTTGCGGCGGTCGTGTTGAGGGTTCCGGTTTGGGCCAGCCCTAGTTCGGGTTCTGGAGTTGCGCTCGCCCCGGCGAGTGTGTTCCATTCGGCGTTGACTCCTACTACTTTGTAATTGGAAATGGTGTAGGTGGCATCATAATCTCCCGGCTCATCAGTCGTCGGGTTGATGTTCACCCCTCTTTTTACGAAATTGGAAACAGCCGGCAGGTTCAATTGCGCCGCCGTCGGCAGGGCGATAGATGTAAATGCGCTCGTTGGCTGGGCCGTGGTAGGGGCTGTGCGGGAGATCGTTCTCCAATTGGCAAATAGGATGTCAATGCAACCGTCCCCGGCGGCGACTGCGGTCTCAAGGGTATTGCTGCGCTGCACGTGCCGGCTAACCGTGTAGGTGTATTCGCCCGCTACGGCGACGACAACCATCAGGGTCGCCAGGACCGACATGACGACCACGAGCGAACTGCCAGATTGTTTCCGAAGATGGATCGTTTTCATTGGTAGGTAGTAAGACGTGCTCTCATGGGGACTTGTCCGTTGAGCAGGATATTGGCTGATTTGAAGCCGCGATTGCTGTAAGTGAGATCGGACGTCGAAAGATCGATCGCGGCTACGAACCGAAAGTAGAGGGCGCCGGCTGGCGTGTTTGGGGTGCTGAATGGCTTGGGGTTGGTAATGTCAGTGACCATGTTGCGATTGCCCAGCCGGTGCCATACCAGCGCATTATTTGCGACGGAATACCAGCAGCGGTCGGCAATGAAGCAAACCACATCTCCGATGCCACTGCCCGTGCCTTGTATCTGCACCGGCAACAGCGTCCCAGCAGGGGAAGGAGCCGGCGAAGGAGCGGGAGACGGCGCCGGGATGTTGGCGAGTGTGATCTTACAGTTATTCCAGGGTCCAGTTACCGAGGTGATATCGCCCTCAATCTGATGGGTCGGAACAATCAGGCGCTGGTTTACCGCCGGCATGGGGGACGTAGCGCTGGGCAGAGTAACCCGGACAAAATTTTGACTCCCCGGCAGGGCCGGAGTGTCAGCAATGATCTGGAGAGGCCCCATTGACCATTGCTGGAAGGCAATTCCGGCTGCCGGTCCCGCCGCGGCGCCCGCGGTGAGAGCAGGGGTTATTCCAGTTGCATCCATGACCACGTTTCCATTCGCGTCGACGTCGATCAGATACGGCAAGGATATCGCGGAGTGCAGGTCCTGGACCATCTGGAGCATGGCGACACGCGCCTGCTCGTGCGCGGTGTTCACGGCCGTGTTCTTGGCGCCCAGGATTGTGCCGATGTTTAAGAGCGAATAGATGATCAAGCCGAGAACGCCGACCATGCCAGCCGTGACCGATATTTCGACCAGGGTCAGGCCGCTCCGGGAATGCGTGGAAATCTTCATATGTCGGAAGTGCGGATGGTGCTCATCGAAAATGAGTAAGATCGATTGAGATAGGTGTAGGTGACCGTGACCACCGCCTTGTACATGTAGGTAGTAGTGGTACCAGGGTTTATGTCGGTCACCGTGGTCGTCATTGTGCCTGGAACAATGACGATGTTGTTGCTGTTGATATCTTTGTACTGATAGACGACTACGGCCTTTGTCTGAGTGCCGAGTGCTAATTCCGGCGGAATCTGCACCGTCCCGTCGTTATTTGTTTTCTGCGGATTGAATGGGCCGTCCGATTGAATCAAATCGATCTGATTCAACGCGGCCGCGCAAACGCCGGTCCCATTGCGGCTCATATCCGCCATCGAATTGAACTTGGTCAGTGCGCCGAGAGTAGAAACGACGCCGATTCCGATCACGCCAATGGCGACCACGGTCTCCACCAGCGTGAAGCCACCTGTCCTAAAAAGGGGCGATGCCTTATGAGGTTTATGGAAAATCATCATGAAACTCATGAGCAACACCTGTGCCATTTGCGGCGGCTCGCTGGCTTCTTCCGATACCCTTTGAGGTTGGACTCAACGAGCACCAACAGATCGTCCAACCAAAAGCCCCAGCTCGGTGAGCTCTTACTTCCAAATTGGAACAGTCGATCCGCGTGCAGACCCAACGCCCACCTTAACAAACCACCACAAATCCATTGACAGCGACTTGCACTCCCCGCAAAGTCAGAATTCTCTTTTCCCTGCCGATGCTCGCTTCAAACCTCATTTCCAACGTCGTTTCTGGCGGCTCGCCGACCATTCTTCAGTTCTCGACGGACGCCACCCGCGCCGTCCGTTCCTTGCGAAATATGACCACTCAACTCCTGCAGGAAGCAGCTCTAGTGATTCCGAATCAGCAACTCCTGATCAACGTCGTTTCCCGGCGCGTGCGCCAGTTGGGGTTGGGCCATCGTCCACTCGTCGAAGCCACGCCGCGTTCGTCGCTCACTGATATCGCCCTGCGGGAAATCATCGCCGGCAAGCTCACCTACGAATTGGCGCCGGAGAAGCCGGCCGGCGACGGCGCCACCAAATAGTGGCACGGGCGTCGCGCCTGTGAATTTTTTCGCCTGATTATTTCCGCGCAGGCAAGCTGCCTGTGCCACAGTTCAACTCATGGCCGCCGAGACGATCCTCAATCGCAAGGCGCTGCGCGATTTTCACATCCTCGAGCGCTACGAAGCCGGCATCGAACTGAAAGGCAGCGAGGTCAAATCGATCCGCGCCGGCAAGGCGAACATCAGCGACGCGTTTGTGCGCATCGAGAAAGGTCAGGCCTTTCTTTATAACGCCGATATCCAACCCTACGCGCAAGCCAGCCAGGATATTCCGTCTCCGAAACGCGTGCGCCGCCTCCTTCTGCACAAACAGGAGATCGACAAACTCTACGGCCTCACCGCGATCGCCGGTCGCACCCTGGTGGTCTTGAAGTTGTACTGGAAAAACGGCCGTCTGAAATCCGAGATCGGCGTAGCGCAGGGCAAAGTCGCGCACGACAAACGCGCCGACTTGAAGAAACGCGCAACCGACCGGGAGACGGAACGCGAAGTCGCCCGCTTCAATCGCCGGCACGGGTAGAAGTGATGCGTTAATTCTCGTCATTCCGAAGCGGAGCGCAGCGGAGTCGAGGAACCCCGCGACGGAACGTGCAGACGGCTCCACGGGATCCCCTCGACTTCGCTCGGGATGACGGTGAAGCATTTTCCACTTGTCACTCGTCACTTGTCACTCGTCACTCTCTCCGAAATGTCTCGTCCGCGCTCACCACTCTTCGTCCTCTTCCTCACCGTCTTCATCGATCTGGTGGGCTTCGGCATCATCATTCCGATCCTGCCCCTCTACGCGGAGCAGTTCCACGCCACCCCGGTCGCGATCGGCTGGCTCACCGGAATTTATTCCGGCATGCAAATCATCTTCACGCCGATCCTGGGAAAACTATCGGATCGCTTCGGCCGGCGACCCGTTTTGATGGTGAGCATTGCGGGCACGGCGATCGGCTTTGCGCTCATGGGAATGGCGACGGCGCTGCCGCTCCTTTTTGTCGCGCGCATTCTGGCCGGCATCACTGGCGGCAACATCTCGATCCCCCAAGCTTACATCGCCGACGTGACCGCTCCCGAGAATCGATCCAAGGCGATGGGATTGATCGGCGCCGCCTTCGGTCTCGGTTTCACTTTCGGTCCGATGATCGGCGGAATCATGAGCCGCATTTCTTATAGCGCCCCGTTTTATTTTGCGGCGGGTTTGGCCGTCGCCAACGCGGTGCTCGTTTATCTGATTTTGCCGGAAAGCCTATCGCACGAGCACCGCGCCAGGCCACATGAAGATGCACCCAGCACCGAGGTTTTCCGGCATGGACACGGCTGGATGTTTTCCATCGTGGTGGCGACTTATTTTTTTCTCATCGCCGGGTTCGCGATCATGACGACGCTCTTCGCGCTCTTCACCGAAAAACGCTTCGGCTACGACGCACGGGCCAATGGCTATCTCTTTGGATTCATCGGCATCATCGCCGTCATCGTTCAGGGCGGTTTGATCGGGCGGTTGATCAAAATATTCGGCGAAGTGGCGCTGACGCGGACCGGCATGATCCTGACCACACTCTCCCTCGCATTATTGCCGCTTAGCAATAATCTCACGATTCTCCTGGTCGTCTGCGCCGGACTCGCAGCCGGCAGCGGTTTCGCCAGTCCGCCCCTCAGTGGACTCGCCTCACAGCTGATCGATCGCACCTGGCAAGGTCGCGCACTCGGCGTGATGCAATCCGCAGGAAGCACGGGACGGCTGGTTGGCCCGCTCATCGGCGGTTGGCTGCTGATGTTCGATCTGCGAAAACCGATCAGCGAATATGGCCGCACTCCTTTTCTCGTCGGCGCGTTACTTTGTTTCATCGGCGCGGTGCTGGCGTTTTGCGTGAAGAAGCCGGCCGGCGATCGCTCGATCGAAAATGTGCCCGCCCTGTAGGCGGCGCACGAAACAACGAAAGCAGCCGCGGCAACTGGTAGGGCGAGACTCTGTCGAGCCGAACTTAACATATGGCGCTAACCGTTCCGGCCCGACTGAGTCTCGCCCTACCAGAATTCAACAGATGAGCACGAAACGGCTCTTCGTCAGCATCGAGCTTCCGCACGCGATCACGCAATTTCTCGCAGAATTCGATCCGCACCTGCGCGGTGTGCGCTGGCTCGCGCCGGAGCAGATGCATCTCACGCTCAGTTTTCTCGGGAACGTTTCCGCCGAGACGGAGGAAAAGCTTCGCGCAAATCTTTCCGCCATCTCCTGGAAGGCGTTTTTCCTTCCTCTTGTCGGCCTCGGCACATTTCCCGGCAAAGGCCGGCCGAATATTCTCTGGCTCGGCGTGGGCCGGGGGCATCCGCATCTTTTTCAATTGCACAAGCGCGTGCAGGAAGCCGCACTCGCCGCCGGCCTCGAGCCCGATCTGCGCGCGTTCCATCCGCACATAACGCTCGCGCGTTGCCGTGATGTTTCGGCGGAATCGCTGCGGCCATTTCTGCGGGCCCACGCCGGTCTCGATGCCGGCATGATTCACGTTGATTCCTTCTGTTTGAACTCGAGCGAGCTCACGCCGGCACGCTCGGTTTACACCCGCGAGCTCGTGATTCCCAGTTGCGACAGTCGATGAGCGCCGATTATGCGCGCGAGCAAACTGGGGCTTACGCAGACTTCAATCGTGCCGCTAAAGGAATCTAAACGTCCGAAGGATAGCTGCGAGGTCATCGTTCGTCCCCACGTCGCCGGCGCTTTTCAGCCCCGGGTCGACCCAGGTTCCGTATTGGTCTATTCGCACGCCCTGCAATTTCCCGGGCGGATGAATGAGGATCGATTTCGCGCCCGAGACGAACAAGGGTTTCCGGTCGCGCGTAGTAAACTCCCACGTCATGCCAAAGCTATTCATTCCGTTCAAGGTAAAGGTCGAAATCTCCTGGCAGTTAAATTGCGGATGCTGCTGCGGCCACTGCTTGCCCAGGTCCTTTAGCATCTCGTAGTCTTCCTTGTTATTGTCTGGAGTCGAGGTTTCGTACCAGGAGACAGTAAAGGATTCAGCCAGGTCCTTTCCGTTGGCGCCCAACTTCTCGACCACGATAAAGATTCCTTCGACTTGGGGCCTCGCGACAAAGCTCGTAGGATAGCTGAAGCTGAACGCGACGAAATGGGGCTGTAAGTCGGGCCGAAGTTTGTCGCTCGTACTGACATAGGTCTTCCAACCGGCAGGCGCCTGGCTCGCCGTGGCCTCGGAGGCATTCGAGCTATTCGGAGTTACGCTCTTGTCCGAGGGTAACACTTCCTTCCGCATGACCGTGATGTTATTTTTCGAACTTTGGTATCGATAAAGCGCCAATCCTCCAATTGCGAAAGCGATCATCAGAAGCGTTAGACAGCCAGCGCCGAGAACCCAAGGCAGCTTGCTCGCTTTTGGTGGCGCCGGTCCTGCCGAAGCGAGAGACCCAGGAGGATTAATCATTGGCGCAACCGGCGGGGAGGCGTTGCTGAAGCCAACAGCTGGCGGTGATTGTGCGGGGAGAGGTGGAACCGCTGATGAAACCGATCGATTCTGTAGCTTCCGAATACTACTCCAGATCTTCGTGACGAGAAGAACCGCCAAAACGATCCAAAGTGAGTAGCCAAGAAGATAATCCCAAAAGGGAACCGAGTAACTCGGCAACGGCTTGGGCAATAAACCCTCCGCTTGGTAACTGGATATCTTGGCGGCGGTTAAGTCGTAATAGTGAGAGCTATCATCCCTGATCTGGAGAACATAACCATCGTCGTGCACGAACACGCCCGCGAAGATGTAAAGGCTACTGACCTTGTGGGCCAGGTCGAGCGCCTGCCCCTTATCGTTCTTAATATTGGTGTCCTGAATCTTGTAGATCGATTCTTGACTGCCGAAGAGGGCCGCGTGCGTTTTCTGCGGGATAAACAGCAGAATACTGCCGATGATCAGGAGAGCGAGCAGGACGCTGGATGACTTCGGACTCTGGTTTTTCATATCTGCGCGGGAAGGTATCAACTCAAGGACTCCGCCTGCAAGCTTGACGGCTGGCCTTCTGCTCCACCGGCGCTAATGCTTCTACAAACGGCAGGATAAAGGCGGTGCTACATTCTCCAGCGAGCGACGTTCCGCGGAGACGCCAATCCACGCCTCGATCGCCGCGCCCAAAATCATCAGCGCCGCTCCCACGAGATAACCGATGAACAATGCCGTCTTCGATCCCGTGCCGATGATCCATCCGAACAAGATCGGCGCGCCGACGCCGCCCGCGAGCGTTCCGAAGGCGTAGAAGATCGCAATCGCGAGAGCGCGAATTTCCAGAGGGAAAATTTCGCTCACGGTCAGGTAGGCCGAACTCGCCGCGGCCGACGCGACGAAGAAAATCACGGTCCAGGCCAGCGTTTGAGTCTGCGCTGTCAGCATTCCGGCGTGGAAAAGCCAGCCGGTCAACGCGAGCAAAACGCCGGCGATTCCATACGTCGCCGCGATCATTGGTTTGCGGCCGATCGTATCGAAGAGGTGCCCAATCACAAATGGTCCGAGCACATTGCCCAGCGCGAACGGCAGCAGATAGGCGCCGACGCTTTCCGACGGCACGGCGTAGAACCGCATGAGCACGAGCCCGTAAGTGAAAAAGATCGCGTTGTAGAAAAATGCCTGTGTCAGCATGAGCACGAAGCCGAGGAGCGAACGGCGTCGATGTTCGTGCACGATCGTATGCCAGATCTCGTGCCAGGGTGTGTGCGTTCGCGTGCGAATGCGGATGGCGGGCTCGTCGTGCGGAGGCAGCAGCGCCGGCGCGATCGTCCGCTCGACTTCGTCCACGATTTTCTCCGCCTCGGCGTTGCGTCCGTGGATCATGAGCCAGCGGGGACTTTCCGGAATCCAGCGGCGGAAGAAGATCACGATCAGGCCCAGCGTTGCGCCGATTCCGAATGCGAGTCGCCAACCGAGCCAGACCGGCAGCCGGCGCGGATCGAGGAGAACGATCGTGGCCGCGGAACCGAGCGCGGCGCCGATCCAGTAGGAACCGTTAATCATCAAATCCACCCGGCCGCGCACACGCGCGGGAATCAGTTCGTCGATCGCCGAATTGATCGCCGCGTACTCTCCGCCGATTCCAGCGCCGGTCAGCGCGCGGAAGAATGCGTAGCTCGCAAAACTCCAGGAGAACGCGGTCATCGCCGTCGCGATGAGATAAACAGCGACGGTAATGAAAAATAATCTCTTCCGTCCGAGCCGGTCCGTTCCATATCCGAAAAGGAGCGCGCCGAGCACGGCGCCGGCGAGATAGAAGGTCGCACTGGCTCCGACCTGCGCGTCGCTGAGTCCCAGCGTCTCGCGATGCGTGAGAATTCCCGCGAGGGAACCCGCGAGCGTCACCTCGAGACCGTCGAGGATCCAGGTCGCACCAAGCGAGATGACGATCAGCCAGTGCCAGCGGCTCCAGGGCAACCGGTCGAGCCGCGCCGGCACGTGCGATTCGATCCATTCGCCGTGTGGCATGGGTTTTCTTCGCGCGGAAATTCGCTGGACGCAAAGCCTCCGCGAGGCGCGTTGTCGCCGCCGCTCTGTAAGCGGCGCCGTGAACGGATCGGTGCAATCGTGCGCTGTCTCTCGCCGCTCATAGAGCGGCGGCCACAGAAGTCGGCGCGAGAATCGCATCGCGCATTCCGTGGAGGAGCTTCTTATCTGCGGGAACAATGGTGGCGAGCGCGCCGCGCAGCCCGACCTTTCCATTCTCGACGAAGTAATAAGGGCACAGTCGAACGCGTCCGCGCATCGTTTTGAGCTCGTCCGTCGCGTTGTCCCAATAGCGATGATCGAGCAAGCGCGCCTTATGAAAACGCTGCATGATGCGGGGCGTGGTGTGGAAGCTCGCGAGCGCCTCTTCGATCTCACGCTCCCATTCCACCTGCGGAACATCGGAGCCGACGACGATTCCGCGGCTCCCCCACCCCAGCGGCGAAAATCCACTCACCTTCACTAGCAAGTCGCGCTCTTTCTGACTGAGCTTGCCGGCTTCGCGCCAATCGTGGATCTCCAGACGAGGAATGACCGCGTGCTGCGGCAATGGCGTCGGGTCCAGCGGCCACGTGTACGGAATCGACTCCTGCAATTTCAGGAAATATTTTTCGCCCAGCTCGCGCCGCCAAAATTCCCGGAGCGGCTGCATCCAAAAAAGTGCGAACCACATTTTCTCCTCGAGATACGGCTTGAACGGCGGCGTGACCCGGACGGCGCCCTCTCTCGCCGCGCTCATCAATTCGGAAACGCGCGGGAGATTCGGCAGATCAAACAGCTCGAAGAATCGATAAACGTTCCGGCCCGGAGCCGGCTCGTAGGTTTCCGCTTCCGCGACGCGCCACTCGAATTCGGGATGACTCTTGTTCAATTGCCCCGCGGCCCAATTCATTTCCGGACGGTAGGTCGAAGCCTCCTCCGAAATCAGAATGTCGCCGCCTTCTGGAAGCAAACTCCGGAAGCCGTCGAGCATTCCGTTTCCCCCACCAATCACCTCATCGCCAAGCGCTGCGTAAATTTGATTGAGCCATCCGGTCAAACCGATGCCGCCCGGGACCGAATCGATCTCGGCGATGGTGTAGCCGGTTTCGGTCAAGATCAAATCGGGCCGGATGACGAGCGGCAGATCATCGCGAAATTGTTTCTGGCGGGAGAACTCGATCAGCTCCGCGGGTTTTCCCGCATCAAGATATTCCGCAATCCAGGCGGGTTGCTTCCCTTTGACGCTACGCTGGTAAAGCTCATTGCACGCGCGCTGGAAAACGAAAAGGCGATGGCCGAGCTGCTCGAGTTCTTTCGCAAATTTTTCGTCGACCGGAAAAGGATCGGGCGAGAGGAGGAAATCCTTTTCGGCGAAGAGGCCTTCGCTCGGCAAAGCACTTCGGATCGACGCGAGTTTGTCGGTAGTGTGGAGCATTTCAGATGAAGAAAACGTCGAACGCCCAACGCCCAACGTCCAATGTCGAAGTCAGAGGTGCCGCCAATCTGAAACACGCGGGCAACGAATTGGCGTCGCACCATCTGCCTTCCATTCGAGATTCGGCGTTCGGCGTTCGGCGTTCGGCGTTTTCTTCATCCCCGTCCCGCCGCCATTCTCTTCAACGCCAACTTCACCAGCTCCTCCGCCGTTTTGATCTCGCCCTCTCTCTCCTGCAACTCGCGCACCGTTTTGTGCGCATCCACTTGTTTGTATCCGAGCGCGATCAGCGCGAGGACCGCTTCGTTGGCCTGGCTCTGCTCCGCGGTCGGCGCGTGCGCCGCGCTGGCCGCTTCCCATGCCGCCACCACGCCGAGTTTGTCTTTCAACTCCAGGACAATTCGCTCCGCGGTTTTTTTCCCGAGCCCGCTGATTTTTGAAAGCGACGCGATGTCGGCGTTCACCACCGCGTTCTTGAAATTGCTCACGCTCATTCCGCTCAGGACGGCCAGGGAAAGCTTCGGGCCAATCCCGCTCACGTGATTCACGAGCAGCCGAAAAAGATCGCGCTCGGGCGCGGTCATGAAGCCGTAGAGAATGTGCGCGTCTTCGCGGACATGCAGATGCGTCAGGATGTGCACCGGTTGACCGACGGCCGGCAGCTTGTCGTAACTCGACAGCGGAATGAGCACTTCGTAGCCGACACCGCCGACATTCACGATCGCCTGCGTGGGCAAGGCCGAGACCAGGCTGCCATCGAGGAAGGTGATCATTCGTTTCCTAAAAGAACGCTTCCATCCGCGGTTTCAAGATCATTGTCAGATCCGTCGGGCGCCCCTTGACCAAAGTGAACCCGCGCGCGTGGTAAGTTTTCCATCCCCGCGGGATCTCCGTGTAAGCCGCCCGGGCGACTTCCGTCGGCACGATGACGAAACGCGCGCCGGGATGATCCATGAACTTCTGCACCTGATCGGGATTGAGGCCGCGGAAAAATCCGTGGACTCGGCCGCGAAAATACCAGATGACGCTCGGCTCGAAATAATCGACGGCGGCGAATTCCATCTCCGGGACGAGATCGCGCTGCGACAGTTTAAAGAGCTGCATGGTCGGAAACGTGCGGGAGAAAAATGGAAACGCGAAAAGGGCGACCGCAAGCGAGCACGCGGCGGCGGCCTGCGCGGTGCGCACGGCAAATCGAGGCGAGCTCACTTCAAAAAGATGCCGGGCCAGCAGGAGCGAAAGCAACGGGAACGCCGGCAGCGTGTAATGCGGAAGTTTCGTCTTCACCAGCGTCATGATGATGAAAACGACCGCCACGCCGGAAATCAGATAATTATCGATGGCGTCGCGGCCGCGCCAGAGACGCTTGACCAAGGCCGGGAGTTTGATCGACCACGGGAAGAAACTGATGAAGACCGTGATGAAATAAAACGGCAGACTGGCGAGATAGGTGTTCATCGAGTTGGCGCCGTGGCCTTCCATGACGTTGAGCGAGCGCTCGACCACATGCCGTCCGATTCCGACGCGAAAAAATTCGCCGTTCGTTCGAACCAGCGCCGGAATGCCCCAGGTGCACACGATTGCCAGCATGAGCAGGATTCCGGGCACGAACCAGAACCGGCGATTAAGCGATTGGCCGCGCAGGAAAATCTTCGTGCTCGCCACGGTCAGGAGCGGCGTCCAGCCGAGCGGACCTTTCGCCAGGAAGGCAAAGGCGAGCGCGACATAAAACGCCAGCCGCCAGAACATTCGCCGGCGTTCATCGACCGATGCTTTCGCCGCGCCTAATGAGTCGCCGATCAACTCGCAGGCCGCCCAGTGCGCGGCGGTGACGAAGAAGACGAGCCACATATCGGCCACGGCCGCCTTGGCGTGGATAAAGATTTGCAGACACAGAGTGAAAATGATCGCCGCCCACCAGCCGGTGCGTTCGCCGCTCAACCGGCGGCCCCACGCGAAAAGCAGAACGGCGGTCAGGGCCGCGGCGACGCCGGAAGGCAGGCGCGCCGCAAAATCGTTCTCACCCAGAAAGTGGTAGCTGGCGATTTGCGTCCAATAAATGAAGGGCGGTTTGTCGAAGCGGTACTTGTCGTTGAGGTAGGGAATGACAAAGTCGTGTCGCTCCCGCATCTCGCGCGAAGCCTCGGAAAAACGAGGCTCGTCCCGATCCACCAGAGGGATGAGCCAGGTGCCGGCGACGTGCAGAGACAACGCACCAAAGAAGACCAGAGCGAATTTGCGGATTGCGAGTGACAGAGCGGAGATTGAAAGATAGGGACGGGTGAAACACAAACGGGAAATTTGTTCATGACCGCGGTCCGCGCGTTTCGCTGGTGGTATCTCTGGTTCGTCGCCGCCGCGCTTCTGCTCCTGGCGAGCTTTTACTTTGACGCCGCCACCCAGGCTTGGATGGCGCAACATCAGAGCGCGGGCGTGAGAAGTTTTATGCGCGCGGTGAGCCGGTTTGGCGACTGGCCCGAGCACGTCGGGCTCGGACTCATTCTCCTCGGGGTTGCCTATTTTCGCCGGAGTAAAAAATGGATGCGAATTTTTGCGGCGATGATTCTGGCCTGCGCTCTCGCGGGCGCCGCCGCGCGCGTGATCAAGATCTCGACGGGGCGCGCGCGCCCGGACGTCCAAACGGAAGCCGGATGGAATGGCCCGCGCTTCAGCTATCGTTACAACGCTTTTCCGTCAGGGCACACCGTGGCATCGACTGCGTTCTTCGCCACGCTCGCGCTGGCTAGCTGGCGGATCGGTCTCGGGTTTCTGTTTATCCCGCTGCTGATCGCTTTCTCGCGAATGTATATCGCGGCGCATTATCTTTCCGATGTCGTTTGCGCGTCGTTGATTGGCGTGCTGTGCGCGTATTTCGCGGCGCGCTGGATTTTCCCGGCAATCCGCAATCCGAAATCCGAAATCCGAAATTGACTGGCGGAGGGGGTGGGATTCGAACCCACGAGGGCTTGCGCCCTGCCGGTTTTCAAGACCGGAGCCATCAACCGCTCGACCACCCCTCCGAGGTTCACGGTTCGCCGGAATTGTGCCACCCGTCCGCGGTTGAGCAAGCGCCGGTAGGATCACTGGGCGTAGAAGCAGCTCGACAGCAATCTATGTTCATGTGAACTTACCCCATGCCGGAGCGGCCTAAGAAGGCGAAAAAGAAGTTTGTCCCGATCGTCGAGGAGGCGCCGCCGCCGCCGCCAGCGATCCATGGCCGAAGCGCTTCCTGGAATCCGGCGAATCGATTCGAGAAACTCCATGTCGATCTGGGCGATGCCGATGTGGTTCAGATCGATCCAACCGACGAAGAGGAGAAGCCGCGACGCGAGACCCAATTCTTTCGTGACGGAACCAGGACGATCATCGCGCGAAACAACAGTCCCGATGTCGGTTTTGAGACGAGTCTGAATCCGTATCGCGGTTGCGAGCACGGCTGCATCTATTGCTTTGCGCGACCGACCCACGAATACCTCGGGCTCTCCGCGGGTCTGGATTTCGAGAGCAAAATCATGGTGAAAACGGACGCGCCGAAACTGCTCGAGGCGGAATTGTCTTCGCCGAAATGGGAGCCCCAAGTGCTCGTGATGAGCGGGGTGACCGATCCTTATCAGCCGATCGAGCGCAAGCTGCGCATCACCCGCGGTTGCCTCGAAGTGCTGGCGAAATTTCGCAACCCGGTGGCGATCATCACCAAGAATCGGCTCGTGACCCGCGATATCGATCTTCTGGGCGAACTGGCCAGTCATAACGCGGCGGCCGTGAATGTGTCGGTAACGTCGCTCGACCCGAAACTGCAACGCGTGTTGGAGCCACGAACCTCGTCGCCCTCGGCGCGATTGGAGACGGTCGCGACTTTGCGCGCCGCGGGAATTCCCGTCGGCGTAATGGTCGCTCCGATCATCCCGGGCCTGAGCGATCACGAGGTGCCGAAAATCGTGGAAGCCTGCGCCAGAGCGGGCGCGCAATTCGCCGGTTACACGATCGTGCGTTTGCCGTGGGCGATCGCGCCGCTTTTCGAGCATTGGCTCGAGGAACATTTCCCCGAAAAGAAACAAAAGGTCCTTGAACGCATTCGCCACATTCGCGGCGGAACGAAATTGAATGACTCTCGCTGGGGCACGCGCACAAAAGGCGAAGGAATTTTCGCCGAGCAAATCCGATCGATGTTCGAAGTGGCGTGCCGCCGCTTCGGGATCGGGGCGAGCTCGCAGCTTTCGACAGCGGCGTTTCGGCGGGTAACGCCGCAGATGGAACTTTTTTAGCGTGCAATGGCCCGCGCGTCGCCGCTCGAGCTCATCCGTCGTTGTTTGCGCATCACCATCAACATGGAAACCCCACCGATCGCACCGAAGCTGGCCATCACCGGGTACCAAACGCCCCAGCCGTAACGATCGATCAGCCAGCCCGTCACCGGCAGCGCGACGGCCGTGCCGTAATATTGAAAGGAATCCACCACGCCGGAAGCGAAGCCAGCCATTTTCCTGCCGCCAATGTCCATTGGCGCAGCGGTGCCGACGATCGCGTGGGTCGAGTTGGCCGTGAGCGCCACAAGGACAAGGAAAAGGCAGCCAATAAATATTCCGAACGGTGTCGGCCCGACCACACCAGCGGCGATGACTATCGCGGCCGTGAGGATGACCGCGCACTCGACGAAGTAGAGAGTCATCGCCACTGGAGAGCGACGGCCCTTGAAAAACTTGTCGGAGACGATTCCAGCACTGAACGAGCCGAGCACCGCGACGAGCGGCATCAGATTGACCGTCCACAGAACCGCCGCCGGTTTTTCCGCGAGGTTCAGTTTCAGCTGGTCATGGAAATAGAGGATCATGAGCTGGTCCGAACTGTTTCGCACCGCACCCGTGCAGGCATAGGCCGCCGCGTAGAACCAGATGAGCGGATGCGTGAAGATAGTAGTAAAGGATTCGCGCAAGCTCGCCCGACTATTGGAGTCTCCGCTCTCGGCCTTCTCGATCAGACCGCGGTAACCAGCTTCCTCCGGCGTGTCTTTGACGAAAATCGCCAGTAACACAGCGGCCACAGCGACAACCAATGGCGGAATGCGAAAGAGCCAGTGCCAATCGTTCTTCGCCACGACCCAGATGCCAACGGCAAAGCCGGCGAGAATAAGCGGCGCGAGATTGTTGATCGCGAACTGACCCAGTTGGATCATGAAACCAAAGATGCCCGCGAAAGTGCCGCGCTCCGTCCGCCGGAACCACGCGGCATTCATTTTGATCATGCCGGGCGCGCCAAACGACTGGAGGTAGCCGTTCATGAGCCAGATCGCCGCGAAGGTAGTGAAGGTGCCGGCAAAGGAAGCGAACCCGAAGATGAGATTAATGATGATTGTCCCGGCGGCGCCGATGAGCATCGCGATTTTTCCCCCGATCCGATCCGTGAGGAGTCCGTTCACCAATTGCCCCGTCCCGTAAGCGATGGACCACGCGCTCAACATGCCGGTGATCTGGAACGTGCTAAATCCGAACTCCGCGACCATGCCCGGGGTCGCGAACCGGAAGTTATACCGGCACATGTAAAACGAGGCGTAGAGCAAGCCGATAAGGAGCCAGTTCAAACCCCGCCGTGGGCGGAAGCCGGCTGGATACGCAGGCATTGCGAAATCAGACATAGGAACTGAGCGAGCATGCGCGGCGCAGCCCGGCTGAGACAACGAAAAAGCGGACGCGGCGATCATCGTGGTTGCGGTTTGGCGCGCGATCTCGCAGGTTTCCCGAACGTGAATATCGAATCGCTCCACATCGGAATGAAGGTGCGCCATCCGCAATATGGCGTTGGTGTCGTTAGGTCGCTGACTGAGCATACGGCTGAGATTGCGTTCGACGATGCACCTCGGACCGTCGCGCCGGGATCGAGCGATCTCGAACCGGCGGAAGCCACCGCCACTTTGAGCGAGTTGCAGATTCCGCTCGCAAATCTCATTCGCGATACAGCGCACGCTGTTGTCGAGGCGCTGGGGCTGGAGCAGAAAGACGTCTTGGTCGAGGGCCTGGCGAATCGGTGGCAGCGCGGCACGCTCGTCATGCAATCGGCCGACACCTCACTGCAGCCGAAGGAAGTGCCGCTCGAAACGTTCTTTCACAAGATCGTGATGATCCGGAACAATCTGCGCGTGCTCGAGCAAAAGGTGAACGCGAGCGACAAACTGAGCGACGCCGACAAGTTCGACATGCAGCAGTACATCACGCGCTGCTACGGATCGCTCACGACGTTCAACATCCTGTTCAAGAACAAGGACGATCAGTTCAGAACCGGCGCGTAAAACAAGGATCGGCGTTTTCCAAAGCGCCGCTCTTGGTTCATCCAGACGTGCCGACGATTATCAAGACCGCAACGAGAGCGCAGGCGATGCCAGTGATTTGCACGAAGCTTAGACGCTCGCCCAATAGCAGCCGAGCCAGCATCACGGTGCTCGCCGGATAAAGCGAAGCGAGCGTGGCGACAATGCTGAGCGGTCCGATCCGGGCCGCGATCATGTATAGCGCGTTCGCCAGCATATCGAGCGTGCCGCCGGCGACTGCCGTGCCGGTGGCGCGCGTGCTCATGCGCAGGGTTCGGCCAGTGGCCAAAGCCATGAGGCCAAACAGCGTCACCGATGTAAGCCGTGCGGCGATGAGCGGCCACATTCCCGCGGCGCTCTTCGTTCGCGCGAGCGAGAGAAAAAAGATTCCCACCGCGACGCCGGCAAGGAGCGCCAGCAAAACTCCCGGCGGTAGCGCGCGTTTGGTTCTTCGACCTTCAGCGGGATCAGGCGGCGTTGGTTGTTGGCTGACGAGGGCAATGGCAATCAACGCGAGTGCGATTCCCACCGTGGTGAGCAAGCGCAAACGTTCGCCCATCGCGAAAGCGAAGAGCACGGGAATGATGGCGGCACAGACGGCAGTGATCGGTGCAACCACGGCCATCGTCCCGACGGCGAGCGCGCGGTAGAGCAACGCGACGCCCACGCCGCCGCTGAGGCCGGCGGCAATTCCCCAGAGCCAGTCTTGCGGAGAGACCACAGCGGCGGGCAGAAATGGAAGCGCCATCAAGAGCAGCACGAGCCCGACGAACTGCGTCACGACGACCGTGGCGATCGTGCTCACGCGGCGCGCGGTCAGGCCCCCAAAGAAATCCGCGGAGCCGTAACAAACGGCCGAGCCCAGCGCGAGCAGCTCAGTCATGCGAGACGCCGGCGCTTATAGATTCCATTTCTTCGGCATCTTTTGCTTGAGAGATTGGATGGGCTCGAACAGATCGCCCAGTTTCTCGACTCGTTGCAAAACGCGATCCGAAGGAAACACCAGGAGCTTGGCATTCTTTTTCTTCAACGCCGTTTCCACTTCTTCCCATTTCACTGGCGTGGAAACCGTCGGCTGATCTTTCGCGCGCAGGGAGTAGACGTTCACGGTCGTTTTGTGTTCGTCGTTCTGGCTCCAATCGACGAACACTTTTCCAGCACGCAGCGCCCTGGCCATTTTCGAGATGACCAGCTTCGGATGCTCGCGCTGCAGATGTTCGCCGAGCGCACGCGAGAGCGCTTTCGTTTGATCGAAGGTGACCGCGGTGTTGAGCGGCACGTAAACCTGCAATCCTTTTGAGCCGGAGGTTTTGGCCCAGCTCTTCAGTTTCATTTTCGCCAGGAGATCGCGCAGCCAGAGCCCCACTTGACAACACTGCACGATGTCGGCGGGCGCGCCGGGGTCGAGGTCGAACACCATTATGGTCGGCCGCGCAACGTCGTTCTTGCGCGCGAGCGAGGTGTGCAATTCGATGTCGGCCAGATTGGCGGCCCAGACCAATGTCGGCAAATCCTGCGCGAGGCAGTAATGCATATTGCGCTGGTTGCCTTCGCTCCAGACTTTTGCCGTCTTGACCCAACTCGGCCGATGCGCGGGACAATTTTTTTCGTAGAAGAACGGCTGATCGACGCCATTCGGATAGCGCTTCATGGTGAGCGGCCGGTCTTTCAAATGCGGGAGCAGAAAGGGCGCGATCCGAATGTAGTAATCGATCACCTGGCCCTTGGTGAATCCGGCTTTCGGATAAAGGACCTTGTTCAAATTCGAAACCGCGAGCTTTTTGCCTTCGACGATCAGCTCGGCTTTATCGCTCATACCTTTTCAATCTATCCTGCTGCGGCCATCACGCGCCTCTGCTTTTAGGCACGATTCTTCGGCGGTCAGAGACCGCCGCTACAGCTTAGGCAAAGAAGCGCTCGGGCGAGAGCACGGGCTGCGGCTTGCAGATACGCGCGACGCAATGTTCCCAGCTTTCATGACCGCTCAGGATCTCGATCTCAACGCGCAGAAAATAAATCGGCACATCCGTTTTCGTGAGCCGCGGAAAACGGACTGCATCTTTCTCGGTCGTCACGATCATTTCGAGATCGCGGCGGACACAGCGATTAATGAAGCTGTTTAACTCCGCCTCGGTGTAACGGTGATGATCGGTGTAGCGCTTCGACAGCTCGAGGCGCGCACCGAGTTTCTGCAGTCCTCCTTCGAAACTCTCCGGCGCGGCGATTCCGCAAATCGATCCGATGTAGGTATCGTGCAACCGTTCGAGCGGAATTTGTTCGCCCGTCAACACATCCTGGAGATGGAGCGGCTGATGGGCGCACTCGATGATTTCCGCCGTGCGGTTGTAGCGCCGGATGCGCTTGATCAACTGGTCGTTAGGCTCGCCGGTGCTTTTGGTGATGAAGATGTAGCTCGCCCGTCGCAGATTGCGCGGCGGTTCGCGGAGCGTCCCGCGTGGCAGCAGATGCTCATTGCCGAAGGGTGCTTGTTTATCGATCAAGACGATGTCGAGCCGATGCTTCAAGTGCAGGTACTGCAAACCGTCGTCCAACAGAAGCGTATCGGCCTTGAGTTCTTTGATGGCGAAAAGTCCGCTCTTCACGCGGTCTTTATCCACGAGGACGATCACGTCCTTCAAATTATTCGCGAGCATGTAAGGCTCGTCGCCGGCGGTGAGTGAATCGAGCAGGAGGGTTTTGCCATCGGAAACAACGCGCGGCAGAACCGGATCTTTTTTCCGGCCGAGCCGCTGCCACCATTTCTTCGGCGCGCGCCGCGGCACACTCTTGTAGCCGCGACTGAGAATGGCCACGCGCCGCCCGCCAGCCCGCATCGCCCGTGCAAATTTTTCCACGATCGGAGTTTTGCCAGTCCCGCCGACGGTGAGGTTGCCGATACTGATGACGAGACATCCGAGAGTGTGTTCGCGGAAAACGCGCTTCCGATAAAGAAAGAGCCGGAGTTGCACGAGCCGCTCGTAGATGAACGAAAGCGCGTAGAGCAGCGCCCGGAGGAGCACGGCGCGCACCCCGCGACGCCGTTCGAGAATGACGTCGATGGCGAACTGCTCGAGATTTTCAGTGCGCTGACCCATGGGAGCGATTGCGGATTGTCAGAGTCCGGGCGCCGCGGTTGTCGGCGGCGGTGATGAGGGTGCGCGCGCCAGGGGAATCGGCAGCGGAGAGCATGGCACGCGAAATTTTCTCCGGCGAGCGAAGTGTAATGGCGCAGATCGTCGAACCAGATCCACTCAGAAATGCGCCGAGCGCGCCGGCGGATTCGGCGGCGCTAATCACGTCGTCGAGGAATGGGATGAGTTTTTTGCGAAACGGCTGGTGCAAATGATCGGTGAAAGCGCCGCGGAGTTTTTCGTATTCGCGCGAGGCAAACGCGGCGGTGATGGCGCAGGCGTTCTGGCAATTTTCCACGGCCTCCAAGCGATCGACGCGGGAAGGCAGGAGCCGGCGCGCCTGCTCGGTGGGAATTTCGAAATTCGGGATCAACAGAACGAAGTGGAGTTGCGCGGAAATGGTAAAGCTTTGCCGTTGTCCGGCGCGGACAACATTAAAACCACCGTATGATGCCGGCGCGGCGTTGTCGGGGTGATCTTCGAGCCGTGCGCAAATTTCAAACATTTCCAGGCGCTGAAGCGGACGCTTCGAAAGCGCGTTCAAACCGTGAACCACGCCGAGCCGCACCGCCGCGCTGCTGCCGAGGCCGCGGGATTGCGGTATTTCCGCGGCGATCGAGCAGGAAAAAGGAAATCGTGCACCGCCCGCGCGATCGAAGAAGGCGTCGCCGGCCGAGCGGATCATTTTCGGAGGCGGCGCGGCGCGCCCGCGCGAAACAGTCACGTGATTGTAGAGGCGAAGCGCCACGCCCAGGCAGTCGAAGCCGGGTCCGAGATTGGATGTGCTCGCCGGAACGCGAATGGTGACCTTTTGCATGCTCTCTTCTCTAGGCTGGCGCTTGCGGGCGCGGAAACCAAACTATTCGGCGGCCATGGAACGCCGCTACAGAAAACTGTGCTCCGGATGCCGAGCCGAAACTACCCGCAGAAACCACGCGACAAACGATTCACGCTTTGAGAGCGGGTTCGCCCTCGTCTTGCGCATGTGAAAATGTCCGAATGGATCGACCCGGATCTGCACCGGCGCTTTATCGCCGAGCAGACGGACGCGCTTCGCCTCTGCACCTGCCCCGACGGATGGGTCGAGCGTTTCGGGGTCGACGTCCTCATTTCCCACAAGACCGAGGCGGCGCTGGAGAGACTCAAGACCGAGCTCTGCCTTTGGGCGCTCAACGTCGATTTCACTTTTCGCCGCGTCTTCGCCCGGTTTTTGCCGAAACAAAATGCCGACCGCGAAGCGCCCACGCTCGTCCTGGGTGATCCCGGCACCAACCTGCAAAGCACCGCGCTCGAGCGGATGCTGCGTTATGGGATCGATTTCGGCGCGGGATATTCCGTCGGGCTTTTCATCGATCAGAGAGAAAACCGGCGGTTCGTCCGGGACGTCGCGCCGAAGACGATGCTGAACTGCTTCGCCTACACCTGCTCGTTTTCCGTGGCGGCGGCAACCGTCGGCGCCACAACGGTAAGCGTCGATCTCTCGAAGAAATCGCTCGCGCGCGGCCGAGAAAACTTTGCGTTGAATTCGCTGCCGACAAACGATCATCGTTTTCTCGCGGACGATGTCATGAGCGTGCTGCCGCGGCTGGCGCGCAAGGGTGAGAAGTTTGATGTTATCATTCTCGATCCGCCAACTTTCTCGCGTTCGCATCGCGGGAAGGCGTTTCAAGTCGAGCGGGATTTCGAAACGTTGCTCCTGGCGGCGCTGGAGGTCGCCGGGCGCGACGCGAAAATTCTTCTCTCGACGAATTGTTCCAGCCTTGGGGAGCGCGCCTTGGAAGTGATGGCGCGTTTTTGCCTCAAAGCCACCCGGCGCGCGGGAATTTTCCACCGGGAATCTCCCCTGCCCGATTTTCCTCCGGGCGTGGGCGCGGCCACTGTCTGGTTGACGTTGCGGTAGCGCGCGGCGAAAAGTGGTAATCGAAGAATCCAGACAGTCTTCGCGTGTGTCGGAAATTTCGAAACACGCAAAAGACCGTCGCGATTCGAAGCTTAAGTAACATGGACGAACAGTTTTCAGGAACCTCGGGCGACGTCGCGGAGCGCGGCCTTCGTTACACCAAAGATCAATTCGAGCAGGTCCTCGAACAGACGGAGGAATACGTGCGGGAAAATCCCGTGCGCTCGCTCGCTTACGCGCTCCTCGCGGGCTTCATCCTCAACCGGCTGCCGATCGGCCGCATTCTCGGCGGGATTGCGCGCCTGCTCATGATCGCGTTCAAGCCGGCGATCCTGGCTTACGGCGTCACGAAGCTTTACCAGGCTGCGCAAAACGACGAAGAGTAACGCGCGAGCGGGGCGTCTTATTTGTCGAGCGTAAAGCCGACTTTGAGTGTGACCTGCCAGTGATCGACCTTGCCGTCCTCGATAAATCCGCGCGTTTCAGCCACCTCGAACCAACGCATGTTCCGGATGGTTTTTCTGGCGCGCTCCAGCGCGTTTTCCACCGCTTCTTCGATGCTCTTCGGTGAGGAACCGACCAGCTCGATCTTTTTGTAAACGTGATCGCTCATGAGCGATTCTCCGGCGCGCCGCGGGCGAAGACAAATGAATAAGAGATAAATCCCTGGAGCCGCCGCCCTGTGGGCGGCGCATCGTGAAGCAGATTTCCCTCCCGCTTCGCGGAGCGAAACGGCTACAGGTTTTCCATTGAGCGCAGCGGTGAGATTGCTAGCCTCTTGATTGCCATGGCCGAAAACATCGAGTCGCACCTCATCGAGAAACGCGTTTTCAAGCCAGCCGGGAAATTCGCCAAACATTCCCGCATCGGCAGCCTGGAAAAATATCGCCGAATGTATCGCGAATCGATTGCGCGGCCGGAAAAATTCTGGGCGCGCGAAGCGAGCGAGCTGGTCTGGCAGAAGCGCTGGAAGAAAGTCCTGAAATGGAAAGCGCCTTTCGCGAAATGGTTTGTCGGCGGGAAACTGAACGTCTCGGAGAATTGTCTCGATCGCCATCTGGCTGGGCCAAATCGAAACAAGGCCGCGATCCTCTGGGAAGGCGAGCCGGGCGACAAACGCGCGCTCACCTACCAACAATTGCATCGCGATGTCTGCCGCTTCGCGAACGTCCTGAAGCGAAACAAAATCCGCAAAGGCGATCGCGTCATCATTTACATGCCGGCGATCCCGGAGACCGCGATCGCCATGCTCGCCTGCACGCGGATCGGCGCCGTCCACTCCGTCGTTTTCGGCGGATTCAGCGCCGATAGCATTCGCGACCGGATTGCCGACTGCGGCGCGGTCGCAGTGATTACCGCGGATGGCGGCTATCGTCGCGGCACGATCGTTCCGCTGAAGAAAAATGTGGACGACGCGTTACGCGGCGGCACTTCCATCAAACGGGTGATCGTCTTTCGCCGGGCCGGCAACGACGTCCACATCGAGGAGGGCCGCGATGTCTGGTGGCACCGTGAGCTGGAATACGTGGACGCGCATTGTCCGGCCGTGCCGTTGGACAGCGAGCATCCGCTTTACATTCTCTACACGAGCGGCTCGACCGGAAAACCGAAAGGCATTCTGCACACGACCGCCGGTTATCTCGTCGGGATTCATTCGACGATGAAGTACGTCTTCGATGTCCGCGATGACGATGTCTACTGGTGCACGGCGGATGTCGGCTGGGTCACCGGGCACAGCTACGTCGTCTATGGCCCGCTCGCTATTGGCGCGACGACTTTGATGTATGAAGGCGCGCCGAACTGGCCGGAGCCGGACCGTTTCTGGCGGATCATCGAAGAATATCAGGTGAACATTCTTTACACCGCGCCGACGGCGATCCGCGCGTTCATTCGCTGGGGCGACCAGTGGCTCAAGAAGCACGATCTTTCCTCGCTCCGCCTCCTCGGCTCGGTAGGCGAACCGATCAACCCCGAGGCCTGGATGTGGTACCGCGACAAAGTAGGCGGCGGCCGTTGCCCGATCGTCGACACCTGGTGGCAGACCGAAACGGGCGCCATCATGATCACGCCGTTGCCAGGGGCAATTCCGACGAAACCGGGCAGTGCGACGGTTCCGTTTTTTGGCGTCGATGCCGCGATCGTGGACGAGAAAGGAAAAGAAGTCGGCGCCAATGTGGGCGGAAAATTAATTATCCGCCGGCCCTGGCCCTCGATGCTGCGGACGATTTACGGCGACAAGGCGCGCTATAAGAAACAGTACTGGAGCGAGTTCAAAGGAAACTATCTCACTGGCGACGGCGCGCGGCGGGACAAGGACGGATATTTCTGGATCGTCGGCCGAATCGATGACGTATTGAACGTGGCCGGGCACCGACTCGGGACATCGGAGATCGAGAGCGCGCTGGTGAGTCACCCGAGCGTGGCGGAAGCGGCGGTGGTCGGCCGGCCGGATGAACTGAAGGGTCAAGGCGTCGTGGCGTTCGTGACGTTGAAAGGCGGCGTCGCACCGACGGATTCGCTCAAGCACGAATTGCGGGATCACGTCGCCGTGCACATCGGCGCGATCGCCAAGCCCGACGAAGTTCGTTTCGCCGAAGCGCTGCCGAAAACCCGCAGCGGAAAAATCATGCGGCGTTTGCTCAAAGAGGTCGCCAGCGGCAAAACCGTGACCGGCGACACGACGACGCTGGAGGACCTGAGCGTGCTGGCGAAGTTGAGCGAAACGGAAGAGTAGCTGCCGTGAAAATACGTTGGTCCATCCCGCAACCAGCGTAGCCTTACCCCGTGAGTTTCATTCGAACAGGGCTGCGCGAGATCGGGCTGAAGATCCGCCGGCAGAAAACGCGGATCGCGTTGCGCCACGAAAAACGCGTTCTGCAAAAGAGCGAGATCAACCTCGGCCGCGAAGGCTGCTCGCAGGCGGTCAATTTTCCCGAGGTCCGGAACGAGATCGTCGCGCTGAAGAAACTCGAGCAGGAACAAAAGGAAGTCGCCTTGCAGATCGCGCAGATCGAAGAGGCCATCAGAAAAATCGAATTGCAGCGGGACCAGAACGCGAAAGAGCAGAACGCCGCGTTGGCGAAACTCGAGGAAGAAAAGAAACCGGTCCTCGAAAAGCGAAATGACGCGCGCGCCGCCGCGGATATCTGCGATCGGGAATTGGCCGGGGTGGAGCGCCGGCTCCAGGAGAACGACGCGGTGGACCGCGAGCTTCTGAAGAAGCTGTCCGAATTGCAGGCGCAGGTCCCGCCGCCTGAAGATCTCGAGACGCAGGTGGCCGGGATCAGCGCCCGGCGCGCCCGCCTTCCCGAAGAGCGCGCCGAGGTAACCCGCGCTCGGCTTGGGAGCGCTGAAGCCTGCCGCGCCGCGCGCGAAAAATTGAACCAAATCGAGGCCGAACTGGCGGCCGTGGATAAAAATATTGCGCGCGTCCGGGAAGAATTCGAAGCGCGCGATCGCGTCTTGAACGAGACCAGCCGCGCGCAGCAGGACGCGCTGAAGGAAGCGCGGGGCCAGCACGAAACGGTCGAGGAGAAAAAGAACCCTGCCTACCTCAACATCGGCCGGCATCTCGCCTCGCAGGGAATCGCTCCGCCGAATGCGCCGCATTTGCTGAAGGAGGTCCAGAAGCATCGCGCCGCTGTGGACCGGCATTTACAGCACACCGCCGAGCTGGCCGTGCTCTCGAGCCAGATCGACAAACAAGAGCTGCGAAGATTTTATTTCGCGGGCGTGTCCGTGCTATTTCTGCTCGCGATCATTCTCCCGCTCGTCTTTCAATCGCCGCAGAAACGGGAATGGCTGCCGCAGGAAACCGAAACGATTCTTTCACTCAACGTCGAGCAGTTCGAGCGCGACGATCTGCCAAAACGCTGGCGGAAAGATCAGGCGGCCGATTGGCAGAAGGTCTGGGCCGGACTCAGCGGCAGCGCGCAACGCACTCCTGTCCTGAACTTGCCACGGGACGCCGTTCGGATCACGCGCGCCCTCACATCCACCGACGCAGGCGCGACGCGCGAGTTTGTTTTGGTCGAAGCGCGGCCCGATGTGTCGCAAGTCATTCGCTCGGTTGAAAACGACAAGACGTTTGAGAAACGCACGATCAGCGGCCTGCCCTTGTGGGCGGCGCCGGACTTTGCGCTCGCGCGGGTCGGGCCGAAGACTTTGGCGGTTGGATCCGAACCGGAGGTGGAAGAACTCGCGCGGGTGCGGCTCGGGATCAAACCCGACTTGAAAACCACGGGTCCGCTCTTCGATCGCCTTCAGTCGCTTAATCAAGCGAGCTCTATTCGTCTTGTCTCGCTCGCCCCCGCTAAACTCGCGCAAATGTTCGATCCGGTTTTCGCGCCGGAGCTGATCGACACGTCCGAGTTGCTCGGTCTCTCGCTCACCCTCCAGAATCCGGTAAAAGCGCGCCTCAATTTGAAAATGAAATCGGCCCCGGAAGCGGCTGACCTCGCCGGCCGGATAAAGAACGATCCGCGGCGCTGGTTGCGCATGCCAGGCGCCGATCTTCTGCTCTACGCGCAAACGCCAGAGGTGGATGCGCAGGGAACGAATCTCCAGGTGCGCTTCGACATTCCGGAGAACAGCGCCCGGCTTCTCTTGCAGCGTCTCGCCAAGACGAACCCGCCGCCACCTCCCGTGGCTGGAAATTAATTCTCGCGTGATCGCCCGGTTTTTAAAACGAAGCATCGCACTGAGTCTGCTTGTTCCCGTCGCTGCATTTGCCATCGAGGCAGTGCCGCTCGGCGATGAATTTGTCGAGATCAAGAACGTCGATCCATCGATCCTGATCGACCTCCGTTATTCGACGCCGAACAACGTCACCCATCGCCCCCTTTATCCGCCCGGGACACCGGCGCTCGTGCGCGCCAGCGTGGCGGAACGTCTGGTTCGGGTGCAAAAGTATCTCCAGAAAAAGAAATGTGGGCTCAAGATTTGGGACGCTTACCGCCCGGCTTCCGCGCAACACCAATTGTGGCAGGCGACCCAGAATGGCTCGTATGTCGCGGACCCGAAAGGTGCCCGGGGCTCGATGCATCTCCGTGGCGTCGCCGTCGACGTCACGCTCGTGGACGAGGCCGGCCGCGATCTGCCGATGCCGACCGAGTTCGACAACTTCACGCCGGCCGCGTTGATCAATTATCACGGGAATGATCCGATGGTGCGATCGAATTTGAACCTGCTCCAAAAAGCGATGGCGCACGGCGGCTTCTACGGGCTGCGCACGGAGTGGTGGCATTTTTGCGCTCCGGACTGGAAGCGATATCCTCAAGTTCCCGAATTGAAAACCGTGACAGAAAGAAACATCCCGGCTCTATGATCGACGGCCTTCTGCGGGATTTGCAGCAGCCAGAATATTTGCACGTGCTGCTGAATCCGTTGCCGGTTTACGGACTGGCGGTCGCGTTGTTCGGCTTGATCGCAGCAATGTATCTCGGCAGCCGCGGCGGACAAATCACCGCGCTCGTCCTTATTTTTGCCACCGCCATTTCGGCGTGGCCCGTCGCGCATTATGGCGAAGCGGCGGAAGATCGCGTCCTGGCAGTGGCCGATGAGGCCGGACAGGCCTGGCTCAAGGCGCACGCCCATCGCGTCGACGAACTGATTTTCGTTTTCTATGTGCTCGCCCTTGTTTCGGCCGCGGCGATTTTCGCGCCGAAGAAATGGCCGAAGAGTGCGCGACCCTTGGCGATCGCGACGTTGCTCCTGGCTTTGGTCTCGTTAGGCGCGGGCGGATACATCGCTTACGCCGGCGGGAAAATCCGACACCGGGAATTCCGCAACTCTCCGCCGCCCAAGACAGCGCCGGAATAATGGCGCCGATATCTGCTTGTGACGACTGACCTGAGCGCCGAAGAAAGCAGCGTCAAAGGCCACGCCGGCGCGCTGAAAAAGGAACTCGGCCTGCGTGATCTCGTCCTCACCCAAATCCTCTTTGTCGTCGGCTCAACCTGGGTCGGCACTGCCGCCAAGCTCGGGCAGGCGCACCTGTTCTTTTGGTTGCTTGCCATTTTGCTCTTCTACATTCCGCAAGCCGCTGTCGTGATTTACTTGAATCGCCTCATGCCGCTCGAGGGCGGGCTTTATCAATGGGCCAAACTCGGCCTGAACGAGTTCGCGGGTTTCATCGTGGCGTGGAACCTGTGGTTGCTCTCCGTCACCGTCATCGCGTTGGGCGGAATGTTCGTCACGACCAATATTTCCTACGCCATCGGTGAAACCGCGAGCTGGATGCCGAACAGCAAATGGTGCGTGTCGTTGATCAGTTGCGCACTGGTTGGCGGTCTCGCTTTGATCAGCGTTCGCGGGCTGTCGTTAGGCAAATGGGTCCACAACATCGGCGCTTTCGCCATGCTCCTGGTCTACGGCGCTCTGATTGCTTTGCCGTTCATTGGTCTCGCGCGCGGCGATCTCAAGCACTATCACCCGCTCCAAATCGCGGCGCCCACGATGTCGATCTTTTACTGCTTCAATATCTTCAGCAAACTCGCCGTCGGTGGGCTGAGCGGATTTGAATACGTCGCCATTCTGGCGGGGGAAACCCGCGCTCCAGCGCGCGACATCGGGCGCTCTGTTCTCATCGCATCTCCCATCATCGCGCTGATGTTCATCCTCGGCACGAGTTCCGTTTTGGCCTTCGTCGGGAACGACCAAATCGATCTCATCGGCCCGGTGCCGCAAACATTGCGCCTGGGCCTGCGTTCGTTCCCGATCGCCGGCGTCATCGCTTCCCTGGGGATTCTGCTGATGACAATACGATCGATTTCATCGACGAGCATTCATCTCACCGGCAGCTCGCGCCTGCCGATGGTCGCCGGATGGGATCGTCTTCTGCCCGATTGGTTCTCGCGGTTACACTCGCGATATAAAACGCCGATTAACTCGATCATCTTCGTGAGCGCCATCACGCTGGTGATTGCGGTTGCCAGCCAGATCGGCGCCGGAATTCAGGAAGCATTTCAACTGGTGGACAACGCCGCCAATGTTTTCTACGGGATTGTCTATATCGTTCTTTTCGCCATTCCGATCGCAGGCGCGGGCGCCATCCGTTCCGGCGCACCGTTTTGGCTGCGAGTTGCGGCCGGATTCGGACTGGGCGTATGCCTGCTCGCAATTTTCTTCACCGTCTATCCAATCATCGATGTGCCGAGTCGGCTGATTTTCGCGGCAAAGATTATTGGCGTGACGCTGATCGCCAATGCTATCGGCGTAACGATCTTTGCGCTCGCCAAGAGACGGCGTGCTGCTGCTATTTAGCGCAACTCTCGCCCACCCAACTTAAGTATTCCGGGAGTCCGTTGTCGATCTTGCAGGAGATAATCTCCGGCACCTCATAGGGATGAAGCGCGCGCAATTTCGTTTCGAATTCGGAGTAACGACTCGCATCGAGTTTGAAAATGGCGAGCACTTCGTCGCCTGACTCGACTTTCCCCTGCCAGCGGTAGATCGAATGCACCTGCGACAGAATGTTTCCGCAGGCAGCGACGCGAAGATCGACCAACTCCCTTACGATTTTGCGCGCAGTTTCCGCGTCCGGAAATGTGCAGAACGCAACGAGAGCTTCCATTCGTTAGGCCGGAACGAGCGCGTCACGCCGCCGGGCCGGCTCGGTCCGGCAAATCCAACCGCCGCCGATCACGACATCGCCGTCGTAAATCACAGCCGCCTGCCCGGGCGTAACCGCACGCTGCGGTTCAGGCAGGCGAATGTGTGCACGATGATCTTCGAGCGGCGTCACCGTCGCACTGGTCCCCGGGTGGCTGTACCGAATCTTCACGGTAAGATCGACACCTTCAGTCGGCAGATCGCGCGCGATCCAGTTCGCACGATCGATTTCGAATTCATCACAAATCAAATCGTCCGCGTCGCCCACAATGACGCGATTCGTCTCCGCATCAAGATCGACAACGTAACGAGGTCGCGGCGAACCGCCCGGCAATCCCTTGCGCTGGCCGATCGTGAACAGCTCGATGCCGCCATGATTCCCGAGAAAATTTCCCTCGAGGTCGTAGATGCCGCCCGCGTGAAATTCTTCCGCACCAAGATGCGAGCGGAGGAACGCCTTGTAGTCGTTCCCGGGAACGAAACAAATTTCCTGGCTGTCGGCCTTGTCCGCGACTTTCAGGCCTAACGACCGGGCGATCTCGCGGATGGCCGGCTTGGACATTCCGCCCAGCGGCGTGAGCGCGCGTTGCAATTGCGGCTGGCGCAGGCTGAACATGAAATACGATTGGTCCTTCCGCGGATCGACGCCTTTCCGCAGGACGGCGCGATCGCGATGATGTTCGATGATGGCGTAGTGGCCCGTCGCGATGTAATCGCAGCCGAGCGCTTCCGCTTTTTTCCAGAGGTTCCCGAACTTGAGTTTCTCGTTGCACATCACGCACGGGTTCGGCGTTCGCCCGGCCTGATATTCGCTGGAAAAATAATCGATCACGAGCCGTTCGAACTGGTCGGCTTCATCCACGACGTAATGCGGGAAACCTAACGAGTGCGCGACGCCGCGGGCATCGGCGACGGCCTGCGGGCCGCAGCATTTGTCTTCCGCGCGCGAGATACAATCCTGCGGCCAGACTTTCATCGTCACACCCACGACGTCGTAACCCTGCTCGCGGAGGAGATAACCCGCCACGCTGGAATCGACGCCGCCGCTCATGCCGAGAAGGACGCGCTGTTTTCTGCCGTTCATCGCGCGGAGAAAGTCACTGCGCTTCTGGCGGCGGTCAATCGCTTCCGCGCCGGCGAATGAACGGCAACGCTGACAAACGCGCTGCCCGCGAGGGTAAATCGCCAGGGAAATTCTTTCGCGCGACTGATTCCGATTCTCGGGTCGGCTAGGACGCGCGCGCCCGCGTTGTCGTCGCGCACGAAGGCATGGCGCGGATTGCGACAAAGACTCATTTCGTGGTGGCGCATCGAGATGTCGAGAGCCTGCGTGAGTTTTCCCGGCCCCGAACAGAGGCGATGGACATCCGCGACGCCGCGACGCGCTTTCATGACGGCAAGGCCGCGGCGCGGTTCGAGACCGCGAACCAAAATGAGTCCGCTCCGCGGCCCGCCCTTCACGAGCACGTTCAGCATCCAGTGCACGCCGTAATTCATGTAGATGTAGACCGCGCCCGCGTCATTGCGCTCGACAAAGGCGCGCGCACTCGGCCGCGTGAACGTGTGGCAAGCTTCGTCGTTCAACGTCAGGTAGGCCTCGGTCTCAACAACAATCCCCGAGCAGTTTCCCCAAACCAGCTCGGTGCCGACAAGCTCGCGCGCGCAAACGAGCGGGTCGCGCTCGAAGAAAGACGACGACAGGACCGGCCTTTTTATTTTTCCCACGACAACGCGAACGCGAGCAGCCGCTCGGTCAAGGTTCGTAATAAACCGGGAGGGTAATGCTGCATTCGACCGGTTTCCCGTCGCGAAAAGCCGGAATGAACCGGGCCACGCGGAAATCCTCCGCCGCGGCGCGCCGAAAGCCGAGAAGCGGCGGCTCTTCCGAAACCACTCGGATCTCCTTCAGGTTTCCGTCCGCGTCCACTTTGATGGCCAGCTCGACAAGGCCGGAGACTGGAGCGCTGACTATGTCGCCAGGATAATGCAAGCCTTCGAACTTCGAGTCCTTGCCGACGAATGGTTGCGGCCCGACGAAGTTGCTTTCCTTCTTTAACTCTTCCGCCTCCTGATTGGCAAAAATCCGCAGGCGCGGCTTTCCGTTTATGACCTTGAAAGTCACCGTGCCGTAAAAGAGCGCGTGGACCAGTTGCCGATTGTAGATCGCGGGCACGAAGGCCGTGGAGTCGAGGCAGCGAACCAGCTCTTGCTCGAGCAATTTCGATTCGGGCGTTTGGCGGTACGTCCAGGTGTTGGCGATCTCACCGGTTCTTGTGACCGAACAGCAAAACATGATCGAGGCATCCTTCTGTCCGTTCTTGATCAGGCTCTGGGTATTAATGCGGTTGATGACCGAGTTCTGGCCCAGCCCGAGAAGGACCGGCCGATATTGCGGCAATTCCAAACCAGGCGTGGGTGACACAGGCGCGGGCGATTGCGGAGCCGAGGCTTGAGGCGCGGGCGACTGCAGCCGCTGTGGGGACTGGCCAGGTGACGGTTTCGGGGAGGGTTTCGTCTGCACCTCGACTTCGGTCGCGAGAAGACCCGAGACAGAGACTACCAGGGCCGCGCACGACAAAAAGAATCCTCGCATGACTGCCTACGCAACGCAGTGCGTGCCGTTTCGCAAGGTCAATCTCGCGCTGTTGCGGTGATCGCCGCATTTTGCTTTCTCGAAGGCTTCTGCAATTTATCTGATCGCAATGTTTACGCTGGAAGGACTCGATCACGCCGCGCTCGCCGTCCGGGATGTGGAGCGCTCGGCGAACTGGTATATCGAGGTGCTTGGATTCGAACGCCGCTTTGAAGGAATGTGGAAGGGCGTTCCGGTTTTCATCGGGCTGGGGCAGACGGCGCTGGCTTTGTTTCCCGCGAAGAGTGAAGAAGCGAATCCATCGCCGGACGGCGCGGCCACTCGGATCCTCCATCTCGCGCTGCGGGCGGATCGCGAGAATTTTCTGGCGGCCCGGCACGACCTAACGAGTCGAGGGATCGCGTTTCATTTCGCGGACCACGAAATTTCGCATTCGATCTACTTCCGCGACCCTGACGGCCACGAGTTGGAGATCACCACTTACGATCTCGGGTAAAGCGATTCAAAGCTACTCGTCCAACGGTGTCGGGACTAAAGAACAATTGGCAGTCTCCTGAATAACGAACGAGTAATTCCGTCACTCTTACAACTCTATGAAAAAAATCATCTTCCTGGGAGCCACTCTGGCCATCGTCGGTTTCGTCGTCGCGCCAACCGTGGCTCAGGCCCAAACCACCGCTAGCACTCCGACTACTGCGACCGCGGCCCCCACCGTCTCCGCATCACCGAGTGCAACCGTCGCGGCGACCCCCCCCGCCAGCTCAACCGCGACTGCGTCCGCCACGCCTGTCGCCAGCGCGTCAGTCAACCCGACGGTCACGCCACCGCCGACCGAGAAAGCAGCGGCGCCGCTTCCGATATATGAGCCTCCTACACCGAAGGCGTCTCCGAGCGCTTCGGCTAACCAGACACCATACGAAATGTCGGGCACGGAATCGGCCAGACGATTGGAGCGTGAGAGCAACAAGACAGAATCTCCCAGCCCCAATTCAAGCAAGTCGACCAAGAAGAGCAGCGGCGAATCCAATTCACCCAAAGCTTCAGCAACACCGAAGGGACCTTAACAACCGGCGCGAACAACAGTTCGCATCGCAATTCAAACAGCAGGAGCGCCGCGATGTGCTGCTGCTGTTTTTGTTTATATGGCCGGTTGATTCTCAACCGCCGCCGTCTCCGCGGCGAGAGCCTTCATTCCAAACAGCCAGATGATTCCAGAGACGAGCATCGCCCCTGAGATGACGAGGAAGGCCATGTTCATGTTTGAACGGCCCGCGATGAGTCCGAGAAGCGGCGGGGAAAAAGCGTCGCCGAAAAAATGAATGATCAAAATGTTGAGCGCGAAGGCAGTCGCGCGAACTCTCGATCCGGTGACATTGGCCAGGGCGGCGTTTGACGGACCGGTGTTGAGAAAAACAAAAAAGACCGAACCAAACAGAAACACCCAGGCCATCGGAAACGGCGTGTAAAGCATCGCGACAAGTAACGGGAAGGCGAGAATCATGCCGAGGCCGGACACCAGGAAATAGGAACCGCTGAAACGTTTCTGGAGCCGATCGGCGACAAATCCTCCCAGCAGCGTCGAGAGAAGACCGGCCACCACGGTGATGCCGCCAAAGATCGGAGTCGCGCGAGCGGGCGATTGATTGCGAAAAATCAGGTACGCCGACATCCAAAACGCGAGGCCGCCCAGCGCAAAGGTCATCGCGGTTTGGGCCAGGCAATTGAAGACGAACGAACGCGTGCGCAGCAGCGCCATATAGTCTTTCTTGCTTGCACGTTTCCGTTCCTCCCGGACGCCTGCGCGCACGCGCGGATCTGTTTGGAAGAAACAGACCAGGCCCAGAATGAGCCCGGGAATCGCGACCAGATAAAACGCCCAGCGCCAACCGAATTGGGCGTTGACCAGTCCTCCGAGCACGTAGCCCAGGGCGCTCCCGACCGGAATCGCGCCGCAAAAAATCGCCATCACGCGCCCGCGCGTTTGCACTGCGAAGTAGTCGATCAGGATCGTCGGCGCAGCGGGTCCATAGCCGCCCTCGCCGATTCCAACGAAAATGCGCGTGACAAACAGCGCCGCGAACGTCATCGCGAAACCCGATGCCGCCGTCGCGAAGCTCCAGAGGATCACGCAAATGCCCACGATAATCCATCGCGAAAAGCGATCGGCCAGGAATCCCAGGACTGGCGCCGACAGCATGTAAGTGATGAGGAACGCCGGAGCGAGCAAACCAGTTGTCGCCATCGCGTTCGGATCACCCGGCGCAAAAAAGGCAGCGCGGATATTGGGCTCGACCGCCGCGAGGACAAAGCGGTCGATGTAGTTGAACAAATTGATCCCGAGGAGCAAGGCGAGCGCCGTGAACGCGCCGGGGTTGGCCTTTGATTCCCTCGCTATCATGGAATTGCCGATTGCACGGAACATCCGTCACCTTGTAAACCATAATCAATGGCGAAAATCTCCGCAGCTGAACGCGCGCTCCGCTTTTTCGGATTGGGCCTCGCGCGGCTCGTTTATCGCGTCGCCGCGAGTGGAGTTGAAAATCTTCCGCCCGGCGGATTTCTCCTTCTGCCAAATCACATCACGTGGGTCGACGCGATCGTGCTCCTGCTCGCCTCCCCGCGACCGATCCGCTTCATCATCGATGAAGGCGTTTACCGGAATCGCTTCCTGCATCCGTTCTTGCAGGCGGGCGGTTGCATCCCGATCACGTCGCGCAAAGCCAAGGACGCCATGCGCGAGGCGGCCGCAAAAATTCGCGCGGGGGAAATCGTCTGCCTGTTCCCGGAAGGCGAACTTTCCCGGAGCGGCTCATTGCTGCGGTTGCGGCGCGGTTATGAAATCATCGCGCGGCAAGCGGAGGCGCCGGTTGTTCCGGTTTGGCTCGATCGGCTCTGGGGTTCGATCTTCTCGTTCAAGGGCGGACGCTTCTTCACGAAATGGCCGAAGGCGGCGCCGTACCGCGTCATGGTGGCGTTTGGGAAGCCGCTGCCCGCGGCCGACGCGGACATCGCCACCGTGCGCGAAGAGCTGCTCAAGATCGGCGAATTTTGTTACAGCCAGCGGCCCATCCTGCGCGGCCATCTCGCGCGCGCCTGCCTCCGGGGGTTGAAACGAAATCGCTTTCGCGTCGCGATCACGGATGGGCTCGACAACTCGAGTTTGTCGCGCGGAAAACTTCTCGGCGTGGCGCTCGCACTCAGCCGGCACCTGAAAAAGAATTGTCCCGAGCGGCGAATCGGAATCGTTCTGCCGCCGGGAAAAGGCGGCGTCGTGGCGAACCTCGCCGTAATTCTCGCCGGCAAAATTCCGGTGAATGTGAATTTCACCAGCGCGCGCGACTCAATCGAATCCGCGAAGGAGCAAGGTGGTTTGCGCACGATCATCACGGCACGCCAGATGGCGAAGCGGTTCGAGGATTTTCCCTGGACGCCGCAGGTTCTCCATCTCGACGAAATCCTGCCGCCGATGAAACCGACGATCCTCGGCTGGTGGCTTCTCGGACTCGCGACGCCCTCCGCGATTCTGGCGGGCCTGCTAAAACTTCCGCGCGTGGGAGACCGAGCCGAAGCGCTCCTGCTTTTCACGAGCGGAAGTTCCGGCGAACCAAAAGGCGTCGTGCTCAGTCATCGCAACATCCTCGGAAACGTGTCGCAATTCGCGATGATGCTCGACGCCAGAAAAGATGACGTGCTGCTCGCCTCCCTTCCTTTTTTTCACAGCTTTGGTTGCACGGTCACGCTTTGGTATCCGCTCATCGAAGGCGTTCGCACAGCCAGCTATCCGAATCCTCTCGAGGCGGGAAAAATCTCCGACCTCGTCGAGCGCCACGCGGTCACCATCATGTTGGCGACGCCGACATTCTTGCGCGCCTACCTGCGAAAAGCGGAGCCAGCCCAACTGCGCAGCTTACGGCTCCTCGTCACCGGAGCGGAAAAACTGCCGGACGAATTGGCGAAAGCATTTGAGGCGCGCTTCGGCAAAGAAGTCCTGCAAGGCTACGGCCTCACCGAAACTTCGCCGGTCGCGAGCGTGAATCTGCCGGAGCCGAAGCCGAAAAAGTTGGGAGAAACCGTCCAACCATCGAATCGGCTCGGCTCGGCCGGAAAACTTCTGCCCGGAATGGCGGCGGAGATTCGGGATCCCGATACGGACCGCAAGGTCTCACTCCACGACACCGGAATGCTTTGGGTGCGCGGCCCAAATATTTTCGAAGGCTATCTCGATGCGCCGGAGAGAACCCCGGAAGTCCTGCGCGATGGCTGGCTGAAGACCGGCGACATCGGCCGCTTCGATGAGGACGGTTTTCTCTACATCGAGGGCCGGCTTTCGCGTTTCTCGAAAATCGGCGGCGAAATGGTCCCGCACGAAACGATCGAACAAAAAATTCTTTCGGTTTTGGAAATGGCCGAGCACTCGGAGCGCGTCATCGCCATTGTGGGCGTGGTTGATGAAACCAAAGGCGAAGCGCTCGTCCTCTTGAGCAGCATCGATCTGGATCTGGCGCGTCTCCGAGCCGATCTCGCAAAAATCGGTATGCCGAATTTGTGGATTCCAAAAATGCTGCGGCGGATCGACGCGATTCCTGTTCTCGCCTCTGGCAAACTCGATCTCGCGGGCTGCAAAGCGCTGGCGACGGAAATAGTTCGCTGATTGGTAGGGACGGCGCGCTGCGCCTTCCGGATGGTTTTAGAGAGCGTTTATGATTGTTCGCGGACGCCGCAGCGCGGCGTCCCTACCTCTCAGACATCGCCGGGCCGGCGACGCACGAGAACTGAGGCGAAGAATGTTTGGACCACCTGGCCATTCTGATTCGTCGTGATGTTGCGGATGCGGATAATTCCGCGGTCCGCCTTCGAACGCGACGGGCGGATTTCCATGATCTCGGTTTGCAGCCGAAGCGTATCGCCTGGCCGGACCGGCCGCGGCCAACGCAATTCATCCACGCCCAAACCGACCGAACCGCCTGCGAGCTGGAGACCGCCCGTAACAAATAATCTCATCGACATCGCCGCGGTGTGCCAGCCGCTCGCGACAAGACCTCGGAAGACGCTTTGCTCCGCCGCCTCCACGTCGAGATGAAAGGGTTGTGGATCAAAGGCCCGCGCGAAAGCGATGATGTCGTCTTCGGTCACAAGCAACGTGTCCGATTCAAAGCGATCGCCCACATGCAAATCTTCGAGGTAGAACGCGCTCATTTTTTGGTGGGCCCTGAAAGTGAAAGTGCCAGAGGGGAGAATCGAACTCCCGACCAAGGGCTTATGAGTCCCCTGCTCTACCGCTGAGCTACCCTGGCGCGCGCGACAAATTGAACGCTGTCGCTCCGGCGTGTCAACGCCGAGTCGGCTTTGCGCGCCGCCTCATTGCTTTTTCTTTTCCAAATAGGGCGCGAGATCTTTTTCGCGGCCGCGGATCACAGCCATGAAACAAACCCCGTTCCGCTGCTGGACTGCGCCTGTCCAACCTTCCAGCTCCACGAAACGCCAGTCGGAAAAATCTTTCAGGCTGCCGTCTTTCGGGTCTTGCTCCGCCGGAAAGAGAAACAATTGCATTCGTTTCTCGACCAACCAAATCTGCGCTACACGGCGCACCTCCTCGTCTTCAAAGACCCGCGTGCCCAGCGTGCGGAAATCGGCGAACTCCGGCGGGACATCGTAGTGTTCGAGCCGGTGCTTCATGAAAAAAAGATCGGTCAACGTGCCGGCGTCGGTCTGGAGCGGATCGAGTATTACGGACCGGCTCGAGGCCGCCACGCTCAAAAGCCGGCGCGCCTTGTCCGCGCCGGGAAAATCCTTCAAGTGCTCGTGCACGCGATAGGCGAAGACAGCGCCGATCACCGTCACGGCGACGATCACCGCAATCACCGCCGGGTTGAGCAGGATCTTGCGCCAGCGCGGTTTCGCGAGCGGAATCAGATTTTCGTTCGCGAACCATTCCGCCACCTGCGCATCGACGGGAATGGCGACGACCAGCTTCGCCACGGCGGCGTCGAACGCCTGCTGCTGCGAGAACGACGGCGCTTTCTTCCCGTGGCGCGCCCGCTGGATCGCGACGCGCATCGCGCGATCGATGCCCGGCTTCTCGGTGATCGGCGCGCAAGCCAGAAGCGTATCAGGCTTGGTTGCCATCGAAAAAAGGCTCCTCGTCGTAGGGCGTGGTGGCATCGAGCCACGCTTGAAATTGCCGGCGCGCGCTCGAAAGCAGGTCCGCGAACGCGGCGGCTTTCATTTCCAGAAGCGAGAGCAGCTCGCGGAGAGTGAACTCATCGAGATAGAAAAGCGCGAGCGCGCTTCGCTGCGGCTCGGGTGCCGCGGAAATCCAGACGGCGAGTTGATCGGGCTCGAGTTGCCCGATTTGCATCGGCGCGACCGGGGAAATGTCGGCTTCCTCCAACATGCCGGCCTCGGCCTGGATGCCCTGTTCGCACACGGCCACACAACGCCAGCGCGCATCGCGAAAAAACCAAAGCCGGTCCGGGAGCGGTTCGTCGCGGGCAGAACGCAGGGCCGCCTCTCGAACCGTATCTTGAAAAGCCGCCTGCGCTTTACTCGCATCGCCCGTCATCAAGAAACAAAAGCGATAGAGCTGCGGGAGATTTTTGGTGGTAACGGACACGAAATTATTTTCTAAGGGCGAAATTTACCCGCGCCGCCTGTCCGCGACAAGCCGCCTTCTGCGGTGGATCGAGCGCTCCGTCGCTCGATGCCAGGATTTGTGCCGGCAAAGCCGGGAATATTCTTATCGCGCGGCGGAGCGCGCGATCCACCTAAGCGAGACTCTCTAGCCGGCGCGCGGCTTCTTCGACGTTTTCGCGGCTGTTGAAGGCGGAGATGCGGAAGAACCCTTCCCCGCACGATCCGAAACCGCTCCCGGGCGTGATGACGACGTTTAGCTCCTGCAACATTTTGTCGAACATTTGCCAGCTCGTCAGGCCGAGTTTTGTCTCGACCCAGATGTAGGGAGCGTTCACGCCGCCGTAGACTGTCAGGCCCGCCCGTTCCGCCGCTTCGCGCAGAATGCGCGCATTGCCCATGTAATGATCGATGAGGCGGCGCACTTGCTCGCGGCCTTCAGCGCTGTAGATGGCTTCCGCTCCGCGTTGCACCGGATAGCTCACGCTGTTCGCCTTCGTGCTCCAACGGCGATGCCACAATTTGTGCAACGGCAACTTCTCGGCGTCGCCAGCACGCGCGTGCAAATTTTTCGGCATAACAGTGAATCCACAACGCACCCCGGTGAACCCGCCATTCTTCGAGAAGCTGCGGAACTCGACTGCACATTCGAGCGCGCCCGGAATCTGGTAGATCGAGCGCGGAATCGCCGCATCGCTGATGTAGGCTTCATACGCGGCATCGAAGAGAAGAATCGCTTCGTGCTCGCGCGCATAATCCACCCAGCGCGTGAGCTGCGCGAGCGTGGCCACCGCTCCGGTCGGATTGTTCGGAAAGCAGAGGTAGATGATGTCGACGGGCTTCGCGGGCGGCTCCGGCACAAAGCCGTTTTCGGCGCGGCACGGCAGATACGTGATCCCTTCGTAGCGACCCGCTTCATCCGCGCGGCCCGTGTGTCCGGCCATGACGTTTGTATCCACGTAGACGGGATAAACGGGATCGGGGATTGCGATTTTATTCTGCGCGCCCAAAACATCGAGGATGTAACCGCAATCCGATTTTGATCCCTCCGAGATGAAGATTTCTTCCGCACCGATGTCGACGCCGCGATCACGGTAATCCTGTTGCGCGATTTTCTCGCGGAGCGATTCGAGTCCCTGCTCGTGGCCGTAGCCGCGAAAAGTTTCGCGCACGCTCAGCTCATCAACCGCGCGATGCATCGCGGCGATGACCGCCGGCGGCAACGGCTCCGTCACGTCGCCGATGCCGCAACGGATCAGACGCTGGGCCGCGTCCGGATTCGCTTCGCAAAACTCGCGCACCCGCCGCGCGATCTCGGGAAAGAGATAGCCGGCCTGGAGCTTGAGATAGTTGTCGTTGAGAAACGCCATACCTGGGTAGGGACAGCGCGCTGCGCTGTCCGCGGACGCCGCAGCGCGGCGTCCCTACCATCGAGCACTCGAATCAGTAATTCTTCGCGACCTCGTCCCAATTCACGACGTTCCACCACGCCTTGATGTAGTCCGGCCGGCGATTCTGATAGTTGAGGTAATACGCGTGCTCCCAGACGTCGACGCCGAGCAGCGGCGTGTTCCCGTCCATGAGCGGGCTGTCCTGGTTCGGAGTCGAGATCACTTCCAGTTTTCCGCTCTTGTTCTTGATCAGCCACGCCCAACCGCTTCCGAAACGACCGGCGCCGGCCGCCGCGAATTTTTCCTTAAACGCATCGAAGCTGCCAAAGGTGGATTTGATGTCGTCGCCGAGTTTGCCGGACGGTTCGCCGCCGGCCTTCGGGCCCATGATTTTCCAGAAGAAGGAATGGTTCGCGTGTCCGCCGCCGTTATTGCGCACGACGGTGCGAATGTCTTCCGGCACCGCGTTGAGATCGCGAATCAAATCCTCGACCGATTTCGCGGCCAGCTCGGGCTTGTCCTTGAGCGCGTTGTTGACGTTGGTGATGTAAGTCTGGTGGTGCTTCGTGTGATGGATCTCCATCGTGCGCGCGTCGATGTGCGGCTCGAGGGCGTCGTAGGCGTAAGGGAGTTTAGGTAATTCGTAAGCCATAATCGGCACTGTCTCGCCGGGAACGCAGCGCGTCAATCATCGCGATGGCCGAGGCGATTGCTCCGGTCATCCCGAGCGAAGTCGAGGGACCCCGCGCCAGCACGCTCGATTCGGCCACGGGGTCCCTCGACTACGCTCGGGATGACGGCTACAAGGGCGCCTCTACACTTTCGTGAGATGACGTTGTTCACCGACTCGATACGCCTCGGCCAGCCACGCCGCCACTTCATCATCCACTTCCTCGACGCTCGTGAATCGAAAAGCGTGGAGATGATTTCGGGGCGAGAAAGTTTCGATGCGGCGAAAACGCGGGTGCTCGAAACGCCGCGCGAGGACGACGTGGCCGTCGATCCGCGAGATGCGCGAATCCTTACGGCCTCGAATCACGTGCAGCGATAAAAACTCGGGTAATGCCCGAGCCCGCTTCGATAATTGATATATGTCGCAAGCGCGAGCAGCGGGAAGTTTTGCCGGTACATGTCGTACTTCAAATAGAACACTCGCGGGAAACCTGTGCCGGTGATTTGCGGCTCGTCCCACGCGCCATCGCGCCTTTGCGTGGATAACAGGTACCGAAGGCCGCGCTGCACACTCGGCCGATCCAGATCGCCGCAGGCGCAAATTCCCATGATGGCCCAGGACGTCTGCGACGCCGTGCTTTCGCCTTTGCCTTTGAAGACCGGGTTCTCGTACGACGCGCAAGTCTCACCCCAGCCGCCGTCGTCGTTCTGACAGCTCTCGAGCCAATCGCGTCCGCGCAGAATCCAATCCTGCGTCATGTTCTCGTCGATGGCGCGCAGGCCTCGCAGCACCTGCCACGTTCCGTAAATGTAATTCACGCCCCAGCGGCCGTACCACGAACCGTCGTCGTCCTGGGTATCGATGAGATATTGCACCGCCTCGCGCACGGAGAGTTTCTTGCCGTCGAAATCGATGTAGCCAAAAAGCTCCAGCGTGCGCGCCGTCAAATCGCTGCAGGTCGGATCGAGAATCGCGTTGTGATCCGCGAAGGGCATGTCCTCGAGCCAGTGCCGCGTGACTTCCTTGTCGAACGCGGCCCAGCCACCATCGGCGCATTGGAAACTCAATTGCCATGCGAGCGCACGCCGGAATAATTCGCTCAGCCCATCCGGCTGGTCGGGTTTCACGAGGCGCAATGCCATCAGCACCATCGCGGTGTCGTCCGTGTCGGGATAATAATCGTTGTTGTATTCGAAGGCCCAGCCGCTCGGCGCGGGATGCGGATTGTTCACGGCCCAATCCCCGCGCAGCCGCACTTCCTTGCTGACCAGCCACTCCGCCGCTTTCTTCAGCGCCGGAGATTCGGCAGGGACGCCCGATTCCGCGAGCGCGATGACGTTGATGGCCGTGTCCCAAACCGGCGACATGCACGGCTGGATGCGAAAATCTTCCGGGTCGTCGACAAAGAGGCCGGCGAAATCCTTGGCCGCCTTTTCGTAAGTCGGATTGCGCGGCGAATAGCCGAGCGCCCGCAACGCGATCAACGAATTCAGCATCGCCGGGAAAACCGCGGCGAGACCATCGCTCCCCTCGCCGATCCGTTCGATCATCCAGCGCTCGGCTTCCTCGAGGGCGCGGCGCCGCATCGGCCGGAATTCCAGCTTCGAGATCAACTTGAGCGCGTGATCGGCCCGCAGGAAAAAATTCCTCCAGGCAAAAAACCGCGGATCGCGCGGGAGCGTGAAATCCTTGTGCTCGGTGCCGAGTGGATAAAGCTCGTGGAGTTGCTTCATGCCGGGCAACTCCCGCGTCGGCTTGAAATGATTGATGATCGCGAGCGGGATCAACATCGCCCGGCTCCAGGACGACATTTTGTAAATGTTAAAGAACGACCACTTCGGCAGCAGGATCATCTCCACCGGAATGGACGGCAGGTATTGCCAGGGGAATTGTCCGAGCAACGCGAGGTAGAGCTTGCTGAAAGTGTTCATCTTCGGGATGCCCCCGAGACGAAGAATGTTCGCGCGCGCTTCCTGCATGAAGGGCAGATCGGCCGAATGGCCCGCCAGCTTCAGCGCGAAGTAGGCTTTGACCGACGCATTCACTTCGCTCGGGCCACCGTAATAAATATTCCAGCCGCCATCCGGCAGTTGGCGTTTCAGGATGTGGCGCACGCAGCGCTGCTGGAGCGGATCATCCACTTCGCCCAGCCAATGCATGAAGAGCACGTAGTCGGAGCAGAGCGTACTATCGACGAGAAGCTCCCCGCACCAATGCCCATCGGGCCGCTGTTGCCGCAGCAAATTTTCCTGCGCGTGCGCGATCGCGCTGGCGATCTCGGCATCCTCCGCGCTGTAGGACGCACTCGAATCAGGAGGCGCGCTCGGCAACGCGATCAAGTTCGCGGGTGACAGAGGCATGGCCCTTACGAAGCTTGGGCGGCGACTTCGGCGCGCTTGCCCGTCAAATGTCCATTGCCGGAAGTGACGCCGTTGAATGCCGTGATCTCGTTGCCGCGCCGCGTCGGTTTCGGTTTCGCGCCGAAATTAAAGCGAATGTTTTTCCACGTGTCGCCGCGTTGCCCGTTGCGGCCCAGGCTCGCCGTCGGTTCGTACCCGCAGTGCACCATGCAATTCTCGCACCTGCTGTCCCGCGCCACGCCGTTCACCACGCCGTATTTGTCCCACTCCACTTTCTCGAGCAACTCCGCGTAGCTCGAATAGTGCGCGTCGGTCATCAGGTAGCAGGGGCCTTTCCAACCACGGATATTCCGCGTCGGAATCGCCCACGCCGAGCAACTCAAGTCGCGTTTTCCGGCGAGAAATTCGAAATAAATCGGCGTCCCGAAGAGCGTGTATTTGCCCATCCATTCCTCGATCTTCTTGAACTTCTCGATCGTCATTTTGCGCGTGAGAAAGAAGTTTTCCGGCTGCAAATTCAGGCGCTTGATCATGTCCTTCTTGGCGGCGTCGTACTCGTAGCCGGGCGAAATCGTGTGGCCGTCGACACCGAGATCGGAAAGGAAATCGAACATTTGCTCGATCTCGGCCATGTCGGTTTCCTTGTAGATGGTCGTGTTGGTCGCAACCTGGTAACCGAGCAGCTTCGCCATCTTCATGGCGAGAACGCATTCCTTGAACACGCCTTCGCGCTCGACAATCAGATCGTGCGTCCGCTCGAGCCCATCGAGATGGACGTTCCAATACATCCAGCGGCTCGGACCGATCGTGGGCTTCGCCGAATCCTTCGGGCCCTGGCGAACAACGTCCGCGTCCTTTTCGGTGATCAACCCTTTCGCGAGCAGCGCCGAAAGTTTTTCCTCAACGAACACAGGACGGCTCACGACCTGCGTTGCCAGCCATTCGCGCATTTTTTTGCGCATGAACATCGCGTTGGTGCAGATGTAAACGATTCGCTTCTGTTCGAGCAGGCCTTTCACGAGCGCTTCGATCTGCGGATAGATGAGCGGCTCCCCGCCGCAGATGGAGATCATCGGGGCATTGCATTCGTTAGCCGCGGCGAGGCAATCCTCCAACGGCAACAGGTCCTTGATCGAGGTGGAATACTCGCGGATGCGGCCGCAGCCGGTGCAGGTCAGGTTGCACGTGTGCAGCGGCTCGAGCTGCAGGACGGTGGCAAACTTGTCCGTCCGGCGCAGCTTTTGGGTAATAATGTAAGCGGCGATCTTTGTGGTGAGCGCCAGCGGGAATCTCATAAGAGCGAGGATAGTAACAAGGGGTCACCGGGTGTCAATGGTGCGCCCCCACCACCAACGTATTACGCGAGGCTCGGGATGACACGCTTTCTGCGTCGTGCGACCATTCCACGGCTCCATCGGGCACCATCCGATACAGAAAGCAATGAAGGAACCTCGCTCAGCCGAAAACGTCGCCATCCTCGGAGCTTCCCCCAAGCCGGAGCGCTACGCCTACAAAGCGTTCGAGCTGTTGCAGGAATACGGGCACCGGCCAATTCCGGTCAATCCCGCCTTCGACGAGGTCCTCGGCGAGAAATGTTATCCGAAGATCTCCGACGTTCCCAAGCCGATCGACACGATCACGATTTACCTCGGCGAAGCGCGTTCGAATCCGCTCATCGGCGAAATCGTCAACGCCAGACCGCGCCGGATCATCATGAATCCAGGCGCCGAGAACAGCGCGCTCGCCGCCAAAGCGGAAGAGGCGGGTATTGAGGTCGTGGAAGGCTGCACGCTCGTGATGCTACGCACTGGACAATTTTAGGCGCTCGCCGCGGCGCGCCAGCGAAGTCACGTCGCGAGCCAGCCGCGCCGGATCAAACTCACGGCGATCGCCGCCAGCAGCAGCGAAATCAATTTCGACACGCCCCTCATCCCTTGCTGTCCCATCCAGCGGGTGAAATGACTCGCGTAGCGAAATGCAAATCCGACCAGCAGCAAATTCACGAGCAGGGCGAGGACGGTGAACAAGATCCCCACGGTGTCGACCAAAAGGAGCAGCGCGGTCAGCAAGGCCGGACCCGCGATCAAAGGCATTCCGAGCGGGACAACGCCAAATGATTCGCCGGCGTAGCGGTTGCGTTCGCCCAGATCGAGGAGCTCGCGCACGGCGATGCCGAGTAGAATGAGGCCGCCTGCTACTTGGAAATCCGAGACCGTGATCCCGAGCGCGCGAAAGATTACTTTGCCGAGAAAAATGAACCCGATCGACACAGCCAAACTCGTGATTAATCCCAGCGTGCCTTCCTGCTGCCGGCGCTTCGCGTCCGCGTGGCCGCCCAGTCCGAGGAAAATTGCGACGAGCCCGATCGGATCGATCGCCACGAAAAGCGGGATGAAGGCGAGCAGAAATTTTTCGAGGTAGGGCTGCATTTTGCTCCAGTTTCATCGCATGACGCGCCCTTTTCCGCAAAGCGGCACGGGCGACGGTTCGCACCGCGAAACGCACTCGAAGAATTTCTCGCTCTAAACGATACCGGTGGGAATGTGAGAGATCGTTCGACTTCGCTCAGGATGACACTTAGGAAAATAACTATGAAACTTCGATCCCGCTTCTTTGGCTTTTGTTTGTTATTGCCGGCGCTCTCCTTCGCGGCCGATCAACCTTCGCTTCCGCCAAAATCCGCGGTCGACGCAATCACCGCCGCAGATCTGCTCAAGCACATCAAAGTTCTCGCGTCCGACGAATTCGAGGGCCGCGCGCCGGGGTCGAAAGGCGAGGAGCTTTCCGTCAAGTACATCTCCGAACAATTCAAGGCTCTGGGACTGAAGCCGGGAAATCCGAACGGCAGCTACACGCAGGAGGTACCGCTTGCCGGAATTTCCAGCGCGCCGACGGCTTCGTTCACCGTGGGCGGAAAGACGATGGAGCTGAAATTTCCGGATGATTACGTCGCGACCTCCGCGCGGCTGCAAGAGGAAGTGAAGGCGGAGAATACCGACGTCGTTTTTGTCGGCTACGGGGTGGTGGCGCCGGAATATGGCTGGGACGATTACAAGGACGTCGATGTCCGCGGCAAGACAATCCTGATGCTGATCAACGATCCGGCGATCCCCGATCCAGCCGATCCGACGAAGCTCGATGAGAAAATGTTCAAGGGCCGCGCCATGACTTACTACGGGCGGTGGACCTACAAATACGAAATCGCCGCGCAAAAAGGCGCCGCCGCCGCGGTGATCATCCATGAAACGGAACCGGCCGCGTATCCGTATTCCGTCGTCAAGACGAGCTGGGCCAAGGAGAATTTCGAGATCGACGCGCCGAACAAGAACATGGACGCGGTGCAAATTCGCTCATGGATCACGCTCGATGTCGCGAAGAAGTTGCTCGCGGACAGTGGTCAGGATTTCGACGCGTTGAAGAAGGCAGCCATCACGAAGGAATTCCGTCCGGTCACGCTCTCGGCCAAAGCGAACTTCGATGTGAAGCAGACCATCCGCTCCTTCAAGTCGCGCAACGTCGTGGGGAAAATCGAAGGCAGCGACGCGAAGCTGAAAGATGAATGGATCATGTATACCGCGCACTGGGACCACCTCGGCCGGCATTCGGAATTGAAAGGCGACCAAATCTTCAACGGCGCGGTGGATAATGCCTCGGGCGTGGCCGGGTTGATCGAGCTGGCGACGGCGCATGCGAAATTAAAGCCGGCCACGAAACGTTCCGTCCTCTTCATCGCGACGACCGCGGAGGAAGCTGGATTGCTCGGCGCAAAATATTACGCGCAACATCCGCTTTATCCGCTCGAGAAAACGCTTGCCGATATCAACATGGATGGTCTCAACGTCTGGGGAAAAACGCGCGACATCGAGGACATCAGCTTCGGCAATTCCGATCTCGACGACATGCTCGCGGCCGCGACCACGCGCCATGGCCGCGTCATGAATCCAAACAGCCAGCCGGAAAAAGGCAGCTTCTATCGCGCCGATCAATTTGAGTTTTCGAAGGTCGGGCTGCCGTCTCTCTACACCGGCGCGGGCCGAGATGTCATCGGCAAGCCGCCGGGATTCGGTCAGCAGAAGAAGGACGAATTTGTGGCGAAACATTATCACCAACCAAGTGACGAGGTGAATCCGGAGTGGAACGTTTCCGGCGGCGCGGAGGATGTGCAGCTTCTCTTCGAGGTCGGCTATCAAATTGCGAACGGCGAGAAATTTCCCGAGTGGAAACCGGGAACCGAATTCAAAGCGAAGCGCGACGAGATGATAAAGAAATGAGGCAAAGAACGCGGGTCATCCCGAGCGTAGTCGAGGGACCCCGTAGAGCGTCGCTCGACGTGCCACGGGGTCCCTCGACTACGCTCGGGGTGACATGCGATCGCGCCTGATAACTTTATTGTGAACGCTTCCGTCCCCATCATCGGCGTCGTCATCGGCGCGGCGATTTTGCTCTTCGGGCGAAAACTTTTCTGGCTCTTCGTCGCGGCGCTCGGTTTCGCGGTGGGCATTGAGATCGCTGCCTACTTCATGCGCGAGCCGCCAATCTGGATGACACTGCTGGTCGCGCTCGTTCTCGGTGTGCTCGGCGCTTTGCTCGCGATCCTATTGCAAAAGCTCGCCATCGCCGTGGCCGGATTCATCGCCGGCGGCCGCATCGCGTGGGCGTTGGCGGCCGCATTTTGGGTCGAGCACGCGCATTATCGCGGCATCACTTTTGTCATCGGCGGAATTCTGGGCGCGCTTCTCCTGCTGGCGTTGTTCGATTGGGTGCTGATTCTCTTATCGTCGATCGAAGGGGCGCACCTGGTCGCCAACGGAATTGTCCTTCCCGAAAAGGGCGCCGTGATTCTTTTCATCGCCCTCGCCGTGATCGGCGTGGTCGTGCAAGGATCGATGCTGCGCGGATCGCGGCGAACTGCGGATTAATGCCGGAAATGCCGGACGCCGGTGAAAATCATCGCCATCTCCCGGCCATCCGCCGCCGCGATCACTTCCTGATCGCGAACTGATCCGCCCGGTTGAATCGCACAGGTCGCGCCTGCTTCCGCCGCGGCGAGAAGTCCGTCGGAAAATGGAAAGAACGCGTCGCTCGCCACGGCGCTGCCTTTGAGCGACAAGCCCGCTTCCAGCGCTTTCCAAACCGCGATGCGCGACGAATCCACCCGCGACATCTGCCCGGCGCCGATGCCGAGCGTGCGGTCCGCGGCCGCATACACGATCGCATTCGATTTCACGTGCTTCACCACGCGCCAGCCGAAGATCATCGCCGCCAGTTCTGCTTCGGTCGGCTGCCGAATCGTGACCACTTTCGTCGCCAGATCGGCCAGCCCGCCTGAATCTTTGTCCTGCACCAGCAGACCGCCGGCGACCGAACGAATATCGTGCGCGGTCTTGCGCGCATCAGGCGGATCGAGGGACCGGATCAGCCGGAGATTCTTCTTTTTCTGAAACAGCGTCCGCGCCTCCGCTTCAAACTCCGGCGCGATAATCACTTCGCTGAAAATTTCGCTGATGGCTTTGGCGAGAGATTCGTTGATCGGCCGATTGCAAACGATGATGCCGCCGAAGGGCGCCTGCTTGTCGGTGGCGAAAGCTTTTTCCCACGCCTCGCGCAGATCGGGATCGCTCCCGACGCCGCACGGGTTCGTGTGTTTCAAGATCGCGACGGTCGGTTCCGCGAACTCGGCGATCAGGTTCGTCGCGGCGCTGATGTCGAGAATGTTGTTAAAGGAAAGGTCCTTGCCGTGCAGTTTCTCGAAATGCTGGTCGAAGTCGCCGTAGAGCGCGGCGGTCTGGTGCGGGTTCTCGCCGTAACGCAGCCGCGCCACGAGAGGAAGTGAGAGCGAGAACGACGCGTCGGTCGTTTGCTCCTGATTCAGAAACGTCCCGATCGCGCGGTCGTAATCGGATGTCTTGATGAACGCTTTGATCGCGAGGCGCTCCCGCAATTTCAAAGTAGTTTCGCCCTCGTGGTCGCGCATCGTTTCCAAAACCGAGTCGTAATCCGCCGGATCGACCACGACGGTGACCGACTCGTAATTCTTCGCCGCGCTCCGAATCATCGACGGGCCGCCGATGTCGATTTGTTCGATTGCTTCCGCGAGAGTCACGCCCGGCTTTTCGATCGTCGCTTCGAACGGATAGAGGTTCACGACGACCAGATCGATCGGTTGGAAGCCGCATTCCTTGGCCTGCGCTTCGTGGAGCGGATTTCCACGTTTGTAAAGGAGCCCGCCGTGCACGCGCGGATGCAGCGTCTTCACCCGGCCTTCGAGCACTTCGGGAAAATCGGTGAAGCTCGAAATCTCGCGCACCGGTACTCCTTCCTTGCGCAACAGTTCCGCGGTGCCGCCCGTGGAGATAATATCGACGCCTTGCTTCTCCAGCGCGCGCGCAAAGGAAGCGATACCCTTCTTATTGGAAACCGAAATGAGGGCGCGCGTGATTTTCATTGGATGGCGTTTGGAGCCGGCCTGCCCTTAGGCCGCAACCCGCGCGTCATTTCTTTTCGTTCCATTTCAGAACGACACCGTGCATGACGCCGCCGATTTCCAGGAGCTTCTCTTTGTTATGCACCATGTCGGCGCGCGTGAATCCGGTGATGGCGTAATCTTTTCGCAGGTAAATCGCCTGTTCCGGACAAACCTCCTCGCACAGGCCGCAGTAGATGCAGCGGATCATGTCGATATCGAATTCGTTCGGAAATTTTTCGACCTTAGCGAACCGATCGGCCGCCGGAATTTCTCCCGGAACAATCTTGATCGCGCGCGGCGGACAGATGAATTCGCAGAGCTGACATGCCACGCAGCGGACTCGTCCCGTTTCGTCACGAACCAAAGCCGGCGCGCCGCGATAATGCTCGGGCAGGTGGCTGTCCCATTTCTCTTCCGGGTATTGCATCGTCACTTTCGTCCGGCCGAGCAGCATATTTTTGAAATGCTTCATGGTGATCGCGAGTCCGCTCAGGATCGCGGGCAGATAGAGCCGCTCGCGGAAGGTCAGGTTTGGGCGTGCAACGGTGATGGCCATCGGAGGATTAGACAGGATTTTCAGGATTAATGAGGAGAGTTTTGTGGGCGCGAATTTCCATCCGCCCGAATCCCGTTAATCCCGTTAATCCTGTCCATTTCATTGAGGGAAGTACGCCAGAATAATCGCCGCGAGGAAAATATTCACGAGCGCGATTTCGAAAAAGAAAACCCAACCGAGCCGCATGAGTTGATCGTAGCGGAAGCGCGGCAGCGTCCAGCGGACCCACATGAAGATGAAGATCAGCGCGGCCACCTTGGAGAAAAAGACGAAAATATTCACCAGGCCCCAACCCCATCCATGCGAGCCGTCCGGTATCCCCGGGAAATGCCAGCCGCCCAGGAAAAGTGTCACGATGATGGCGGAGCCGGTGATCATCGCGATGTATTCGCCGAGGAAAAAAAGTCCGAACTTCATCGAGCCATACTCGGTGTGATAGCCGCCCACCAATTCCGTCTCGGCCTCCGGCAAATCGAAAGGCAGCCGGTTCGTTTCGGCAAAGATCGCAATCATAAAAACCACGAACGAGATCAGCATCGGAATCGCGAGAAGCCATTTGTGCAGGTTCGCCCAATCGCCAATGAACGGAGCGATCATCCAGCCGTGCTCAATCTGGTAGCGGACGACTTCGGTCAGCCTGAGCTGGCCGACGAGGAGAAAAACCGGGATGACCGCGAGGCCTAACGAGAGCTCGTAGGAAATCATCTGCGAACTCGAGCGCACGCCGCCGAGGAACGGGTATTTCGAATTCGACGACCAGCCGGCAATGACGATCCCGTAAACGCCTAACGAGGCGATCGCGAAGACGAACAGCACCCCGACGTTGATGTCGGCGATGACCATCGGCACACCGAAGAGCGTGCTGCCGAACGGGACGACGGCGAGCGTCGTGATCGCGGGGATCATCGCGAGGCAGGGAGCGAGCCAGTAGTAGAACGTGTTCACGTGCCGCGGAGTGAAATCCTCTTTGAGAAGGAATTTCGCGGCGTCGGCGATCGGCTGGAAGAGACCCGCCGGACCGACGCGGTTTGGTCCGAGCCGGTCCTGGATGAGTGCGCTGATCCGGCGCTCGGCATAGACCGCGTAGTTCATGATGCCGAGAACCACGGCCAGCAGCGCGACGATCTTCGCGAGTGATGTGAAGAGGAAATAGTAGTCCATCAAGATTCAAGTCATCCCGAGCGAAGTCGAGGGACCCCGTCAATCGACGATCCGCGGGATGGTTCGACTTCGCTCACCATGACAAAGCTTTCATTTCGCGCTTTCCATAACTTGCACGCCCAGATCGCCGATCTTGCTCAGGCTCAATCCAGCCAAGGCTGGCACCGCTTCGCTCATTTGCCGGAATACATCCTCGATCGAGTAAATCCCGTTCCGGCCCGAATACGCCTGGATCAAGTCGCGCAAAATCTCCCAATCATCGCGCGCCTGGCCAGGACCGCGCACCGCGCGGTTGAGCCGCTGCAAGCGTCCTTTGCCGTTGATCATGGATCCGCGCTTCTCCGCGAAACCGAAGGACGGCAACAGAGCCGTCGCCGCTTCGGTCGCATCGTTCGACAGGATGTTCATGACGACGAAGGCGGGCAACGCTTTGAGCTGTTCGACCGTGAGTCCGATCTCGATCGGATTTTCACCGAGTGCGATCAGCGCTTTCACGCGACCCCCGACGACATCGTCCTTGATCTCGCGCAATTTCGCGCCCGGCACGGAAGTCACGCCGAGAAGACGAGCGCCGTTGGTGTTTGGATTCCGGTCCGCGCTCAAAAGAATGTCGTCGCCGGGACCAGTGCGCGGAACGATGTCGATCAAATCGACGCCGAGAATTTTCGCGAGCTGCGAAGTGAGCCAAAGCTCTTCGTTCGTCATGCGGCCGGAAGCGATGATCGCGATTTCCCAGGCTGAAAAATGTTTCAACTGGGCCACGGCATGCGTGATGGCGACGTTCCACTCGGCCGGGATGAGTTTGTCGCCCGCGAGAATTTCCGGCTGGAGCAGGCGCGTGTCCGATTGGAGATATCCAAAGTTCAGCCGCCCGTAGTCGCACATCCAACTGGAATTGACGGCGTCGTTTTCCCGCGGTGTCTGGCGGTAGATCACATCTTCGCGCGTGCCGATGATCGTATTGCAGCCGGTCGCGCAGCTCGTGCAGAAACTTTTCGTTTCCTTCAAAAACCAAACGCGCATTTGAAAGCGAAAATCCGACGAAGTCAGCGCGCCGACTGGACAGATGTCGACCGTGTTGAGCGAATAATTATTCTCCAGCCGCTTGCCCGGATGCGCGGTCAGCACGCTGTGGCTGCCACGATCGACAAAGCCCAAGACATCATCGTGCGCGACCTCCTGGCAAAACCGGATGCAGCGCGAACAAAGAATGCAGCGCTCATCATCGAGCGTGACGCGCGGGCCCAGCTCGATATTTTTCGGCTTCTTCACTTTATTTTCGAGGAAGCGCGACGCGGCGTTGCCGTACTCGACGCTGAATTCCTGGAGCCGGCATTCGCCCGCCTGATCGCAGATCGGGCAATCGAGCGGATGATTGATGAGAAGAAATTCCATCACGCCCTTGCGGCATTCCTGCGCCAGCGGGGAATCGGTGCGGACGCCCATCCCTTCGCTCACATCCTGCGCACAGGAAATTTGCGGGCGCGGCATCCAATTGATGAGCGGCATGCCGTCGGCGCCCACCTCCGGTTTTCGATCGGGCCCCATTTTCGGCATACCCATTTCGATCAGGCACATGCGGCAGTTACCGGGTGAGCTGAGCTTCTTGTGATAACAATAGCGCGGCACGTAACTGCCCGCCTGTTCGCACGCCTCGATCACGCGCGTGCCCTTGGGGAACTGATGCCAGACGCCGTTGATCTGGACGTTGAGCAACTGCGGCGGAGCCAAAACTTGATCGCCCATTTTAGATCGTTCCAGCGGTGGCGGTTTCTTCCCAGCCAGGATTGCGCGGCAATGCCGTGGTCGCAATTCTTTCGTGATCGATTAGTTCGCCGGGCGTGTATTCCGGCGGCATCGCGGGCGGGACCGGTTTCTGGCTGCGGCTGGCAAATTCGTCTTTGAATTTTTCCACGAAACTTTGCGTCGGCCACGCGCAGGCTTCGCCGAACGCACAGATCGTGCGGCCGGCGATGTTGTCGGCCACCGTCTTCAACGTCTCGGGATCCTGCACGACACCTCCACCGAGCAACATGCGGTCGGTGATCTTTTTCATCCAGAGCGAGCCTTCGCGACAAGGGGTGCACTGGCCGCAACTCTCGTGCGCGTAAAATTCGTTGATGTTGTTGAGCGTCCAGACCATGTCGCGCGAATCGTCGAGCACGATGACGCCACCGGAGCCGGCCATCGAACCGGCCGCGGCGAGCGAATCGAAATCCATCGGAATTTCGAAAAGCGAAACTTCCTGCTCCGCGATGGAGCCGTCAGGTTGTTTCATTTTCAATTTGAAGCGCTCATCGGCGCGCAACACTTTCGCCGAGCTTCCACCGGGGATGACCGCTTTGACCGTTCGTCCGGAGCGCGGGCCGCCCGCCATGTCGTAGATCAACTGGCCCATGGTGACCGCGCCGACTTCGATCTCGAAATAGCCGGGGCGCTGCACATCGCCGCTCACGCACACAATGCGCGTGCCTGTATTATTCGGCCGACCGAGTCGCGCGTACGGCCCGCCGCCCATCGCGATGATATGCTTCACGTGGCAGAGCGTCTCGACGTTGTTCACGATCGTCGGGCACATGTAGAGGCCGAGGACCGCGGGAAAATACGGCGGTTTGATTCGCGGGTAAGCGCGTTTGCCTTCGAGCGATTCGATCAGGCCGGTTTCTTCGCCGCAGATGTAAGCGCCTGCGCCGCGATGGATGTAGACTTCGACATCGAAACCGGTGCCGAGCATGTTTTGCCCGAGGAAATTATGCGCGCGCGCTTCTTCGATCGCGTGCTCGAGAATCTTCGCGCCTTCGGGAAACTCGCCGCGGATGTAGATGTAGGCTGTCTTCACGTTCAGCGCGAAACAGGAGATCAGGATTCCCTCGAGGAGCTGATGCGGATCCTCGTGAATGATGTAGCGATCCTTGAACGTGCCGGGCTCGGATTCGTCGGCGTTGCAAATCAGGTAGACCGGTTTTTTTTCATCGGCCTTGATGAAACTCCATTTCACGCCGCAAGGAAAACCGGCGCCGCCGCGCCCGCGCAATCCGGAGGTCTTCACTTCATTGACGATCTCCGCGCGCGACATTTTGATCGCGGCTTTCAGTTGCTCGTAACCGCCGTCGCGCAAGTAGCAATCGATGTCGGTCGTCCAATCGGAGCGGCCGATGTTTTTGAAAATGAGGCGGTGCTCGAGCGGGTGCGGCGAGGACAATTGTGGATTTTGGATTGAGGGATCTGGATTGAGAAGCGCAGCGGCCGCTGAAGGCTGCACGTTTTCGATCAACTCATCCTCGACCATGCAGACCGGCGCGGTGCCGCAGCTCGCCAGGCACTCCACAAACTCGATGCTGCATTTCCCGTCCGCACTCACCGAGATCGGATTGCGCATTCCATTCTCGTCGCGATGCCGCACGATACCGGCCGCGGTGCACGCGTTCTCCATCACCCGGTAACTCCCCGCCATCGCGCAGCTCAGAGTGCGGCAAACGCGGATGTGCTTCTTCCCCGCAGGCGCTTGCCGGAACATCGGATAAAACGTCACCAGCTCCAGGATGTTGATCGGTTGCAGCTCTAGCTTCGCCGCGATCCACCGGACGCCTTCGTCGCTGATGAAGCCAAATTTTTCCTGCCAAAGATAAAGGAGCGGCATCGCCGCGCTTCGCTTCCGGTCCGGCGGATAACGCCGGATCGCTTCGTCCATTTTTCGCTCCAGCTCCGCGGAGATGCGCGTGTTCGTCGGGTCCACAGTGACGAAAGCGTTATTCGGACAAGGTGCTGGCTTTCGACTGCACCTTGTCGTCCTTGAAAGTGATCGTGACCGACTCTTTCCCCTGCGCGTAAACGTAAGTCGTCTTGTCGACCGTGGTCGGCGGTCCGAGAATCGATTCCACCTGCTTCTTCGACATTCCCTCCGTCACTTCGTCGACGTTGGCCTTCCTCAGCCGCTTCGAGGAATTGCACGCCGCAACGGCGCCGAGAAGCGTCACGATCGACAGGATTCGAAGGATTCGCGCCGCAGTTTTGAAGGGTCTAAATCTCGGGCGCGTTTGTTTCATAGGCCGGCCTTTCATCTGTCGCATTCGCCCATGACGAAGTCCAGACTGCCGAGCACTGCGACCACATCGCTGAGCGAACAACCCGGCAAAAGTTCCGGCAGGATGCTCAAGTTCACAAATGAGGGGGCGCGAATCTTGAGCCGATGCGGCACGCCCCCGCCTTTGCTGTGAATGTAAAATCCCAATTCCCCCTTGGGGTTTTCGGCCGCGAAATAAATTTCTCCTGGCGGCGCGTCGAGCCCTTCGGTCACCACGATGAAGTGGTGGATCAATTCCTCCATTTTCGTCATGACGTGGGATTTCGGCGGCGGCATGTTTTTCCAGTCGACGACGTTGATCGGCCCGTCCGGCAGCTTCTCGATCACCTGCCGCAAAATGCGCACGCTTTGCCGCATTTCCTCCACGCGCACAAGGTAGCGATCGTAACAATCGCCGGCACTTCCGACGACGACCTCGAAGTCGTACTTGTCGTAGTCGAGGTAGGGATGCTTGCGGCGAAGATCGTGCTCGACGCCACTGCCGCGCAGATTGGGCCCGGAGAGCGCGTAAGCGATGGCGCGCTCGCGCGGGATCACGCCGATGTCGCGCGTGCGATCGACGAAGATGCGGTTTCGCGTGAGGAGCTTGTCGACTTCATCCAGCTGCGGGATGAAGTCATCGAGGAATTTTTCGAGCTGCGGAATGAACGTGGCCGGAAGATCGCGGATCTGGCCGCCGACCCGCGTATAGGAAGTGGTGAAGCGGGCGCCGGTGAGAAGTTCGAAAAGGTTGTAGAGTTTTTCGCGCTCCGTGAACGTGTAAAGAAAGACAGTCATCGCGCCGAGATCGAGCGCCATGGCGCCGAGCCCCATCAGGTGCGCCGAAATGCGCGCCGTCTCGCAGCAAATGACGCGGATGGCTTTGCCGCGCGGTGGGAGCTCCCAGCCCATCAGTTTCTCAACGGCGAGCGCGTAGGCCACGTTGTTCGAAAGGGGTGCGAGATAATCGAGCCGGTCGGTGTACGGCACGAACTGGTTGTACTGCATGTTCTCGGCGATTTTTTCGTCGCCGCGATGCAGAAAACCAACGTCCGGCGTTGCCTTGGTGATGGTTTCGCCATCGAGTTCCAAGACGAGCCGCAGGACTCCGTGCGTCGCGGGGTGCGAGGGCCCCATGTTGAGGACCATTTTCTCGCCGATGTCGCCGAGGTTTTCGCGCATTCGCGCGTCCGCCGCCGCCACGCGCGTGACGGGATCCGGAGATTCGATTTCGCGAGTCGTAAAAGCCATGAGGCGATCTTCGACTATGCTCGCGAGAGGTGACTGCGGCGCAAGTGCAAACTCGCCGCGAGAGCAAACACGATCGGCGGGGGGCTGAACGCTCGTCAGCTCGAAACGATACCAACCCCGTCCGGCGGAACGAATATTCCGCCGGAAATTCTCCAGCATGTCGCAATCAAGCGACGCTGGTCTCTACCTCAACTGCGCCCAGTAGGGCCGTGCGTCGGGAAGAATCTGCTTCGGCGGCGTCGGATTCTTGAACGTAATCAACTCGACCCGGCCTTTGCTTATGTCCGAAGGCAGGACCGAATCTGGGCTCAGGCGCCAGTTCAAGGCGGCGTCGCGCGCGAGTTCATCCAACGCGGGATGCCCGCTGCTCCGCAGCACTGAAGTGCCAGTGACGTGACCGCTCTTGTCGAGTGTCAGCGACAAAACGACTGAACCCTGTAACCCTTGGAAATAGACGCCGAATGGTAACATCGGCGTTTCTTTCGCAAGCCATTTTGCATTTGCCGTTGCCAGCGGCAATGCGACTAACACCACTACAACCATTCCGCAAAGTGCGGAACGAAGCGCTGATAAGCGCGTCTTTGTTTGCATATGCAAATTATTTGATTCCGCCAAGAAATTGCAAGCTTATTTTATTACATTCTCGTGACCTAACGACACTCACGCGTTACCTTAAACTCTAATGGAAAAGAAAATTGCGTTGCTGTTCGCTGGTCAGGGAGCGCAATCGGTCGGGATGGGGCGCGATCTGGCGGCGCACCATCCGGCGGCTGGGGATTTGTTCCAGCAGGCGGACCAGATTCTCGGACGTTCCCTCAGCGGCATCGCCTGGAACGGACCGCTCGAGGAATTGACCAAGACTTCGAATTGCCAGCCGGCGCTTTACGTTCACGGGCTCGCCTGTCTGGCCGCCTTGCGCAATGTCGCGGGCGATTTCCGGGTCGAGGCGGCGGCCGGGCTGTCGTTAGGCGAATGGACCGCGCACGCCGCTGCCGGCACTTTTAGTTTCGCGACGGGACTGAAACTTGTCGAAACGCGCGGGCGTTTGATGGATGCGGCCTGCGCGGCCACAGCCGGCGCGATGGCCGCGATGATTGGCGCGGATGAAAGCACCGTGCGGAGTTTGGCCGCCGACACCGACGTGGATGTCGCAAATATCAACGCGCCGGGCCAGATCGTCATTTCCGGTGAAAGCGCGAAGGTGGAGCTGGCCGTGAGCCTGGCGAAAGAACATGGCATTCGCCGCGCGACCCTGCTGAACGTCGCGGGCGCCTACCATTCTCGTCTGATGAATTCGGCCTACGACGCACTGGACGAGCCGTTGCTCGAAGCGGAATTGCAGGTGCCGCGTTTTCCCGTGATCAGCAACGTCACCGGCGAACAGGTGGTGGCGTTGCCGGATATCCGGAGCACACTTCGAGAGCAGGTCACGAGCACGGTGCGCTGGAGCGAGTGCATGGAGAATTTGCTCTCGCGCGGCTGCGATCTCTTCATCGAACTCGGCCCGGGCGAAGTGCTGGCCGGATTGCTGCGCAGAGTCCGCAAGGATGTCGACGTGATCAGCGTGAGCGATCCCGCGTCGGTGCACGCGTGCGTTGAAAAGTTGCGCGCGCTCTAGGGGCTTGCCCTCGCTGGCCCCTGCTCTAGCTTGCTCGCATGACTTTGCCGGAGCGCATCGATTCCGATTTGAAAGACGCCATGCGCGCCAAAGATGCCGCGCGGCTCGGCGTTCTCCGCCTGCTCAAATCCGCGCTGAAATATTCCGCGATCGAAAAAGCGGGCGCGGACGGACAACTCGATGACGTGGAAGCGGCGCAGGTAATCCGGAAGCAAGTGAAGCAGCGGCAGGACTCGATTGAGAGTTTCGAAAAAGGCGGGCGCCCTGAGCTCGCTGCGAAAGAAAAAGACGAGCTGGCGATTTTGAACGCGTATTTGCCGAAGGGTCTCGAAGCGGACGAACTGACGAAAATTGTGCGTGAAACAATCAGCGAGATCGGCGCGACTTCGAGAGCGCAGATGGGCGCGGTGATGAAGGCGCTTCAGGGGAAAGTGGCGGGGCGGGCGGATGGGAAGACGCTGAGTCAGGAAGTGCAGCGGCAGTTGGGATGAAGAAAACGCCGAACGCCCAACGTCCAACGCCCAATGCCGAACTAAAGGCCTCTGAATTCAGCCTTCGGCGTTCGGCGTTGGGCGTTCGGCGTTTTCTCATATATCCATGTTGAGCGCGATCATTGTCGCTGCGGGCAGCAGCCAGCGGATGGGGTTCGACAAACTGTTCGCCTTGCTCGGAGAAAAGCCGGTGGTGGCACACACGCTCGAGGCCTTCGAGCGGACAGATTCTGTGACCGAAATCATTTTGGTTGGGCGAGCGGAGCGGCTCGCGGAATTGCAAGCACTCGTTAGGTCGGCCGCGCTGAAGAAGGTGCGCCACGTCATTGCCGGCGGCAGCCATCGGCAGGATTCTGTTCGCGCCGGCCTGAACGTTCTCCACGCCGAGGCGCGCTACGTCGCGGTGCATGACGCCGCTCGTCCGCTCGTCACGCCGGAGCAAATCGAGCGCGTCTTTGCCCTTGCCCGGGAACATCAGGCGGCCGCACTGGCAGAGCCAATCACCGACACGTTAAAGCGGGCGGATGAAAATCGTTTTGTCACCGGCGGGGTGGAGCGCGCGGGACTTTATGCCATGCAGACGCCGCAGATTTTTTTGCGCGATCTTCTCGTGCAAGCGTATGGCGCGGTTGCCGCAAACAACCTTTCGATCACCGACGAAGTTTCGGCGGTCGAACATCTGGGCACGAAAGTGCTGCTCGTGCCTAACGAACAGTTCAATGTGAAGATCACCTACCCGCGCGACTTATCGCTCGCTCAATCCGTCCTCAACCGCCGCTCGTCCCCATAAGATTCGGATCGGCGGCGTCATCCCATGATGCGCGGACGAGGTCGACAACCTGCGCGACGTCTCCATTCACAAACGCACGGCCTCTCTTCATTTTCCCGGCATCCGGAAGGTCCTGCATCCGCGCCAGTTCGCCTCTGCGCCAGATCCAGGCGTCGGGATTGTAGGGACCGACGCGGCGCGGATCGGACCAGGTATGAATCGAAATGAGCCGCGACGTGACGGCGGCGGCAATGTGCATGGGACCGCTATCGACGCTGATGATGAAACGGGCCGCGCGAATAACCCAGATGAGCTGGAGCAGTGAGGTCTGGTTTGCCAGATTCACGCAGTTGTCCGGCTCTGCAATCCGCCGGGAAGATTTGCCGACGACCACGACACGCACCGGCGCGAGCGCATCGCAGAAGTTCCGAATCACGGCGTTGCCCAACGATTTGCCCGCGCCCCGCGAGAAGGGATGCAGAAGAACGAACGGCGGATAAGTGTCGAAGCGCGGCAGGGCATCGCCAGTGGGCAATGGAAAACGGAGCGGTTCCTGGATTGTTGCGCCAAAAGCTTCGGCCAGCTTCAAGTAGCGTTCGACGGCGTGGGCACGGCGATTTACCCGCGCGACATGATGATAAAACAAGCGCGAGCCTTCGCGGCTATCGCTCATTCCCCAGAACTCGCGCGCATGACTGATCCGTCCGATCATCGCGCTTCGGAGCAAGCCCTGAAAATCGAGCGCCACATCGGGCCGCAGCGTTCGCGTCTTTTTCAGCCACGGCAGCAAACTCGCCGGAGCACTTAAGCCGCGAAAATCGCCCCGCGGGAAAATGTGGAGGTGATCGACGTCGGGATTGCCGCGGAGCAGCGTCGCCCACTCGGGATTAATCACCCAAGTAATCTCAGCCTGCGGGTGCGCCTCGCGGATCGCCGCCACCGCGGGCAACGTGTGCACGACATCGCCAAGCGAACTCGGCTTGATGATGAGAATGGAACCAATTGCAGATTTCAGATTTGCAATTCCTCTACCTTCCCAGTTCGAGGCGCTCAGCGAGCAGGCGGGGCAAGCCGGCTTGAATGATTTTCTTTTGAGTGGTGGCGAGGTCGTATTTTATTCGCCGCTGTTCGACCACGTTTTTGTCGATGTGGTAAATGCAGTAGGCCGCGCGCCAATCGCCATCGCGCGGCTGGCCGACACTGCCTACGTTGATGAAATATTTTTTCGATTCCTCGATCATGAGCTGATCGACCTTCACCCGTTTCACGCCTTCATCGCGCACGAACGCACCCGGCACATGGGTGTGACCGAAGAAACAGACGGTCGTGTGCTGATAGGTGAAACTCGCGGCCGCATCGAGATTATTAAAGACGTAGGCCCACTGGTCGGGCCTATCGAGGGTCGCGTGCACGATCGTGAAATCGCGCACCTGGCGCGACATGCGCATTTGGCGAAGCCACTCCTTGTCTTCTTCCGTGAGGTGTTCGCGCGTCCAGTTGATCGCGGCCTCCGCCAGCGCGTTGAAGCCGCGGGACGACTCCGCCAGGGAGGCCTGTTCATCGTGATTTCCTTTCACGACCGGACAATCCATTTTCCGCACGATCTCGACGCATTCGTGCGGGTTCGCGTTATAGCCGACGACGTCGCCCAGGCAAACGAAGTGGGTGCATTCGCGCTCGCGCGCGTCCGCCAGAACGGCCTCGGTCGCCTCGAGATTGGCGTGAAGATCGCTGAAAATCGCAAAGCGCATGAGCAGGTTAGGGTACGCGATCAGGGATTCGTTGATCGAGCGGAATTTCCAGCTTGCTCTCCAAATCCTGCAAGCGGAGAAGCAAAGTGGGAAGCCGTTCATTCTCGCCGAGATCGTAAAGGCGGCGCAGATGCTCGTAGGCTTCTCGTTCGCGGCCCGCACAATGCGAAAGCTCGTAGGCGGCGAATCGTTTCTCGTAACTCGGCGCGCCCGGCAACGCGGCGGCTTTCGCGAAGAACTCGGCGGCATGTTCGTGGTCGATGTACTTGTCTCGATAAAGGCGCGCGAGGGCTTCGTAGAGTTGCGGACGCTCGGGATTGTTCTGGATTCCGCGCTCGAGGAAATCCTTCCCGACCTGGAAATATTCGCGCTGAGCTTTAATCCGGAGAGCGAGCCTCGGCTGCGTGGAATCATTCAACGCCGCGACGCTCGCGTTCCAGGCCATGTGCCACGCAGCCATGTCCCAGAAAAGAATCGCGCGCGGTTGCAATGTGGTGACCTGCCGGAAAAGAAGGAGAACGCGGCCCCATTCCGTTCGTTCCCAGGCGACGTGCGCCTGAATAAAGAGAGCATCGGCGACCAGCGAACGAAAACCACTCAGCGCCGCAACGAATCCCAGCTGGCCGAGTTGCTCGCGCAATCCCAGATTGAAATCGACCGCGCGGAGATGCAGCTCTCGATGCGCCGTGGAGATCGCATGTTCCAGCGGGAATCTGGCCGCCCCGAAAAGCGCCACGCTCATCAGCACCAGGAAGAAACGCATCATAATTCCTTACGATAAAAAACGGACCAGGCGAGGAGTAGATAAAAGCCGGTGTAGAAGATTCCAAGCGTAGCGGTTTTCGCGAGAAGCGCCAGGGGGATGGCGGTGCCGGCCACAACGTCATCCACGAGATTGAAGGTTTGCAGGTCGGGAAAAAGAAGCGCCACGAACGCGAGAAATATTCTCGTGATCCAGCCGGCGCCATTGGTTTGCAGCCAATATTCCCGCGCGATCGCCTGGAGATGGCCGATGAAATAAACGAACACCATCACGACGATCGTGAAAATGGTCGACGTGGCGAAGGTCGAGACAAACAAAGTGAGCGACGCGAGCAAACAACCTTTGAGATAGATGATCGCGATGCCCGAAAATAAATTCGGGTTGAAGGCGGAAGCCTGCACCGCGCGCAACGCCTCCGCGAGCTGCTCGGGCGGCGCGGCGCTCATTTGCTGCGTCGTTTCGCGCAAGACCGTGTGCTCGCGAAAGCTCAGGACGAGGAAAAAAAGCGCGCCCATCACGAGCAGGCTGATCGCCAGAAGCAGGAGCACACCGGCCAGTTTCCCGGCGAGATATTCGAACCGCGTCACCGGCTTCGCCAAAATCGTGTAGACCGTGCGGTCCTCGACATCCTGCGGCAGCAAACGCGCCGTCGCGACGATCGCCAGCAGCGACGTGAAGAGGCTCATCGCGCCGAGCCCGATATCTTTCAGCACCTGAAATTCCTGCTGAAACGTGAACTGCGCCATGAAGATCGAATTCCCGATCAGAACCAGCGCGAACAGAAGCAGCACATAGAAAACTTTCAGCCGTGTCAGCTCGGTGAGCGTGTTCCCGGTGATCGCCGCGATGCGCCGGAAAGAAAATGCGCGGTGAGCGGATGCGTTCATTCGGAATCCTTCCGCTCGCCTTTTTTCGGCGTTTCCGTCGCTTCGAGGAAGAGACGCTCTAGCGAGGTCCGCGGGCGGCCACGCTCGATCAAACGAGCGCCGGATTTCGCCGCGAGAGCTTCGACTTCGTTCACCAGCGCGGTCGAAGCATTCTCAAGAACAAATTCAGTCTGATTCTCGATCGCGAGCAGATCGTCGAGGGCGCCTTCGCGCACCAGCACGCCGTTCGCAAGAATGCCGACGCGATCGCAAATTTCCTGAACTTGCTCGAGGAGATGCGACGACAGCAGGACCGTGATGCCGCGGCGTTTGAGATCGAGAATGAGATCGCGGATTTCCCGGGCGCCGACCGGATCGACTCCGGCCGTCGGTTCGTCGAGGACGATGAGTTTGGGTTCCTGGACCAGCGCCTGCGCGAGCCCGATGCGTTGCAACATCCCTTTCGAATAACCGCCCAGGCGACGATCGGCTGCACTCGTTAGGCCAACGAGTTCGAGCAATTCTTCCACGCGTTCCCGCAGCCGCGCGCCGCGCAGCCCGCAAAGTTTTCCGTAGAATCGCAGCGTCTCCTGGCCCGTGAGATATTTGTAGAAATAAGGATTCTCTGGCAAAAAGCCAACCGCTTCGCGGCTCGCGACCAGATTGCTGTCGCGCCCGAAAATGGCGGCGCTTCCCTGCGTCGGCGGGACAAGGCCGAGAATGATTTTCAAGGTCGTGCTCTTGCCCGAACCGTTCGGTCCGAGCAGGCCGTAGATCTGCCCGGGCGCGACGCGCAGATTCAAATCGCGCACCGCGACGATGGAGCGCCGTTGAAACGGAACCGGAAAAACTTTGGTGACGCCGTTGACGGCGACAGCGGGTTCAGTCATGTCGAATTTCGAAACCGCGAAAAGCCGGTGGATTTGGCAGAGGCGCTTCGGACTGTTTCCTGATGTGCGCGTGCAGCTCGCTCTGCATGATGGCTTCGAGGAACGCGCGCACTTCGTCTTCTTCGCCGGCGGCGAGAAGTTCGACGCGGCCATCGCGCAGATTGCGCACCGAGCCCGTGATGTCGAATCCCTTCGCGACGTGCCGGACGGTGTAGCGAAAACCGACGCCCTGAACGTTCCCTTCGTAGAAAACCTGGATGGAAGCTGTCACGCCATCCGAAGATTGATCCGGCCTGCGCCGGCAGCAACCGCCACGCGCGGTTTTTATTGTCCCGGCGTTGGCGCCGGCAGCGGAAGGTCTGAAGGAGGCAAATCCTCCGGCGGCGGAACGAGACGCGGGTCGTTGGAATTCAAATTGAACTGCTCTCCCGCGGGCTGGTTCGACGGCGGCGACAAAACTGAATCCATCGGCGCCGGTGTTGCCGCCGCGATCAATGTGGATGGCGCCGGCTTGATGTCCTCGCTCGCGACGTAACCTTGTTCGCCCGAAGCGACGAGCTGCACTTTGCTGAAACCGAACGAAGGCCGGATCACTTTCACCAGCGTATCTTTGGTCAACTTCAAATCGGGATCGCGCCCTGGCTGCGGACCGTGGCGGAAAAATGGCGCCGCTTCGCTGGTCACCACGAAAAATTTGGCGTCGCGGCGGGTCGATTGACTTGTCTTATTCGTGCTCGTGCAGCCCGCGCCGATGAGAGCGAAGAGAACTGCGGCGAGAGCGGCTCGTCGAGAGTAAATCACTCCCGGAAATAAGCACATGCCGCGCCACCTCACTTATAGGAGTAGACGAGGCAGAACGTCGTCGGCTCGCCCTCGAGCAGGCTGACCGACACGAAATATTGTCCGCTGCTCGACGGCGAGAAACCAGCCGATGCTCTTTCGCCGTCGTTATAACTTTCCGTCGTAAGCGGCCGTCCCGTTTCATCGTAAAGATCCACCGCGATTTTTTTCGCCTTGGAGTTCGCCGCCGCGGAAAACCAATACTGATTACCCGCGTAGAGATTCACGGCAATGAGCGCGTGCTCGCGCGGCTTCACGGTCCCGGTCCAATGACCGTCGCGCAGCTTGAATCCGTCATTGGTGAACGCGCCCGTCAGGTCGAGGACCAGTTTGTGGGCCTCCACTTCCTCGTCCGTCTCGGCGCGGAGAGGCACGCCGGCGACAACGATGACGCTGAATAAAATCGCGAGGAGCCGCTTCATTTCGTGTCCGCCTTGCTCTGGATTTCTTCCATCAACTTCGTGACCGCTTCGTTGAGTTTGCGGACTTCGTCGAGCGTGGGCGCCTTGCCGGCTTGAAACGTGTCCAGTTTTTCGATGGCCACGAGCTGGGTGTTCACGTCTTTCACGAGCGGCTCGTTCCGCAGTTCCTCTCCGATGTCGTTAACCTTGGAATGCATGAAGTTCACTACCGCGGGCTGACGCAGGACTTTCGCGCTTTGCTCATCGTAATTCTTGATCACGGATGCGCTCACCACTTGCGTCCCGCGGATCCATCCGCCGACGCTGACCAGGATCACCAGGTCCTGATCGCGATGCGATTGCATGGACGATTTTACTTCGTTCTGCGTCGCCTCGAGTTCTTCCTGGAGCGCGTCCCATTCGCTGTTCTCGGCGAATTCGTTGATGCTGTTCCCGCGGCTGAGCACGTTCTCACTCACGCCGAGCGCCTTCGCCAACTTGATGATGTCGGTGCCGATGTTCTTCACTTGCTGGCTATCCTGCGCTTCGACGGCAATGAAACCGTCCGCGATTAGTCCGCCCAGATTCAACGCGATCTGCGCGCGATTGCGATAGGTCATCGGAATCGGCGTGCGATACTGGCCGGCCCAGTCCGGCTTTCCGGGTTTTTCGAGTGCGGCAAAAAGCTCACCCGGTGTCGGGATCGTGAGCGAGTCGATCTTAATCGCCTTCGCGAGTTGATCCGGCGGCAGCGGCGCGGGTTCCGTCGCGGAGGCGGCAGAAAGAAGGCCCAGCAACGCCAGCGCGGCCAACGGCACCCGGAAAATCATGAGCCATGATTATCCGAGCGGCGAGAGATTGCCAGCGAGAATGTGGCGGGCGCAAAAGGGCATTGCGCGCCGGGCGGACGGTGGTGTAATTCTTCGCAAGCTTATGGCGCCCACCAGCATCGCAAAAATCAACGCGCGCGAGATCCTCGATTCACGCGGCAATCCGACCATCGAAGTCGATGTTCATCTCGACGGCGGTGCAATGGGGCGCGCGGCTGTCCCGAGCGGCGCGAGCACCGGCGAGCACGAAGCGTGGGAACTGCGCGACGGGGACAAGAAACGCTATGGCGGCAAAGGTGTGAAGGATGCGGTCTGCAGCGTGAACGAAATGATCGGGCCAGCGCTAGCCGGCCACGATGCGCTCGAGCAGGCGAAGATCGATGAAAGAATGATCGCGCTCGATGGCACCGCGAATAAAAAGAAACTCGGCGCCAACGCCATCCTCGGCGTCTCGCTCGCCAATGCGCACGCCTGCGCGGCCGCGAACGAAATGTCGCTTTTCCGTTACCTCGGCGGGAACACAGCGAAGGTCCTGCCCGTTCCGATGATGAACATCCTCAACGGCGGCGCGCATTCCGATGCGCCGATCGATTTCCAGGAATTCATGATCATGCCGAAAGGCGCGCCCACTTTCGCGGAAGCGCTCCGCTACGGCGCGGAAGTTTTTCACACGTTGAAAAATGTTCTGCACGATCGCGGCCTTTCGACCGCGGTCGGCGACGAAGGCGGGTTCGCACCGAAACTGGATTCGGCGGAAGACGCGCTGGAATGCATCGCGATCGCAGTCGAGAAAGCCGGTTACAAATTCGGCGAGCAAATTTTTATCGCGCTCGATCCGGCCGCTTCCGAATTCTTCGACCCGGAGCAGAACGCCTACGTTTTCAAGAAATCCGACGGCTCGAAGCGCACCGCCGACGAATTGATCGATTATTACGAATTGCTCGCGCGCCGTTTTCCCATCATCTCGATCGAGGACGGCTGCGCGGAAAATGATTGGGACGGCTGGAAAAAATTGACGGCGCGGCTCGGCGGCAAAATCCAACTGGTCGGCGACGATCTTTTCGTGACGAATGTCGAATTCCTGCGCAAGGGAATCCACCAGGGCGTGGCCAATTCCATTCTCGTGAAGGTGAATCAGATCGGCACATTGACGGAGACGTTCGCCGCCATCGATCTCGCCACGACGAACAACTACACCGCGGTCATCAGCCATCGTTCCGGCGAAACCGAGGACACGACGATTGCCGACATCGCCGTGGCGACGAACGCCGGGCAGATCAAGACGGGATCGCTTTGCCGGACCGACCGGGTCGCGAAATACAATCGGCTCCTGCGGATCGCGGAGGAACTTGGTGACAACGCCGTCTTCGGCGGTAAAATGCGCTAGTGGATCATCCCGGCTACGGCGATTTTCGCGCGCGACGTGAAGCCACGGTCTGGCAGCGTCTCAACACCATCCTGCGCTTCTTTCTCGTCATCGCGACTGTGCTCGTCATCGTCAGTCTCTTTCTGCCGCCCTACAAAAAACTGACGCAGAGCCGGAGCGAGATCGAGAATTTGCAGACGCAGGTGAACGAGCAAAAGACGTTGCTCGCGCGCCAGACCCGCGAGGTGAATCTCCTCAAGACCGACCCGACATATCTGGAAACGCTCGCGCGCGATCGCCTTGATTTGATGAAGGACGGCGAAACAGTTTTCCGCCTCGAGCCGGCGCCCGCGCCGAAGCGGAAACCTTAGTCATCCCGAGCGAAGTCGAGGGGGCCCGTGGAGCGTCGCTCGACTTGCCACGGGGTCCCTCGACTCCGCTCGGGATGACGAAAGCAACTGGCGCGCAACTGCCTCATCGTTATCTTCCCGCATGGCTACGGAAGTTCCGGTGATCGATGCAGAAGCTCTCCAGTCGCGCGTGCGCGCGTTGCGGAGGTTTCTTTGACGTCCCGAAGCTAGAGAGCCAGCTCGCCGCGCTCGAAGAGCGAATGAGCAGCACGGATTTTTGGTCGAATCGGGAACGCGCCCAGGCCGATGTCGAGGAAGTGTCGCGCATCCGTTCCTTGCTAAACCCGCTCCGCGAACTCGAGCGCGCGCAGGAAGATTTCGAAGCGCTCCGGCAGCTCGCTGCGGAAGAACCAGACTCCGCACAACGTGCGCAGGCGGAAAAAGACGTCGCGACAGAATACGCCAAGCTCCTTCACCAACTCGAAGAATTCGAACTGCGCCAGTTTCTTTCCGGCGAAAACGATCGCGCGAACGCTTTTCTCACGATTCACTCCGGCGCAGGCGGCACGGAGTCGTGCGACTGGGCCGACATGCTTCTGCGAATGTATCAACGCTGGATCGAGCGCAGCGGTTTCACTTCGCAAACGATCGACGTGCAGGTCGGCGAAGAAGTGGGAATCAAATCGACGACGTTGCTCGTGCAAGGCGAATACGCTTACGGCTATCTCAACACGGAGCGCGGCGTGCATCGGCTCGTGCGCATCTCGCCCTTCGACGCGAACAAGCGCCGGCACACGTCATTCGCCAGCGTGGACGTTGTACCGGAAATCGCCGATTCCACCCCCATCGAGATCAATCCGGCCGACATCGAGGTCGACACTTTTCGCGCCGGCGGCAAAGGCGGCCAGAACGTGAACAAAGTCGAAACCGCCGTGCGCATCGTGCACAAGCCGACTGGCATTGTGGTCGCGTGTCAGGCCGAGCGAAGCCAGGGACGCAATCGCGAGCTGGCGATCAAAATGTTGAAAGCGAAACTCTACGAAATCGAGCAGGACAAGAAACGCGCGGAGATCGATCGGCAGTACGGCGAGAAAGGCGACGTGGCATGGGGCAGCCAGATTCGCTCGTATGTTTTTCAACCTTACCAGATGGTGAAAGATCACCGGACCGGCGCTGAGACGAGCGACGTGCAGGCAGTGATGGACGGCGCGATCGATCTTTTCATCCAGGCGAAATTGCGCGGGCAGAAAGCGAAGAAGGGCGACGCGAGCGAGGACGACGTTTAAGGCTCGGGCTCGACCAACCGCAGCTGCGCGCGGCGATAAAATTTTCCGCGGTTGAATTTCCGGCAGCATTCCAGACACGCGATCGCGCGTTTAATCCGATGGACTCGCGGAAAATCTTTTCCGCACCGCGGACACCGATAAAGAAATCGACGCGTCCGCCGTTGAATCGGAAATGGCAGCGTGTGACATCTCGATTCATCGCCGATGCCGAGATCGCGGCAGGCCTTGCGCCATTCGGTTCCGTGCGGCGGGACACGCCGGCGGCCGGCGCGGAATTGCGCAAGAAGATGGGCCAGCTCGTGCCGCAGCGTGCGATCGATTTCGAGCGCGTCGTGTTCGCGCAAACGCGGATTCAATGAGACGAGCTTTCGACGAAAATCAGCACGGCCGGCGGCGCTGAAAAGCCGCGCGTTCCATTCCACGTGGATGGCGCGCGCCAGCTCCGTGGCGTCGAGTTGTTGCAACATCTCGCGCGCTTTTGCTTCGAGTGCGAAATCGCGCCCGAGCACCACGAGCGACGGCCCGGTTGGCAAACTAAGATCGAGCTGCTCAAACAACGGCATAGGCGTGGCTCGATTGCGTCTCGCGGAGGCGATTCATGACGCGCGCGATGATTTCTCCGGCGCGCTCGATTTCTTCTTTGGTCGTCCCCTGCCCCAAGGAAAAACGAACCGCCGAACTGGCGAGACGTTCCGGCAATCCCATCGCGAGAAGCACGTGTGAAGCGACAACCGATCCCACCATGCACGCCGAACCACTCGACGCGCAGACGCCTTCGAGATCGAGCGCCATCAGGATCGTTTCCGAACTCAGTCCGTCGAAACTGACGTTGAGTGTGTTCGCGAGGCGGCGCGTCGCATCGCCGTTTTGCGTGGCCGCGGGAAAAGCCTCGACGACGCGCTCCCACAAATGGTCGCGTAACGCGCCCTGGCGCTCCTGTTCCGGCGCGCGCTCGCGCAACGTCCATTCCGCGGCCGCGGCCATTCCCACGATCGCGGGCACGTTTTCAGTTCCAGGCCGGCGCTGATTTTCGTGCGCCCCGCCAAATTGCACAGCCTCGATCGGCAAACCCGCGCGGAGATAAAGCAGGCCCGCTCCTTTCGGCCCATAAAATTTGTGCGCGGCGAAACTTGCGGCAGCCAGGCCGCTTTCCGCCAGGTTGGTTTCCAGTTTCCCAAATGATTGCACCATGTCGCTATGCAACAAAACGCCGCGCTCTTGGCAGACTCGCGCCAGCTCTTCCATCGGCTGGAGCACGCCGGTCTCGTTGTTCGCGGTCATGATGGAAACGAGCGTGGTGTCATCGCGAATCGCGCGCGCGAGTTCATCCGGATCGACCAGACCGCGTTCATCCACCGGGAGAATCGTGACCTCGAAGCGCTCGCGTTTCCCCAAATGTTCGAAGGCGTGCAGGACCGCGTGATGTTCCGTGCTCGCGCAAATCAAATGACGGCCGCGTTCGGCGTGCGCATGAGCAAGACCGAGCACGGCGAGATTGTTCGATTCCGTCCCGCCGCTCGTGAAAATCAGCTCGTGCGGTTTCACGCCGAGCAGGTGTGCGAGCCGATCGCGCGCATCATCCACTCCGGCACGCGCTTCGCGTCCGGCCGCATGAATGCTCGATGGGTTCCCATAATCCCGCTCCAGAAACGGCCGCATCGCTTCCAGCGCCGGCGCGCAGAGCGGCGTCGTCGCGTTATGATCCAGGTAAATCATTCCGGTTCTCTCTACGCGGTGAAATCGCTCGCGCCGGCGCGACGCTTCGGGACGATTTGGAGCTGCTTCTCCTCGTAATAAACGAGCGAATCTGGCGGCACGCTGTGAATCAGGAACACATTTCCGCCAATCGTGCTGCGGGCACCAATCACGGTTTCCCCGCCGAGGACGGTTGAGTTGGGATAGATCGTCACGTCGTCTTCCAGGGTCGGATGACGTTTCCCGCCTTTTATGATTTTGCCATGCTCATCTTTTTGAAAACTGCGCGCTCCCAAGGTCACGGCGTGATACAATTTCACTCGCGAACCGATCTCGCAGGTTTCGCCCACCACCACGCCGGTCCCGTGATCGATGAAAAAATGCGGGCCGATCCTGGCGCCCGGATGAATATCGATGCCGGTGCGGGTATGGGCCCATTCGGTCATGAGCCGCGGAATCAGCGGCACCTTTTTTTCGTAGAGAAGATGGGCCATGCGCTGGATCGCGATCGCTTCCGTGGCTGGGTAGGCGACAATCACTTCTTCGTAACTGGTGGCCGCTGGATCGCCTTCGTAGGCCGCGTCGACATCAGTCCAGAGTACCTGGCGCAAACGTCCGAGCTGCGACATGAACCAAGTGAGGACCTGGTCCGCCTTTGCATCCGCCGCGTCGCGGTCGAGCTGGTTAAAGCTCTTGGCAATCTCCGGTTTCATTCGCAGATGCAGGCTCTTGATTCGGCTGCGGGTCACAGCCGGCAGATCGCTCGAATCGGCCAGCGCTGCCCCGTGAAATCCGGGAAACATCAGGCTCATCAAATCGACACAAGCCGATTCGATCGCCGGTCGCGAAGGCAACATGGCCGCGGCGGCGAGGTAATTGATTCCGCCGCTCTCCTCGTAGGTGCGAAGAAGTTCATCGGCTGCGTCATTCACCGGCGGTTCCATCGCACAAACTATGCGACGGCTGCGAACGCAAGGGAAACGGAAAGTCGCGTGCGGGCATGTTCGAGATGGAATGGGGTAGCGGTTTTCCCCGGCCGGCTCGACCGAGTCTCGCCCTACCACGTGACATCTTTTTGGTAAGGCGAGACTCGGTCGAGCCGCTGTGGATACCGGCCGCGATTTTTCTCGGCGGCGCGCGTTTGGTCTTGTATGTCAGCGCGCATGAAATTCCTGCGCACGCTCCATCTTTTTCTCGGCTGTTTGTTCGCGCCGATGCTGATCTTTTTCGCGGTGACAGGCTCGTGGCAGTTATTCAATTGGCACGAGTCAAAGAAGGACAAGACCTACATCGCGCCGCCCGCACTGGCCGCGCTTTCCTTCGTGCATAAGGACGCGCACGTTCCCGGCACGCCGGGACGGCAGCCGACGCCGCTCCGCTATTTCATGCTCGCCGCCGCCGCAGGATTGGTGGGGACGGCTCTGATCGGAATTGTGATGGCGTACAAGTTCAGCCGGCAGCCGGTCGTCGCCACGGTTTGTTTGCTCGCGGGAATTGCGCTGCCGGGATTGCTGCTCTGGATTTACAGGTAGGGCGAGATTTTCCGCTGGGGAGCGCAGGCTGCCAGCCTGCGGTTCGTGGCAGCTTGCCACGAACATCCGCGGGAACGCGGAGTGAACATTCGCCACCAGAAGATCCGCCCGGCAAGCTGCCGGGCGGGACAGGCTGGCAGCCTGTGCTCCCCAAGGCTCGAAAATCCGCGCACGACATTCTTAGGAGACGCCCTAAATTACTGACTCGCGCATGAGCTCTTTCGAAATCACCGGCGTGCCCATTGATGAATTGCACGCGTTCCTCGCGGGCGCGCATCCCGATCCGTTCGGGATTCTTGGTCCGCATCTCATGGGCGATGATCTCGTTGTCCGGCTCTTCCGGCCGGATGCGAAGGAAGTGACCGTCGTTCTGGGCGGCAAAGAGGAACAGCGATTCCCGGCCGATCGCCTCCATGCGGCGGGATTTTTCCAGGCGGTTTTGCCCGGCGTGAAACGCGACGCCGATTATCGCATTCACTTGATGGGATGGGACGGCTCGATGGCAACGGTGCGCGATCCGTACGCCTACGGCATCATCATGGGCGACGTCGATCTCCACCTTTTCTCGGAGGGGAATCATCTTCAGATTTACGAAAAGTTCGGTGCGCATCTGCGAACGGTCGGTGAGGCGTCCGGCGTTTACTTCGCGGTCTGGGCGCCGAATGCGCAACGCGTGAGCGTGGTGGGCGATTTAAACGGCTGGGACGGCCGCGTCAATCCGATGCGGCGGCTCCTCGGCAGCGGCGTGTGGGAATTGTTTCTGCCGGACGTCGGCGAAGGCGCGCATTACAAGTTTGAGATCAGAACTCCCGGCGGCGCGCTCTTGCTCAAGGCCGATCCGTTCGCTCTCTTCAATCAGCACGGCAAAGAGACGTCGTCGCTCGTTTACAATCTCGCGCGCTACCAGTGGAGCGACCAGAAATGGATGGAGGCGCGTCCGGCCCGCGTGCTGCCAACCAGTCCGCTCAGCATTTATGAAGTGCATCTCGGCTCCTGGAAACGGACGAGCGAGGAAGGCAACCGGCCGCTGAGTTATCTCGAACTTTCGGAAACGCTCCTGCCTTACGTGGTCGAGATGGGCTACACCCATATCGAGCTGATGCCGGTGGCCGAGCATCCGTTCGAAGGTTCGTGGGGATATCAGGTCACCAATTATTTCGCGCCCACGAGCCGGTTCGGAACGCCGGACGAGTTCCGGCATTTCGTCGATAAATTTCACCAGGCCGGGATCGGCGTGATCATGGATTGGGTGCCGGCGCATTTTCCGAAGGACGCGCATGGACTCGCGGAATTCGACGGCACCGATCTCTACGAGCACGCGGACCCGCGCCAGGGCGAGCACCAGGATTGGGGCACGTTGATTTTTAACTTCGGCCGGAACGAGGTACGGAATTTCCTCATCGGCAACGCGCTCTTCTGGCTCGACAAATATCACATCGACGGCCTGCGGGTGGACGCGGTCGCGTCAATGCTTTACCTCGATTACTCGCGCAAAGCGGGCGAGTGGATCCCGAATGCGTTCGGCGGCCGCGAGAATCTGGAAGCGGTTTTTTTCCTCAAGCGCTTCAACGAAGTTTGCTACGAGCGTTTCCCCGGCATCATGACGATCGCGGAGGAATCGACCGCCTGGCCCGGCGTCTCGCGCCCAGTGTATCTGGGCGGACTCGGCTTCGGGTTCAAATGGAACATGGGCTGGATGCACGACTTCCTTCATTACATGGCGCTCGATCCGATCTTCCGGCGCTTCCACCACAACAACATCACCTTCTCGCTGATGTATGCGTTCCAGGAGCATTTCGTTCTCGTGCTCAGTCACGATGAGGTCGTGCACGGCAAAGGTTCGCTCATCAACAAAATGCCGGGCGACGAATGGCAGCAGTTCGCGAATCTGCGGATGTTTTACGCGTGGATGTACGGGCATCCGGGCAAGAAGCTGCTCTTCATGGGCGGCGAATTCGGGCAGCGCCGCGAGTGGAACCACGATCGCGAACTCGACTGGGATTTGCTCGCGCTGCCGCGCCACGACGGCCTCCGCCGGCTCGTGCAACACTTGAATTACGTTTACAAAAACGAACCGGCGCTTTGGGACCAGGACGATTCCTACGAAGGCTTCGAGTGGATTGATTTTCACGACGCGGATAACAGCGTCGTCGCCTTCATGCGTCGATCGCGCGCGGGCGACGTGATCGTTTTCGCGGTGAACGCGACGCCGCTTCCGCGGCACGGTTACCGGCTCGGTGTTCCGAGCGCCGGTTTCTACCACGAGATCATCAACACCGATGCCGAAACGTATGGTGGCAGCAACATCGGCAACATGGGCGGATTCGAGGCGGAAGATTTCCCGTGGCAAGGCCGGACGCATTCACTCATGATCAGCCTCCCGCCGCTGGCAACGGTGGCGTTCAAGATTCAAGGAGGGGCGGTTTAGAAACCGCCGTTCCTTGATGGACCCACTTCATTCTGCTTGACCCGCGGCACTGGCATTCGCCATCCTCCTGCCCTGCTCAACTTCTCATGAAACGAAACTCATCCCCTGCCTTCACCCTCATCGAACTGCTGGTGGTGATCGCGATCATCGCCGTCCTCGCGAGCATCGCCGTGCCTGTCTTCAGCACCGTGCAAGAGCGTGGCGCCCAGACAAAAGATTTGTCGAACGCCAAGCAAATCGCGCTCGCTTGCAAACTGTATGCGGCGGACAACGACGGGAAGTATCCGGACAAAGATGGAACTGTCGATCCGCCGGTTGCGCTCACCAGCGCCGATACGTCCAACAAAGCTCTCGCCCTTCTGGTTCCCCTATATCTACCCGCCGAGAAATTGTTTTACCTTGGTAAGTCGGCATGGTCGCCAAAGGTTCCGGACGAAAACATGACGCTTCCAGCCGATCGTTGCGAAGCCTCGACAAACAATTTCGCCTACGAACTGGGGATGACGGAAACTTCCAACCCAAGCTTCCCACTGATCGCAGACGCTCCTAACACCGGCGGAACAAGCGCTGTCTACAAAACAGATCAAACGGTGAAGGGCGGAGTCTGGAAGGGAAGAAAAGCAATCGTCATTCGCTGCGACCAAAGCGGAACAGTCGAAACCTGCAAAGTTGATACCACAGCAGGGACTTCCACGGTTGTAGGCCCCACCGGAGGAACTACGCAGACGGACATTTTTGCGGCGAACGGGGCCACCTGGATTTCAGCCACGGGCAACTCGTTGCTGCTCCCAAACACTCCGTAATTTTTTTCCTCACGCGTTGAGACCGCGCCTTCCGAGGAATTCCTCCGCTGCTTTTACATCCACGGAACTCGTGGTTGTGATTTTGATCGCGGCCGTTGTCCTGGTGCTGGCCTGGCCGGCGCTCAAGGATGCGCGCAACAAACGGCAGATGACCCGCACGATGAACAATACGCGGGAACTCTACCTGGCCGGATTCCACATGGCCACGGACGGAGCGGCCAGCAAGCACGTGAATTATAAGTGGCCGGGCGATTATACTGTGGGCGTCGCCACGCTGGCCGACTATTCCAGCAAACTCGTCCAAAATGGTTATCTGAAACCGGACGACGTGGAGAGAATCCTGAGTGCGCCCGGCGCAAACTGCTCGGTCAAGACTTCCGAGAGCATGCCGGTCGCAGTGTCGTTGAGCGGCAGAAGCGCTCTCAAAATTTACAAAATCAAGAGCACGGATCCTTCCACCGCAATTTTCGCCGCGAGCACGAACTATGTTTACGACACCGATCTCGCTGCCACGGCCGCTCCCTTCGGCGACAAGGGTTTTGTGATCATGCGGAAAGGCGGCGACGCCGGCGTTTACAAGAAGAACCAGGCGACGACTGCGGGTTGGGCAAATGCCGCCGAATTTCAAGCCAAGATTGGCAGACTTCCCAGTGCGACGGACGGCAGCGTCGCCGCGGGCGACGACGGGAGCGTCCTGGTTGCTCCCCAGTAGAGCAATCCGCGCCAAGGTGGATCGAGCGCTCCGCCGCTCGATGATGCCAAACAAATGGCGTTGGGAAACAAACATCGCGCGACGGAGCGCACGATCCACCCCGCTGAAACGCACTTCGTCATCAAAAATACGGACGGAACGCTACGGCGTCACTTGCGATTCAAACTCGCCGTCCGCGACGCGTGTTCTGATCTTCGCTTTCGGACGGACGGCCGCGACGGACTGGATCACCTTCCCTTCCAGATCGCTCGTGATGCTATAACCGCGCCGCAGCGTCGCTTCCGGACCGAGCACGCGCAAGATTCCGTCCACGCGATGGAAACGCTCGCGCGCAGTCTGCAAATATCGTGGGGCCTGCGCGGTGATGCGACGCTGGAGATCGCTCCACTGATTCCGCCTCACGAGCAGTTCGCGCCGGGGATCGTGCGCCTTCAATGATTGCGCGTGTGTGGAAAGCGCGGCGCGCGAATCCACCACGAACTGCTTCAGCCGCCGCAAGAGAGAGTCCGACGTGAGGTCGAGGCGCTGCTGCGCGTCGCGCATCCGCTGCATCAGCTCACGCGCGAGCGTCCGCTCGGAGAGAAAGCGCAGCCGCGTCTGGTTCTGCTGGAGAAAATTGCGCAAATATTTTTGGAGACAGTTCGCCAGGTCATTCACGCGTCGCCCCAGCTCTGCCGAATCGGAGACGATTAATTCCGCCGCGGCGCTCGGCGTCGGCGCGCGCAGATCGGCCACGAAATCGGAGATGGTGAAATCGATCTCATGGCCCACCGCGCTCACGACCGGAATCGCCGAATGGAAAATCGCACGCGCCACGATTTCCTCGTTGAACTCCCAGAGGTCCTCGATGCTCCCGCCCCCGCGCGCGATCACGATCACGTCGATCGGTTCCCAAAGCGGATTTGGCGCGGCGAGCTCGTTGAGCGCCGTCGCAATTTCCGCCGCGGCGCCGCTGCCTTGCACGCGCACCGGGCTGATGAGCACCTCGACATTCGGAGCGCGTCGCCGGAGCACATTCAGCATGTCGCGGATCGCGGCGCCGCTCGGCGAGGTGACGATGCCAATGCGTTTCGGAAACCGCGGCAGCGGACGCTTGCGCGCGGAATCGAAAAGACCTTCCGCTTCCAATTTTCGCTTGAGCGCTTCGAACTTCGCCTGGAGCAAGCCGGCTCCGCGCGTCTGCAAAATCTGGACGCTGAGCTGGTACTGTCCGCGCGCTTCGAACACGGAAACGTTGCCGTAAACCTGGACCTGCGCGCCATCGGCGATAGGCGGCGCGCCCGGCGGCAGAGTATTCCGGAAGATGACGCACGCGATCGCGGCCCGCTGATCTTTCAGGGTGAAATACTGATGGCCCGACGGATGCAGTTTGTAGTTGGAAACTTCACCCTGCACCCAGACCGCGCCGAATTTTGTCTCGAGTGTCGCGCGGATGGCGCGCGTCAATTCCGCGACCGTGAAGACCTTCGAGGTGCTCTGGAAAAAATCGGGCGTGACTTCCATTCGAGCTAACGTCCAACGTCCAACGTCCAACGTCCAACGCTGAACGGATCCTGTAGCGGCGGTCTCAGACCGCCGAACGATTTCACGCAACGGGCTCGGCGGTCAGAGACCGCCGCTACAGAAGCTCCGCCTGCGCGCCGGCGGGCGGCTTGAGCCCGAGCTTGCGATACGCGTTCGGCATCGCGACGCGGCCTTGCGGCGTTCGCTTAATGTAACCTTCCATGATCAAATACGGCTCGTTCACTTCCTCGAGTGTCCCCGCTTCCTCGCCGACCGCGACCGCGAGCGAGCTCAGGCCAACCGGGCCGCCGTTGAATTTATGGATCAACGTTTCGATGATCCGCTTGTCCCATTGATCGAAACCGTCGCGGTCGATCTCGAGCATGGTGAGCGCGCGGTCGGCCAACTCAGCGGTGATTTTTCCATCCGCTTTCACCTGCACGTAATCGCGCACCCAGCGAAGGAGGTTGTTCGCGGTCCGCGGCGTGCCCCGAGTGCGCGACGCGATCTCCGCCGCGCCGGCGCTGTCGATTTCCACCCCGAGCAACCCGGCGCTGCGCGTGATGATTTTGTGCATCTCCTCCGCGCTGTAGTAATCGAGCCGCGCGGTCATTCCGAAGCGCGATCGCAACGGCGCGCTCACCATCCCCGCCCGCGTGGTCGCGCCGATGAGGGTGAACTTCGGCAATGGCAGCCGCAGACTCCGCGCCTGCGGCCCTTGATCGATGATGATGTCGAGCCGGTAATCCTCCATCGCGGGATAAAGATATTCTTCGATCGTCGGCTGGAGCCGATGGATTTCGTCGATGAAAAGCACGTCGCCTCTTTCGAGACTCGTCAGCAACCCGGCCAGCTCCCCGGCCTTTTCGATCACCGGGCCGCTCGTGTTCTTCACGTTCACGCCCATCGCGTTTGCGATGATGTTGGCCAGCGTCGTTTTTCCCAAGCCGGGCGGGCCGCTCAGTAGGATATGCTCGAGCACGTCGCCGCGCTTTTTTGCCGCGGCCACAAGGAGCTCGAGACGTTCGCACACTTTCACCTGGCCGGTGAACTCGCTGAACATCGGCGGCCGCAGCGAAACTTCGAAAGCGGGATCAGGCTCGGGCGGTTTCATGTTGTCGCTAGATTTCCAACTTCTTCGTCATGACCAGTTCGGTGCCGCGCGCTCTCAAGATGTAATCGACTTTGTCGAAGGCGTGCCGGATCAGGTGCATTCCGAGACCGCCCGGCTTGATCAAATCATGCGCGCGGCCTTGCATCCTGTGGCGTTTTGTTTGTTTGCCGTAGTCGCGCAGTCGCATCCGAATGCAATGGCGCAGACCTTCGAGCGACAGGGAAATCAATTGATCGTCCCGCAAATGATAGGCGTGGCGAATAATGTTCGTGCAGGCCTCGTCTACTCCCAAGACCATGAACGTGCGTTCCTTTTCGGAAAATGGATACGCGTCGAGAAATTTTCTCACGAATTTCCGCATCGGCGCGAGATTGCCGGTGTGGCTGGAAAACTCGACCTTCTTTTTTTTCATCAAACGAAGTGCAGGCTGAACATATGACGCAGTCCATTCAAGCGCAGAACCGAAATCTCGGTGGACAGCCGGAGCAAGCATAGCTCTCTTTCGCCATGTGGAAATTACTGCCGGCCCTCCTCCTCCTGGCGGCGCCGGCTTTGGCCCAGGAAAACCCAAGCGCGTATGAAGCCTTGCGCGTCATCGGCACACAACTGAATCGCGACCTCGTCACCCGGGTCGTTTCCGTGACGGGCGTCGATGGCGAGCCCCAGCCGCGTTCCTGGAAGATTCTCGTGGCGGACCGCCGCGCACCGAACCACGTGCGGGAGATCATCGTCGAAGACAACAAGATCCTGTCCCAGCGGGACCCGAATCGTTCGGTCGCCGGTTCCACGGAAGGCGCCACGATCAACACCACGCGGCTCAATCTCGATTCGACCGGCGCTTACACAGTGGCGAGCCACACCGCGGAAACATCGCACGTCACTTTCACATTCGTAAGTTACACGCTCCGCACGGACGAGCGGGGCAACCCGGTTTGGATCGTCACGCTGGAGGACCGGTCGCGAAAGCCGCTGGGGACGATTCACATCAAGGCGAACGACGGCCGGGTCACGCGCGTCGAGGGCATGTATCAGGGGCGGAACATGGACCAGGTCGAGGATGAGCGCGACCAAGTCCAGAAGTCGGACACAGATGAAAACGAAGACGCCGACGAGAACATCGTGAAGAGAAAAATCAAAAAGCTCTTCTTCAAGACGAGGGATGACGCGCACCGAATGTTCGAGCGCGTGCACCGCTCCTTCGTCGATTTCTTCAATCGCCGTTAACGGAAAATCCTGCAAGATTGCAGGCATGGAATCGAAAAATATCTGGCCCTCGCTTCCCTTCCACGAATGGAAAGAGACGAGCGAAACACTGCACATGTGGACGCAGATCGTCGGGAAGATCCGGCTTGCGCTCACGCCGTGGACGAATCATTCCTGGCACGTCACGCTCTATCTCACCGCGCGCGGCCTAACGACCTCTCCGATCCCATTCGGAACACGTGTCTTTGAAATCCGATTCGATTTCGTCTCGCACGAGCTGCGATTGCTCACGAGCGATGGCGGGATGAAGGTAATTCCGCTCGTGCCGCAGAGCGTGGCGCAGTTTTACCGCGCCGTCACGGGCGCTTTGCGCGAGCTGGGCATCGAGGCCCACTTCTCCACGACTCCGAACGAAGTGCAGGACGCAATCCCATTCGAGCAGGACAACAAACACGCCGCCTACGATCCTGAATACGCGAACCGTTTCTGGCGCGCGCTCCTGCAAAGCGACCGCGTCTTCAAGGAATTCCGCGCGGACTTTTGCGGTAAATGCAGCCCCGTCCATTTTTTCTGGGGCAGCTTCGATCTCGCTGTGACGCGCTTTTCCGGCCGGCCCGCGCCACAACATCCCGGCGGCGTGCCGCACCTGCCCGATTCCGTCGCACGCGAAGCCTATTCGCATGAAGTGAGCAGCCTCGGCTTCTGGCCCGGCAACGCGCTGATGCCGGACCCCATTTTTTATTCCTATGCGTATCCGGAACCGAAAGGAGTTCCGGAGGCAAAAGTGAATCCAACAGCGGCGAGCTACAACGCGCAGCTCAAGGAATTCGTGCTGCCTTACGAGGCGGTTCGCACCGCCGCCGCGCCCGACGAAGCGCTGCTGGCTTTCGCGCGGAGCACCTACGATGCGGCTTCGACTCTCGGCGGTTGGGACCGGGCCGCCCTCGTGGAAATCAAACCCGACTTGCATTCCCATCGGCGAACCTCGTAAGTTCGCGCGATGATTTCGATCGACGAGGCGGTCGCGGAACGCGGCGCGTGGCGGAATGTGCCCCAAGGCTGGCGGCAACTCTATGGCGACTTCGAACGTCTCGGCGTCAGCATCGAATGGCATGATTTCCGGACGGAGCGTCCGCTCGATTGGGGACGAAGCTTTCATCCGCACAGCGTGGAGTTCTGTCTGAACGTGGATGGCCGCGGCGCGGTCGGTAGCCGTTCCCAAACCGATTACGTCGCCGGCACCGCCGGTTTTTATGCGCCGGCCGACCAGGCGTTGCAGGCCTCACGCGAGGCGCGCGATCATCACCAGTTCGTGACCCTCGAATTTTCCCGCGCGCATTTGCAGGAGCAACTCGTGGATTGCGAAGCCGATTTGGACGCGCAGCTTCGCGCGGCGGTTTTCCCGGAGCGCGAACGTTCGATCGTCTCCGCCGTCCAGCCGATGTCGCTCGCGCAACAGAATCTTGTCACGAGCCTGCTTCATCCGCCGGTCGCAAAAGCGGCGCAAAGCCTCTGGTATCAAAGCAAGGCGCTCGAATTGATGGCGCACTTTCTTTTCACGCCGAAAGATCCCGAATTCTTTTGTATGCGGCAGAAGCGCGTCGCCCGCGACCGCGTTGCGCGGACGAAGGAGCTGCTCGCGCGCGATCTCGCGCAACCGCCCACCCTCGAAATGCTGGGGCGCGAAGTCGGGTGCAGCCCGTTTTATCTGAGCCGGATTTTTTCGAAAGAAGTCGGCCTCACCATTCCGCAGTTCCTGCGCAAGCTGCGGATGGAACGTGCCGCCGAACTTTTGCGTGGTGGAAAACACAACGTCACAGAAGCCGCGACCGAAGTGGGCTACGCGAGCCTGAGCCATTTCAGCAAGGCGTTTTGCGAAACGATCGGCTGCTGCCCGGTGCTTTATCCGATGGCGAAGAACGTCATCATCCCGCGCTAATTCCCTCACTGCCAGCGCCGCCAATCCAAAATCGAAAATCCGAAATCGATAGATGTCGCCCATTCTTTTTTGGCTCTTCGCTTTCGTGATGCTGGTTTTCGGCGCGGCCGTCGTGATCAATCGCAATCCGATCGCGAGCGCGCTCAGTCTTGTTGTTTGCTTCATGGGCCTCTCGGCACTCTTCATCTCGCTCGACGCCTTCTTCATCGGCATCATTCAGGTGCTCGTCTACGCCGGCGCAGTCATGGTGCTCTTTCTCTTCATCATCATGCTGCTCGATTTGCGCGTGGAAGAGCGCCGTAAAATCAATCTCGTCGCTTTCGTCGGCGGACTCGCGGTGGCGTTTGCGCTTTTTGTGCAAATCTGTTTTGTCGTCGATCAATTGGGCGCAGCCAAGCAGGCTTTCCCTTCCCTGCGCGCGGCGAAGATGGACGACGTCCACAATGTCGGCCTTCTTCTTTTCACGAATTACAATCTGCCATTTCAAATCATCGGCGTGCTGGTCCTGGTCGCGACGATCGGCGTCGTCGTCCTGAGCAAACGCGAGCTTCGTTGAGCATGGTGACGCTGGGCCAATATCTGATCGTCAGCGGATTGCTTTTCACGATCGGTTTCGCCGGCGTGCTGTTGCGGCGCAACATCATCATTATTTTCATGTCGCTCGAGCTGATGTTGAACGCGGCCAATCTTTCACTCGTCGCCTTTTCGCGCTTCCGCCTCGGCGTGGACGGAATGCCGAATTACAACGCGCAGGTCTTCGTTTTCTTCATCATCACCGTCGCGGCTGCCGAAGTCGCGGTGGGTCTCGCCATCATCGTGGCGCTTTATCGCGCGCGTCAGACGACTCACGTCGAAGACATCAACAGTTTGAAGTTCTGACGCGCCAAAATGATCAGCAGCCTACCCTGGTATATTTTGCTCCTGCCGCTCGCCGCTGCAGTTGCGATCGTTTTGCTGACGCGATCCTGGCCACGCCTTAGCAGCTCCATCTCGGTCGCGGCAGTGCTCGGCAGTTTTGTTTGCAGCTGTTTCGTTTTCGTCCAACCGGACATCCGCGCGCTTGAGCTGACCTGGATCGACGTTCGGCCTCTTCTCTACGTCCCGCTGGGATTCGTGCTCGATGAGCTGAGCAAAACGATGCTCGTGCTCGTCTCCGGCATCGGCGCGCTCATCCACATCTACTCGTTAGGCTACATGCGCGAGGACGACGGCAACTCCCGCTACTTCGCGTCGCTCTCGTTCTTCATGTTCTCGATGCTCGGCATCGTGCTCTCGAACAATTTCGTGATGATGTTCATCTTCTGGGAACTGGTCGGCGTCAGCTCCTACCTGCTGATTGGTCATTGGTTCGAGCGCGACACCGCGGCGGAGGCGGCGAAGAAAGCGTTCCTGACCAATCGCATCGGCGACTTCGGATTCATGCTCGGAATCCTGATGGCCTGGACGGCGACCGGCACCGTTGTCTTTTCCGAGATGAGTCATCAGCTCGGCCGAATCACGAGTTATCCCGGTTACCTCACGGTCTCGGCGCTGCTGATCTTTTGCGGCGCGGTGGGAAAGTCCGCGCAATTTCCGCTGCACGTCTGGCTGCCGGACGCGATGGAAGGTCCGACACCGATCTCCGCGTTGATCCACGCCGCGACGATGGTGGCGGCCGGCGTTTACATGCTGGTGCGCGTCGGCTTTCTCGTCGAAGCCTCACCGCACGCGCTCTCAATCATCGCCTGGATCGGAACGATCACCGCCGTGATGGCCGCGCTCATCGCGACGCAACAAAACGACATCAAACGCATCCTCGCCTACTCGACGATCTCGCAGCTCGGCTACATGGTCATGGCCGTAGGACTGGCATCGGGCCAGGCGGCGATGTTCCATTTGTTCACGCACGCCTTTTTCAAGGCGCTCCTTTTCCTCGGCGCCGGCTCGATCATCGTCATGCTCCATCACGAGCAAAACATTTGGAAAATGGGCGGACTCGCCGGCCGTCTCGGAATCACCTTTCTCACCTTCATGGTCGGCACGCTCGCGCTGATTGGGTTCCCGCCATTCAGCGGATTCTTCAGCAAAGACGCCATCCTTGCGCTCGCTCATGAAAAAAATTCGGCGATATTTTGGCTCGCGCTTTTCACGGCGTTTCTCACCGCGTTTTACATGTTGCGCCTCGTCGTCGTGGTTTTTTTCGGCCGGCCGCGCAGCGATCAAGCCCGCGCCGGGCGGGAAGCGCCGTGGGTGATGATCGGGCCGCTGATACTTCTTGCGCTGCCGGCTTTCGCGTCCGGTTTCAATTTCTTCGCGAAGATTTTTGTCCAGTTGCCCGGTGAAACGGAAGCCGGTTGGCTCATTCCGGGAATGGCCCTCGGCGCGACGCTCACCGGCGTCATTCTCGCGATCGTCCTTTACCGCGGCCGCGAAACCGATCCGGTAAATTTCGCTCCGTTTCGAAATCGTTTTTACTTCGATGAGATCTACGCTTTTCTGATCGCCGCCACGCAGGGCGCCCTCTCGAAAATCTCCGCGTTCCTCGATCGCTGGGTCCTCGATGCCGGTTTCGTCCGCGGCACGAGCACGGCCACCTGGGGCGTGGGCTCGTTGCTCAGGCTCCTCCAAGTCGGAAACCTTCAGGCGTATTCGTTTCTCTTCGGATTGGGAATCGTCGTCCTGATTTACTTCACGCTTTTCAAGTGATCTTACCCTTTATCGTCTTCTGTCCGATTGTGGCCGCCCTCGCGATTTTGTGCGGCGCGCCCGCTCGTCGCACCGCGCTGTGGGCCGCGGGCTTTACCCTTGCCGCGACGCTGCTCGTGTATTTCGAATTCGACGCCGGCCGGCGCGGCTTCGATTTCGTCGTCTCCTATCCGATCAGCGATGCCTGGCGGCTCAATTTCACGCTCGGCGTCGATGGCTTGAGCCTCATCATGCTGCTGCTCACGGCGATCGTCACCTTCGCCGCGATCTGGTTCACCGGGCCAATCGCCACGCACGAACACGCGTTCCATGCGTGTCTTCTCCTCATCGCGGGCGGCGCACTCGGCGCGTTCGCTTCGCTCGATCTCTTTTTCTTCTACGCCTTTCACGAGCTGGCGCTGATCCCCACTTTTCTTCTCATCGGAATCTGGGGCACCGGCAATCGTCATGCGGCCGCCTGGAAGATTACGATCTATCTCGCCACCGGCAGCTTCATCCTTCTGCTCGGTTTGATCATGCTTTATCGAAGCGTCCCGGACGGGGCGCGCAGCTTCGATATTCGCGCGCTCCAAAAAGCAGCGGCGCTCGGAATGATTCCAACGGACGCGCAAGGGACCATCTTCCTCGTGCTCCTGATCGGTTTCGGAATTCTCGTTTCGCTTTTCCCATTTCATACCTGGGCTCCCGAGGCGTACGCCTCCGCCCCCGCCCCCGCCGCGATGCTGCACGCCGGCGTCCTCAAGAAATTCGGGCTTTACGGATTGCTGCGCGTCGCGATCCCGCTTCTGCCGCAAGGCGCGCAGCAATGGACCACGCTTTTGCTCGTGCTCCTTCTCGGCAACATCATTTACATCGGGCTGGTCACGATCGCGCAGAAGCGTCTCGACTGGATGCTCGGCTATTCGAGCGTCATGCACATGGGTTACATCTTTCTCGGGATCGCCAGCGGCACTCTGCTCGGAATGAATGGCGCCGCCGTCCTGATTTTCGCGCACGGAATTTCGATCGCGTTGCTCTTCGGCATCGCCGGAGAAATTCGGCAGCGCACCGGCACGTTGTTGCTCAGCGACCTCGGCGGGCTCGGAAAGATAATGCCGCGAGCCGGACTCGCGTTTGGTCTGGCCGCGTTCGCATCGATCGGTCTGCCGGGGTTCGCGAATTTTGCCGGCGAAGTGATGGTCCTCTTCGGCGCGTTCCGCAACGGCGCCGAACCATATCGGTTCCACATCTTCCAGATCGCGACCGTGCTCGCGCTCTGGGGTGTCGTGATCTCGGCGGTCTACATGCTGCGGGCCTATCGCAAGGTATTCATGGGAGCCATGCCTGAAAACTGGAGCGGCGTCACGGATTTGCGCCGGAGCCTGCACGTGCCGATCGGGCTTCTCGTCGCGGTAACGCTTTGGTTCGGGTTCTTCCCGCAATCCCTTGTCCGGATCGTTTCGCCCACCTTCAAAAGTTATTTCACCCAGAAACCATGACGATCGGCGCTCCTATTCTCGAAGTTGAAGTGCTCGTCATCGGCTTGTTTGTGCTGATGGTCGAAGCGTTCTTCGAGCGGATCGATAAACGGACGCTGGCTTTCGCTGCCATCTTCGGTCTCGCGGCCGTTCTCGCCGCCAGTTTCTTTCTCGCGCCCGCGCCCACGGACGTTGCGACCACGGGCTTCTGGAGTTTCTACACGGCCGATCTGCTCGCGATCTTTTTCAAACGCTTCGCTCTCGTCACAACCATCCTCGTTCTCGTCATGATGGTCGATTACGCACCGGTCGTTAGGCAATCAGTCCACGGCACGACGCATCAATCCGGTCTCGGAGAATTTTTCGCGCTGCCGATTTTCACCTGCGTCGGATTGATGTGGATGGCGTCGGCGATCGACTTCGTCATGATCTTCGTCTCGCTCGAGCTGGTGACGATGTCGTTCTACGTGCTGGTTAGTTTCACCCGGCGCAATCCCGCTACGCTCGAAGCCGGCGTGAAATATTTGATCCTGAGCGCGCTCTCCACGGGCTTTCTGGTTTACGGCATCACCTGGATTTTCGGCGTGACCGGCGAGACGAATCTGGCGCGCGTCACGGCGGTGCTGGCCGATCCCGCGCTCGAAAGCGGGCCCGCGCTCTTCGGCATGGTGCTGGTGCTGGTCGCGCTCGGATTCAAGATCGCCGCGGTTCCATTCCAAATGTGGGTGCCGGATGTTTATCAAGGCGCTCCGACACCGGTGACCGCGTTTCTTTCCGTCGGCTCGAAGGCCGCGGGCTTCGTCGTCCTCCTCCGCGTGCTCCAACCATTTTTCATGATGCCGCAAATGGTGAAAGCGCTCACGATCATCGCGCTCCTCACGCTCCTTTACGGAAATCTGGCAGCGCTCCCGCAAACCAATTTGAAGCGTCTGCTCGCGTATTCGAGCATCGCGCACGCGGGTTATTTGCTCATCGGCGTCGTCTCTTTCGCGGGCGAGGCGGTCGCTTATTACCTCGTCGCGTATCTCCTCATGACGCTGCTCAGCTTCGCGGTGCTGGTGGTGGTGGCGAATCAGACCGGCGACAACATTGAAGACTTCAGCGGCCTCGCGAAGCGCTCACCCTTTCTCGCTTTCGCCATGCTTGTCGCGATGGCTTCACTCGCCGGCGTTCCATTCACCGCCGGATTTCTCGGTAAGTTTTACATTTTCGACGCAGCGCTGCGGCAGCATCAAACCACGCTGGTCGTGGTCGGTGTGATCACCGTCGCGTGTGGGTTTTACTACTATCTCAAAGTGGTGCGCGCGATGTATTGGGACGGCTCGTCGATCGATGCGCCCGTGCCGGTGAGCCGCTTGTCGCGCGTCACGATGACGGCGATGATGGTTGCTATCGTAGTGCTCGGCGTTTATCCCCAGCCGATTCTGAATGCGTTGAAGTAGTCAGCGCTAATCTACGATTAACCGCGGATTACGCGGATAACACGGATAGGAATCAGAAATCCCTTTCCCCATCAGTCTAAATCCGCGTAATCCGCGGTTAAAAAACTCCCCGTTTCAATCGCTCAGCTCGACGTTCCAGTAGGCCAGATCCACGAAATGCCGCCAGCTCTCGTGGTGCTGCGACGTGAAGGTCACGTGCACGAACGGTCGCCACTTCGGGCGTTTCGGTTTGCGAATCAGCGTCATGTGAGCCTCATGCGGCAGGCGATTTCCCTTCCGCGTGTTACACGGAATGCACGAGCAAACGACATTTTCCCAGGTCGTCAGCCCGCCCTTATCCCGTGGCAGGACGTGATCGAGATTCAGCTCCGTCCGCTCGAAAACCTCGCCGCAATATTGGCAAGTGCTCTTGTCGCGTTCGAAGACATTGTGCCGGGTGAACTTCACTTCCTTCTTTGGCAAGCGATCAAAAAGCAGGAGCACGATCACGCGCGGCACCCGGATCTTCCACGAAATGGTCGTGACCACTTCATGATCTGGCGCGGTCGCGGAAAAATCACGCCAACTGGCGAAATCGTGGGTGAGGAAATTATTCGCGAGATCGGAGGAGACGACCTGAGCATGCCCCTGATAGAGGAGGGTGAAAGCGCGCCGGGCCGAACAGATATTGACCGCCTGCCACAGGCGGTTGAGCACCAGCACCTGACTGTTTAGTAGCGTATGCACGAGGGCTTAAATTGCGGCGACGGTATCACCCCCCCTTTTTCCTGTCAATGCGTGCGCCCCAAGGTAAGGACGCCTCGAAGAGGCGTTCCTACCTGCTTTGTCGATGTTTCGCCTTCACGAAATCTCCCGACGCGCGCTTATGGTCTTCGGGCGCTGCGCCGGCAGCGTTGCTCAGCGCTTGCTCATCCGTGGGAAGGAATTCCTTGAACCGGCTCTTGTCGATCGCCTTCATGAAAGCCTCGTGCGCTGAGACGGCGCCGCTTTGGAGCAGGGCGAAAATGGCGTCGTCCATGAATTGCATCCCCTGCCCTTTCCCGGCCACGATCACGTCCTGCAATTTTTGCGTGGCGCCTTCGCGGATGATGGCGGAGACCGCGGAGCTCGCGATCAGGATTTCGTTCACGGCGAGCCGGCCGGAGCCATCCGCTTTCTTCAAGAGCAATTGCGCCAGCACACCGCGCAATGAATTCGCGAGCATCGCGCGCGCCTGCGCCTGCTTGTTCGCGGGGAAAACGTCGACCAGGCGATCGATCGTCTTGCGCGCGTTGTTCGTATGCAGCGTTCCAAAAACGAGCAGGCCAGTCTCCGCCGCCGTCAACGCGAGCGAGATCGTCTCCAGATCACGCATCTCGCCCACGAGGACGATGTCGGCATCCTCGCGCAAGGCGGCCTTGAGCGCGATCGGGAACGAGACGGAATCGACCGGCACTTCGCGTTGCGTGATGATGCTGCGCTTGTTTCCATGCACGAACTCGATCGGCTCCTCGATCGTGACGATGTGCCTGGAGAAATTTTCGTTTATGTAATCAATCAACGCCGCCAGCGTCGTCGACTTGCCCGAGCCCGTCGGCCCGGTCACGAGCACGAGACCGCCGCGGAGATGACAAAACTCCTTCACGATGGGCGGAATGCCAAGCTGCTCGAGGCTTGCGATCTTCGTCGGGATCAATCGAAAAACCGCGCCGTAGCCGTTCGCCTGCTTCAAAAAATTGCAGCGAAAACGCGACCGCTCATCCATCTCGTAAGCGAAATCGAGATCGCCGCGCTCTTCGAAAATCTCCCAGCTCTGCGGCCCGCAAATCTCGCTTAACATTCGAGCGGCTTCGTCGCGCTCGACCGGCTCCTCGCGGATCGGCATCACGTCCCCGTGCTTGCGCATCTTCGGTGGTTGCCCTTCGCCGATGTGCAGATCGGAGCCGCCTTGCGCGACAATGACACTGAGAAGCTGATCAATTTCGGCCACGTTAGTTTCCGAGATGCTGCCGCATCGTCTGCTTTTGTTCCGCACGGGCGTAGGCTTCCTCGACGCTGATCGCCCCGGCGTCGTACAAGGCCATCAAGGCATCGTCCATCAACTGCATCCCTTGTTTCTTGCCGGTCTGAATGATGCCGGGGAGCATGAAGGTCTTGGCTTCGCGGATGACGTTCGCCACCGCTGGAGTGTTCGTGAGCGTTTCCAAGGCGAGCACGCGCGAGTTGCCGTCCACGCTCGGCACCAATTGCTGGCTGATGATGCCGCGCAACGATTCGCTCACCATGATGCGGATTTGTTCCTGTTGATCGACCGGGAAAACATCGAGGAGCCGGTCGAGCGTGCGCGCGGCGTTGCCGGTGTGCAGCGTGCCCAGGACCAGATGCCCCGTTTCCGCCGCGGTGATCGCGAGCGAGATTGTTTCCAGATCGCGCATCTCGCCCACCATGATCACGTCGGGATCTTCCCGGAGCGCGCCGCGCAACGCCGCACTGAACGAGCGCGTATGCGTATGCACTTCGCGTTGCGTGATGTGGCAACCTTTCGGCTCGAAGATGTATTCGATCGGATCTTCGAGAGTGATGATGTGCTCGCGCCGTTCGAGATTCACTTGCTCGACCAGAGCCGCCAGCGTCGTCGATTTCCCGCTCCCAACCGAGCCCGTCACGAGAATAAGTCCGTTTTGATACCGCGTCAGCAATTTGAGAGTCTCGGGTAACCCGAGATCGTCCATGTTCCGCACCTGCGTGTTGATGATCCGGAAAACCAAATCGATCCCGAGCCGCTGGCGCACGACGCTGGTGCGAAAACGTCCGAGGCTGTTGGCGTAGGCGAAATCCGCATCGCCGCGCTCGTTTAGTTGCGCTTTCTGCGCGTCGGAAAGAAAACCTTCGGCCAGCGCAGTTGTGTCGTTCGCGGTGAGTTTCGCCGCGTCGGGCCAGATCGGTCGCAGGATTCCGTTGAGCCGCCAGATCGGCGGCGCGTTCACGCCGAGATGAATGTCGGATGCGCCCGCGCGCTCGCCGAGGGCGAGATATTCGTCGACATGGCCAAGAGGCCGCGCTCCCTTCGCGCCTGGCGTTTCGCTAGAGTCTGCGGTCATGGGGGTGCAAGATCATTACGCGCCGCGCGCAACCGCGTAAAACCTAAAACGAAATTATGATCTGCGCCGGTCCGCTCCGGTGCCCGCCGCGTAGCCGCTCATTTTCTGGGAAACGAATTTCACCACGACCGGCTTGAGCAGAGTGGCCGCCAGCTTTAGCGCGCCCAAGGCCAAACCTGCGCCGAGGATTCCTTCTTTCTCGTTCTCGCTCTTGCTTCTCGATTTCGCTTTTACTTTCGCCTTCTTCTTTCGGGCCGGTGCCATGGCCACGAGCACTCCGAGCACAACCGCGGCCGCGACCCAGACGGCGGTCGAGCGCTGGAACGATTTGCGAAACTTGAGCGGAAAATCCAGCTCGTAACGCAGCCCGGCCAGATCGCGCGCCAGACGATCACGCGAATGCGCGACTTCCTGCCTTAATTCGTGGAGGGATTTTTCTTTTCCAGATTCTTTAGCCATTCGCGATCCTTCTTCAATTCGAGAGCGGTGGATTGGAACATCGATTTCTTCATGCGACTGCGCGCGATGAGCAGACAAATGAGCGCGAGCAGAAAATGGAAACCGGCCGCCATCAGCGCGACCCAGATCCACGACTTATGCAACGCGTGCGCAATCCCCGCGACTGCGCTCGCGAGCAGAAACAGATATCCGAAGAGTGCCAGTACCGCCGCTGCTCCCAGGCACGCGACCAGCACCAACACCTGGACGAGCGCCGTCTTCGATTCTTTCGCGAAAAGCGCAGCCCGGCTCTCCAGAAAACCGGCCAGTGCGCTGAGCAACGCGACCAGATTATGGAGCAAACCGGCGTGTCCCGCGGGATTGCGGAACCGCATCGTGTCGCCAGCCATTCCGCCCAATCGTTAGCGGCGGAAAATCAGCCCGAGAACGAACCCGATACCGAGCGCCGTGACGACAGCCTTGACCGGATTCTCGCGCACGTATTGCTCGCCATCTTCCTGCAACGTGCGGGCACGATCGCGCGCATCGCCCCAGACTTGCTCGGCCTTGTCGCGATATTCCCCCGCCATCGACGTCGCGGCAGACTTCAAGTCCTCCGCCATCACGCCAGCAGCGGACTTCAAGTCGTCCGCGGCCTTGCGTGCGTGGGTTTTGCTGCTCTCAAATTTTCCCTGAGCGGTTGCCGGACCGGTGCCGCCACCCTGTGTCGTAGTTTTGTTTTCTTCAGCCATGATATTCTCCAATCGAATTGTTACGCGACTATCTGTCGTCCTGCCCATTTCGGCAAATGCCGGGGCAAAGTAAGTCTTCCACACCGGAAACGTAACTCGCGGCTCAATTGCGCTTACGCCCGGCGATTTCGCTGTCGAATGTCTGCGCGGGCCGCTGTTATTTTTCGCGGAAAATAATCCGGGCCTTGGTCAGATCGTAGGGCGACAACTCGACTTCCACTTTGTCGCCGGGCACGATGCGGATGAAATGCTTGCGCATTTTCCCCGAGATATGGGCGAGGACATTGCGCTGCCCCGCCAGATCGACGCGGAACATCGTGCCCGGCAACACCTGGGTCACGGTGCCTTCCGTCACGATCTGCTCCTCCTTCGGCATTCGGGAGAATATCCCGACCCTGGCTTTTCTCAACCGGCGCGGGATGGGCCCGGAGCATATTGACTTGAGGACCTCTGCGACCGAGCCAAGAATGGCGGCGGTTTTTTCTAACAAATGGCCAAAGATAATCGGACGAAACTGGAAGCGCCCGAGGTCTGCCCGGTTTGTGGAGAGGACGTGCCTCGTCGCGCGCTGGCTTGCCCGGAATGCGGGGCGGATCACAATTCCGGCTGGCGCGACGACGCTCAAAACTACGATGGCGTCGATCTGCCGGAGGAAGGATTCGATTACGATGATTTTGTGCGGCGCGAGTTCGGAACGTCGCGGAAGCCGGCGGGCATCCCGACCGTTTGGTGGGTCACGGCTTTGCTGCTGATCGTGTTGTCGATCGCGATCTACTTTCTCGCAGCGCACTGAATCGTCTCACGAAAAAGAGGCGGTCGCCGCAGCACGGCGTCGCTACCTGCGTTGACTTGATTCGGTTTGATTTTAGGTTGCTTTGCCGGCAGTTCGCCGGCTCCGAATCGTGAAAAGCGTCCTCTTCGTTTGTACAGGAAATATTTGCCGGAGCCCGATGGCGGAAGGTTTTTTCCGCCGCCTCCTCGGGAACCGGAAGGACATCGAGGTCGCTTCCGCGGGCGTGCATGCGGTGCGGGGTCAGCCGGCGAGTTTGCACGCGGTCGAGGTCTGCGAGCGGGACGGCGTCGACATTCGGGGACTGCGCAGCCAGCCGCTCACAGCCACGCTGGTGGAACGGGCCACGCATATCTTCGCGATGACGGGCGCGCATCTCGAAACGATTCACCTGCTCTTTCCGCATGGCGCCGAGAAAGCGTTCCTGCTCCGCGAATTCGAGGAGCCCGGCATGACGGTGTGGCGCGATGTGCCCGACCCAATCGGGTGCAACCGCGATGTCTACAGCGCTTGCGCGGCCACGATTAAAAACGCTTTACCGACCGTGCTCGCGTTCGTAGAACAAAGCGAACTCGCGGTGCCGGCAAAATCGCGCGGCGGCGGAACGACATCCTTTACCATGGCAGATCAGCCGCACGACACCGGAACCACTCCCGCTTCCACCAACCCGCCCGCACCCGCCGGGGGCGGCTTGTGCAAGGTCGATCCCGAAGTTTACGCCGCGGTGGTGGCGGAAGAGAAACGGCAATTCGAAAACATCGAGCTGATCGCCTCCGAAAATTTTACGAGCCGCGCGGTGATGGAGGCGCAGGGCAGCGTCCTCACGAACAAGTATGCCGAGGGCTATCCGGGCAAACGCTGGTACGGCGGTTGTGAGAACGTCGACACCGTCGAGCAGCTCGCGATCGATCGCGCGAAACAACTCTTCGGCGCCGAGCACGTCAACGTCCAGCCGCACAGCGGCGCGCAGGCGAACATGGCCGTTTACTTCGCGATGCTGAAGCCGGGCGACAAGATTCTGGCGATGAACCTCGCCCATGGCGGCCATCTCACCCACGGCCATCCCGCGAATTTTTCCGGCAAATTTTACCAAGTCAGTCAGTACGGCGTTAGCGCGGAGACGGAGCAGATCGATTACGACGCTTTGCAGAAACAAGCCGAGGAAGTCCGGCCGGCGATGATCACCGCGGGCGCCTCCGCGTATCCCCGCATCATTGATTTCCCGCGGCTCCGCCAAATCGCCGATTCCATCGGCGCGCATTTGTTCATCGACATGGCGCATATTTCCGGGCTCGTGGCCGGCGGTCAGCATCCCAGCCCGATTCCGCACGCGCAGTTTGTCACCACGACGACGCACAAAAGTCTCCGCGGGCCGCGCGGCGGCATCGTCATGTGCACCGCCGAATACGCGAAGGCGATCGACGCAACGGTGTTCCCCGGCGTGCAGGGAGGACCGCTCATGCACGTCATCGCGGCGAAGGCAGTTTGCTTTCACGAGGCACTTCAGCCGCAGTTCCGCGATTATCAGCGGCAGGTCGTCGTGAACGCGAAAGCGCTCGCCGCCAGCTTAACGAAGCACGGCTATCGCATCACATCCGGCGGCACCGACAACCACCTCATGCTCGTCGATCTCCGCCCGAAGGACATCAACGGAAAGGTCGCGCAGGAAGTCCTCGACCGCGCCGGCATCACCGTGAACAAAAACGGCATCCCCTTCGACACCTACCCGATCTTCAAACCTGGCGGCATCCGCGTCGGAACGCCCGCCGTCACAACGCGCGGGATGAAAGAAGAAGAGATGCTCGAGATCGCCGATCTCATGAACGACGCGCTGATCCGGCGTGATGATGCGGCCGCGTTGGAACAGATCCGCGGCAGGGTGCGAGAACTGACACGCAGATTTCCCTTACCGGCATAACAGAAGTCCCGAGCGTATAATAGCTCGGCCACGTTCAACACTAACCAAGGTTTCGTTACTTACCAGACAGGTCGTGCTGCGCCGGGTAGCTGTTCAGAGAATCCTGCACCCCGGTCACGCTGATCTACATATAACCCATCATCTAACGGATACGCGGCCATTCACTTGACAAGATGGGCACCGGCGAACGGCTTGTGGTGACGCTGCTCCGTCGGATACCAATGATTCCATGCTGCCTGTATCTCTTCAAAAGCGGCGACAAAACGCTTGAGATCTTCATCTGCGCGCGTTTGCGCGACCTTAATCTGCGACATGAGGTTTGCTTCATCCGAAGCCGCAGCCTTAACGAGGCGTGATATAGCGTGCAGCCGGCTCCGAACACGACGCAGTTTCTTGTAATACTGCTGACCTATCTGACGCGCACGCTGTTCGTATCCCGTAAGAACGTCCAGCGCGTTGGCAACGGCAAGTTTCTGAAAATCCGTCGGGTGTGCGGCATCTGGTGTAGAGATGGGAACTGCGCTCTTTAGTGTCTCCACGGTGCGCAACGCATCTGCGTAAATGGCACGAACGTCAGAGATAAACTTCAACAAAGCATTGACGTCATCGTTGACGGTCTCCGACAGAAACATTCCCTGCAACGCTGCACGAGCACGATCTCTGCCTTCGAGGGCCGAGATGTTGCCGAGAACAAGATCTTGTCGGAGTTGCACGAGGATTTCTTTGGTGTCAGATGCGCCGCTGGAGCCTCGCCCAAGTAGCATTACCATTAGTGCGCCTAACGCCAGTATCGTCCCGACCTTTACCTCCCCAAGTTGAAGGCTCCTCACCTCCCCAGTTCTAAGTAGGCGTCAATCGAGCCGACGCATAATGCAAGTAACACGCCAAACACGATAACCCTGGGTATTACCGGGCCACGGTTTATAGGAAGCGGCAATTTGGCAGCTCTTGCAAAAACCATCACAACAGAAAACACCGAAAAAAAAGCCAGGACCCAACCAACTGAGGTCAACGCGTAGCTGGTAACCGTTGCCCGGTGAAGAAAACAAGCCGCCGACATAGCCCCAAACCAACACGCTAGAAGAAGAATACTTTCGGGAGTGCCGGTGCGTTCGAGGAACAGAAACCGGGGGCGACCCGCTTCTCGTTCAGTGATTGCGGTCAAGATTGATCGGCCCGCCAATACAGACACGATCACAAGAGATCCCATAATGAAACAAGCGCGAACTGCTTCTACACGAACCGGCCGCGCCCAAATCTCTTCGACGAGGACCGATGCCATGCTGGCGAGGGCAGCAAGAAGTAACCATGGGGTCCATCCCCTCAACTTGCTTGCGTCGTGGCGATCTTTGATTTCTTCTGTCAGCAGCCGAAACAGAAGGTCGTCCTCGTTCGGATTATTCTTGTCTGGCATATCTGGGAAACATCCACTCCAACTTCCGCTTTTACTCTAATGGAACCTGAGGGCAGCGAAACAAGAAAATGGCGGAGCGATGCACGACAGTCATCCCGGGGCGACTCTACATGCGGAACTGAGCCTTCTCCCTGACTGCGAAACCAAATGGGAGATCGGCTCAAGGGCGAGTCGCATGGGCATTTGTGCGACCAGAGAAGGCGTGGGTTTGCCCGCACTTTCGGCGACGGCGGCTTCCAAATCAGTCAAATTTTCGAGATCTTCCACGCACTCTTGGAGGCGGGCGACGGTCTGATTGAGAATCTCGCTGTTTCGGAAAATCGCAACTTCGGTCATGAGCTTCTTTCCCTCTTGCCTGCGCCACGTTTGTAGCGAGCATACACGCCTAAATTTTCCTCTTACCTAAGCGCGGGAATTCTGTCTAATCTGCATCTCGCGCGATGAGCAAATCTTCCGAAACCCAAACAAATCCGCTCCGCGAAGGTCTGGCTACGCGGACGGTGCCGCAGGCCTGCAGCGTGGTGATTTTCGGCGCGACCGGCGATCTCACGATGCGGAAATTAATTCCCGCCCTCTACAACATCGCGGCCGATGGCGAATTACCGCCGGCCGTTTCCGTGATCGGTTTCGCGCGTCGCAAAAAAACGGACGAGGAATTCCGCAAGGAACAGGAGGAATCGACCCGCAAGTTTTCCCGCCAGGCGGTGCGCGATGAAATCTGGAACGGATTCGCGCAGGCGCTCTTCTATCACCCGAGCGAGTTTCACGATGCCGCCGGCTACAAGAGTTTGGCGGAACGCCTCGATAAGATCGATCGCGAACGCGGCACGGGCGGGAACCGGCTTTTTTATCTCGCGGTCGCGCCGGACCAGTTCGAGTCGATCCTGAAAAATCTCAAGGAAGCCGGCTTGAACAAAGCGCGCGAGGGAAGCTGGGCGCGCGTCATCGTCGAGAAACCATTCGGCACCGACCTCGCGACCGCGCGCGAACTGAATGCCGTGGTGCACAATGCGTTTGCGGAAAATCAAACCTACCGGATCGATCACTTCCTCGGGAAAGAGACGGCGCAAAACATTCTCGTTCTCCGGTTCGCGAACTCGATTTTCGAGCCGCTCTGGAATTCACGCTATGTCGATCACGTCCAGATCACGGCTGCGGAAACGCTCGGAGTCGAGGGACGCGCCGGATATTACGAGGGCGCGGGCGCTATGCGCGACATGGTGCAGAACCATTTGCTCCAGCTCCTCTGCCTGGTTGCGATGGAGGCACCGACCGATCTCGGAGCCGATAGCATTCGCGATGAAAAAGTGAAGGTGGTGAAATCTCTCCGGCGATTGCAGCCCGACAACATCGCGGAAGATGTCGTGCGCGGCCAATACGCGGAAGGCGCGATCAACGGCAAGAATGTTCCGGCCTATCGCACCGAGAAAAACGTGAACCCGGAGTCGAAGACCGAAACCTTTGTCGCGTTGCGCCTGCGCGTGGACAACTGGCGCTGGGCAAACGTGCCGTTTTACGTGCGGGTCGGCAAGCGCCTCCCGAAATCCGGCACGGAAATCTCCGTCCATTTCAAGGGGGCGCCGCTCGTCCTGTTCAATAAGGAAGCGACATCACTCGATCAGAATGTGCTCGTGATCCGCATTCAGCCCGATGAAGGAATCTCGCTGCGGATGCAGGCGAAAATGCCGGGCACCAGTTTTCGGATCGAGCCAGTGAAGATGGATTTTCATTACGGAACATCTTTCGGCAAGGCGAGCCCGGAAGCGTACGAACGCTTGCTTCTCGATGCGATGAGCGGCGACGCGACGTTGTTCGCGCGCCGGGATGAAGTCGAGGAAGCGTGGGCTTTTGTCGATCCGATCGAGAACGCCTGGGCCCAGAAGGAAAACGCGCCGCCGTTGTACGATCATCCCGCCGGCTCGTGGGGCCCGGAGGAAGCGGACGAATTGCTTGCCCGCGACGGTCGTGCCTGGCGACGGCTCTAAATCGATAAGATGAGCACTGAAACTGTTGCGACCGGAATTCCCGTCGAGATCGGGAAGATCGATCGCGCGCTGAAAAAACTTTGGATGGACAACGATGGCGTGAAGACGCGCGCATCGCTCATCAACCTCGCCATCTACAGCGAAGCGCCCGGCTCGCTTTCTCAGAACACGGAGATCATTTCCAAAATCACGGAGAACCACGCCTGCCGCGCCATCGTGATCGGGGCGGATCCTGCGGCGAAGGAGAACCGCGTCGAAGCCTGGATCAGCGCGCATTGCCACGTGAGCGGTTCCGGGAGCAAGCAGGTTTGCTCTGAGCAGCTTTCGTTTTTACTCGAAGGTCCTTCCGCGCGGTTGCTCCCGAACATTGTTTTCTCCCACCTCGATTCCGACCTGCCGTTTTATCTCTGGTGGCAGGAGGAATTTCACGAACCGATGGATCCGCAATTCTGGGCCTGGGTCGATCGCGTCATCTACGACAGCCAGAAATGGAGCGCCTTCGGCGTGCAAATGAAGCGCGTCGAGACAGCGCAGGCCGAGGCGCAGCAGCGCATCATTCTCTGCGATCTAAATTGGACGCGTCTTTACCAAATCCGTCTGGCCCTCGCTCAATTCTTCGATCATCCCGCCTCGCACCGCCACCTGCGCGAAATCGAAAGCATCGAGATTGATTTTGCGCCGGGCTATCGGTCGACCGCACTTCTCTTAACCGGCTGGCTCGCGGGACAGTTGGAATGGACGATCGCGAAAAGCTCGAAGGGCAACGCGCTGGAGTTTCGCGACGAATCAAACAAGACGATTCGGGTTTCGCTGAACGAAACCAAGGGCGAACCGATCAGCCGCTGCGTTTTGAAATGCGGGAAGATCGAAATGCGCGTGAGCCATTCGAAAACTGGCGATCTGCTGGACGTTGCGGTAGGCGTGCCCGGACAACCGGGAATGAGCCAACCGATGCCGGCGAGCTCCAACGATCCAACGGAGCTGATGAAGGAAGAGTTGATGCGTTGCGGCCAGCATCGCGTCTATCTGCGCGCGATGAATGTCGTGCGACATCTTCTGTAGCGGCGCGCCTTCTTCCGGCTCGACAGAGTCTCGCCCTACCAGAAGAGCGATCATCGTCTGGCGTCCTTTGGTAGGGCGAGACTCTGTCGAGCCGAGAGGCGTTATGTTCGGGCCGCGCCGGGTGCTTTTGTCCGAGTAAAAACCTGCGGCTGCTTCAACAGCTCGGGATCGTTCAGCCGGCCGTCGTAAACTTCCGACCACGTTTGCTGGTTCATCGAGCACATTGGCACGGCCACCCATTCGCCGTTGCGTTTCACGGCGCCTTTGAACACGCAGGAATCGAGGCGCGCCTTCACCACTGGATCGGTGTCGGCCTGCGCGACCTTCTTCGCGTCCATGAAATTGTGCATGCCAACGCCAAGCGTGTGGACTTTCCCGCGCAGGAGCGAACGGAGAATTTCCGGCGGCGCTTTTCGCGACGTGACGTAACGCAAAAGTTTGAAAACGAGTTTGGCCGCAAGAACCGGATGCTGGAACAAAACGCCCGCCAGTCGGTAGGGCGGCGTCCCGGCATCGTCGTTGACGAGCGAGAGGCCGCCAATCTTTCGCAGCACTTCGCCGAGGAGCGAATCGAATTTCTTATCGTCAGGCAGGAGCGGAAAGATTTTTCCCGAGGGCCGGGCGATGAGGAGCGAAGCCCAACTGTTGCAATCGGGATGACCGAAAATGGAAACGTCGCGCCGGAGCGGCAGGCCAACACCCGCGCAAATTTTTTCCCACACGTCCGCGGAGGTAATCGGGCGCTGCGAAAAAATTGTGCGCCCGGTGTCGGCTTCGGGTTGGAAGCTGAGCATCCGCCAGACATAGCTCCGTTGCGGGTCGGCCAGATACCAGCGGATCACTTCCGGCACGTCGTCGATGTTGCGGCGCGTGACCGTGAAGCTCAGCGCGTACTCGAGGAGCAGTCCCGTTTTTTCCCGGATGCGCAGCGCCAGATCGGTGAACGCCTGCCGGACCGGATGCAGATCGGCTTCGCATTTGATGCGGCCGATCGGAAAACCGTGACGGCCAGCCTGGGTCATGTCGACGTGCACGGAGATTTGCCGCAAACCGCCCTCGACCATGAGGCGCTCGAGGAATTCCGGGTGTTCGATCAAGGTCTGCCCGTGCGTCATCAACATGGGGATGGAGCCGACGGAAATCGCATAACGAACGATCTCGATCAGCTCGTCGCCGCGGCCTGATTTCCAGTAGGCATCGGCAACATCGCCGCCGGTGATTTGCAATCCACCGCCCGGGCCTTGGAGTCTTCGGTTCGCGTCGATCTGTTCTTTCACCTGCACGAGCGACGGAATCGGAATCTCGTTCGCGTTTTTTGGCAGGTAACAATGGGTGCAATGAAACGAGCAATAGCTCGCGCCAAGCGTGAAGCCGCAATGCGTCAGGTGCCGGCCGGAGATTTGATTATTCGTGCGGAGCTCGAGCGGCAAAGATTCCCAGCGCTCTTTCAACACGCGCGCCTTTTCCTCGGCAATCGGGCGCCGGAACGCGTTCCAGCGTGCGCGCCAACGCGGTGACGGCACTTTCAGTTCCGGGTCGTGCGCGAGTGCAACCATCAGGTCATTTCGCTTCGTTCAGGCCCCAATCGTATTCCTGGTAAGTGATCTTGGCATCGGCCGGAATCTGCGAGCTGCGGCGCTTATTGATGAAAGCCAGCGCGCCGCCGTCGCTTTTGAAGTCGTCCTTATACCAATCGAAAATCTTGGAGAGGTCTGCTGTCTTGCTGTCCGCCGCATACTTTACGCCCCGCTCCGAGTTCACGTAGCCCTTCGCCAGTTTCTCGAATTGGCCATCGAGCTTGTCCCCCGAGCACGCTTCGCGATTGAGCGGCGGACAACTCCGGCTGGCGCAGTTGAGCGCGAAGTGCACGCGCGGCTCGCCGAATTTCGATCGAATCGTTTCCTTCTCGAGCGCGTTGAAACTGGTTTGCTGTCCCGCGACTGTGAGCCGCCGGCCGGTGAAGAAAGTGAAGAGCGCGTCCTTCACACTCTTGGTCGGATATTTCGCCAGCGCTTCGTGCAGGATCCACGCGTTATAGGCGTTAATGTAAAACGCGAGCTGCTGTTTTTTCTCCAGCGCCGAGACGTTCTCTTTCGCGATCGCATCGACGACGGTCTGGAGCGCCTGGACATCGGCGGCGTTGCCTTTCCACTCGGCGTATTTCACGCCGCCAGCAGTGACGTATTTACCGAGCAGCCGGTTGTAAGTGTCCATCCAACTGTCGGATTTTTGAGCTGACGAAGTCGCGGCCGTGACGAGGAAGAGAGCCGCCCCACAAAGAACGCGCGGAAGTAAGTTCATCTCTCCATTTCGCACCCAAGGAATTGTCAGGGCAAGAGCAAAGTGCGAAGCTTTTTCACGTTTGCTTCGATCGAGAATTTTTCCCGCGCCATCTCCCGGCCGCGGTCGCCGAACTTTCGCGCGCGCGCCGGATCAGCGATGAGCCGTTCGAGCGCGGCGCAAATCGCAGCCGGATCGTGTTCCGGCACTAGCTCGCCATTTTTTTCGTGCTCAATCATTTCGGGAATACCGCCCAGCCCCGTGGAGATCACCGGCAGGCCCGCCGCCATCGCTTCCATGATGACGGTCGGCAGATTGTCCATTCCCCCGCCCGGTTCGCGCATGCACGGCAAGGCGAAAATCGTGGCGAACGCCAGGCGCGATACGATTTCCGATTGCGTGAGCGGCCCGGCCAGTTTCACGCAAGACTCGAGGCCAGCCGCGGCGATTTGCGCGCGCAACGCCCCTTCGAGCGGGCCCTCACCGATGATCTCGCAAGCAAAAGGACGTCCACGCGGCTTGAGCAGACGGCAGGCTTCGATCAGATCGGCGAATCCTTTTTTCTCGATCAACCGGCCGATGGAAACGATCGCGGGAACGCCGCTGCCGAAGTCAGCCGGATGGAACTGCGCCGGATCGACTCCGTTGTAGACGCGATGAATTTTCCCGGCGCTCTCCGGGAATCGCTCCTTGAGCAGGCCGGCGGAGTAATCGCTCACCGTCACGGCGGCCGCCGCGTTCTGGATTAATTTCGCCAATGAAATCGCAAAATCCCACGGCGCGAAAATGTCGTTGGCGTGGGCAGTGAAGCTGTAAGGAATGCCGAAGAATCGATCGATCCAATATGCGGTCCGCGCGGCCATGCCGGCGAAGTGCGCGTGCAGCCGCGTGAGTCCGTCCCGGCGCAAACGCATCCCGACATACACCGCCTGATAAAGCCGCAGGAAATCAGTTTGCCGCCCCCATTTCTCGATCGCCTCCCGCGCGGCCGGCGAGACTTTGCCGTCGCGCAGCGCGCGATCGACTTCACGAACGAGCGCACTCTCCTCGGGCAGGTAATGCACCCGCCCGACCAACTCCCTGTCCCAATCCTGTTTCGGCTCATCGACCGGCCGCCGGATCGAGTGGACGTGGACCTTGGTGCCCTGCCGTTCCAGCTCCGCCACTTCGCGGTAGCAGAAGGTCTGGCCAAACGACGGGAATCGCTCGAAAAGATAAGCGATTTCGGGCATGGCGAAGGTTCAACGGCGGACAACCGGGATGCAAGTTGGCTTCGAGCCGGCTCCGGAGAGCACGCGTCCTGCTATAGAGCACGCCGCCTATGGCCGATCAGGACTTCTTTAGCTTTTGCATTTCGCTCAAGCCGCTCGAGCGGAAAGCGATTGGAGAGCTTTCCGAAGTCCGGCACCTGGCCCCGGGCCAAACGATCTATGCACCTGGCGACCCCGGGGATACTTTCTACATCATTATCCGCGGCGTGGTCGAAGCACTCCTGAGCAGCGCGGATGAAAAACCCGAGGCGTATCTTTCCCGGGGCGATATCTTCGGCGACGTCGAAGTCTTGACGGAGCTGCCCCGCAAATTTCTGGTCCGCACGCACGAGCGCGTCAGTCTGCAATGTTTCCAGCGGAAAGATTTGCCCGAACTGATGCAGCGCGCGCCCTCTTTTTTTCTCTACCTGAGCGAACAGCTCGCCTTCCGGCTTTCGCGAGCGCGTGATTTAGCCCTGGCGCAAAACCATTGCCTCGAACTGAGTGGCAGCCTTTCAAACTTCGACCTCGTCACCATTTACCAGACCATCGCCAATTCCGCGCAGACCGGCCAGCTTAGGATTACGAACGAAAAATCGGAGCTGGTCTCCGCGTTCTTCTTCGAGAACGGCCAGCCGGTCTCCGGCCAGTTCGAGCATCTCACCGGCGAGGAGGCGTTCTGGCAGCTCTTCGTTAACGAAACGCTCTCCGGAACATTCTCCTTCTCCACCGGTGAGAGAACGCTCGATGGCTGGATTCAATCGGAGCGCATCAACCGCAACGCGGGCGAAATGCTCATCCACGCCTTGCAAGGGCGGGATGAATTCGATGACCTGAAGCAACGCCTCTCCGAGAGGACGGCGCCGCTGCATCGGCAACGAAACAATCTCGTCTGGCCGGCGGTGGCGCCACCCGATTTGCAACCCGTGGCGGAACAGGTTTGGCAGCTCGCGGCGAGCGGCCCGGTCACTCTCGACGCGCTCTTCCGGCAATGTTCCGTTTGTGAGTTGAAAATTTACCGGGTCGTGGATGAGCTCATCCAATCACACCATTTCGCCTGGTCGTCCATGTCGCTCCACGAAAAAGTTGCCTGAAGAATTCTGCGTTGATGAAATCACTGATCCTTCTCTGCGCCCTGCTCATGCCGGCCTGTTCGCATTTCACGGAAAGCGGGCGGATCGACCGGGCTTACGCGAAGCACATGAAACAATTGAAACAAGCGCGCCTTGCTCACGAACAGCGACGGGCACACTCGTTCCGCGAAGCTTCCAAACTGCCGCCGCCCCCGCCGGAAAGCCCGCTTACTGTTTCCGTCAGTTCCGGCGATCAATAAATCGATCGAACCGGCCTAACGAGTCAAATCTCGCGCCGGACGGGAATCGGCCTTCCCTCGCTATCGACCGCCACGTAGGTAAAAACGCCGTGCGTGACGCGAAGTTCTTCGCCGTGCATGTAGCGCTGCACCCAGACCTCGACCGGAATCACCATCGAGGTGCGCCCGATTTTTTCCACCCACGCATAGCAAGCCACCGTGTCGCCAACGCGGACCGGATGAAGAAACGACATCCCTTCCATTGCCACTGTCACGACGCGTGTCTGCGCCGTTTTCGCGGCCAGGATTCCGCTGCCCAGATCCATTTGCGACATGAGCCAGCCGCCGAAAATGTCGCCATTCGGATTGGTGTCCTTCGGCATCGCGATCGTGCGGATGACCAGCTCACCTTTTGGTTGGGCGACGGGATCCATCGCGAGAGGATACACGGCTACAGGATCAACATGCAATCGCCGTAACTGTAAAAGCGGTAGCGCTCGCGGATCGCTTCCGCATAAGCGGCCAGAATGAATTCCCGGCCCGCGAATGCGCTGGCGAGCATGAGAAGCGTCGAGCGGGGCAGATGGAAGTTCGTCAGGAGCACGTCGACGTTCCGAATCTCAGCCGGCGGATGAATGAAAATATCCGTGGCGCCATTTTGCGCGTCGAGTTTGCCCTCATAGCGGGAAGCAGATTCCAGCACGCGGACGGTCGTCGTCCCGATCGCGACGACGCGCGCGGCGGAATTAATGGCGCGCGCGGCGGAAGACGAAATCGAAAATTCCTCCTTGTGCATTCGATGGCCGGTGATGTCCTCGCTCTTGACCGGCAGAAACGTTCCCGGGCCGACATGCAGCGTGATGAACGCGTGCGGGAGCGTCGCGAGAATTTCCGGAGTGAAATGCAAGCCCGCCGTCGGCGCGGCGACAGCGCCTGAAACTTCGGCGAACACAGTCTGGTAGCGCTCCACGTCCGCCGCATCGCTTGAGCGCCCGATATACGGCGGGAGCGGAACCAATCCTCCTTCAAAAAGATTTTCTTCGCGCTCGATCGAAATCACCCGCTCGCCCTGTTCGCAAATTTCTTCCACCCGCGCCTGAGCGCCGCTGATCGCGAACGTGGCGCCAACCCGCATTTTCCGGCCCGGTTTCACGAGACATTTCCAGCGCGCGGGCCCGAGCCGCTCGAGAAAAAGCAACTCGATCTTTCCGTCATCGGAGAATCTCCGCGCGCTCATGACGCGGGTGTTATTGAGGACGAGCAAATCGCCGGGCGCGAGATATTCGCCGAGCTCCGTGAATTTGCGATGCTCGATGCGCTGTTCGCGCCGATGCAGCACCATCATCCGCGCATCTTCGCGCCGGTCGGGCGGCCGGCGCGCGATGAGTTCTTCCGGCAAAACGTAATCGTAGTCGGAAAGCCGCGAGCTCATTGCTGATGGTAGCACAGCCATCCTGGCTGCGTTCTGCTTGCCGTGCGGCGCAAAACTTCCGATTGTTTGGCCACCGTGAAGGACACCGCCCTCGATCTCGTCTTGAACGCGCTGGAAGCAATTCGCGACCGTGGCGAAAAACTCCCGAGCGCGTCGCGCATTTCGCTGGACCGCCTGGGTCGGCAAGTCATCGTCGATGCACCGGCGTCGCGCGCGCAGCCGACCTCGAACAAAGAGGCATTGCTCGCGCCGATTCGAGCACGCGTCTCGGTTTGCGAGAAATGCCCGCACCTCGCCCGAACTCGCACGCAGACCGTTTTCGGCGTCGGCAATCCGGATGCGGAGTTGATGTTTATCGGCGAAGCGCCGGGCGCCGATGAGGACGCGCGCGGCGAACCGTTCGTCGGACGGGCCGGACAATTGTTAACGCGGATTATCGAAACGATGGGCTTTGCGCGGAGCGAAGTTTACATCGCGAACGTTTTGAAATGCCGGCCGGACATGCCGCGAGGCAGTGCCGGAAATCGTCCGCCCACGCCGGTGGAGATGCAGACCTGCCTGCCGTATCTGACGGAGCAGATCGACATCATTCAGCCGAAGGTCCTGGTCGCGTTGGGCGCGACCGCCGTCGAGGGATTACTCGGAACCCGCGGCGTGATGCGGGAGCTGCGCGGCAAATGGCATTCGCATCAGGACACGCCGCTCATGATCACTTATCACCCCTCCTACTTGCTCCGAAATCAATCGCCCTCCGAGAAACGGAAGGTCTGGGAAGACATGCTCCAGGTGCTGGAACGCTTGGAGCGTCCAATCACCGAGAAGCAGCGCAATTATTTCCGGTAGGCCTTCCGCAGCGATCGACGCGATGCGAGCGTGAGCGCGGTCGAGGAAATGATTTTGCGAACTTCCGTGCGCGAAACCTTTATTTTGCGCTCGAAGACTTCAGGGCCCGCTTCGCGCACGAGCGAGAGCGTGCGCGCGCCAATCAAAGCCGGAAGCGCGGTCGCAAAACGGATGCGCCGCGGGCGAATCGCGCACGCGTAATCGATCCCGGAGGCCAGGCCACGCTCCGCTTTCTCGAGCCACGGGCGCAGGATTGATTCTGCGCGTTTTGGGTTGCGCAAAATTTCCTCGGGCGTCAGGCCTAACGAGTGGAGTTCGCTCGCGGGAAGATAACACCGGCCATCCCGCAAATCGGCGCCGAGATCGCGCAGGATGTTGATGAGCTGCAATCCCTGGCCGTATTGCACGCCCAACTCCCGCATCTCCGCTTCGGGCCGGTCGCTGAAATCTTTCACGTGCGCGAAACAGAGCCGGGTCCAAAATTTCCCGACGCATCCGGCCACGAGGTAAGTGTATTCGTCGAGATCCGTTGCGGTCGGAAGCGCCTGCATTTCCGCGCCGCTGAATCGCTCCAGGTCGAGCATCTGCCCTCGATTGATTTTCTGCAGAACAGCGCGCACCTCGCTTCGATCGCGCTCTTCCAGGGAATTAAGCCAGGCGAGCGCAGCGGGCAGCGCATCGATCAACGCGCGCTCGGCCGCGTTGCTTTGCAAAGGCGCGAACGAATCGCGAACCGCCTCCGCTGTTTCAGCCGTGCCTTGAATCGCGTCGACTAGACTTCGCAGCGCGTCGGTGCGCACTTTTGCCGGGACGCCTGCCGTGTCCGCGATCGTATCCGTCGCGCGAGCCAGGAGGTAGGCCAGCGAAAGCGGATCGCGCAAGGCTCGAGGCAGAGCGCGCAGCGAAAGATAAAACGAGCGCGAAACCGCTCGCAGAATCGGCCCGCGCAAATGCTCGAAATCTCGCACCGTCTTCACCGGTGGACGTTGCGCACTTCAATGGCATCGGCGTTCCCGATCCCGAGCTGCGCCGCGATTTGCACGTGCGCGGCGAGCGGCGCAATCGGCGGAAATCTTCCCTTCACGCGCCACTCCTCGATTTGCCGGACGGCGAGCGCATCGATCGCGACCGGGTCCTTGCTCGCGAGCAACGTGGCGTGATGCACGGCGTAGTTGGGTTGCGATTGCGGGCCGCCGGCGTATTCCGCGATCAGCCCGTCCATGATGTTGAGAACGACCTTCTGGCCAAGCAACGGATTGCGATAAAGCTCGGCGATCCCCGGTGCGCCGTAGCGCGAGGCAAAGCGACGCCAGTTGTCGATGTTCGGAAGCGTCATGTTGTAAAGGCAGCCGGCGAGTCCGCTCGTCGAGCTGTCACTCATCACGGGGACGTTAATGATTTTCGTAACCTCGCTGGAAACGATCCGCGCAAAGTGGCTGTCGTCGCTGGTGATTTCCTGGTCGGACTGCAGCGGGATCATGCCCCGGTCCGAGCGAAATTCGTAGTCGCCCCAGATGAGTCTCCCCGCGAGAGGCGCGGTGAAGATCACCTTCGGATCGTAGCCATCGCGCGGCGCGATCGATTTCAGCTGATAGCCCTCCGCGTTGATCCGATAGCCGGCGTCCTTGATTCCATCCAGGCTCCGGTCCCATACGACAATGCTGCCACGAGGATGTCCCGCGGCGACCAGTCCGTCCACGATCGCGTTGACCACGTCGCGATGGGTGGTGAAAAGTTCGCCGCCGACCGCGCAAATCTTGATGCCGATCCGGTCGTTAGGCGAAACGAGCGAGCCCCAGGCGCGCGCCAAATCCGGCTGGCCGGTGACGGAGAGGACGAGACGATTCACCATCGCGCGGACGACGGCCGGATCTGTCCGGTATTCCTTGATCGCGGCGGAATCCTGCACGGAATAAACGATCGAAGGCGCGGCGGGCCGCGGAGTTTGCGCGGCAGCGGACGCCGCCAAAAAAAAGAAAGCTAAAATTCGAATGGGCAAGATAGTGAGCGGTGGAAGAGAGGTTATGAGCGATTCAATGATTCACAACGGGATTGAACCCGCCAGGAAGGAAAACGTTCAACGCCCAACGCTCAACGTCCAACGCCCAACTCCAGAAACCACTGTCGCGCACATCTACGTTCACATCCCTTTCTGCGCGCGGATTTGTCTGTACTGCGCATTTTACAAGGAGCGAGCTGATAGCTCGCAGACGCAACGATTTTGCGAGGCGCTCCTGCGAGAATTGGATGAAACGCGCGGTGGAAATTTGCTGGTGCCTGAGACGATCTTCATCGGAGGCGGGACGCCCACGGCGCTGACCACGGCGCAGCTGGAGTTTCTTCTCGGCGGTTTTCGTGAGCGTCTCGATTTGTCGGCGCTGCGAGAGTGGACCGTGGAAGCGAACCCGGGCAGCGTTTCGTCCCACAAAGCGGCCGTGCTCCGAAACGCGGGAGTGAACCGGATCAGTCTCGGCGTCCAATCCTGGGACGATGAATTGCTGAAGCTCCTCGGCCGGGAGCACAACGCCGCGCAGGCGGAAGCGTCGTTTCATCTTTTGCGCGAGGCCGGTTTCACGAACCTGAACATCGACTTGATGTTCGGTCTGCCCGGCCAAACGCTCGCGCAATGGGAAGAGACCTTGAGAAAGACCATCGCGCTCGGGCCGGAACACATCTCGACTTATTGTCTCACGTACGAGGAGGACACGGAATTCTTTCTGCGCCATGCGCGCGGCGAATTCCGCGAAGACCCCGAATCGGACGCACAGTTTCTCGAGGCCGCGATGCAGATGCTGGAGGGCGCCGGTTTTCAGCACTACGAGATTTCAAATTACGCGCGGCCCGGATTCGCCTCGGCGCATAACCGCGCTTATTGGGCGGGCGAAGATTACGTCGGCATCGGCCCGAGCGCCTTCTCCACCGTCGGCCTGCAACGCTTGCAAAACGTTTGCGATTACCGCGCCTATTCCGATCGCGTCCTGGCCCGCGAGTCCGCCGTAGCGACGACAGAAATCCTGACCCCTGAGATGAAGCGGGCGGAAAGAATCGCCCTCGCGTTACGGACCCGGGACGGAATTTTCTCCAGCGAACTCGAGTCCTGGCCAACCGAGAGCCGCGAGTTCATCGACCTCGGATTGCTGCGCGAAGTAAACGGCAATTTCATTCTCACCCCTCGCGGCAAACTTCTCGCCGACTCCGTCGCCGAAGCATTCGTTTAGTCGCTCTCAGCGCTGTAGCCGCGGCGCTCTGTCGCCGCGTCAGGCACGGCTTCGATTCTTGCCCTTACAGAATCTTCCGGCCATTCTGGGGCCATGAAACTCCTCCTCCTCCTGTGCCTCGTCGTGTCGACAAATATCCTGGCCCAAGACGGTTTGCCCTCACAACCCTACCTCTACGTCGAAGGGAAAGCAGAAATCGAAAAACCGGCCGACATCGTGATACTTCGTTTCGACGTGGTGGCGCGCAACGCGGATCAAACCAAGGCGAACGAGGAGGTCCAGGCAAAAGCGATCAAGATTCTCGCCTTGCTCGACGAGAAAAAAATCGCAAAGACCGATACGATAGCGAGCGATCTGAGATCGGAGCCGCAGCATGAGAACGAAGAGGACCTCCCGCAGAGACGCGGCAAGATCATCGGTTACAGCGTCACACGACCTTTCTCGGTCAAGGTTCGAGATGTGTCCGTGTTCCCCAAACTGGTGGATGAACTGATCGCGTTCGGTGGCGTCGAGTTTTCCGGAATCGACGCCGGTCTCTCCGACGAAAAACCCATGCACGATGAGATCCGGAAAAAGGCTCTCGCAGATGCGCACGAGCGAGCAGACAAGACGCTCAAAGAAATGGGGATGAAGATCGATTCCGTCTTCGGTCTCTCCGGTGAGCTTTCCGATGATTCGCATAAGGATTTTTATTGGAGAGGGCACGCTAGGAATTGCCAGTTACGCCCCTGGCAAAGAACCACGGATTCCAGACCCTGCCCAATACCGGCTCGCGCCCGTCGAAATCAGCCAGAGCGTCCACGTCATCTATCTCATTTCACCGCTGAAGTAGAACTTCTAACCGACGCCTCGACAGAGCGAGGCGGGGACAGCTACACCGCGCCATAGCGGCGGTTCCGTTGACCGAAATCTTCCACGGCGTCGAAAAGATCCTTCTTCGTAAAATCGGGCCAGAGCTTCGGCGTGACGTACATCTCCGTATAGGAAAGTTGCCAGAGAAGAAAATTCGAGAGGCGCATCTCGCCGGAGGTGCGCACGAGCAAATCCGGATCGGGATAGTAGCGCGTGTAAAGATGTTTGCTGAACATGTCCACGTCGATCATCGCGCGATCGATGTGGCCGGAATCGATCTGGCGCAGGAGGCTTTTGATTCCATCGATAATCTCAAGCCGGCCTCCGTAACTGAGCGCCAGAATCAAAGTGAGCCCGTTATTTCCCGCCGTGCGCTCGATGGAATCGTGCAATTGCTTCTGGCAACCCTGCGGCAGATCCGTCAGGCGCCCGATCGCCTGCAAACGCACATTTTTTTCGAGCAACTCCGGCGTCTTCTCTTTCAGGAAACGCTCGAGCAATCGCATGAGCGCAAACACTTCCGTCTTCGGCCGCTGCCAGTTCTCGGCCGAAAAGGCGTAGAGCGTCAGGAACTCGACCTTCAACTCGCCGCACGCCTCGACGCACGCCCGCACGGCTTCCGCGCCTTTTTCGTGACCTTTGATCCGTGGCAATCCACGCCGGCGCGCCCAGCGGCCATTGCCATCCATGATGATGGCGATGTGGCGCGGAACAATTTTGGCAGTCGGGGCCATGGCTACAAAATAATCGTCTCGTTACGCGTCGGCCCCACGCTCACAATGCGCAAGGGAGCGCCGGTCAATTCGGCAATCGCCCGCACATAACTTCTCGCAGCAGAAGGAAGGTCCGACATTTTCTTGGCGCCCTGGGTGGATTTTTTCCAGCCCTTGAAATCCTGATAGATCGGTTCGCAGTTTTCCAGCTGAGAAGCGTCGCACGGCGGAACGTCGAGCCGCTTCCCGTTCAACCGATAACCGATACAGACCCGGATCGGATCGACCTGGTCGAGGCCGTCAAGATTCGTCACGGCGAGTTCATCGATGCCGTTGAGCATCGTCGCATAGCGCGTCGCGACCGCGTCGAACCATCCGCAGCGGCGCGCCCGGCCCGTGGACGCCCCGAACTCGCGTCCCATCTTGTGCAGCATGTCCGCGATCGTCGCGTCCTCGGTCGGCAAGGCGCCTTCGCCCACGCGGGTCGTGTACGCCTTCATCACGCCCACGACCAAATCCATCCGGTGCGGCGGTACGCCCGAGCCGGTGCACGCGCCGCCCGCGGTCGTGTTCGAGGAAGTCACATAGGGATAGGTGCCGTGATCGATATCGAGGAACGTCCCCTGCGCGCCTTCAAACAAAATCTCTTTCCCGCGCTGGAGCGCGCGATGCAGATAAACCACCGTGTTCAAGACGAACGGCTCCAGTTTCCGTCCCGCCTGCAGATAGCGCTCGTTCACTTCGCGGTAATTGATCGGCTTGGCGCCGAGCGCCTCGAGGATGCTGTTGTTCTCCCGCACCTTGGCCTGGAGTTTTTTCGAAAACAAAACCGGCTGGATCAAATCCGACATGCGCAGACCGGTCCGCGCGGCCTTGTCGCCGTAGGCCGGCCCGATGCCGCGCTTCGTCGTGCCGATTTTCGCGTGGCCTTTGCGCAGCTCGCGCTGTTCGTCGAGGAGGCGGTGATAGGGCAGGACCAAATGCGCGCAATCGCTGATGAGCAGGTTCTTGCCGATCTCAACGCCGAGCTTTCGGAGCCCTTCGATTTCTTCCACGAGCGCGAGCGGATCGATCACGACGCCGTTGCCGATCACGCACACTTTTCCGCGCCGGAGAATTCCGGAAGGGATGAGGTGTAGAATGTATTTCGTGCCGCGATGGATGACGGTGTGGCCGGCGTTATTCCCGCCCTGGCTGCGCACGACGATGTCCGCTCGCGCGGTCAGCACGTCGATGATCTTTCCCTTTCCCTCATCGCCCCATTGCGCGCCGATCAAAATCGTGTTGGCCATGAAATAAAAAAACGACAACAAATTGTCCCGACGCATCCAGCCGGACACATTCGGGACTGCGCAAAATGATAGGATGCGCCGATGCCGCTGCAAGGATTTTCCCCTAGGGGCGACAGATCGCGTTCTTTGAGCACAAAAAGAATTGTCACCCATTGAGCGAGCGTCCTATTCTCGCCTCATGCGCAATATCCTCCTCATTATCCTCATTCTTCTTCTCATCGGAGCGTTTCCAGGTTGGGGTTACAGCTCAGGATGGGGTTACTTTCCGTTTGGCGGACTCGGCCTGGTCCTCCTGATCGTGCTGATTCTTGCCCTGACGGGAAGGTTGTAGCGTCCCTCTGTCGCGGCGGGCATTTTCTTGCCCCGACAAATCAGCCTAACGACCGGTGCTGGTGAGAGCGCGCCTAAGCGCCGCGGAGGATTCCGAAGTGCTGCGTTTGTGCGAAGAAAAGTCCCGCGCGGTATCGAAGTGAAAGGCGGAGTCATGCGCAAAGGTGTTCATGGCCACCCGATAATTCGCACCGCCGCCGGAGAGATGCCGGTGTGACTCGATGAATTCGGTCGGCTGGTAATAATTGCTCAGGTTTTTCCCGAACTTCGACTTGCTCAGCCCGATCTCGATGTTCTTGCGGATTTCGAGATGCAAATGCGCATCGTATTGGCCGTGCGCCGTTCCCATCGTGGCGATCTGCTGTCCGCGAAAGACTCTCTGGCCGCGGCCCACGAGCATTGTATTCAAGTGTCCGTAGAGCGAGTCGATATATTTGACCGCGCCCTTTTCACGGTAGGCGTGCCGGATGATCACGACATTGCCCCAGCCCAGGTGCACGTCGCGCGCGAAGACCACGATGCCGTCGCCAATCGCATAGATCGGGTCGCCCAGGTCCGTATCGCCTCCGCCGATGCCGTCCCAATCTTCGCCCATGTGTCCATTCGTGCGGAAACCGCGGGCCTTGTAATAACCTTCCGCTTCCGGTTTACCCACGGGAAAATCGAAACCGTCCGCGAGCTTGGTGAAGGCCATCGTCAGCGGTCCGCTGGCGGTTTGCACGCTGACCACCGGCTCTTTCGGTGCCGTCGTTTTCGCGGGTTCGTTTTTCGCCACCTGAGGTTTCACCGCAGCGGCCGGTTCTTCTTTAACCAAAGGCGCTTTCACCGGTTGCGTCATCACTGGTTCGGGCTTCGGCGATTCGTTCTTGGCCACCTTCGTTTTCACTGGGGGCTCGGTCACCGGCGGCGCTTTCGCAGCTGGCGCTTTGGTGGATTCCACTTTCGCCGAATCGGCTTTTACCACCTTGTTCTTCGCGGATGATTCCGCGACTGATGGTTCCTTCGTCGTCGGCGCCTTGGCCTTCTCTGTCTTCGGCGGGTCAACCTTCGCCACTTTCGCCTTTGCTGAGACTTCAGTGACCTGTGGCCCCTCGGCAGGAGGCGCTTTTGCTACCTCGATCTTCGGCGAGTCGCCCTTTGGCACTTTCGTTTTCGCCGAAGTTTCGGTGACCCGTGGTTCTTTGGCCGGCGGCGCCTTTGCTGTTTCTGTCTTTGCCGGCTCGGCCTTCGCCACTTTCACCTTCGAAGACTCAGTTGCCGGCGCCTCCTTTGCTGGCGGCGCTTTGCCCGTGTCCGTTTTCGGCGTCTCACTCTTGGCTACTTTCGTTTTCGTTAAAGATTCCGCTAGCGATGGCTCCTTTGCCGCTTCTACCTTCGGCGTCTCAGTTTTCGCCACTTTCACCTTTGCGGAAGATTCAGTTACCGACGGTTCCTTGACCGGTGGCGCCGACTTGACGGTCTCTGTTTTGGGCGGCTCGGTCTTTGCAACTTTCACTTTTGCCGAAGGTTCAGTTGTCGACGGTTCTTTGGCCCGTGACGGTTTGGTTGTCTCCGCTTTCGGCACCTCGGTCTTCGCCACTTTCACTTTGGCCGAGGGTTCGGTTGGGGATTGTTCCTTTGCCGGAGGCGCTTTAGCTGACTCTGTTTTCGGCGCCTCGGTCTTCGCCACTTTTGCTTTCACGGAGGATTCAATCGATGGCTCCTTTGCCGATGCCTTTGGAGTTTCTGACTTCGCTCCCTCAGCCTTTGCCACTTTCACTTTGGCCGTGGGTTCGGTCAGCGGCGGCTCCTTGGTTGGCGGCGCCTTCGCTGATTCCGCCTTCGCCGCCTCGGCCTTCGCCACCTTCGTCTTTGCCGAAGACTCTTTTGAAGTCGCCTCCTTCGCGGAGCGGGATGAAGCGGGTTCGACCTTCGCCGGGTCTTCCTTCGCGGACGATGGCTTCACGGGAATGGCCTTCAATTCTCGCGGAACGAAGACATCCTGGGCGCGAGCGTTGCCTATGAAAATCAGGCAGCAAAAGAGCGCGGTCGGGATCGTTCGCCACATGCGAGCGTCCGTTTTAGCGTTCTGCACGCTCCCTGGCAAGCCCTCTCTTCTGATATTTGCCGGAAAACTATTGCGGCTATAGGGGCCGATTCGCGGCAAGCTAAATCAAACCGCGAGCGATCAAGACGAGCAACGCGACGCCGACAATGATGCGATAAATGGCGAAGGGGGCGAAACCACGGTCGCGCACCCAGCGTACAAACCAGGCGACGACGGCGAGGGCGACCACAAAGGAAACGGCAAAGCCCAGCGCGAGCACGATCCATTGATGCGCGTCCACCGCGAGCGGCGCGAGGTTTCCCTCCGATGCCGTGTGCCGATTGGGTGCGATCGTTTTGATCAAATCGTAGCCCGTTGCCACAATCATGGTGGGCATCGAAAGAAAAAACGAAAACTCCAGCGCCGCCCCCCTCGACAGTCCGACGGTTTGTCCCGCCGCGATCGTGCACATCGAGCGCGATGTTCCCGGAAAAACCGCCGAGAGAATCTGGACCGCTCCGATCCAGGCCGCCTGCGCCAGATTCATTTCTTCCATGTGCTCGGTGCGGGGCCGCGTGCAAATCGCATCCACGATCCACATTATGACGCCGCCCAGAAGAAGCGCCCACGCCATCACGCTAAGGTTTTCCAGGTTCTGGCCGATCTGTTTTTTCAGGAGGTAAGCGGGACCCGCGGTGATGACGAACGCGATGAGCGTGAGACTCAGCGGATGGGTGAGCAGCGTGCGATCGCCGCGCTCTCCGCGCGGGAACGTCGAGACGAACTTTGCGATGCGCCGGGCAAAATAAACCGGCAAGGCCAGGATCGCGCCCAACTGAATCACGATCGTATACATTTTCCAGTAACTGTCATCGAGACTGATCTGTGCAAGACCGAGCTTGGTCAGCGCTATCTCGACGACGCGGAGGTGGGCGGTCGAACTGACCGGCAGAAATTCGGTAAGCCCCTCGACGATTCCGAGCAAAACAGAGAGAAGAAAGTCGTTCACGGCGCCAAGCTAGAACTGGCGTCTCAAAGCGCAACGATGGATCGCGCGCGTTCGGCTCATCCGCCGGTCGCGCCGGAATCGATCGCGGCCAGCTCGGCTTCCACCATCTCGCGGACAAGTTCGGCGAACGAGCCGGTCGGCTGCCAACCCAACGCCGCCTTTATTTTTTCCGCGGAGCCAACCAGATACGCCGGGTCGGTGGGCCGATCGAAGGCGGGATTGTGCTTTACGTATTTTTCCGAGGGCAACTTCACCACCGCGAAGGCAGCTTCGACAAAATCGCGGACGGAATGCGTCTGGCCGGTCGCGACGACATAATCGTCCGCCTTTTCGTGTTGCAGCATCAGCCACATGGCGGCGACATAATCCTGCGCCCGGCCCCAATCGCGCCGGCTTTCCAAACTGCCGAGGACCAGTTCGTGTTCGAGGCCGCGCGCGATTCGCGCGACGGCACGCGTGATTTTGCGCGTGACAAAATTTTCGCCGCGCCGAGGCGATTCGTGATTGTAAAGAATCCCGTTGCAAACAAAGAGGCCGTAGGAATCGCGGTAGACGCGGGCGAGCTGGGTGGCAAAAGCTTTCGCGCAACCGTACGGGCTGGAGGGCCGGAGCGGTGTTTGTTCCGTTTGCGGAGATTCCGCGGCATTCCCAAAAATCTCTGAACTGGAAGCATGGTAAAATTTTACCGGCTCCCTTTGGTCCCGCGCGATCTCGAGCAGCCGCAACGTGGCCATTCCGATCTCCTCGCAAGTCGACTCGGGAATTTCGAAGCTCAAACCCACATGGCTCTGGCCAGCGAGATGATAAATCTCCGCTGGGCGCACGTCGGAGAAAATGCGCCGGAGCGTGGTCCCATCGGAGAGATCGCCGTAATGCAAAAAGAGGCGCTGTCCGTAAACGTTTTCGTCGCGGCGCAAGTGCTCGATCCGGGAACGGAGAAGATTGCTCGTTCGCCGGACGACTCCGTGAACAGCGTAGCCTTTCTCCAGCAGCAGCTCGGTCAGATACGAACCGTCCTGGCCGGTGATGCCGGTTATGAGCGCAGTCTTTGGATTGGGATTCATCTCCGGGAAATTCGTCAGACACAATTCATCGAAGCCACCCTCTCGCACAAGAACGAACGCGTTTCCCCTTTGTAGCGGCGGTCTCTGACCGCAGACGAACGCAGGCCTAACACGCTTCGGCGGTCAGAGACCGCCGCTCCAGCTTTGCAATTTTTCCGGGCATACACTACATCCGAGCTTCGAAGATGGTTGCCCGAAATCTTTCGTTCCTGATTGCGCTCCTCGGCGCGACCGCCACCTCATCCGCGCAGCAAGCCGCACCCGCATTTTATAAAGGGGTCATCATCTCGTGCCAGACGTGGGGCATCGAATGGCAGACGCCGGAGATGGAGCAGACGCTGGACGAATTGAAGTCGTTAGGCGTGAACAGCATGGCGATCCATCCCTACGCGCAAATCCGCGAGGATGGCCACGTCGTCAGCGGGCGGCGTGCCGGCACCATGACCAGCCACATCACCACGCCGCTGCGCTGGGCCCATGAACGCGGCATGTCGGCCATGCTCATTCCGCACATCGCGTACTGGGGCACGAAGTTCAGTTGGCGCGGCGAAATCAATTTCGTCACGCCGGAAGAATGGGACCGGTTCTTTTCCGAATACGAAACCTGGATCGTGCAAATGGCGACGCTCGCCGAATCCGAACACGCTGAAGTTTTTTGCGTCGGGCTCGAGTTTACCTACGCGCAAAAATTCGAAGAACGCTGGCGCAAGATCATCACGGCGGTGCGAGCCGTTTATCACGGCAAGGTCACGTACGGAGCCAACTGGAACGAATACGCCGAAGTGAAGTTTTGGGACGCGCTCGATTACATCGGCGTGCTGGCTTATTTTCCGCTGACGAAGAGTGCGGACCCGAGCGCCTCCGAAATCTCGGCCGCGTGGGAGAAGCGCTGCGCGGAGCTGGAGAAATTCTCGCAGCAAAACGGAGGCAAGAAATTTCTCTTCACCGAGATCGGTTATAACGAAAGCTCGCGCGCGGCGGCCGAGCCGTGGGGATTCAAGACCGGCGGCGAACACTGCGTGGAAATCCAGGCGCGCTGCATCGAGGCGGCGCTGGATCTGCCCGCGCGCCATTCTTTTCTCGCCGGGATGTATTGGTGGAAGTGGTTCCCGGAGCTGCCGCGCCACGAAGAGGAAAACTACCGGTTGCAGACTGCGCCGATCAAAGCGCTCATCGCGAAGCATTGGAAAACTGAGCACTAATCCAAGCGTTGGTAGGGCGAGACTCTGTCGAGCCGAGTTGCTTGCCCTCCTCCGCCGGCTCGCCCTACCAGTGCCATGGCTGCGTCCTACACTTTTCGCCCGAACTTCTTCTCCAGCTCCGCCAGCGAAATCTGGATCATCGTCGGTCGCCCGTGCGGGCAGCAGTAGGGCAAATCGCAGGCGAGCAAATCCTGGATCAGTTTCTCGACCTCGAGATATTTCAACGGATCGTTCGCTTTCACCGCATGCCGGCAAACAGTTTTCGCGATCATGTCCTCGCCGAGCCGCAACGGGGAGCTGCCGTTGCTGGCGCTCTTAAGGCCGTCAATCACTTTGCGCATGAAAGTGACCGGATCCGAGACATCGAGAAAAGTCGGAAGACTGTCGATCTTGAAAGCATTCGGGCCGAACGGTTCGATCCCGATGCCCATCTTTTGCAACGTGGCCACATTGCGTTCGATCCATTCCGCGTCGCGCGGCGCGAGATCGAATGTCTGCGGCAGGAGCAAGCGCTGCGACGGGACGCCTTCCTTTTCCATGCGGCGGCGCAGTTCCTCGAACAAGATCCGTTCGTGCGCGGCGTGCTGATCGACCAGGACGAGCCCATCCTGATTTTCCATCAAGACATAAAGTTTGTTCAGGATACCGATGATCTGGAATTGCTGCGAAGGACCCGCGACACTGACCGCCGCTTCGGTGGGCCAGGCGTCACGTGACATGTGAGGTCCCTCGCCCCGAAAGCTTTCGGGGCTCGGAATGACACCGCTCAAGACAGGTTCGGCCAATTGCGGAAAGGGAGCCGGCTGCGGTGCGAATGAAGGGGACGGTACATTTTCCTGAGGCTCGACCGGTTTCTGAAATTGCTGCTGCCAATCGCGCCGCCCGCTTTCCAGGGTCTTGCGAATGGCCGCGACGACGGCTTCGCGCACGCCCGCGGGATCGCGAAAACGCACTTCGCGTTTCGCCGGATGCACATTCACATCCACCGCCGCCGGATCGAGATCGAGAAAAAGAAACGTGACCGGAAACTGACCTTTCATGAGCGCGGTGTGGTAACCTTCCCGGAGCGCAGCCGTGAGAACGGGACTCTCGATGGCGCGACCGTTCACAAAAACAAGCTGCTGCGCGCGGGTTTGGCGGCTGACTCCAGCCTGACCGATCAAGCCGCGAATTCGAATTTTTGCCGAAGCAGATTCTTCGACGGCGAGAAGACGCTCGACCAGTTCGTTGCCGTAAAGATCGCGAATGCGTTCGAGCAAGCTCGCGGCCGCCGGAAGTTGAAACGCAACGCGATCGTCCCGGACAAAAACAAACGCGACCTGTGGATGACCGGTCGCTTGCAGATGAAGCTGGTGCTCGATGTTGCGGCTCTCGGTGTTCTCCGAGCGCAGAAATTTCCGGCGTGCCGGCAGATTGTAAAAAAGCGAGCGCACTTCCACTTGCGTGCCCGGCGCTTCGCCGGCGTCGCGCACCGTTTCGATCCGCCCGCCCGCGACGATGATTTCCGTGCCCGCGACCGCGTCAGTCTCGCGCGTGCTCAAGCGAAAGCGCGACACGCTTGCGATGCTCGGCAGCGCTTCGCCCCGGAAGCCGAGGGTCGCGATCGCCGCGAGATCAGCGGCTGTGCGGATTTTGCTTGTGGCGTGGCGTTCGAGAGAAAGAAGCGCGTCGTCGCGGTCCATGCCGCAGCCGTCGTCGACCACGCGGATCAATGAAATCCCGCCGCGCCGGATGATGACTTCGATCTTTCGCGCGCCGGCATCGAGGCTGTTCTCGACCAGCTCTTTCACGACGGAAGCCGGCCGCTCCACGACTTCGCCGGCCGCCACCTGGCTGGCAAGAATCTCGGGCAAAAGGCGGATGCGGCTCATTTCATTTTCAATTTTAGATTTTGGATTTTGGATTGCGAAGGAAATCGCGCCGAGAGCGCCTGGTTTGACTTGACCCAGCCAAGCGATATTTTCGAGCGACCGATGATCACCGTGACGGATAACGCAGTGCGCCAGCTTCGGACGCTGCTCGAAGCGCAACCGCCGAGCGAGCATAAGGGCCTGCGCGTCCAGATCGCGAAAGGCGGCTGTTCCGGTTTGCAATATGAGATGTCTCTCGACGCGCAGCGGGCGGGCGATTCCATTGTCGAAAAGGAAGGCGTCGAATTTCTGGTCGATAGCGAGAGCGCGGATTTTCTGCGCGGGGCGACGCTCGATTACCGCGACGGCCTCACCGGCGCCGGCTTTCATATCGAAAATCCGAATGCTGCCCGGACCTGCGGCTGCGGCACGTCTTTCGAAGCAGCGCGCCCCGCTTGAAAACGAATCGTTCGCCAAGCGAGCGCGTCTAGATGGCTCGGGATTACATTCGCTACGAGGACGCGTACCGGCGGCCGCGGCGCAAGAGCAACCTTTTCGGCTGGTCGGTTACAATTCTGCTCCTGACCGGATTCGCCTTCGCCGCGTGGCTCGGCAGCTTTTATATTTTCTGGCAACCGGAGCGGCCCGAGAGCTATCGCATCCTCAAGAAGCTGCACAAAATCGAGCCGAGCAAGCGGTTTGAATTGACCGCGGCGCCCGCGGGCGAATTCCTCACCGCAAAACAACTCTACGATCGCTACATCGCCATGAGTCCGACCGAGCTGGCGAAAACAAATGCGGAGCTGGTTCGCAATTACATCCGGAATTTCCAGCAAGTCCGCGGGCTCGTGCCTTACATCGTCGGGCGTTTCGACATCATGGAAGCACGCGAGCTGACGGCAAACGACGTCTTCACTTCCGGCATGGTCACGCTCACGAATGCCGTCGATTACGGCGAATTGGTCATGGAGCATGTCTACCCGTCCGATCCGCAGGCGCTCCCGCTCATGAAGCAAACGCTCGCGACCGGCCTGGAAATAAAACTCGAGCGGACGCACGATCTCTCGGCCATCATCCACGCGGAACGATTGTCTGATGGACGCGTGATGATCACGGCAATGCCGCTGCTCTACGGGCGCTATACGGTGACGCGTGGAAGCGGCACGTTCAGTCTCGAGCCGCCGCTCGATTTGAATCTGGCCGCCGGCTGGCCGCTCTATAAAGACTCCGCCCGCATCGCCGCGGAAAAACAATACACCGAATATCGCGACCGCGTTTCGCCGAACAGGCAAAGCACGACGGTCGCCGGCCTCGTTCCCACTCCCGCGCCTCCCGCGGCAAACGAACTCATTCGCGTGGAACCGGCGGCGCCGATCGAGCCTGTGGCCGTCGCCACTCCGCCGCCGGCCCCGGTGAAGCCGACAGCGACTCCGAAAGGCGGCAAGCTCGCGAAGAATAAGAAACCAACACCCACGCCGTCGCCTTCGCCGTCGCGTCCGCCAGCGATGGTCGCGCAAAACTCTCCAGTCCCGCCCCCCGTGGCGCCGCCGCCGGTTTCTCCGCCGCCGGCACCTGTGAAATCTCCGCCGGCGCCAACTCCACTGCCCGTTACGTCGCCGACAGTTGCCATCGCGGCGACTTCACCGGTCGTCTCGCCAGCGACTTCTGCTTCGCCTTCCGCTCCGGACAATCTACTTGCCTCCACGGCTGGCGGCGGCACGTGGAAAACTTATCCGCCGGGAAAAATGCCGGTGGGCCGGCTCATCACGCCATCCGATCTCAAGGACCTCGCGGACCGCGGGATCGGCGGCGAGCGCGTTTACTTGAGAGGACAATTCATCGTCAACTTCACGGAGCCGAATCGCGCCGTCCTCCGGCCGAAAACCGGCCTCACCGATGCGGTTTTAAAACTCGCGCGCGCAAATCAATCCATCCGCGTGATCGTGGAATTCCCGGCCGGCTACACTCCGCCGGCCCGCGGCACGACGGTGACACGCGATGAGGCGCGGCCTTACGAGATCACGGAAGTGCGCAAGGATAGCGACGGCCAGCTCAACGTTTTCGTGCGCGAAATCATGCAATGAGTTCGACGCAGACGTGCGCCGGCGCGTCTAGTTCGGGCTGACCGCGGGGCCGCTGCTCGTCTCGATGATCACCTTGTTGTCTTCGATCGTGAACATCGAGATGCCGTATTCATCCGAATACTCCTCGACGTAACTGCGCACCGAGCGAGTGCCGAGCAACGCCTTTAAGACTGCTTCGGAAGCGGCGCCGCCAGTCAAGGACACTTGCGTCACTTGAAGATCCTTGGGATTGCGATTTTCCGCGGGGCGGACCGTGAATTCCCCATTCAGAAAACGCCCGCGGAATCCAACTTTCTCCAGCGGAATACTGACCTGAACGCGCGCGACATTATTCTCAACTGAAACAAAAGCCTTGCCCCGCGCTTTTCTGCTCCCGGCGATGAGCTGGTTGATCTCGTCGGCGGTCAACTCGAGGCGCGTCGATTGCTTGCTCTTCCCCGCGGTTTCAAACTCAACCCAGCGCGCCCGGACCGCTTTCTCTTCCGTCTCGGAAACCTGCACCTGCGGAATCTCCCGCGGCGTGGAGGACGTGACGAAATAGCGAAGGCCGGCGTACATGCCGATGCAGAACGCGGCGATCAGCAGCACGAAGACGCACATGATGAGCAAGCAGCCTTTGCCAAGGCAACCTGTTCTCCGACGCGGCGGCGGCTCGATCCAGCTGGTCATGAGCGGGGAGCTTGTTCGGTCCGCGCCTGGGTCGCGATCAATTTCTCGTAAAGACTGCGCAGACCTTCCGAAAGCATCCGCGTGCCGGAAAGGACTGGCATGAAATTCGTGTCGCCATTCCAGCGCGGGACGATGTGAAGATGCAAATGATCGGGCACGCCCGCGCCGGCGCACGAGCCGAGATTCAAACCGATGTTGAAGCCCTGCGCCTTCATCGTTTCGCGGAGCAATCGCTGAGCGTGCACGACGAGATTCCAAAGCTCGAGGACTTCATTGTCGCCTAATGATGAGGCGTCCGCCGTTTTCCGATAAGGCACGGCCATGAGATGACCGACGATGTAGGGATAACGATTCATCATCAGGAACGCGTTCTTGCGGCGCGTGAGCACGAGATGCGCGGCGTCGTCGCTCGTGCGCGCGGCTTCGGCCAGGAAATCCGGATTCGGTTTTTCCTGCTCGAAATATTCGACACGCCACGGACACCAGAGCGCTTCAATTTCTGCCTTCGGGAAACCCATCAGGTCGTTCAACTTGGAGGCGAGCCTACAAATCGCGGCCGCAATGTCGAGTAGGCTTTCGCACGATCTGCTTCACAACCCGGAGCAGAGCAGAAAAATGTAACGCCTCCCGGAGCCGTCCGCGGCGTCGGACATACCGATCCTCGATGGCGCCGCTCCCGGGAGACGCGGAAGGAGATCGGGCAATTCATCCTCGGCCACGACCAGACCATCCAGGAATCCCGCCTGCCATTTCACCGCCGCCAGGTCGGGATCGAGAAATTCTGTCTGACGAACATACAAGAGCATTCCTTCATCCTTCCCTCCAACCACGCCGTATTGCCAAACGTGACGGGCCGCTTCGTTTCGCACCGCCTTTCCGAACACGGCTAATGCGTCGCGCTTCTCGCGATACCCGAGAACGATCTTTTGGGCGGAGTAACCGGGCACAAGCAGGCAGACCAGAGCAACCGCGATTCCGCAGAAGGCCATCGCCTTCCGTCGAAGGTTTTCCTTTTCTTGAAAAGAGGCGAGTTGCGCGGCAAGCAGCAAACAGAGCGGCGGCACGATCGGAAAAATCCGATCGACCCGCTTTGACGGGATCAACGACATCACCAGCAAACCGCCGAGGCTCCAGGCGCAAAGCCAGAATGTTTCCGGCGACATCGCGCGCAACGAATCCCGAATTCTTAGCTTTTGTCCTCGGAGCGCCAGTGCCGGCAGCAAAATTAGCAGAATGCTCCAAGGCGCGAATCGATGCACCAAATGCGGGAAATAAAAATAGAGTGGCTTCGGCTGGTGCATCGCTGCGCTGAATCGCCCGGCGAATTCACGCAGGACGACGTGCCCGTGAAATTTCGGCACGAACCAGATCCCGCCCATGGACCAGGCCAGGAATACCGTGAACGACGCCAGCCATGGCCACCAGCCGGACCACGCTGTGACCGCGTCACTCGACCGTCGCGCTCGCCATCGGAAAACCACGAGTCCCGGCAGCAGGAACGCGTAGACGATCGGGCCTTTGATTAGCATGCCCGCAACGAGAAGAAGAAAAAGCGTGACGCGATCTCGTTCGTTCCAAGTCTCGCGCTTTCGAATTTTCTCCCAGATCAGCCAGCCGATCGCGAACAAGATCAAAGCGAGCGGCATATCCGTTCGCACCAGAGTCGCCAGGCGCGGCGCAAATAGATTAAAGCCGAAAGCACACGCCGCGAGTAACGCTGGAGCGCGGCCGTAGACCGAGGCGGCTCGCGCTATTAGTCCGAAAAGCGCGAGCCCTGCGAGAAAAGAAGGAAGCCGCCAGGCCAGTTCCCACGATCGGATAACGAAAAAAATTCCCGCGGAAAACCAGCCGACGAGCGGAGGCTTGGTCGCGACCCATCCGTTCGGGGTGTGCTGATAAATCCAGTGTCCCTGCTTCACCATTTCGAAAGAGGTGAAGGCTTGTTTCGCCTGGTCGTAATCATCCAGATGCCAGGGAAGATTTGAAAGCGCGAACAGAACCACCGCGAGCGCGGCGACAAACCAGAAAACGCTCGCGCGCTCCAGAAAATTTTCCGCCCGGGATTCCATCGCGCCAAGCGGCAGATCAATCCCGCCAAAGAACGGCGCGGACCGGCGCCGCGTCGCCGCCGGTGATCTTCAACGGCAACGCCGAGAAATGGTAAACTCCAGCTGCGACTTCGCTCAAGTCGAGCGACTCCACGATAACGATCTGCGCCGCGGCGAGCGCATGGTGATTGACCAAAATCTTCGCTTCGATCGAATCCACGGACGGCAGATCGAGCCCGATCAATTTCACTCGGTGTTCTCGCAGCCAACCGGCAACCTCCGGAGCGATCACCGGTATCCAATCGGGAAAAACTTTCGAACCTTTCCAAACGCCAGTCTTGAGCAAAAGCCGCTGCGTTTGCGCGATCGCAGCCGCGGATGCTTCCAGATCGGCGACGCGAATTTGTCTGAAGCGATCAGGCTGATTTCCCGCGTCCGAGAAAATTCTCGCCAGATCGACCACGACCGCATCGCCGAGGTAAATGTCGAGCGGCATGCGCTCGATCGTCTCCCCGCGCGGATCGAAATGAAAGGTGGCGTCGGCGTGCGTTCCGTTGTGCACCCCCATGTTGATCGCACCGACGTTCACCGTCGCGCCCTCCGCCATCTTCCATTTCAACTCGAAGTGAAACGGCGTATCCCCCGGCCAGGGCGCGAGATCGTCGGAGAGTGACCGCGAGATATCGATGATCTGCATCAGGTCGTCCGTTTGCTGTTCACGTTCTGCGTCAATTCGTCGATGATGGTTCGCGCGGCCTTCTCACTCGCGCCGCTTTCACCGAGTTTCGCGATGATCGCGTCGAACTCCAAGATCATCAGATCACGAGCTGCGCGGTCACTCAATAACTTCGCGATCGCTTCCGCGATCCGCTCGGAGCGCGCTTTGTACTGGACGAATTCGGGCACGATCTCCCGGCCGGCAAGCACGTTCGGCATTCCCAAATGTTCTGTTTTTATCACAAGACGGGCGGCGAAATAAGTCAGCCACGATACCTTATAAACGAGCACGAACAGCAGCCGGAAATACGCCGCCTCGAGCGTCGCCGTGCCCGAAGCCACCATGCCGGCGGAAGCGCGCTGCATCGTCCCGGCCGCGTCGCCTACCACAATTCGAGCACGCTCGTTGATCGGTGAATCAGTGAGAATGTTTCGGATTTCCGAGGCGAGCGACTCGGACGCCGCGGCAATTTCAAAATGAATCCCCTCGTTCCGCGCGACGAGTTCTCGCGCAGCTTCGAGCATGATTGGAAAAATCTTCCGCACCTCGCGAAAGCGGCTGCCGGGGAAAAGCCCTACGAGATTCGGCTGGCGCGCTTCACCGGTGCGGCGCGCCGCGAGATTTTCGATCATCGGGTGCCCGACGAAAACCGTGCGCAGCCCCGATTGATTGTAGAGCTCTGCTTCGAAGGGAAAGATGCAGAGCATCAAGTCGAGATACCGCGCCATTTGCCGGATACGCCCTCGATTCCAGGCCCAGACTTGCGGACTGATGTAATAAATTATCTTGAGATTCGGCGCCCGTCTCCGCAGCGTGCGCGCGAGCCGTAGATTGAAGCCAGGGTAATCGATCAGGACTACGGCGGCGGGATTCAGGTCGGCGATTTCCCGGAGTGCGTCTCGAAATTGTTCCCGGAAATATCCGTAGCGCTTCACGACTTCCCAGAGGCCCACAACTGCCGCGGCGTCAATCCAATTCATGAAACTCCCGCCCGCGATTTCTTTCATGCGGGGCCCACCACGGCCAACGAACTCGAGCTCGGGACGCATCTGGCGCAGTGCCTCGAGCAAAGCCGCGCCGTGCTGGTCTCCGCTCGCTTCGCCCGCGACGAAATAAAGGCGCCTAGACACGCGGAGCGGAATTGATGCGCTGGGTGATCTCGACGGCGAGCTCGAGCGCGGCGGTCGCTTGAAATCCGGAGACCTTCGGCGCGCGGCCGGTGGCGGCGCATTCGAGAAAGGAAGCCAACTCGCGTTTGAGCGGTTCCCCGCGCTCGATCGCGACCTCTTCGCGTGTCAGCCCATCCGCGGTGCGCCGGTACATTTCGCCACTTTGATTCTGATAATCGAGGGAAAGATAAGCGTTCTCCTGAAAGACGCGGATCTTGCGCATCTGCTCGGGGCTGATCCGGCTCGAGGTGATGTTCGCGACACAGCCATTTTCGAAACGGAGCCGCGCATTCGCGATGTCTTCGCCGCGGCTCAGAACCGGCACACCCACGGCGTCGATCGTTTGCACCGGCGACCGGACGAGATGCAAAATAATTTCGAGATCGTGGATCATTAAATCGAGCACGACGCCGATCTCGGTGCTGCGGTTCGGATAAGGCGAGAGGCGGTGAGCTTCGATGAAGCGTGGATTCGTCAGCCGCTTTTCCAGGGCGCTCAAGACCGGATTGAAGCGCTCGACGTGGCCGACTTGCAGGACGAGCCGGCGTTCGGCGGCGAGCGCGGCCAGCTCGCTCGCGTGGGCGGTGTTTTCCGTGATCGGCTTTTCGATGAGGAGATGTTTCCCGCGCGCGAGAAGGTCTCGCCCGATTTCGAAATGCGTGTTCGTCGGCGTGGCAACGGAAGCGGCATCCACCTTTTCTGCGAATTCTTCGAGTGATGCCGCCGCTACGACGCTCAATTCATTCGCGATTTCACGCGCTCTCGCGGCGTCCGTGTCGTAAATCGCCGTGAATTGCGCGCCGGAAAGTTCCGCATAAAGGCGGGCATGATTTTTCCCGATGTGCCCTACCCCGACGACGCCAACGCGAAGCTTGTTCATTCCGGCTTCGAGTCCCGTGGCGGATTTTTCAAGAACCACTCGTAGGTCCGGGCAATGCCGTCCCGCAGAGCGATGGTGTGACGCCAGCCGAGATCGTGCACCTTCGAAACATCCAGAAGTTTACGTGGCGTCCCATCGGGCTTCGTCGTATCCCAAGCCAGCTCTCCCTTGAATCCGACAACGTCGCAGATCAACTCGGCCAGCTCGCGAATGGAAACGTCTTCGCCGCAACCGACGTTGATGATTTCAGGGCTGTCGTATCTCTCGAGAAGGAAGAGGCAGGCCGCGGCGAGATCGTCCACGTGAAGAAATTCCCGGCGCGGTTTGCCGGAGCCCCAGACCATCAGCTCCCGCGCGCCGCTGGTTTTTGCGTCGTGCGCCTTCCGCAGGAGCGCGGGCAAAACGTGCGATGAGAGCAAATCGAAATTGTCGTTAGGCCCGTAGAGATTTGTCGGCATCGCCGAGATGAAGTGCGCGCCGTATTCGCGTGCATACGCCTGGCATAGTTTTATCCCGGCGATCTTCGCGATGGCGTAGGCTTCGTTCGTCGGCTCAAGCGGTCCGGTCAGGAGCGCGGACTCCGGGATGGGTTGCGGCGCGTGTTTCGGGTAGATGCAGGAACTGCCGAGAAACAAAAGTTTGCGGACACCGGCCTCGTGCGCGGCGCGAATGACGTTGTTCTGGATCTGGATGTTATCGAGCAGGAATTCCACGGGCTGATCATTGTTCGCCTTGATGCCGCCGACTTTCGCGGCCGCAAAGATCACGATCGCCGGCTTCTCCTGCGCGAAGAAAAGATCGACGGCCGCTTCGCTTCCCAGATCGAGCTGGGAACGGGCGCGCGTCACCAAATGATCAAACCCGTCCCGCTCCAGCGTGCGCACGAGCGCGCTGCCGACGAGGCCGCGATGGCCCGCCACGAAGATTTTTTCGGATTTTTCCACAAGCGCTCGGATGACTGCCGTTTAGCATTTTCTTTTTTGCGGCGATGCGCAATCCTCAGTTCGTGGGAAAAACCGGAACGCGCCTGGGAGTCCAGAAAACTTACAAGTTGTTTATCGGCGGAAAATTTGTCCGCGGAGAAAGTGGCCGGGTGCTGCCGGCGCACGGAAGCGACCGGGCGTTGCTCGCGAATTACTGCCGCGCCTCGCGGAAGGATTTTCGCGATGCGGTCGTGGCCGCGAGGAGCGCGTTTGCCGGATGGTCGAAGCAGAGCGCGTATCTGCGCGGGCAGATTTTGTATCGCGCGGCGGAGATGCTGGAGATGCGTGGAGCGGAATTGCGCGACGAACTCGCCCGCAGCGAAGGCCGCCGCGCGGTACCAGCCCGGAGCGAAGTGGCGCAGACGATCGATCGTCTCGTGCACTACGCCGGCTGGACGGACAAGTTCGGCCAGATCTTCAGCTCGGTAAATCCGGTCGCCAGCTCGCACTTTAATTTCACAATGCCGGAACCGACCGGCGTCGTTGTGATCGTTTGTCCGGACGAAGCCCCTCTGCTCGCGCTCGTTTCGCTGCTCGCGCCGGTGATCCTCGCGGGAAACACAGCCATCGTCCTGCCTTCGACGACAAGCCCATTGCCGGCTCTGACGTTCGCCGAAATTATTGCCACCAGCGATTTGCCTGGCGGCGTGGTGAACATGCTGGCCGGCGACCGCGCCGAACTCGCGCCGCATTTCGCGAGTCACATGGATATCAACGCCATCGTCGATGCGTCGGGTGACGAAAAGATCGGGCGCGAACTGCAACGCGGCGGTGCATTGAATGTGAAACGCTACATCCGCCGCGATGTGGACAGCGCGGGCTGGCGCAGTCGTGACGCGGAGAATCCGTATTGGATCCTGGACACCGTGGAGATGAAGACGGCGTGGCACCCGATCGGGGTGTGACCGCAAGTGCGCGCGCTGCTGCTTGTGCTCGATAGCGTCGGCATCGGCCACGCGCCGGATGCGGCCGATTACGAAGACTCCGGCGCAAACACGCTCGGGCATATCCTGGAACAAATGCCGGAGCTGCGGCTCCCGGGGCTCGACTCGTTAGGCCTGGGCGAGATTCTTTCCTTCGGGAGGGCGACGCTCCGCGGAGCCGACGAGATGTCTCACCAGCGGCTCGACAGAGTCTCGCCCTACCAAGCTAGTTTCGGAAAAATGCAGGAACGGTCCGCGGGCAAAGACACCACGACGGGGCATTGGGAGATTGCCGGGGTAATTCTCGACGAACCGTTCGCGGTCTATGAGCGCTTCCCGGACGATCTCGTCCACGCGATTGAACGTGACGCGAGGGTGCAATTCATCGGCAACTATGCTCGCAGTGGCACAACGATTCTGGAGGAGCTCGGCGGCGAGCACGTTCGCACCGGCAAACCCATTCTTTATACATCGGCCGATTCCGTGCTTCAGATCGCGGCCCACGAAGAAGTAATCAGGATCGATCGGCTCTACGACATCTGCGAAGTCGCCCGCCAACATGCCGATCGATATCGGATCGGGCGCGTCATCGCGCGTCCGTTCGCCGGGCCGGAAGGAAGTTTCGCGCGCACCTCGCGCCGGCACGATTTTTCGATGGAACCGCCACGCACGATCCTGAACGCGATCCGCGAAGAGAATTTTCCGGTCATCGGTGTCGGGGAAATCAGCGACATCTTCGCCGGCCAGGCCATCACGGAGTCGTTTCCGACCAATGACAATGCCGATGGGATGAAACAGATCGAAGAAATCTGGCGGACCCTCGAGACGGGGCTCGTCTTCGCCAACCTCGTCGATTTCGACATGCTCCACGGGCATCGGCGCGACGTGGCGGGTTATGCGGGAGCGCTGGAGGAATTCGATCGTTGGTTGGGAACATTCATTCCCAAAGTGTTGCCGGCCGATCTCGTTATCATCACGGCGGACCATGGCAACGACCCAACCCATCGCGGGACGGATCACACGCGAGAACAGGCGCCACTTTTTGTCATCCACAATGACGCGGCGAGAGACCTCGGAACACGGGAGACGTTTGCTGACGTGGCTGCGACGCTCAGCGATGCGTTTGCGCTGGCTGAACCCTGGGCGATTGGCGCCTCATTTCTTCCGAGGGTTGAGGCACATGACGAAACTAACGCATAAACAAAACCTGCGTTCGTCGAGGCATCAAAATAGCTGTAAAATCGACTGACATGCACGTCCCCTCCCTCATCGAGAAAAAACGCGAAGGCCAGGAACTGAGCGCCGAGGAAATCGAGTATCTCGTCACGGGATTCACCCATGGTGAGATCGCCGACTACCAAATGAGCGCCTGGGCGATGGCGGTTTTTTTTCGCGGAATGACGGCGGCGGAAACCCAGCATCTCACCAAGTCCATGATGGAAAGCGGCCGGACGCTGGATTACCCGGCGGATTCGCCCCCGAAAGTGGACAAACATTCCACGGGCGGCATTGGCGACAAAATTTCGCTCGTGCTCGCGCCACTCCTCGCCTGCGACAAGGTCTGGGTGCCGATGATTTCCGGACGCGCCCTCGGCATCACCGGTGGCACGCTCGATAAACTCGAAAGCATTCCGGGGTTCAATGTCCACATCGACGAACGCCGCGCGCTCGCCCAACTGGAAAGCATCGGCCTTTTCATCATCGGACAGACGGAAGACATTTGTCCCGCCGACAAGAAGCTCTATGCCTTGCGCGACGTCACGGGCACGGTCCCGTCCCAGGCGTTGATCGTCGCCAGCATCATGAGCAAGAAGCTGGCGGAAAATCTCGATCGCCTGGTGCTCGACGTGAAATTTGGCAGCGGCGCGTTCATGAAGACGCGAAAGGAAGCGAAACAGCTCGCCGCTTCGATGACCAAAGTAGGAAAGCTGATGGGCGTAAAGGTCTCGCACCTACTCAGCCCGATGGACGAACCGCTCGGGCGCACAGTCGGTAATGCGCTCGAAGTCGCCGAATGCGTCGAAGTGCTCCAAGGCGGCGGACCGCGCGATATTATTGAGCTAACGCTCGATCTGGCCGAGCAGGTCTCCACCGCACCGCGCGCCAAGCTCGCGGGCTGGCTTTCCGACGGAACAGCCTGGCGCAAATTTATTTCACTGGTTTACGCCCAGGACGGCGACGCTTCCACCCTGGAAAAGCTCGGGGACGTGCACCGCGCCCCGATCATCCAGCCCTTGCTCGCGCAAACATCCGGCGTTGTGAAGAAGATGGACGCCGAAGCCATCGGCCGCGCCTCGCTCTTGCTGGGCGGCGGCCGGAACAGCGCCGACGATGAGATCGATTTCGCCGTCGGCCTTTCCGGGATCAAGAAAATCGGCGAGCACGTCGAGGCCAAGGAGCCGCTGTTATTCGTGCATGCGCGAAACGATCAAACGTTGCTGACTGCGTTGCCGCTTCTGGAAAACGCGATCGAGGTTCTGTAGCTGCGTTTACCGACTCGAACCTTATGCTTGGCGATAGGCCGCGTTATGGGCGGTGGTGGGTAGGTCCTCCAGCGAGACTTAGGTCTTATTTGTTAGATCGAGTGTTACAAACTCGTTATCGACCCGCCGGTTGTAAGACATAGAGTTCTCCGTCTACAGTCGCGGCCTGATCGGGCCAGAATTCGAAGAGAACGCCGCTACTCACGCCGCCATCACGCGGGCTGGCGTTATGGAATTGCAAGGCCTTGGCCGCGGCAATGGAGAGTTCGCCGATGTCGTTCGCGCCGCTTACGTCAGCAACGACTGCGTCCACGCTCTGTCCCTCGTAGGTAGCGCGCGCCTTGCATCCGATCACTACCCCGCGCGCCTTTGTGCGCACGATCGGATTCACCACGATGTAGGGCACACTGGTGGAATCGACATAACGTGTCGCGAGCGGCCGGCCTTTCCAAGTATAGGTGGTGCTCGAATACCAGTTGCCTTGGCCATCGCCTGTTGGCTGGCCGGTCCCATCGTCGATTAACACATTGCGCCAGCCACCATTCGGCCAGCCGGCGTTGGCGTTGAAATCCAAGCCTTGATCGTTCTCCGCGTAGGCGAAGGGATTGCCATTTTGACCGTTGCTGCCATCCGCGTCCACCGCGGCGCCAGAAACCCAGTGGACTCGCCCATCGGCTTCCTGGGTGACGGTGATGTTCTTAATTACAGCTAGAATTGTCGAGTCCATACTTATTGAAAACACGGGCGCAAGAGGTTCGGGGGCTCAGTTAGGTGGCAACGGTGTATTTTGAGAAATCAGGGTCGGCCCGCCGGTCACGATCTCGGGAGTAGCGGCAGCGACTACGGGAGCCACCGCCCTGGCTGTATCCGCGGCGGTGTCGATGGCCTTTTTCTGCACTTCTGCCGGTGAGCGTCCATTACCGCGAATGTTGACAAACCGCTGGAGGGTCTCGAACCAAAACGGCGCGCCGAGAGAAGCCGCGAGGGCGGTGATAAGCCATCCAAAGAGCGCGGTGAGAAGGTGACTCCAATTCCAACCAGAATCAGACGCCTCCCACATTCCGCCGCCGTGACCGGAGTCCTTGAAGAAGTAGTTATATTGGCTATCCCCCCAGCCGATGGGCAGCGAGACCGCATTCAGTTGGGCAAGTGAGTCCTGGACCTGCTTGGTTAGCGCCTTCAACTCCTGCGGAGTTTTCGGACGAGGTTCGGTGGTAGTCGGCGCTTTCGTCTCAGTCGTCGTTGCAGGTGTAGCACCGTCCGCCGCGGGGGAGGCATTCGGGGCGGGGGCAACAGTCGTTGCCTTTTCCTTCGGAGCCTTGGCCTCGCTCTCCGTGTTTTTCTTAACATAACCCGTCGCTGCGTCGACAACGCTGTTCCGAAGGTTCGGATCGGCCGTGAGTCCCTGCATGATATGCAGGGCGTCCACGTTGCAAGCGATCGCAGCCAAGAGAGCCAGGCCAAAAAGCCATTGTTGAGTGAATCGCTTATACCAGCCAGTAACCCGATCCATGCTTCCATCGAACCAGCGCCCGATTTCCTCCTTGAACGTCGCCAGATCGCCTCCGGCACGATCGAACAAAGCAAGGAGACTCTGTTTCAACTTGGGATTGGCGTCGAGCGCAGGTCCGGCCAGCGCCGTGGCGACCGCTTCGACATCGCGCACTTTGCTCGGGTCAGCCGGGTCCACAACGAACTTGGAGACTTCGTCGAGAACGGCTGAAACAAAAGCATTCGCAGGAATGTAAGCCGGTTTTCCCTCCTTCTGGCGGGACAAAGAATCGATCAATCCATGAGCAAAGAAATTTTTGATTGTCGTTTCGTTCTGACCGAGCAACTCCTTGATGCCTTCCTCAAGGAACTTGGCCCGCTGATCAAAGAAAGAGAGGAGCAACTCATTGAGCGCGGTAATTACAAGACTGAAGAGCAGAAAGACAAAGCTCAGGCCAATGGCAAGATCAAGGATAAGAAGCATATGGATTTTCCTTAGGGAGGTGGGAGGCGGGATTCAGAAAGCCATCGATGAACCGCTGCATCGTGCTGGCAAAAGATTTGGGAGAATTAACAATGGCTTCCATGTTCCTGACTTAGTATTTCACTCCAAGGCTCAAGACAAATTGCTTCACCGGTTCCGCCACGAGCGGGCTTTCGCCGTCTTCATAACTAGCATTAAGAGTCCAGTGTCGGGTTTCCACGCTATCGATGATAAACGCGACGTTGGCGACGAGGTGATGGCTGTTAGCAGGGCTCCCGCTTATCCCTTCGAGATAGCCGTAGGCTATAGAAGCACTCAGGCGCTGAGAGAAAAGCGGATCCAAGGTGAACTCCATCATAGGACCGACTCTGAAGAAATCGTTAGCTCCTTTTTGCGCGAAAGCCGAACCGCTATGTCCGCCAAATTCCGAATGGAAATAACCACGCCAGCGGAAGGCCAGAATCGCGTTTTTTCGAATAGTACGCTCTTTTGCCCCCTCAGGGGATATTAGGTTGTAGAAGGCGCGATTGCCGGGAATCTTGGTCGTCGGCTCCCATTCCACTTCACCCGCGATTATCCCTCCGTTGATGTGCGTGTTCGTCGCGTAGCTCGCGTAGGCTCGGAAGTCCATCAATGAGATAGGACCTCCGGAAAACTCACTAAACATACCTGCCCGGAAAATCAGCGAATCGACATCCTTGGTATGGTCCTTACTGTTCGTTTCCCGATCCAGACTGATACTCGGGACAAAGTTTACGGCTTCGAGAACGATGTGATTCCGGTGAGGGGCGTTGTTCGGGTCTTCTGGATTGCTATACAATTGAAACCGGCGAATGATGGAAGCAACGGCAGACCATTCGTTTGATTCAGTGAGGTAATCGCGCGTGTACGAGAACTGTGCGGGGCGCGCTTTGTCGAATGAACCAACCGTACTAGTTGCGTTGAGACTCGGGTCCTCTTCCGAGGTAACATCGCTATAGGAGCGCCGGATCAGGAACCCGTGGAAACCATTCTCCTTTTTTGCTTCAGGCGCGAAAGCGTCAGCAGGTATTCTCGTTTTTGCCGCTTCAGTTTCCGCCTGGGGACTTTGCCGCTGCAATTCCCGCGCTACGGAGTCAGCGCCATACTTATCGACAAGGTTCTTGAGTGCTGTAGGTAAGTCCTCCGCAACGCATGTTATCCCAGGCAGAGCTACTGCTAACAGAAGACACGGAACCAATCGGCGGACGGAGGAGTGTATAAATCTCATAGAGCTCGGAGTCACATCTTCATCGGGCGGGCTCATTTAAAATTTGCCACCGGCTGCTGGTCCACCTTCGCTGAGATGCCAATCACTTTTAGACATTCCGTAACCTGCTTAGTGGACAAACCCGTCGTGCCGACGAAGAACTCGTCGTTGATGTCAGGCGTAAGTGCTGCGAGTCCGCTATCCGAGTAGCCCAGGTCGTCCCTGAGCAGATCATTGTCATGAATTTCGATTGGCAACACGTTTAAAGGCGCCGCGACCACGTTTGCCACTCGCGAGCGGATTTCGTCGAAGGATGGTTTGGGCATAATACCTTGGAGTTTCTTACTGATTGGTTGTGGTTTGAGAGCGAGTCTGTGGATTACCTATAAGTAAAGACTTTTCTTCTCCGGGCACTACTGCGTTATAGATCTGGCTCCAGAGGTCGCGGTGCCATTTGGTGTTGCTCCAGCGGAGCCGTAATAGCCTGTCTTGCCGAGATCGGCGACGGTGAAGGCAGCGAAAGGTGCGAATCGGCGCATATTCAAAGTTTCCATCTGCTACTACGGGATTGAAACGTTAAGGTTCTCAAAAGATTTCCGGCAGAGGCTTTATCTGCTCAATCGCCAGCGATGCGATCATTGGGATGGGGAGATTTCATAGGAGGCCCTATGTGCTTATGGGAAACGAGCGGATCATAGGGGAAAGAATTCAAACGTGTCGAGGCCCAATTGCGAATCGGGTAAAACCTCTCATCCTCGGCTGAAATCGATTGCTCTTGCCCGATGCCGCGGATGGCTTTTTCATTTACGAATGCTTCGCACCGCCGCCGCTTTTCTTTTCTGGGCATTGGCAGTTTGCTGCGCGCCCCAGGCTCTTGGTCAGAATAGTGCGACAAGCAGTGCGCCCTCCCTCCAATCAAAAAAGGCAAGCTCTCCCGTTGATCAGCTCATTCCTTGGTTGCTCGACGAGGACCGCCAGCTCAGTGGCCTTGCCTTCAGCGACGTCATCTTTGATGCGACGGGAAAGCGCGTGCTGACTATCGACCCCAAGAGCGAGACGGATCGGCGCGTGATCAAACAGATCAGCGGTGTGCTCGATGAGGTGATGAAGCGGATGAACGCGACCAATAGCGCGATCCAGAGAATTCCGCGCATCAACGAAGTCAGCAGTCACTTCGAGGATTTGTTGCGTGAGCTTTTGAATGCGACGCCGGGACTAAGCTGCGATTTTCCTCACACAACGAACGATCGAGTGCAGCGGTCCGGTTACCCCGATTTGCGGCTGGTCGATCTTGAAACAAGACGCTTCTTCTATCTCGATCCCAAGCTTTACGCGACCGGGAGCCGGGACAGCAGTTTCCGGACGTTTTATTTCGAGCCGAAGATCGCGACGAACAAGGTTCGCGACGACGCCGTGCATCTCATCGTCGGTTTCGAACACGAACCGCGGAAGGATGGCCAGTGGAAATTTACCCGCTGGGATCTCGTGGACCTCGCGCATTTCAAAGTGAAGCTGAAAGCGGAGTTCCAAGGAAGCAATCACGACATCTACCGGCCGGAAGCGGTCGTGGCGACAAGCGCGAAGTGAATTCCCGTTGCTGAACAGGTGCGCGGCGGTGATGGTATTGCCCTCATGATTGCGGAGGCGCCGGTCAGACTGGAATTCGATACGATCGACGATGTCGTGCGCGACGTCGCGGCGGGGAAGCTCGTCATCGTGACCGACGACGCGGATCGCGAGAACGAAGGCGATCTGGTCATGGCGGCGGAAAAAGCGACGCCGAAAGCGATCAATTTCATGGCGATGCACGGCCGCGGTTTGATTTGTGTGCCGATTTCGAACGACCGCGCGGAGCAGCTCGGTTTGCAGCGCATGGTGGCGCAGAACCGCGAGATGTACAGCACGGATTTCACTGTCTCAGTCGATGCCGCTCGCGGGGTGACGACGGGCATCAGCACGCACGATCGCGCGGCGACGATCCAAACCATCGCCAACCCGAAGTCGACTCCGGAGGATTTGGTCCAACCGGGACACGTGTTTCCATTGCGCGCGAAAGACGGCGGCGTGCTGCGTCGCGCCGGTCACACGGAAGCGGCCGTCGATCTCGCGCGCATGGCGGGACTACAGCCGGCCGGAGTTCTCTGCGAAATTTTGCACGACGACGGAACGATGGCGCGGCTGCCGGAGCTGATGGAATTCCGGAAGAAACACGGCCTGCGCATTTGCACCATCCAAAGCTTGATCGCTCATCGCCGCCTCAAAGAAAAACTCGTCGAAGCGGAGCAGGTCGTGAAGCTTCCGACTGATTACGGCGATTTCGACCTCCATCTCTACCGCTCGACGATCGATGGCGTCCACCATTTGGCGCTCGTAAAAGGCGAGATCTCGAAAACGCGTCCCACTCTTGTGCGCGTGCACAGCGAATGCCTGACCGGCGACGTTTTCGGATCGCGTCGCTGCGATTGCGGAAACCAACTTCACGCCGCGCTCCGCCAAATCGCCGAGGAAGGAAACGGCGTGCTGCTTTACATGAGACAAGAGGGTCGCGGGATCGGCCTGGCGGCGAAAATTCACGCTTACAAATTGCAGGAGGAAGGTCTCGACACCGTCGAGGCGAATGCGCGCCTCGGGTTTCCGACCGATCTGCGCGATTACGGACTCGGCGCGCAGATTCTTTTCGATCTCGGGGTGCGCCAGTTCCGCTTCCTGACAAATAATCCAAAGAAGGTTGTCGGTCTCGAGGGCTACGGAATTCAGATGGTCGAGCAAGTCCCGATCCGGAGCGAAGCGAACGTGCATAACGCGAAATACCTCGAGACGAAGAAGACGAAGATGGGCCATCTTCTTTGACGCTTTGGTAGGGCGAGACTCCGTCGAGCCGCGAGATGGGAGACGATCGGCTCGACAGAGTCTCGCCCTACCAGCAGATTGTGAAATGTCGAAGCTTGCCCCGCGCCGCCCCCGTTCGCTCAAAGACAAGCGCCGTTTCGCGATCGTGGCCAGTCTCTTCAACGGACAATATGTCGACGGGCTTGTCGCACACGCCTCCAAAGAATTGCGAGCGCTCTCGCCCGGCGCTGCGATCGCGCTCCATCGGGTGTCGGGCGCGTTCGAGATTCCGATCGTCGTGCGCGAAATCGCCGCGGGGAAAAAGGCGGACGCGATTCTCGCGCTCGGCGTGATTCTCCAGGGCAAAACCAGCCATGCCCAAAATCTGGCCCGCTCCGTCACCGACGCGCTTCAGCGGATCGCGCTCGAACATGGCGTGCCCATCATCAACGCAGTCCTGAGCATGGAGACCGAAGCCCAGGCACGCGAGCGTTGTCTCGGCGCGAAAATCAATCGCGGCGTGGAGGCAGCGCGCGCCGCTGTCCAGATCGCCAAGGTCATGCGAGGTTTGCGCCGCAAATAACTGTTATGGGCAAGCGGCGAGTCGCCCGCCAGGCGGCGGTTCAATTTCATTTCTGGCGCGATCTTCACGGGGACGGCGCGCCCGAGCGGATGGAAGAATTCTGGGATTTTTGTCCGGCCACGCCCCGCGTGCGCGAGTTCGCCCAGCCGCTCATCGACGGCATGGTCGCGCATCTGCCCGAAATCGATGACCGCATCCGGAAATATTGCGACAACTATGAATTCCATCGCATCTCCGCGGTGGACCGGAACGTTCTCCGCCTCGCGATCTTCGAAATGCTTTTTCGCGACGACATTCCGCCGGTGGTTTCCATTAACGAAGCGATCGAGCTGGCAAAAACGTTTGGCGGGCCGGACTCGGGACGTTTCGTGAATGGAATTCTCGATCGGGTGAAGGACGATCTCACTCGCCCGCTGCGCGAAGCGGCGCCACCGAAGAGCGAAGAAGCAACGTGACACGGCGGCCATCGTCCTTTGTCATTCTGAGCGGAGTTTCGCAGAAGCGAAACGCAGTCGAAGAACCCCGTGGAATACTTGGACGCGGAACAGGCAGGGGTTCGGTGCAAGTGACAATTCGGGGTTCCTCGACTTCGCTGAATGACAACAGGACGCGTGGCATGACAACCCAATGAATTTCCTCAAATCGCTCGTCCAAAAATTCACCGGCAAACCAGTCGACTGGGATGAGCTCGAGGAATCGCTCATCCGCGCGGACCTTGGCGTGCCGATGACGTTGCGAATCATCAAGTCGCTCCAGGAACGCGCGCAAAGATCCACCATCACGGCCGCCGACATCGCGGAAGTCGCGCGCGAAGAGATCGGCCGCATCCTTCCCATCGCCCCGCTTCCCATCAGGCCGCTGCCGGCGAAACCAAAAGTCCTTTTGATCGTGGGCGTGAACGGAACCGGCAAGACGACGTCGACCGCGAAGCTCGCGTATTTTTTCAAGCGCAACCGGCACAGCGTGCTGCTCGCGGCCGCGGATACATTTCGCGCGGCGGCGATCGAGCAGCTTGGAATCTGGGCCGAACGACTCGGGGTGGAGATGATCCGCGGTCAATACAACGCCGACCCGGCCGCGCTCTGCTATGAGGCTTATGAGGCGGCGGACCGGAAGAAAATCGAGTTTCTTATTTGCGACACCGCCGGGCGCCTCCACACGAAGAGCAATTTGATGGCGGAACTTGGCAAGGTGAAACGCAGTCTCGCGAAACAGGATGCGAAGGCGCCGCACGAAACGCTTCTCGTCGTGGACGCGACCACCGGCAGCAACGCGCTGGCGCAAGCGCGCGAGTTTCATCAATCGGTCGGACTGACCGGATTGATCGTGACGAAGCTCGATGGCAGCGGCAAAGGCGGCATCGTCATCGCGATCCAGGATGAGCTGGGAATTCCGACGCGCTTCGTCGGAACCGGCGAAAAACTTGAAGACCTCGCGCTCTTCGACGGCTCGGCGTTCATCGAGCAAATGGTTTAGCGAACTTCACTCGATAAAGATTTTCCTGGCGTGACGCCGAACGTGTCGGCCGCGAGGCAGATTCGTCTTCGCAATTTTTGTTTCAGGTTCGAGCAACGCCCGGACGCGCTCGATCAAATCAAAATCGAGATTCTCGACGCCGCGCGCTTGCAGCCATCGGTGGATGGCGCGGCGTTGCAACGCGCGCGGCTGCGAACGCAGTTTGCCCACGTCGAGCTGCTCAGCCGTGGATTGGTTGGGATCGACCATTCCCTGAAGCCATTCTGCTTCATCAGCCGCGATTGTCGCCGCACGCCAGATAGTCGCGCGCACCTTCCGGCCGAGTTGCTTTTCGATGTAAGGGAGAATCCGGCGTCGCAGACGATTGCGGACCGGGCCGAGGCTTTCGTTTGTCGCATCGTCTCGAAACTCAATCCGGTGCGCTTTGATGTAGCGATCGATTTCTTCGCGCCAGACGCCGAGGAGCGGCCGCACAATTGTCAGTTCGGTTCCAGATACGCGACGTGAAGCGATCTCGCGCATTCCGGCGAGACCGGTCGGTCCCGCGCCGCGAAACAGGTTCATGAGAAATGTTTCGACAAGATCATCCGCGTGATGCGCGAGGAAAAGCATATGGCATCGGCGCCGCCGCGCGGCGCGCGCAAAAAATTCGTAGCGCGCTGTCCGGCCCGCGGTCTCAATCGATTGTCTGGTCTCCCGAGCGAGTGCGGTGACATCTGTCCGGCCAAGCTCGAATTCACAGTCAAGTTTCGCGGCCAGACGGCCGACAAATTTCGCGTCGGCGTTACTCGCTCGCCCGCGCAATTGATGATCGAGATGGCAAACGATAAGCCGGCGATAATCACGCTGCGCGAGGTGATGCAGCAGCGCGACGGAATCGCGCCCGCCGGAGACGCCGACCAGATAACGTTGATCGGTGGAAAAATTTTGCAGTGCCTTCGCCTCGAAGCCGACAGAGCATTTGGAATCTTTCCGCATAGCGCAGCGCAAGCTTCCAACTTGCGGCCGAACAAAGCAACGCAAGCTGGAAGCTCGCGCCACCTTCCATTTGACAATGAATGAACGTTCATTCATTAGTGCAGACTGATGTCCGCCAACCCGTTAGACTCCCCGCCCGATCGCCGTACGCAAATCCTCCGCGCCTCGATGATTTGCTTCGCAAAGCGCGGCTTCCATCAGGCCAGCATGCACGACATCAGCGCCGAGGCTGGGATCAGCGTCGGGCTCATCTATCGATACTTCGAGAACAAGGACGCCGTCATTTCCGCGATGGCGGACGAGCACAAGCGCGAAATCCACGACGTGCTCGAACGCGCGCGGCTCGCGCCGACCCTGCTCGAAGCATTCGAGATCATTTTTACTTGGGACTGCTCCGAGAACTCGCCGCAAATCGTCTCGGCTTTCGTGGTCGATCTTTTCGCGGAGGCCGGACGCAATCCGCGCGTGGCCGATCTCGTGCGCGATGTGGCCCGAACCGCCATGGAAGGCGTGACTGATCTGATCGCGCGTTCGCCCGAAGCGACCAATCTGCCTTACGATCTTCAGCCGTGTGAGATCACCGAAATGATTTTCGCCGTGAATGACGGAATCCTGATGCGCGACGTGCTCACGCCGAATCGGACCAGTGCGGAACGCCGCGAACGCCAGACACAATTCGCGCGCAATCTTTGGCGGCTCCTCTTCAGCGCGAAACCGGAGCCAGCGTTAGCTTGAACCCAGAATGAAACCAAAAGCATCCAGAGGTTCCTGCGGTCCGATCTTTTTCGCGATCCTCGGATTGGGCCTCATCGTTCTCATCATCGGCGGGGTGAAGTTTCTCCAAATCCGCAAGATGATGTCAATGAAACCACCGATGCCGGTGGAAACCGTCAGCAGCGCAGTCGTGAAAGAAGTCGATTGGGCGCCGATTCTTTCTTCCGTCGGGTCAATTTCGCCGGTGCAGGGCGCGACAGTGGCGACCGAACTCGGCGGGACAGTGACCGAGATTGGATTTGAGAATGGCGCGCTCGCGAAGAAAGGCGATCTCCTCATCAAGCTCGACGCTTCTTCGGAAGAAGCGCAATTGCGTTCGGCGGACGCGGACGCCGAGCTGGCCAAAGCCGACGTCGAGCGCTCGCGCGATCTCGCCACACGCAAGGTGATTTCGAAAGCCGAGCTGGATACCGCCGAGGCGAAAGCCGCGCAGAAAGTGGCGGGAGCCGACAACATGCGCGCGATGATTTCCAAGAAAGAAATACGCGCGCCCTTCGATGGGCAGCTCGGGATTCGCCAGGTCAACATCGGACAGATGATCAACTCCGGTCAGCAGGTCGTGCAGATCCAGGCGCTCGATTCGGTCTACGTCGATTTCGCTTTGCCCCAGCAACGGATTGCGCAGCTCAAGCCCGGACTCGACGTGCACGTGACGACCGACGCTATCGCGGAACGCCAGTTCAACGGCAAATTGACGGCGATCAATCCCGCGATCGATGTCGTGACGCGCAATGTGACTTTGCAGGCGATCCTGGAGAACAAGGATCACGCGCTGCGCCCGGGGATGTTCGCGAAAGTGGAAGTGGTCCTGCCGGAGCAGCACAGCGCGCTCATCATTCCCGGGAGCGCGGTTTCCTATGCGCCCTACGGCGATTCGGTTTTCGTGATCGAGAAAAAGAAGGACGAAAAAACCGGACAGGAAACGCAGACGATCCGGCAACAATTTGTGCGGATCGGCGAAGCACGCGGCGATTTTGTTTCGGTCACGACCGGGTTGAAGGCGGGACAAATCATCGTCGGGACTGGCGTGTTTAAGTTGCGCAACGGAATGGCGGTCACGATCAACAACGATCTCGCGCCAAAGTTGCAGGAAAATCCCAAGCCGGCGGATACATGATGGTGAAATGAAATCGTTCACAGACCTTTTCATCCGCCGTCCGGTCCTGGCGCTCGTCGTCAGCTTCGTGATTCTCATCGCGGGATCGAAAGCGCTTCTTCCGATTCTGTTTCCGTCGATGGCCGGAGTCGGCGGCCTCAACGTGCGCCAGTATCCGCGGAGCGACATCGCCGCGATCACCGTCTCGACGGTGTATGTCGGCGCGGACGCAGAACTCGTGCGCGGATTCATCACGACGCCACTCGAGCGCGCCGTCGCCGCGGCCGACGGCATCGATTACATCCAATCGCAGAGCAAACAAAGCTTATCGACGATCACTGCGCGTCTGAAACTGAATTACGATGCGAACAAGGCGCTCTCCGACATCAGTTCGAAGGTGGACGCGATCCGGCGCGACCTGCCGCCGGAATCGGAAATCCCGGTCATCGCCATTCAAGCAGCGGACTCGCAGTTCGCTTCTGCGTATTTGAGTTTTACCTCGGAGATTCTTCAGCCTAACGAGGTCACCGATTATCTCGTGCGTCTCGTGCAGCCGCGGCTGACGGCAATCGGCGGTGTGCAGAAAGCCGACATCCTCGGCGGCCGCACCTTTGCCATGCGCATCTGGATGAAGCCAGACCAGATGGCGGCGTTGAATGTGAGTCCGGCGCAAGTGCGCAGCGCGCTGGCCCGAAACAATTATCTCTCCGCGGTCGGCAGCACGAAAGGTTCGCTGCTTCAGGTTAACCTGACCGCGAATACGGATTTGCACACGGTGGAGGATTTCAAAAAGCTCGTGGTGCGCGAAGACAAAGGAACGCTGATCCGGATCGTCGACATCGCAGACGTCGAACTCGGCGCGGAAGATTACAACACCGAGGTGCGGTTTACCGGCAAGAAAGCCGTCTTCATGGGCATCTGGGTTTTGCCGAACGCGAACTCCGTGGACGTGATCAAGCGCGTGCGCACGGAGATGGATCAGATCAGAAAAGAACTGCCCAGCGGCATGACGGGCGAGATCGCCTACGACGCTACCGCCTACATCAACGATGCCATCAGCGAAGTGGTGAAGACGTTGATCGACACGCTCCTCATCGTGATGCTGGTAATCTTTTTGTTCCTCGGATCTTTCCGCTCCGTCGTGATCCCGGTCGTGGCAATTCCGATTTCGCTCATCGGCGCGCTGTTTGTCATGCAGGTGTTTGGCTTTTCGCTGAACCTGCTCACGCTCCTTGCCATCGTGCTTTCAGTCGGATTGGTGGTCGATGACGCGATCGTGGTCGTGGAAAATGTCGAGCGCCACATGCGCGAAGGCATGTCGCGCATGAACGCCGCGCTCCAAGGCGCGCGCGAACTCATCGGCCCGATCATCGCGATGACCATCACGCTCGCCGCGGTCTACACGCCGATCGCGCTGCAAGGCGGTTTGACCGGCGCGCTCTTCCGCGAGTTTGCGCTCACGCTCGCCGGCGCCGTTTTCATTTCCGGCGTGGTAGCACTCACGCTTTCCCCCATGATGTCGGCGTATTTGCTGCGCACCGGACATTCCGAGAAAGGATTCAGCGGAATCGTCAACCGCACCTTCGATCGGTTCCGCGATTGGTACGGCAGCCATCTCGATCGCACCTTGAACGCACGCGGCGCCGTCTATGCCCTCTGGGGCGGTATCACATTTCTCGCTATCATCATGTTCCTGCTCATGCCGATGTTCGCGTCGAAGGAACTGGCGCCGACCGAAGACCAGGGCGTCATCTTTGGAATCATAACGGCGCCGGCGAACGCGACGATCGACGACACCATTCGTTACGCCGACGCCGCCGGAAAAGTTTTCACCAGCATTCCCGACACGCGCTTCACCTTTCAGCTCACGTTTCCCGATAGCGGCTTCGGCGGCATGGTGCTCAAGCCTTGGGGCGAGCGCAAGACGCCGACCGAGGCTTACCTGCCGCAAGTGCAGATGAAACTCGGCGCCATTCCCGGGATTCGAATGTTTCCTGTAATGCCGTCGGCGCTTCCCGGCGGCGATAGTTTTCCGGTGAGCTTCATCATCGCTTCCACCGCCGATCCCGAACGCATCCTGGAATTCGCCACCCAACTTCAGATGAAAGCGATGCAGGCCGGCATGTTCCGGTTTTCGGACATCGACACAAAGATCGACCAGCCGCAATCCGAGATCGTCTTCGATCACGACAAGGCCGCGGCGATGGGCCTCGATATGCAACAGGTCGGCGCGGACCTTTCCGCCAGCATCGGCGGCAACTTCGTCAATCGTTTCAACATCGCGGGCCGCAGTTACAAGGTCATTCCGCAGATCAAGCGCACCGACCGTTTGAATCCCGAGCAATTGGAAAACATTTACGTTACCGGTCCGAACAATCAGCTCGTGCCGTTGAGCACGGTCGCGACGATCCGGCACCATACCGTGGCGCGTTCGCTCAACCGCATGCAGCAGCTCAACGCCGTCGCCATCAACGGCGTGCCGACGCGCTCGCTCGATGCCGCGCTGAAATTCCTCGAAGACGAGGCGCGCAAGATTTTGCCGAAGGGCTACGTGCTCGATTACACGGGCGAATCGCGCCAACTCCGGACCGAGGGCGACAAGTTCACGCCGGCCTTCGCTCTCGCCGTCCTCCTGATCTTTTTGGTTCTCGCGGCTCAGTTCAACAGCTTCCGCGATCCGTTCATCATTCTGCTCGGCTCGGTGCCGCTGGCGCTTTTCGGCGCGGTGATCTTCATGTTCCTCAAGATGCCGTTTGGAACATTCTTCACGAACGGTTGGACGACCTCTTTCAACATCTACTCGCAGGTGGGTCTAGTGACGCTGGTCGGCTTGATCTCGAAAAACGGAATTCTCATCGTGCAGTTCGCGAACGAGCAGCAACGCCAGGGTTTGAGTAAGCTCGAAGCAGTCGCGCACGCAGCGCGCCTCCGCTTGCGCCCGATCATGATGACGAGCGCCGCGACGGTCGCCGGTCACTTTCCGCTGACGCTGGTGAGCGGCGCCGGCGCGGCCGCGCGAAACTCGATCGGCCTGGTGCTCGTGGGCGGGATGACCATTGGAACCGTCTTCACGCTCTTCATCGTGCCATCGCTCTACATGTTGATCGCGAAGGAACACCACGAAGGCCGCGAAGATGAAGCCGATGCCGAATTGGAATCGGATCTCGCCCCTGAGCCTTCGCACACTCATGAACTTCCGGAGCCGGCCCTGGCGCGGGAGGGCGATGTCCGCTGGAATCCGGCGTGACGGAGCTGTAGCAACCGCCCTGCGGGCGGCTCAATGTGGGAGGGGCCTTTGCGCCCCGACTGGTCGCCGCGCGTCGGCGATTTGGAAATCGCCGCTCCTTGCTCCGGCACGGCCCCGAAGACACCTGCGTCGATGGGGTAACATATCCGTAGCTTTTCTGCCGCCCACTGTAGCAGCCGCCCTGTGGGCGGCTCAACGAGCGTCGTGTGAGAATCAGCGCAGCACTCACGCTTCGCACAGCGAAGCGGCTACAGCTCAGCGTTTCGCGCGACGCAGTCAAGTACGAGCTCCGTTTGCTTGGATGCAGAGCATTGACGCTACGCATGCGGCTTCTATGATTCTCATAAATGGCAAAATCCCGCAAAGCTTCCGCGTTGTTCGACACGCGCGTCATTTACTGCGACGATAATCTCGATCAGCCGGCGATTCCTTCGAGCCTTACCGAGCCTTACCGAGCCTTACCGAGCTTTACCGAGCCTAACCGCCGCCTCACCCAAGACAGCATTCGAGGTTCTCAGAATCGAATGAAGCCATGCCTGTTCTGCGGGAGGCGAGAAAGTAGCAACGAACGTATCCTCGCTGATTCCGTCTGGAAGAGAATGCAGGCTGGAAACTCAACGATGAATGTAGGTATCTGGGATGGCGTAGAAGAAAAAGACTTCAGAAACCCGCACCGCCAGGAATCATTCAAGACGCGGTCTGTCTGCGGAAACTGCAACAAAGGTTGGATGAGTCAATTAGAGGCTGAGTTTCTTGAACTAGTGGGATCTCTGATCGAACCAACGTGGCCGATTTCTGCCAACGAGCTTATCGAGCGGGCGCTTTGTCAAAGTGCCGTCTTGGCAAGATGGGCTGTGAAGACTGCCATCACCGTAAATCTTGCCGGCATCAGCAAACGCTTAATCAACTCACAAATCGCAACAGATGTTCGAGCGAACAAATTGCCGCCTGACCTCAAGGTCCTTATCGCATTTATCAAAAAGAAGGACATTGCCCCATCACGATCCATCCTGGATTTTTTTTCGTGAATAGGAACGGTGAGCGTAAATGGAGGGTTGGCGATAAAGGTCACTCCTTCGATGCCATCTTCCAATTAAATCATCTGGCAATTCGCGCCTTCAACGGCCCGGGGCTGAGGTTTCTTCATAAGACTGATAGCGAGGTTGCGCCTATACCGTGTTATCCAGCAACGAACCGTCGCTTCTCACCTGATTACACCTTCCAAACGCTAAGTAAGTTTGAGGGTGAACTTCTTGTGCTGTGGCCTCATGAGCAAGACCTTGGTTGATGAATATTTCTCCTCGATTCCAAGGTGGGCGTTCCGGGAGGCAGCCTTGATTTGCTCTGTCATTGCTCGATCTTCGGTCGGGATTACTGTTTTGAATTGGTTGCTATCTTGGCATCGCGCGGCGGAGCGCGCGATCCACCTATACTGCTCTCGGCTCGGCCAGCTTCTCCCACTCGGCCGTGAGCCGTTCCAACTCCGCGGTCACGGCGGAGAACTCGCGATTCAATTGCATCGCGGCGCCCCCGGCTTCGTAGGTCTCGGGCTTTTCCAGCTCGGCGGTGAGTTCTTTCTGGCGTCCTTCCAGACTTAGAATGCGCATCTCGAGATCGTGGGCGTGCTTGTCGTGTTCGCGCTTGAGCTTTGCTTCCGCCTTGCGTTCTTCGGCCGCGACGCGGCGCTGCTCGCGGGTCTCGCGCAAGCCTGGCTTTTGTAGGGCAGGCGCACCGCCTGCCGGGGTTTCAGGCAAGGCAAGCGATGCGCTTGCCCTACAATTTAAATCAACCATTTTCTCGCCGCTCGTCAGCGCGGCGCGCGCGGAAGTGGCGCGAGATTTATCCAGGTAATAATCGTAGTCGCCCGCGTAGGGCGTCAGCTTCCCGGCGTTGATGTGCAAGACGGTCTTTGCCACGGCGCGAATGAAGTAAACGTCGTGGCTAATGAAAATGAGCGTGCCTTCATACTGCGCGAGCGCGCCGACGAGCGCGTCGATGCTGCCTACGTCCAGATGCGTCGTCGGTTCATCCATCAAAAGGAGGTTGGGCGGATCAAGCAATAACCTAACGAGTGCAAGCCTTGTCTTCTCGCCGCCGCTCAGGACCGCGGTCGTCTTGAAGACATCGTCGCCGCGAAAAAGAAACGAGCCCAGAACCGTGCGCGCGACTTGTTCGGAAACCGGGTTCGGCATGTCGCGCGCGGTTTCCAGCACCGTTTGCATTGGATCGAGCATGTCGACGCGATACTGGGAGAAGTATCCGACCTTCACGTTGTGCCCGACCTCCCGAACTCCACCTTGCACCGGCAACACGCCGGCCAGCAGCTTTAGCAGCGTGGATTTTCCCGCGCCGTTCGGCCCGACGAGCACCGTGCGTTGTCCCCTCTCCGCTTCGAAATTCAAGGCGCGATAAACGACGAGATCGCCATACGCGTGTTCGACCTCTTTCAGCGTGATGACTCGATGCCCGCTGCGCGGCGGCTGCGGAAAACGGAAGTGCACAGTCTTCTCGCGCGAGACCGGCGCCTCGATCTTCTCCATCCGGTCGATTTGCTTCAGCTTGCTTTGGGCTTGCGAAGCCTTACTCGCCTTCGCGCGAAAGCGATCGGCGAACAGCTGAAGCGACGCGATCTCTTTCTGCTGGTTCTTATAAGCGGAGAGCTGCTGCTCTTCCCGCGCCGCTTTTTGTTCGACGTAGCTGTCCCAGTTGCCGCGATACCGATTCAACCGCTTGTGCGCGATCTCGATGATGGAACCGACGAGTCGATTCAGGAATTCGCGGTCATGTGAGATCATGAGGATCGCGCCAGGATAACTCGTTAGGTATTCCTGGAACCAGACCAGCGACTCGAGATCGAGATGGTTGGTCGGCTCGTCGAGGAGAAGCAGGTCGGGCTCCTGCACGAGCAAGCGCGCGAGATGGGCGCGCATGACCCAGCCGCCGCTCATGGTCCGGGCCGGGCGATCGAAATCCGTTTCCCGAAAGGCGAGGCCCGCGAGAATGCGTTTCGCTTTTGGCTCCAGGTCCCAGTCGCTGTGCTCATCAAACGTAGCGCGAGCTTCCAGCTTGCCTCCCTCGTCCAATCGCAAGCCGGAAGCTTGCGTTACTTTGCCGCAAGCCAATTCCAAAACGGTTTCTTCGCCCGCGGGCGCATGTTCTTGCGGGAGAAATCCGATCGTCGCTGACTTTTCCACCGAGACACGGCCTTCATCGGGCGAGGCTTCTCCGAGAATGAGCGAGAAGAGTGTCGACTTGCCCGCGCCATTCGGGCCGACCAAGCCCACCCGATCGCCGCGATTCACCTGAAGCGACGCATCTTCAAAGAGGATGCGGCCGGCGAAGGCTTTGGAGACTTGTGAAATCGTGAGCATGCGAGCGGCGGCGAATGTCGCGAATCCGCCCGACGACGCAAGCAGGTAGGGGCGATTGACCCCAATCGCCCGGGCGGTGGACGGAGCCGCTAGACCTGCGCCCGCCGCCAGCGCTCACAAAGATCGCGTGTGGCTTCCTTCCAATTTGGAAATTGAAATTCGAACCCATCACGCAGCAGCCGCCCAGGAACGACTCGCCGGCTTTTCAAAACCAGCTCCGATTCCGTCCGCATGAAAAACGTCGCGATCTCCAGCATCCATTTCGACGCGGGCAATCCCACGCGCGTTCCCCAAGCCTCGCGGAGCGCGCGCATGAACTCCGCGTTCGGCAACGGATTGGGCGCCGCGAGATTCACCGCGCCTTCCAGATGTTCGTGCGCGATCAACCAATAGATCGCCCGAATGAAATCGGCGCCGTGAATCCACGAGACGTATTGGCGGCCGTCCCCCGATCGACCGCCAAGTCCGCGGCGAACCAGCCCGAGCAAAACATCGAAGACGCCGCTGCGATCCGGGCTCATGATTATGGCACAACGCAGCAGCACCTTGCGGGTGTGCGGCAGTGTGCCCGATTGATTGAAAGCGCGTTCCCATTTCGTCGCGACATCGAGGCTGAAACACCAGGTGTCGGGAACATCATCGTCGTCGCGAGCGAGAATACCCGAGAACTCATCGTTCGCTGCATCGTAGCGATGCGCGTAAATGGTCGCCGTCGCCGCTTGCAGCCAGAGGCGTGGCGGACGGCGCGCCTGCATGATTGCCTGACCCACCAACTCGGTGGAATCCACGCGGGACCGGATGATCTCGCGGCGATTCTCCGCGGTGTAGCGACAGTTCACGCTCTTGCCGGCGAGATTGATCACGACATCGGGGCCTTCAAATTCCGCGCACCAATCTCCGAGCGTCTGCGCATCCCAAAGCACGATCCGTCCGGCCTTCTGCGAATCGCGCCGGCGGGCGAGGATCACAACGTCGTGTCCGTCCTTTTGGAAAGCGCGCGCGAGCAACTGACCTACCTGTCCAGATCCTCCTGGGATCACGATCTTCATCTTGTTGGGTCCAATCTCAACGCCTCCAATTTCATCCAGCGAGAAACCTGAAGCCGGTTCTCGCTTAGCAATTCACACACGCGACGCGCCCACGGAAGCAGCGCGGGATGCGCCAGCCGCTGCGACCACGCGCGGTATTCGCGCAAAGCGTAAAGACACATAATCCACGCCTGCGGCCCCCGATACACCGCGCCTTCGTCGCTCACGACGAGAAGCTGTTCCTCCGGATGGAGCGCTTCGATTCCCGGAAAACGCGCGCGCACTTCCGGCGATTGAAACGGAATGAACTCCAACTCCAGAAAGGCCGGCTGACGGGCGAGCCATTCGCGGCATCGCCCGCACAGCGCGCACTCGCCATCGAACAAAACGAAGAGGCGTTTCATCCGGCAGCGACGGGGACTTGTGTCTGCGGTGGAAGCGGCGGCGGCAAACGATGCAGGAGCACGCGCTTCCGCATTTTCGAAAACACGAGCAGATTGAAGAAGTGCATCCCGCCCAGGACGAGAAGGACGACGCCCACTTTTCTGCTGAGCGTTTCCAGCACGCCCTGCAAATCGACCGGCATCTGAACTTCCCGCAGGGCCAGACTCACGTAGCCGATGTTGATCAGATAAAATCCGACGACGAGCAGGTGATTGATCGAGTCGGCCAATGGTTCGTTGCCGCGGAAGGTGTCCACCAGAAAAATCCGCCCATTCTTGTAAAGCGTCTTCGCCACCCAGACGGTGAGCGAGACACTGATGAGGAGGTAAGTGAAGTAGGTCCAAACGATCGGTGTCATATTTGCTCTCTTTCTCTCTGTTGTGCTTTCATCTTGTAGTTTCAGGAATTACTGAAACATCGCGGTAAAAAAAGGGCTCGCTCATTTCAGGAACCTCAAGGCCCAGGGCACCATCTTGCTTTGTTCCGAGCGCGAAATTTTCGTGATGACGTTGTCGGCCAGCTCCAGGAAATCGCTCAAGTCCTTGATCTGCTTGTTGAAGGCGGCGGCTTCGGGACCCTTCAATCCTTTCGTGCGGGCCGCGCATTCCTGGAGAGCGCCCATGGCCGGCCGCAGCTCGCGCCGCCGGCGCTCCCGAATGATGATGCAAAACATTTTCCAGACATTTTTTTCCGCCTCGAAATATTCCTTCCGCTCACCTTTGCGCACGACGCTGCGGATCAATCCCCAACTGACCAGGTCACGCAGGTTCTTGTGCGCGTTCCCCCGGCTGATCTTCAGATCTTCCATGATCTCGTCGGTGCTCATCAGGTGCGCCGTTGTGATGAGAAGCGCGTGGACCTGCGCCATCGTCCGATTGATCCCCCAGGCGGTCCCGATCGTCCCCCATTGGGTAACGAAATCGTCCCGCGCCTGGAGGAGCGTCCGCCGGTCCTGCTCTGGTTCCTTCTTCATCTACTTTCAGTATTTTCTGAAAGTATGGCACCGTCAATAAGTTTCTTTAGCGATAGTGACCGCCCACCACGATCAGCCTTTCTGCTCGTCGTCCCAATCCTTCGAGAGCCGCGCCGTCGGGACGGCGGGGATCGCGAGGCCGGCCGCGGCGTAATGCGAAGTGTCGTTAAAGAGCGTGAGCCGCGCGCTGACCGCGTCCTTGAAGTCGACGATGTTCAGCGCCGCCGGGTTTTGATCGAGCGTGTCGCGGTAGCGGCGCGGATCGAACCCGAGGAGCGAACTGAGGAGGAGCCGGATCGTGGCCTTATGCGAAACGATGAGCACGTTTCCAGCGGGATGTTCGCGCACGATGTCCATCAGGACCGGCAACGCGCGCGCCGTGACCGCGAGTCCGCTTTCACCGCCCACCGGCGCAAACGTGTAGGGATCTTTCTCCCACGCCGCCGCTTCATCGGGAAAAGCCTGCTCGACTTCCTTCCGCGTCATCTGCTCCCAGCGACCATGCGAAATTTCGCGCAAACCATCGCGCGTCTGGACTTCGATTCCGTGCGGCTCGGCTAGAATCCGCGCGGTCTCCACCGTCCGGCCCAGCGGCGAAGCGTAAATGGCCGCGATTTTTTCGCTCTGCAAACGCGTCGCGAGCCGCCGCACTTGCTCGCGGCCTTCATCGGAAAGTTCCACATCCGTCGCGCCGGCAAAGCGATCTTCCTTCGTGAGCACGGTCGCTCCGTGCCGGACCATGAAAATTCGCGCGCGCATGTGAGTGGTAAAAGCGGCGCGGAATTGCCAGACCTCCGCGCCAGTGGACGGCCCCGCTTTTAAGGTGCGACCCGGCGGAAAGACAATCAAAAACGTGAGATTCTTTTCCGGGTCGAGTTTCGTTATCGGTTTCCAAAACAAGAACCGCGCGCGAACTGGAAGACTTGCGATACGGCGGCCCGCGCGCTAGTTGCACCATGCTCGTTGTCATGAAAAGCGGCGCCACGCAGGGCGAGATCGATGGCGTGGTGCAAGCGGTCGAGAATCTCGGATTCCGCGCGCACGTCATGCCCGGCGCGACTCGAACCGCCATCGGGATTACCGGCAACCAGGGCTCGGTCGATCCGATTCGTTTCGAAAGCCTGCCCGGCGTTTCCGAAGCGATTCGTGTCAGCAAGCCCTACAAACTGATCACGCTCGATCTGCAACCGGATCAGACAGTCGTGCGCGTGGGCGACGCGACGATCGGCGGCCAGGAGTTGGCTGTCATCGCCGGGCCGTGCGCGGTCGAGAGCCGCCAGCAAACGTTCGCGGTGGCGGCGGCAGTCCGCGCGAGCGGCGCACGCTTTCTTCGCGGAGGAGCGTTCAAGCCGCGCAGTTCGCCTTATGATTTCGCCGGGCTGGGAGAGGAAGGGCTAAAAATCCTGGCGGATGCTCGCGACGCCTTTGGTTTGAAGATTGTGACGGAAGCACTGGATGAATCCGGCGTCGATCTCCTGGAAAAGTACGCCGACATTATCCAGGTCGGCGCGCGCAACATGCAGAATTTTTCTCTGCTGCGCCGCGTGGGAAAATCGAAACTGCCGGTCCTGCTCAAGCGAGGGATCGCGGCGACGATCGATGAGTGGCTCCTCGCTGCGGAGTACATCATGTCGGAAGGGAATTATCAGGTGGTGCTCTGCGAACGCGGTGTGCGCACGTTTACGCAACACGCCCGAAACGCGTTAGACCTCGCGGCGATTCCCGTGATCCGGCGCATCTCGCATCTTCCGATCGTCGTCGATGCTTCTCACGCGGCCGGGAAAAGCCATCTTGTCCGGCCGTTGGCGCGCGCGGGCGTGGCTGCCGGCGCCGATGGCATCATGGTGGAAGTTCACAATAATCCCGAGGCAGCCTTGTGCGACGGGGCTCAGGCGTTGACTCCCGAGGAATATCTGAAGCTGGTAAGCGAAGCGCGAGGCATACATCAGCTACTAGCTCAAGCGGTGGACACTTAGTTCTCCGCTCGGTAGCCGCCGCCCGGGTCGAATAACGATGATGCCTGCGCTTCGCACAGCGAAGCGGCTACAGGGAGAGAAAATTCTGGATCACCTTCATTCCTTCGCTGGTCAGAATTGATTCAGGATGAAATTGCACTCCGTGAATAGGGAACTCGCGATGCTGTAGCCCCATGATTTCTCCATCGCTCGTCTCAGCCGTGATCTCGAGACAATCCGGCAGCGATTCACGGCGCACGATGAGTGAGTGATAGCGCATCGCTTCGAAAGGATTCGCTACGCCGGAAAAAACGCCGGAACCATTGTGCGTTACTCGGGATGTCTTCCCATGCATAAGACGCGCTGCCGGGATAATCTCCGCGCCAAAGGCCGCACCGATGCACTGATGCCCGAGGCAAACACCCAGGATTGGAATGGATCGGCCAAGGTCCTGCACCATCGTGTTGCAAAGGCCTGCTTGCTCTGGACGGCCCGGCCCGGGCGAAATGCAGATGCGTTCCGGAGCAAGTGAGTGAATCGCAGCGAGAGAAACCTCGTCGTTTCGTCTTACCTCCACTTCGCGACCCAGCTGGCCAAAATACTGGACGAGATTGTAGGTAAACGAATCGTAGTTATCGATTACGAGCACCATAACCTTAGGAGCTTATTTCAGCGGCTCGCCCGATAGCTTCCATCGTCGCCATCGCTTTGCTCAAAGTTTCTTTATACTCAGCGGACGGACTGGAATCCGCTACAATTCCGGCGCCAGCCTGAACATAGGCCCGGTTGTTCTTCAACACGACCGAGCGCAACGCGATGCAGCAATCCAGCGCGCCATCAAACCCGAAGTAACCCACGGCGCCGGCGTAACACCCCCGCTTCTCTTGTTCCAGGTCGTTAATGATCTGCATGGCTCTAATCTTGGGCGCGCCGGAGACCGTGCCCGCGGGAAAGGTGGCGCGCATCGCATCGTAGGCGGTCTTATTCGCGGCCAGGCGCGCCGTGACGTGTGAGACCAAATGCATAACGTGACTATAACGCTCCACGATCATTTGCTCAGTAACGCGCACGCTCCCAAACTCAGCGATCCGCCCGAGATCATTCCGTGCCAGATCGACCAGCATGACATGCTCCGCGCGTTCCTTCAGGTCGGAGAGCAATTCTTCGCTGTTCCGTTGATCTTCCTCCGCGCTCTTGCCGCGACGCCGCGTCCCTGCGATCGGCCGCACTTCCACCACGCGATCCATCACCCGCACGTGGAGCTCGGGCGAGCTGCCCACGAGTGAAAAATCGCCCAGGCGCAGGCAAAACATGTAGGGAGATGGGTTGATCAGCCTCAGGCAGCGATAAAGGTCGAGAGCGTCGCCGGTGAACTCGGTTTCGAAACGTTGCGACAAGACAACCTGGAAGATATCGCCCGCAACGATATGCCGCTTCGCCGTTTCAACGGCGGCTTCAAAGCGTTCCCGCGACATGTTACTTTGCGTATCGGCCGGCGGTCCCTTTCGTTGCGCATCGATGTAAGGCAGTTCGCAAGGGAGTGACAGGCGCTTAAGAGCTGACTCAATCAGATCCTTCGCGGCGGTATAGGCCTTCTCATGGTTGTCCCCGTCGTCGAGAACCGCATTGGCGATCAATTTCATCCGTCGTTCGCGATGATCGAATACGACGACCAGGTTCATGATCATGAAAAGCATCTCGGGCAATCCTAGCTCGTCCTTGTCTGGCGAAGGCACTGTCGGCTCAAAGCTCCGAACGACGTCATAGCCCAGAAAACCAACCGCTCCGCCCGCGAACCGCGGTAGCTCCGGCGCGGCGACGAACTTGAATCGATTCATTACTTCCTCGAGGTGCACGAGCGGGTCCGTCGAGATGGGCGCGGCCTGACGCCGGCCGTCTTCCTCGATCGAGAAGCTGCGGCCATCGCTCCGCATGACAACGCGAGGATAAAATCCGAGGAACGAGAAACGGCCGGAGCCTTCTTTTTGCTCCGCGGATTCAAAGAGAAAACAAGGCCCCCCGTCATCCAGTTTACGGAAAGCCGATACCGGCGTGTCACCATCAGCAATGATGTCCGAATAGACGGGTATGACATTGCCGCGCTTCGCCAGCTCGCGAAATTCCTCGGGCGACGGATGTAGGCTTACGGTCATCGTCTTGTGATTAGATCAATGGGGCCGCTGCCGGTCGATTTCCAGCGCTTTTTGCAAATGCGCCTCGGCTTCGTCCGTCCGCCCCATTTGCCGCAAGATCAGGTTAAGCTTGTTGTGGGCGGCGGCATTATTGGGATTGAGCTCCAGGGCCTTGTTGTAATGAGCCATAGCCTCGTCCAGCCGTCCCATTTGCAGCAGAGTGTTACCGAAGTTGTAATGCGCTTCGGCGTTGTCGGGATTAAGTTCCAGCGCTTTGAGGTAGTGACTAACCGCTTCATCCATTCGACCGACCCGCGCGAGCGCGGCGCCCAAATTGTTATGAGCCGCGGCGTGGTTCGGATCCATTTCCAGGATCTTGTTGTAATGATCGATGGCGGCATCCAATTTCCCACTTTGCGCAAGGACGGACGCCAGGTTGTAGTGTGCCGGAACGTTGTTCGGATTGATTTCAAGTGCTTTCTCGTAATGCGCAATAGCCTCGTCCACGCGTCCGAGCCGTAGCAGAGAGTTAGCCAAATTATAGTGCGCTTCGCCGTAGCCAGGATTTAGTTCCAAGGCTTTATTGTAGTGAGCAACCGCTTCTTCCACGTGCCCCTTACGCAGGAGGCTAATAGCTATGTTGTTGTGAGCCATCCAGCTATCGGGGTTCTTTGAAATGGTCGTCCACCAGAGCGTATCCGAGTCGGTATACATCGCGCATTGTCTCCAGCTGAGCAGACCAAGCGACACCAACAAAACCCCGCAGAGAGCGCCTTGCAAAGACCGCCTCCTTTCCCCGAAAACATCAAAGGCGCGGGTGATACCAGCCGCGGCTAAAGCTACTGGTCCGATACTGGCGAGATATTGATAATGGTCGGCCACAAAGGAATAGCGAAAGGTGTAGAGCATGATGAATCCCAGCACCGGACTGAGCGTCGCGGCAAAGAACAAGACCGCGACTTCGGGACCCCGACCCAAACGATGTCTGGCAAAGTAAATCACCGCGGCTAAGCCAGCGGTCGCCAGGAGCCAGGTGTAGTCGAGTGGGTTTCCGAGAGAAATTGTCCAGCGAGGATAGCTGAAGGCGAGGTTTGGGGGGAATAGGAGCTTCCCCGAATAAAACCAAAGCGCCCGGCTTGCCACGAGAAAACGCTCCGGCAGTCCGATCGCGAACAGCTCGCCCTGGGTGCCTTGATGGTAGCGCTCCCACCACACGGTCACCAAGCCCATCCCAATACCCAGAGCAACAAAGGGCGCGATCTGCGCGAGCCGGCGCCAATTAATTTGCGTTTTCTTCAGCCACAAAATCAGGAGCAACGCCGCCGGCAACGTGCACGCAGTCGTCTTGCTGCAAAGCGCCAGCGCGTACAACACCAAGGCGAGGCCATACAACCTCCACCGCTGTTTGGATGACGTTTCCACGAACTTGACCCACGCCAGGAGCGAGAGCAGAAAGAAAAGGCCCATCAGGACATTCTTGCGTTCCGTGATCCACGCCACCGATTCCACCTGCACCGGATGCAACGCGAAGATTGCCGCCGCCAGCCACGCGCCGGGCACGCGTAGCACCAGGAGTAACCGCCAGACGAGAAGCGCATTGGCCACGTGAAGGAGGATGTTGACCCAATGATAGCCCTCCGGATGGAGACCCCAGAGCGCGTGCTCCAGGCGGAAGGTCGTATAGACAAGCGGAAAATATTGCGATGGAGAATCGAAAGAAAACCAGATGCGCCTTAGGCCATCCGGGGCGGTCAGTAACTTGTTCTCCGTGACATAGACATCGTCATCCCAGATGTAACCCGCGTGCCATGCCTGTTGATAGACAAGGACAGTTGCGGCGGCCAAAAGGAGCCCTTTGAGGCAGTTCTCCCACTCCAGATACCACGGGAGGGGCGCGACGACATTCCGGGCCGTTTTCCCTCGGTGAACCTTCTTATGAGGTTTCCGGCTCATTCCTTAGTTACAGTCTCACAACAGTCAACCTACCCCGAGCCGACGTTGGCTGGCAACTGCCAGGTCCGGGGCAAAGAGCGGCTGTCTAAGACACTTCAACGGGCCGGTCCTTACTTGGGAGTGATCGACTTGACGATCTTCCCGCCGTCTTCCGATGTAGCTGTGAGCGTCTCGATCGTACCCATCACCACGAGCATGAAATATTTGTTTCCCTCCTTGGGTGCGAAGATAAGAAACTTGCAGACCGCATCCTTCCCTCCCAGTTTCCCGTTCAAATCCACTCCGTATGCCTTGGCGACGTTCGGCAAAGGCACGTCGGTCACCGGACCAGCCGCCTTTACATCTTCGAGGCCGAACATTTTCACGAACTCGGTGAAGGCTGGAACGCTGGCCTTGGCCGAAGCGTCGTCCGTGATGTCTTTCGCCGGCATGATCGAGCAAAGAAGTTCCGCCCCGGTTTTTTCCAGGGTGAGAGAACCATCCTGGGTGAAGTTCGATTGCCATCCGTCTGGCAGGGTCAGAGTGAAGACCGGATCAGTCTTCGGATACTCCACCGTCCCGGCGCGAAGCTGGGCGGCGGCAGCGAAGGAAACCAGGAACACGACCGCGAAGAAGCGAGTGAGTTTCATCATGCGGCAGAGTCCTCCCCTTTCCCGCGACCGGCAATATATTTTTCCGGTTCCCTGTAGCGGCGGTCTATGACCGCCGACCGCGCCAGCAGCGGCAGGGATTCCGGCGGTCATAGACCGCCGCTACAGCACAAGAGAATCTTTCCGGTCTCCGCAATCCGCTTTCCGGTTTTGAATTTGTCCCCGCCGGAAATGGAGCCCGCGGGAGCGGCGCGACATGGACGAAGCCCGTCAGGGTCGAGGCGCGGGAGCGCCGAGATCAATCGAACCAGCGCTAAGCACTACCTTTCCGTTATCAAATCAGAAGGCGCGTCAAATCATGTCCCCGCCGGAAATCGAATCCGGATTTAAGGTTTAGGAAACCCTCGTTCTATCCGTTGAACTACGAGGACGCATCGAAGGGAAACGTCCAACATTCAACGCCCAACGTCCAACATTCAATTTCTGAAGAGATTCCGGCGCTGCGCTCTGCGAAGTCATTATGCCGGTCGATTCTTACAAGGTAGGGCCACAGAACGATCGTCGGTGGGATTCCGTCGGTTTAACAGCGTTTGCACGCGATTGCGCGGCCTGGCCAGGTTTATCGGGAGATGACGCGAGGCATCATTCGCAGTTCACTCTGTTTCGCGACATTGGGGCGCATTTATTCGGTCCCCATTCGCGTGAAGCGGTCCAGTTTGCCCTAAATAGAATCGCTCTGCCAGAACGGCGGGCATCGATGCCACTCGACCCGCAGTTGATTCTAAAACTGGAAGCAGTAATTGAGCGGACCAAGAAAAACATCAACCCCTAGCCTTTTTGGCTACACCTTCTTTGGGCAATACCAAAAAGGTGTTCCTATTGCGCGGCAGAAGAATTCCGTCTATACCTCATTGTGCAACACTTTATGAAACGAGAAATTCAATACAATATCCCGCCAGGCATTGACTGCGTAGATCGAGTTGACGACATTAATGAAGCCAATAATCGCCTGCAAAGCTTCGGATGGGTTTTACTTGGTATCTTATATACTCGTGATGTTCAGGGTGATGGTTCGTTCAAGGATAAAGAGACTTACATCTTAGGCCTCAATCGCGCAGGAGCGCCGAGAACGTAGCGGCACACGCTCCGGCGTAGTGATATTCGAGGTGTCACGGCTAACACGATGCGGCTTAGTTACAGTCATACCGGCGGTTACCTCATGGCCTTTGCTAAGGTTTGCATAGCTGTGGTTTTGACCTTCCCGGTCGCGAATTGTAAGCGATCGGGCGCTTTCAATGACAGTCCGCAATCTCCTATCGTTCAGACTGCGGACGATCCTGCCTCGAGTTTTGATGCTTTCACACGCCGAGCAGCGGAAGCGACGAATAACGCGAATCCGATCAACCTAAACCGATGGACTAACAAGTGGGTTAAGCGCCGCTTCAAGATTAGCGAAATGAAAATGGATGTTCGCAAAACGGACTCGCTCGTGACTCCGATTGTGGGAATCGTTAGCTATCTCGTTTACATTGAGGCGACCATCGATTACGCGACTGAAGCGGAGGCCCGGGAGGCGCAAAGATTTGTAGAACGTTTTCATTGTACCTATGAACTGAAGCTCCGCTACGGCTACAAGGATGGCAAATGGTCGCTTCTCGACGGCACTCAGGCCGGTGGAATTATGAATCTTGCGCCACTCAATCTAACCGCTGAGACCATCAAGAAGGAGCCTGAGGCTATTCCAAATATCGTTCTCATGGAATGGATCGGCGATGCAGCTCGTTAGACGAAAAATTGTGTCACCCGTTTATGTCATTCGAGCATGCAAAATCAGCGCATTCGTGATTACTGGTGATGAAACGGAAGTAGTGACAAGCAGTTGCGATGCAGCGTTTTGCTTACGACCGATGACTGGAACGAAAGCCAACAAAAGTGCCCGTTTCGCCTTAGGAAACCCTCGTTCTATCCGTTGAACTACGGGGACGTCTTAAAAACAAACGTCCAACATTCAACGCCCAACGTCCAACATTCAATTCGACCGAGAATAGAGCCGAGGAAAATCGTTCCGGGTCGGAGGACTAATGTGAGAGCAGCGCATCGTGCCGAGTGGCACGGCGCCCAGCAGCTTGCCTTAACGAACGTTATAGACTTCCACGAGCGCGATGCCGGTGGAATTTCCGACCCCTGAGACAATGGCGGTGTAAGTGCCGGGATCGAGGACGAGGGAAACCGCAGATTCCCGATCGTTGGGCGGCGCGAGTCCTGATGCGTAGATGTAGCTGGGTTGATCGTCGGGCGCGTCAAGCCAGTTATCGTTCTGTGCGATCAAATTTCCACTCGCGTCATGCACCTCCAGTTTGGGATCAGCGAGCGTGTTTGCTATAGGCACTGAAGGTCCAAGCGCCCGGACAACGACCCGTTGGGGTTGATCAGTTCCAATGATGAATCCCGCTATAAGTACGTCATCGCCTGTTCCAACGCGGCCTCGTGTCGAGATATTGAGGAGGGCAGGCGTTCGATCGGGAATAATCTGGATAAAGTTGATTGCGGCGCGCGAATTGCCGTCGCTGGCGAATCCTCCTGTGGCCGTCAGTGTGATGTCCGTGTCAGTCAGGCGGGAAAAAACAACATAGTTTCCGGCCGGAGTATCTACGCCCTTATCAGTGGTGCTGGTTTCGGGGACCTCAACCCAGCCTTGGAGAGGTGGTTTGGCGCCGGAGGGTTGCAACCCACAAATCGTCCTTTGCCCAACCTTCGCCCCCTTAACCGTAAAGATGTTAACGTTGTCACTGGTTGTCCGATTGTCGAAGTCCACGTTGTCCAGGCTGAAAAAGACGACGAGCGAATATGAATGGTCCGAGCCGCTGAATTGGGCGGGGATACCAGTCAACGTCACCGTAGCCGGTTGATTTGCCGTAGCATCCAAGAACCCCAATCCCAGTCTGTAGTCTGGCGGACCCTCAATCCCGTACCCGGGTCCAAGGTAAGGTGCTATCGGCTTGGTGTTAGTTTGAAAAGCTGTCCAGTTGACGGAAAAGCCGGTATAGGAAGCCGAGGAACCCTTTTCATTATCCCCAGCAGGCGATAATGTGCCACTTTTTTCGTAGGCATTGTTCCAAAATTTTTGGAGAAATGGTCCGGCAAGCTCATCGGGCTTTATGGGCGCTGGTGTACCATCGGGCTGGCTGCCTCCAACGAAATTGATGCCAATTTTATCAGCCTTCGCCGGGGTAACGAAAGACACTCCCAGCAAGACGCAAAGGAAAATGCAACCGACCTCAGAACCAACGGTGGCCCAGCCTGAAAAGGGGAACTTTGTCTTCATATAAAATATTTGTTGACACTGAAAGAACGTTTTCCTAAACCATGCGTATGCGTTCCCCCGGTGTCAAGCACATTCCTCAAAGGATGCGCCTCAATCGCAAGCGTTGGTTTGCCTGCGCGTTGTCGATAGGATTGGCTCAAGTGCTGAGCCACAGCGGGACATTAGCATCGCCGCCTCCCACAACCGGATTTGACGCGATTCCAGATAACTTTACGGCACCCCCTCCCGACACGAATGGCGCCGTCGGCCCTAATCACATCATGACGCCTTTAAACAGTCAGGTCCGAATTCAGGATCGCGGTGATCATCACACCATCTCCACTGTTGACTTACAAACTTTCTGGAGCGGGGTACCACACTCAGGAACAGTTGTCGATCCTGTCGTTGTTTTTGATCCCTACGTGAACCGCTGGTTTTTCACAGCGTTTACCACTTTCTCCTCACAAGCCCCACAACAAAAGCTTCTTCTTGCCGTTTCTCAAACTTCCAATCCCACCCTCGGATGGAATAAGTATGGCGTGCCCTGCCCGGGCGGGGTCGATCAACCGAAAATTGGTTTTAATGGCAAATGGATCGCCGTTCAAGCAGATATCATAGCGCAAAATAACATTAATTCGGTAATCTTCCTATTCGACAAAGCACCTTTGCTGGCAGGTAATGGCCCTCCGCCCGATCCGCCCAGCCAGAGTTATCAGATATTCACCCTCCCATCGCTCCAAGGAATTTACATCAGCCCGGCGAGGACGTATGACGCTAACCTTCCCGATTTGTACTTTCTCCAAAGTGCTAGCGGTCCCCGTCCCGTAAGCATTAGTGGTCTCCAAATATATAAGATGTCGGGCGATTCAGCAGCCACGGCGAGTTTCTCACCAATAGGCCAAGCTTCTAGCCCTTCTTGGACTTCGCGATTTTCCGGAGCTCAGGGCGCTCCGCAGTACGACGATGAAAACCGCACCGCCATTGCAAATGCAATTACCGCTGATGATGATCGAATCCACGCCTGTCAATATCGCAACGGTTCGCTCTGGGCGGCGCACACCATCTTTCTGCCAGCGGGCTCGCCGACAATTTCCGCTGTTCAATGGTGGCAAATCTCTGTTCCAACAATCAACGTGGTTCAACGTGGTGTCATCGGAGGGCCGGGAGATAACTCCTTTCGCGCATATCCAACGATCGCGGCAAATGCAAGCAATGATGCTCTGATTGGCTACTCAATTTTTTCGGGAGATTCCTATCCTTCTGCTGCATACAGCTTTCGTTTAGGCACGGATACACTGAGCACGGTTCAACCGGAGGGCATTGCCGTGGAAGGTGGCGGCACTTACCGGAGGTTTATCTTTGAATTTGGCCCGCCGACGGCACCGTATCGATGGGGTGATTATAGTGCGACGGTTGTTGACCCAGTAAATGATCGGGATTTTTGGACTATTCAAGAATACTCAATGGGAGGGGGATCCACGGACTTCCAACAAAACGCTCAATGGGGAACTTGGTGGACCCGCATTTCGAGGCTCTTTCGGTTTGCTGGTGGAATAGGGCATAGCTTTGGTCAAATGGGATTTTATGGGACTTTGCGCGCCTCTGGTCAGGCTGTAGATGGTCAACTCGGCAACGGTGGAACAACAAACACCACAACGCCAGTTTCTGTGGCGTCACTATCACAAACCACGGATATAGCCTCCGGCTTTTATAACAGTTTGGCGGTAAACAGCAATGGCACCGTTTACGCCTGGGGAGACAACACTTACGGCGAGCTAGGCAATGGTGGGACTTGGCCAAGTTACGTGAATACACCAACGACAGTTCCCGGTCTGAATCTCTTTCCGAACGGCTACGTACCGCTTTTTACCACCTTCGGAGACAGCCGACACATTGTGTCGTCTAACTTTGGCGTTTGCGCCGCAGTGGATAGCCTGGGCCAAGTGTGGACGTGGGGCATCAATTTCGACGGTCAACTCGGCAATGGCTCAACGTTTGAACACTATGAGCCGGAGTTGGTCGTGACAGATCGATGGGGAACACCGCTTACGGGCGTGGTTTCGATCGCTGCTGGGGAGGACCAGATGGTGGCTTTGAAGGCGGATGGAACAGTTTGGGCTTGGGGCAGCGGAGAGAGAGGAGCTTTGGGCGATGGATCGTTAGGGTACCACGACCAGCTTTACCCACAGCAAGTCATGACAGGGCCCGGCCAACCGCTGACGAATGTCGCCCAGGTTGCGTGTGGCGGCTCCGACTTTGCTTTGGCGTTAACGAAGGATGGAAAGGTCTACGGTTGGGGCGCAAATGGAGCCTATCAACTGGGGCTTGGAGATACTTCCGACCGTGCTTACGCGACTTATATCGCAGAGCCCGCAGATCGAATTGCAGCTGGCTCTTATCACTCACTGGCGCATTGCTCCTATGATGGCAGGGTCTACGCATGGGGCTATAACGGCTGGGGGCAATGTGGCTTCGGCGTGCCCGGCAATCCCGGCGTGCCTGTTAATCAACCTACACCGCGTTACATGGAAGGAGTCAATTGGTGGTTTACTGATTTAGCAGCTGGTTACTATTTCAGTCTCATGGTCCGCGGGGGCGATAACACCGTTTGGGGTGTTGGGGACAACCAATTTGGTCAATTAGCAGTTGGCGACAATACCCAAAGAAGCTTTCCTACTTACACGCAATACTAGCAGGAGCAATACCAAGTGACCCAATGAAAGCCATTAGTCTAGCCGCCTTTATGTGGGTATTAGTTCAGATGCCTGTATTGGCCCAATGGCGCACTGCAGCCACTCCGCCGCCGATCGCTGTCGGCACGCCTATTCCAATGATGTCTGCAACTCTCAAGGCGCTGAATCCTCGGCAAAATGTCGATCTCGAAATAGCTCCGAAACTTCGCAAGACTTTTCGTTTGGCCAGGGCCCTCGTTGTCGTTGGGACGGACGGGAAGCTTGTGAAGCCTTCCGCGGTGAATCCGGGTGGGAAGGTTACTGTCCACTTTATGCAAGACGGTAACGAGATCATTATCGACCGGATTTTCCTGCAGTAAGGATCACGGAAATTCCTCGGCCAAACCGCATTTCCAGCCGAAGGGTTGTGTCACCCGGCCTTCCACCTTCCAAATTTCGGCGCATTGGTGATTACTGCTGATGAAACGGAAGTAATTGCAAGTAGTTGAAATATATCGTTTTGCTTACTACAGACAACTGAAGCGTACGCCAGCAAAAGTGCCGGTTTCGCATTATAGCAACTGATCGTTGACAGCTTTCCGCTGTCGGCAATCAGCAAAGCTGAGGAGCGTTATCCATCCCTCTCCGCCGGTTGCGGCGACCGGTTCACTTCCTCGATCAGTTCCTCCACCTGGCTGAGCAGGAGGCACCACTCGAAGAGGCTCAGCCGCCACGCTTCCTTCTGCTCGAGGTCGCGCTCGGTTTCTAGACTCCACTCCGGCGGTCTCGGGACCGTCGGCAGGGTTGTAAAAGTGTAGATTCGCGGGAGAGTTGTCCTACTTTGCGGGTTCCAAAGTTCCAACTTGCAGAGCGCTTGCAGGACTTCTGCATTGGCATTCCGGCGCGCCTTACGTACGGCGCGGTTCGCGTCCCCTGAATATAATCTCGACGCGCATACCCGTTCCGCATAAAAGCAGGTCGACTACGTCACCCGACGTTTCAACGAATCTTCGGCGCGGCTGCATCGGCTGCTTGGGCTGGACTACGCTGGACGCCGCTTTAGGCGATCTTCAGATATAAATGTAGCCAGTTCCCATTCACCCGATGAAATTCATGCGCCGGCTTACCCTCACGCGTCTCAGGGGCGCGGCGCACGCGTTCCCGCTGCTTTTTCTGAGCGCGGGGCTGGTGCTCGTGCAGCCGTGCGCGGGCGCCCCCTTTGTTTTTAATAGCACCGGCAGCCTCGCGACCGCACGCTATTACCACACGGCGACGTTGCTGCCTAACGGCAAGGTGCTCGTCGCAGGAGGTTCCGGAGTCATCAGCAGCGGCTCGCTCGCGAGCGCGGAACTGTACGATCCGGCGAGCGGGACCTGGACGGCCACCGGCAGCCTCGCGACCGAACGCCATTTTCACACGGCGACGTTGCTGCCCAACGGCAAAGTGCTTGTCGCAGGAGGTTTTAATGGCACCAGCGGCTCTCTCGCGAGCGCGGAACTGTACGATCCAGTGAGCGGGACCTGGACGGCGACCGGCAGCCTCGGCACCGCACGCGCTAATCACACGGCGACGTTGCTGCCCAGCGGCAAGGTACTTGTCGCAGGAGGAAGTAACAGCAGCGGCACTCTCGTGAGCGCGGAACTGTACGATCCAGTGAGCGGGACCTGGACGGCGACCGGCAGCCTCGGCACCGCACGCGCTAATCAGACGGCGACGTTGCTGCCCAGCGGCAAAGTGCTTGTCGTAGGAGGGAATAGCAGCGGCGGCTCTCTCGCGAGCGCGGAACTGTACGATCCGGCGAGCGAGACTTGGACGGCAACCGGCAGCCTCGTCACCGCACGCTTTTTTCACACGGCGACGTTGCTGCCCAACGGCAAGGTGCTCGTCGTAGGAGGTCGTAACGGCAGCAGCACTCTCGCGAGCGCGGAACTGTACGATCCAGCGAGCGGGACCTGGGCGGCGACCGGCAGCCTCGCGACCGCACGTGCTAATCACACGGCGACGTTGCTGCCCAACGGCAAGGTGCTCGTCGCAGGAGGTTTTAACGACAGCGGCTCGCTCGCGAGCGCGGAACTGTACGATTCGGCGAGCGGGACCTGGACGGCCACCGGCAACCTCGTCACCGCACGCTATCTTCACACAGCGACGTTGCTGCCCAACGGCAAGGTGCTCGTCGCAGGAGGAATTGCCTCCCCCCTCGCGGGCGCGGAACTCTACGATTCGGCGAGCGGCAGCTGGACGGCCACTGGCAGCCTCGCTACCGCACGCTTTTTTCACACAGCGACGTTGCTGCCCAACGGCAAGGTGCTGGTCGCAGGAGGAGTCAACACCAGCTATCTCGCGAGCGGGGAACTGTACGATCCGGCGAGCGGGATCTGGACGGCGACCGGCAGCCTCGCCACCGCACGCCAGGTTCACACGGCGACGTTGTTGCCCAACGGCAAGGTGCTCGTCGCAGGAGGAGCTGGCAGTAGCGGCAGCTCTCTCGCGAGCGCGGAACTGTACGATCCGGCGAGTGGGATCTGGACGGCCACCGGTAGCCTCAGCGCCGCACGTGAAGGTCATACGGCCACCTTGCTGCCCAACGGCAAGGTGCTCGTCGCAGGAGGAAACAACGACAGCGGTTTTCCCGCGGGCGCGGAACTGTACGATCCGGCGAGCGGGACCTGGACGGCCACCGGCAGCCTCGGTGCCGCACGCTCTGATCACACGGCCACCTTGCTGCCCAACGGCAAGGTGCTCGTCGCAGGAGGAAATAACAGCAGCGGCCCTCGCGCGAGCGCGGAACTGTACGATCCGGCGAGCGGGACCTGGACGGCCACCGGCAACCTGGCCTCCGCACGCTCTGATCACACAGCGACGTTGCTGCCCAACGGCAAGGTGCTCGTCTCAGCAGGACATAACCTCAGCAGCTCTCTCGCGAGCGCGGAACTCTACGATCCGGCGAGCGGAACCTGGACGGCCACCGGCAGCCTCGCTACCGCACGCTTTTTTCACACGGCGACGTTGCTGCCCAACGGCAAGGTGCTCGTTACAGGAGGTTATAACGGCACCAGCGGCTATTTCGCGAGCGCGGAACTGTACGATCCGGCGAGCGGGATCTGGACGGCGACCGGCAGCCTCGCCACCGCACGCTATATTCACACAGCGACGTTGCTGCCCAACGGCAAGGTGCTCGTCGTAGGAGGAACTAACGGCAGCGCTCTTGCGAGCGCGGAACTGTACGATGTGGGCCTTGGTTTCAGTAGCGCGTGGCAGCCTCAGATCGCGACAGCGCCCTCAACACTCCAATTCGGCAGCCGCCTGATCCTCACCGGTTCGCTTTTCAAGGGCATCTCGCAAGCTTCCGGCGGTAACTTCCAGGATTCCTCGAGCAATTACCCGATCGTGCAACTGCGCAGCATCGACAGCAGCCAGGTCGTATTCCTTCTGGTGGACCCGACTGCTGGCTGGTCGGACACGGCTTTCACCTCTCTCCCCGTGAGCGGCTTTCCTTCTGGCCCGTCGCTGGTGACCGTCTTTACTAACGGTATCCCGAGCGCTGCGAAGTATCTAGTCTTCGGGGAACCGAGCCAGCTTCTCAACATTTCCACGCGCATGCGTGTCCTTACCGGCGACCAGGTACTGATCGGTGGTTTCATCATCACAGGAACTGATCCCAAGAAAGTCATCATTCGCGGGATGGGCCCATCACTTAATGGTGTTGGCATTACTTTGTCTGATCCGACTTTGGAACTACATCAAGGCAGCACGACGCTAGCGACCAACGACAACTGGAAGATCAATGATCAGACCGGCCAATCGCAGGAAGCTGATATTCGTGCTACGACAATTCCGCCGACAAACGATTTGGAATCGGCGATCGTGATGACTCTTAGTCCGGGGGCATATACCGCAATCCTTGCGGGTAAGAATGGAGGAACGGGCGTGGGCTTAGTCGAGGTTTACGACCTAGCGCAAGCAGCGAACTCCAAGCTGGCGAACATCAGCACGCGTGGCTTTGTGGACTCAGGCGATAACGTCATGATCGGTGGGTTGATCGTTGGCGGCGGAAGTGGAGGCGGTACGGCCACAGTGATTGTGCGCGCACTGGGACCATCAGTTCCCGTAGCAGGGGCATTGGGCGATCCAACCTTGGAACTGCGCAACGGCAGCGGGATGCTTGTTGATTCCAACGACAACTGGAAGACACGCCCTGATGGCAGCAGCCAGCAAGCAGCGATTGAGGCGACTACAATTCCACCGACAAACGATCTGGAATCAGCGCTTGTGCAAACGCTCGTCCCCGGCAATTACACCGCGATCGTCCGCGGTAAGAACAATACAACCGGCGTTGGGTTGGTGGAAGTTTATCAGCTTTCCACTGCGGTTGCGACTGACGCTTTCACACAGAACGTTCCCGAGGACAGCGGTATTGAAGGTACCGCCGTGGCTGGTCCAATCATGCCCGTCGAGCGCGTGGGAGAGACGAATACCGCGCCACTCGGTGGGGCTGTAATCACTATCCAGCCCGCAGGTGGTGGTGCCGAGATCACTCGCAGCGTGGCTGATTCAAAAGGTAACTTTAGGGCCACGATCCGGCCTGGCACCTATTTATTGGTTCCGCTGCCACCGAATGCCAACTCTCCGTGGCCGCGCGGCACTGCCCAGCCCGTCAGGGTAAGTCCGCACCAGTTTACAAACGTGGTAGCCGACTACGACACCGGCATTCGTTAGGATCGCGACCGAGCTAAGCCTCCCCATCACCCCGCAGAAATTTTGCATTGGCGTTACGGCACGGGTGGCGCGGCGTGGGCAAGGGGAGCCGGTTTCAGCCTCTCCCAATAAGGCTTCCCATCGGAAAGCGTTTTGCGAGAATGACCGCATATTTCGAATGACCTTGACCGCCAATTTATTATTCATCGGCCTGTGCAGTCTGTTTGCGCAAGAGGAGTCGGGCGGCCGGACACCTGCCTTTCGTCTACCTATGAAAGATCGAAGGTGGCCCACTACTGAAAACACCGGTGGCCCACTAAAACCCGACCGACTGGCCCAATAAAAAAGGGAACGCGTTGTCCACTCTTTTTATCCACCTGTCGAAAAAAATGGGATGATTTCAGCGGCCCGCCAGATGACTCACGATGACTCGGTTTGTTAGGCGCTGTGCTCTGCGATATAGGTCGGTTCGCCTTAGGAAACCCTCGTTCTCTCCGTTGAACTACGGGGACGCTTCAAGAGCGAACTCCGAAATCTTTCGCGAGTGAGCGTTCAACATTCAATTTAGAGAAGACTCATGCTTCCAATTGAAAATTTGACGGACGCGCCGCTTGTGGTCTGCTATGCCCTTGTTCAGCTTGAAGGGTTTTAAGATGTTAAGGGCGAGCTTTTTCACATGTCTGTTTTTGCTGAGCGCAATGGCTCTGTCTTCGGGCCAGAGCGCGGCACCGAAGCCGCTCCCGAGCGAGGCGCTCGAAAAATATGAGGACTCGCCTGCCTTCATTTGGAGGACGGGGGTCTCGCCAGCGATGATCTCGCCGCATGGCGGCTTCACGAGTTACCAGGTGAACGTCGATACGAACGGCCAGAACATCACGGGCGACGCGGCGAACGAGCCGTCGATCGCCGTTGACCCGACCAACCCCAATAAGATGTCGATCGGTTGGAGGCAATTCGACAGCGTATCGAACAACTTCCGGCAGGCGGGCTGGGGTTACACGATCAACGGCGGCACGTCGTGGACGTTCCCGGGCGTGCTCGAGAACAATGTCTTTCGCAGCGACCCGGTGTTGAACTCCGATGACACGGGACGGTTTTTTTATCTCAGCCTGCTAACGACATTGTTTGATAACATGTGGCGCTCACTCAACAGCGGCCAGTCCTGGACGAACCTGGGACCGGCGACGGGAGGCGACAAGCAATGGTTCGCGATCGATAACACAAACAGCACCGGTCACGGATTCCAATACCAGTCCTGGAGCACCGCCAGCAACAATTACCCAGGCAGGCAATTCAGCCGTTCGACCGACGGCGGGTTCACTTGGATCGATCCGGTTAGCATTCCCCATTCTATCATTTGGGGCACGCTCGATGTGGACACGAATGGCAACCTCTTTATCGGCGGCGTGAATCCGAATGACGCGAGCCAGTTTTGGTGCATTCGCTCGACTAACGCGAAGAACGCGAGTGTCACGCCCAGTTTCGACCAAAGCACCGCAGTCAACTTGGGCGGCGACATAGATGCCGGCGACTTCATAAATCCGGCCGGACTCGTTGGGCAGGTCTTCCTGGCCGTGGACCGCTCTGGCACCAGTACAAACAACAATGTCTACATGCTGGCGAGCGTGCAACCGACGGGCTTCATCGACGGGAGCGACGTGATGTTCGTGCGCAGCACGAATGGCGGACAGACATTCAGCGCTCCTCGCAGGATCAACGACGATCCTATCAATCACGCCAAGTGGCACTGGTTCGGAACGCTTTCGGTAGCACCGAATGGACGCATCGATGCCGTGTGGCTCGACACGCGAAACGCCGCGAATAACAGCGATTCGCAGCTCTTCTATTCTTTCAGCACCGACGCCGGCACTACGTGGTCAGCCAACGTAGTAGTGAGCGACCCGTTCAATCCTTTCCTCGGTTATCCGAATCAGAACAAGATGGGCGATTACATCACAATTGTTTCCGACAACGCCGGGGGCAACGTCGCGTATACCGCGACGTTTAATCAGGAGGAAGACATCTATTACGTTCGCGTCGCGCCGCCCGCGCCGCAGCTACTTAACATCTCCACCCGTGCGCACGTTCTGACGAACGAACAGGTGCTCATCGCTGGATTCATCATCAACGGGACCGATCCAAAGAAGGTGATGATTCGCGGGATCGGCCCTTCGCTCACTGGTGTCGGCGTTACTTTGTCCGATCCGACGTTGGAACTGCATCAAGGCAACACGACGTTAACCACGAACGACAATTGGAAAACGAAATCCGACGGCACGAGCCAGCAGGCGGAGATCGAGGCTACGACAATTCCGCCGACAAACGACCTGGAATCAGCCATCGTGATGACTCTTAGTCCGGGGACATACTCGGCGATCCTTGCGGGTAAGAACGGAGGAACGGGCGTGGGCGTAGTGGAGGTTTACGATCTGGGACAAGCAGCGAACTCCAGGCTGGGGAACATCAGCACCCGCGGATTTGTGGACACGGGCGATAACGTCATGATTGGTGGTTTGATTGTGGGCGGAGGCAATGTGGGCGCGAGCGCAAAGGTGCTCGTGCGCGCAATCGGGCCCTCGCTGGTCAGCTCAGGCGTGCAAGGCCCGTTACAAGATCCGACTCTTGAGTTACACAACGCGAGCGGCACGACGGTCGCTTCGAACGATAACTGGAAGACGAAACCGGACGGGAACAGCCAGCAGGCGGAGATTGAAGCGACCACGCTCGCACCGACCAACGACTTGGAATCGGCGCTCGTGCAAACGCTCCCGCCGGGTAACTACACGGCGATCGTGCGCGGCAAGAACAACACGACTGGCGTCGGCCTTATCGAAACTTACAACCTCCCGTAGGAGCTGCCATCCACGAGTTGGAACGGAAGGAGTAGTGAAAGCCCGACTACCGGCGGGATCTGATTCTTCTGCGTGGAACAGGCGCGACGCCTGTGCTACGACAACGGGCCGAAGCGCAGGGTATTGAACCCTGCTCTTCGTTTAACCCGTCGGGCGCCTTACATGTAGTTCAGCGCGCCACACCGCCAGCACGTGAAGTACGACCAGTTGGAGTCGACGTAGTTGCCTGCACCGTCATTGAAGCAGGTGTAGAGCAACTGCCTGCCGCGACCGCCTGCTTCTGAAGCGTCGCCGCCTTTTTCCGTGCCTGTGCCACCGGTCTTATCCGGCTTCTTGCCTGTTTTTTCGTCAGCCATAACTTAGCTATCCTTTTCTTTTGTTGTTGTTTGTTGCGGGCCGTCACGTCACTCAACGTGACAGCAAAATTTTTTATTGAAGGGGTTCGTCAGTTTTCGCCGGGGACGAAGCGCAGGGTATGGAACCCTGCTCTTCGTTCAACCCTTTGGGCGCTTTACATGTAGTTAAGCGCGCCGCACCGCCAGCAGGTGAACCAACGCCAGTTGGAGTCGACGTAGTTGCCCGCACCGTCATTGAAGCAGGTGTAGAGCAACTGCCTGCCGCGACCGCCCGCTTCTGAAGCGTCGCCGCCTTTTTCCGTTCCGGAACCGCCCGCGTCTTCCGGTTTCTTGCCTGATTTTTCGTCCGCCATAACTTTAATTATCCTTTTCTTGTTTGTTGTTTTCTGTTGTGTCGCCGTCCCATCACCCGACGTGGCGGCAAAATCTTTTTTCCCGTTCGGTCACCGAGCTGCAGGACCGTTTGCTTTCGGGTTTTTCATTTCTCTCAATTAGACTGACCAGGTCATTGTTCTTGCGAAATTATCTTTCCTCCCGCGCGCCGCAGCGCCCGGACGCGGGCGCTCCTGTCCCGGGAGACACAGCGGACCCGGAAAGGCGCGACTGGGAATGGAGCGAAGAGTTTGGTTTGGAACCTAGGCATGAGCGGCGGCGGCGGGAGCGGCGGCGGCAGGCGCGGTGGTTGGGGCGGAAGCGTCGACGGCATGGCCACCGCTTTCCGCATGATACAGCTCGTAGAATAAACCTTGTTTGGCGAGTAATTCGTCGGCCGTCCCACGCTCGGCAATTTTGCCTTCGTCGAGGACGATGAAGTGATCGCAGAACGGCATCAGCCAGCGCAGATCATGGTCCACGACCATGACCGTGTGGTCTTTGAGCGCGTTCTGGATCATTTCCAGCATCGAAAACTTCTCCTTGTTGTCCATGCCGACGGTGGGCTCGTCGAGGAAGAGCACCGCGGGATTTCGCAGCAGGCAACGGGTGAGGGCGAGAAGTTTTTTTTGACCGCCGGAAAGGCGGCGCCCGCCTGCAAATTCTTCATCGAGCGGGTTGCCTTGCACGCCAGCTTGCAAAATTTTCCAGACGCCGGTCCGCTCGCAAATCGCCCGGATCTCAGCGTCGGTCGCGTCCGGTTTTGCCATTATCATGTTGGCGCGCAGCGTATCGTAAAAGAAGGCTGGGAATTGCGACATCATCGCGATGTGGTCGTAAAGATTGTCGGCCGCATAATCTCCCACGGGGCGTCCACCCAGGATGATCTCGCCCGCCTGTGGATCGTAAAAGCGAAGCGCGAGCTTGAAGAACGTCGTCTTCCCCTGCCCCATCTTGGCGACGAAGCCGGTGATTTTCCCCGGAGGCAGCTCAAAGGAAATGTCGTCAAATATTTTCCGGGCATCCGGCTTGTAGGCAAAGGTCACATTTTTGGCCACGAGCGTGTGGGGTACTGAATCCAGCTTGACCGTGCCGGAACGTTCCTCGCGACGCGCGCGCGATTCCATCATTGAGGTGACCACCTCGATGCGCGGCCAGGCCATTCCCGCCATGACGATGTAAGCCGAGATCCCCCCGATCGGCTGCATGAGTTGCGGCGCGAGCAGCAAAATGCTCACGACATTTCCGGCGGCCCCGGCATTGCCCGATTGAAATGCCATGAAGACACCGAATCCAACCAGCACCACCTGAATGACCCAGCTGGGCAAACCGTTGACGAGACCGACCACTTCGATCGTATAGGTGCTCTTTAACCGCGCTCTCAGGAGCGCCGCCAGTTGGTCGTCGTGCTTCTGAGAAAAAATCGGCTCGGCCTCCATCGCCTGGATTTCTTCGGGCGATTGCATTGCTCCGGTGACAAGGCTGTTGAGAGCAAGCATTTTCCCCTGCATGTCGCTCGAAGCGGTCTGGACCTTGTTCGACAGCTTCCCGGTGAGGTACGGTGAAACGAAGGCGAATAGCACAATGCCGATCGGGATCGCCGCCGGTGGGATGACGACGCCGGCGATCATCGGCGCCGGTCCTTCCATCTGGAAATTGTAAATCAGCAATCCGACCGTGAAGCCGAGGACGACGATCTGGAGCAACATATCTACTGCGATCTGCCGCATCGTCATGGCGGCCTCGACCGTAAATTGGTTCGCCACGGCGTTCAGTTCTCCCGGGTCATGGGTGTAATAAAATTCCGGCGACTGGCGCAGCAACCTTTCGAAGAGCCGGCTTCGGAGCCGATTCGAAATAGTCAGGTCGAGCTTCGTGGAAATAGCGCGAAACGGAATGCCGAAGCCGAGCACGCCAAGCGCGCAGAGCGCCCAAAGCATGCAAATGACAATCACGCGCTTCTTAGTGCCGCGCGGCGGCAGGAGGGACCACCCCGCCTCTTTCTGGGGAGCGGGTGCTACGATCGCAGGAGTTGTCTGGGTGCTTGCCGGCGATGCCGTATCCGGCTGCGCCTCGACCACGGTGTTGTTGCGCCCCGAAAGTGACCTGGTCACCTCGCCCATCAGCTGTGCCGTGCTGAGGTTCAGCCCATTCTGCAGGAGCGTCATGACGCAATAGAGGAGCGCGAGATACTTGCTGTAGCCCACGATCTTCCATCCCATCTTGAAGATCTGGCCCCACTTGACGTCGCCCAGCTTTACCTCGTCACCACCCGGGCCCGGCGGCGGCCCGCCGCTCATTCCGCCCGGCGCCATTTTGGACCCGGCGGGTTGTGCGCCTTGCGCACTCTGTGGCGCCTGATTCGATTGCGACGGCTTGGCGGTCTGTCCCGGTGGCGGTTTTCCCATCATAAGCTTCTTAATTTCCTCGCAGAATTGAAACCGGATCGGACCCATCGGGTCCGAGGCGTTCAGTGTTCATAGTGACCGGAGCGGGCCGTGTCCAGCTTTTTGGAGCAGAGAATTTGACGCGTTCGACCGGCCTCGATGGTCTGAGCTGCCAAGCGGCGAAAACGGCCCTGCGAAAGGCAGAAAAAGTCGATGATTGGCCCGGGAGCAGCTTCCCCGAAAAGAGTGGCGTCCTGTTGCATCGGACGCGACGCGCCCATTCCCATGATTTCTGAGCCTAAAGCCGATCTCCAACTGGAAATCGGGCATGTCCTATTTCTCGATATCGTGGGCTATTCCAAGCTCCTCATTAACGAGCAGCACGAGTCGCTTCATGCACTGAATCAAATCGTCCGAAACTCTGATGCCTTCCGCGCGGCCGACGCCGCCGGAAAACTAATCTGTCTTCCCACCGGCGACGGCATGGCGCTCGTTTTTGCCACGACGCCAGACGCGCCCGTGCGTTGCGCACTGCAAGCAAGCAAAGCCTTGCAGATTCATCCGGAGCTCAAGGTGCGAATGGGCGTTCACAGTGGACCCGTCAGCGGCACAACCGACGTGAATGCCAGGTCAAACGTAGCCGGGGCCGGCATTAACATGGCCCAGCGCGTGATGGATTGCGGCGACGCCGGACACATTCTTCTCTCGAGGCGCGTCGCTGAAGATCTCGCCCAATACCGGCATTGGCAGCCGAATCTGCATGACCTCGGTGAATGCGAAGTGAAGCACGGCGTGATGGTTTCGGTCGTGAATCTCTACACGAATGAGGTGGGGAATCCGCAGCTGCCCGAAAAGTTCAAAGGCCAAATCGCGGCCCGGCTTTCCGATGACGCCCGCGCACGCATGATTCTCCTGCCCCCGCGAAATTCGCTGCTGGCAGTCTTGCTTTTTTCGACGGCAGCGATCGCGATCGGCTATTGGATTTTCTTTCCGCCCACACCACAGACGCCGCCCGAGCTTCCCGCCGCATCGAAAACGCACACGGTGCATCCTCCGAGCAAAAGCATCGCCGTGCTCCCGTTCGAAAACCTGAGCGCGAACCAGGAGACCGCCTTTTTTACCGATGGTGTCCAGGATGAAATCCTTACGGACCTCGCGAAAGTCGCGGACCTGAAAGTCATCAGCCGCACGAGCGTGATGCAGTACAAGGCCGTTCCGAAACGCAATTTGCGCGAGATCGCGCAGCAACTCGGCGTCGCCCACATCCTCGAAGGCAGTGTCCAGCGCATCGACAACCGCATCCGCGTCAACGCCCAGCTCATCGACGCCCGCAACGATGCGCATCTCTGGGCCCAGACGTACGATCGCGATCTCGCGGATGTGTTCGCCATTCAAAGCGAGATCTCCAGGGCGATCGTCGAACAGCTGAAGGCCAAAATTTCACCGAGCGAGCAGGCGGCCCTTTCGCAAGCGGCGACCACGGATCTCGTCGCGGAAAAGCTTTTCGTGCAGGCCAGGCAGCTCATGGGTTCGGCCTCCGACCCGGACGCCCGGGAGACGTTGCTCCAAGCGGAACGCTTGCTCGACGAAGCCGTCGCGCGCGATCCCCGGTTCCTCCGCGCCTGGGGTTTTCTCGTCACCGTGCACCTCGACCTTTATTGGCAAGGATTTGATCACACCGAGGCGCGCCGCGAACTGGCTCACGCCGCTGTCGAAAAAGCCGCCAGCTTTGCGCCCGATGCCGGTGAAGTCCATCTCATGCGTGCGAATTATCTCTACCAGGGCTTCCGCGATTACGACCGCGCCCGGGCCGAACTGGATCTCGCCCGCCGAACACTCCCGAACAATCCCGGAATCTACGTCTTCACGGCCTCGATCGACCGCCGCCAGGGCCGCTGGGCCGAGGCCCTGCGAAACTTCGAGAGCGCCGTCGAATTGGATCCGCGCAACTTCCGCTTTCTGGAGGAGACAGCATTCACCTATCAGGGTTGGCGCCGTTACTCCGAAGCGAGCCAATTCTACGAGCGCGCGCTCAGCCTCAATCCGGGCAATTACTTTACCCGCGCCCAGCTCGCGCAAATTCCGCTCGCCGAACGCGCCGATCCCGAGCCCTTGCGCGTCCAACTTTCCGCCATCCTGAACGAAGATCCTAAAGCAGCGACCGAGATCGCAAACGGCTTGTTTGATTGCGCGCTGGCGCTCCGCAATCCCAGTGGAGTTACTCGCGCACTCCAGGCGATTCGTCCCGAGGGGTTGCGTGATCCGTTCAATAACTCTCTTTGGGCGCGTGACTGGTTTGTCGGTCTCGCCGCCCGCGCCTTTGGGAACGAAGACCGCGCGCGCGCTTCCTTCACCGCCGCGCGCACGATCGAAGAAAAAGCGGTGCGCGACCAACCCGCTTATGCGGCAGCCTGGAGCAGGCTGGGTCTCGTCGATGCCGCGCTCGGCCGCAAGGACGACGCTATTCGCGAGGGTCGACACGCCTGCGAGCTATTGCCCCTCTCGAAAGACGCATGGGATGGAGCTTCCTACATCGTCAACCTGGCTCTGATCTATGCGTGGGTCGGCGAGAAAGATCTGGCCTTGGAACAGTTGGCAATCGCAGCCCAAATTCCCGGCGGTGTGACCTACGGCGATTTAAAGCTTTATCCGCAGTGGGACGCGCTTCGCGGTGACCCGCGCTTCGAGAGACTCGTCGCCTCGCTCGCGCCTAAAACCCAGCCCGTCCATTACGATTAGTTTTCTACTTTTCTTCGAGCACTTTCTTCGCCGCGTTGTGGCCGGGAATGCCGCTGACGGCGCCGCCGCGACGCGCGCTTGAGCCGCAGAGAAACACATTCTCGAATTCCGTCTCGACACCCCAGGTGCCTTCCTGCTCCCTGGTCGCGGCAAAAGGAAAGCTCGGCGCGTCCTGGAAAATATTGCCGTGGTAAAGCCCAAGCGCATCCTCGATGTCGACCGGACTCTTGCCTTCAAGGCAGAGGCTGCCGTCGCGCGCGACCGCCAGGCAATCTTGCAGCGGCTCCTCCAGCCAGCCGTTCAAGCCGTCGACAAATCTTTCTTCGGCACGCTGCCGCATCGTCTCGTTGTTTTCGGCAAATAAACGCCATGGCGTGTCGAGGCCAAATAGAGTCATGGTGTGAAAACCTTTTTCGCGCAGTTCCGGCGAGAGAATACTGTCGTCCGTGAGCGTGTGACAATAGACCTCAGCCGGCAGCTTGTCCGGCAATCGCCCCTGCAGCGCCTGCTGGTAGCTCACATTCATCTCCTCGTAACCTTCATCGATGTGGAACGTGCCGCAGAAGGCTTCGGTCTCCGCGTAACGCGTCGCCTTTAGTTTCGGCAACCGGCGCAGAAGCATGTTGATCTTGAACACGGAACCTTCATCGGTCGGATCGGGGTGATGCCGTTTGCCGAGCAATTTCGCCAGCACGTTCCGGCCGAAGTTCACCAGAAGAAACCGCGCCTCGACCGCCTGTGTTTCCCCGCCGACCTCAAATTCCACCTTCTTCTTTGTCCCCGTCACCTCGAGGGCGCGAAGATCGACGCGCGTCAACATCTCGGCGCCACTTTGCCGCGCCACCTGTTCGAGCTCCCGCGCCACGGCGCCCATCCCACCCACCGGGACTTTCCATTCGCCCGTCTTGTTGCCGATGAGGTGGTAAAGAAAACAACGGTTCTGCAAGAGCGTCTCATCGTGCGGATGAGTGAAGACGCCGATCTTCCCGTCGGTTAACACCAGGCCGCGGACCAGATCGTTTTGGAGATAGCGCTCGATCGCGCGACCGAGCGGTTCTTCCGCCAGACTGCGCCAGGCCTCGCGGTGCTGATCGCTTACATCAAAGCGACGACGAAAATCTTCTTTCGCGGCGAGCGGCTCCAGCATTGTGTCCCAGACTTCCTCGGCAAAGACACGGGCGAGCCCATAAAACTTTTTCATCTGCTCGAACTCCGTGTGATTTCCGGTCAGCTCGAACATCGACTGACAGCTCGCCTCTTCCGAGACGTTGCTCAAGAGCAAACCGTCATGGCGGCCATTCTTCACGTAAGGAGTAAACGAGCCCGTCGCGCGCCGGCGCAGTTCGAGGTTCAGTCCAAGTTCGCGAATAATTTTCTCGGGAAATAAGCTGACCAGGTACGAATAGCGCGAGAGATGCGCGTCGTAGTCCGGAAATACCTTCTGCGACGTCGTAGCGCCACCGATGTAATCGTTCTTCTCCAGCAACAAGACACTCAACCCAGCGCGCGTCAGATAAGCAGCCGCCACCAGACCATTATGGCCGGCACCGAGGATAACCGCGTCGTACTTAGATTTCATTCCTAACGAGACCTAACGTCCAACGCTCAACATCCAACGTCCAACTCAGAAAAGACAGACGGCGTTCAATCGGCATGATGTCGATCGTCGGTCTCATTATTTTCACTCCGATCCTTCTCGGCCGACAACGATCAGGCACTCGCGGCCGCACGCGAGCCTACTCTTCCTTGAACTTCACCGACTTCTTAAAAGCCCGGTAAGTCTCCTTGTACATCTGGAGGGCGTGGTCGTCTTGCACCCAAAATTCCCAGAGCCGGGAATACCCGCCGGAAGCTGCGGTCGAAAGGTCGACGCTAAAGTAACGGGTAGAGGAACGACCCGGCCCTTCCACGGTTACGTCTTCGTGGTAAACGGAGCTTCTCGCGGGAATGCGCTCCGTGATTTTTTCGCCAGGCAGCAAGGGGATTGCGATGGCCCTCGCTTCAACCGTGGGCGCGAGACCACGTACGCTTATGGCGGTGATCGCGAACTGGACGGCTCCATCCGGGGACTGAAAGCGATGGTTAAGAATCGTTCCAGCCGATTGAGGAACAACCGGCGGGATGTTCTTAAAACTGGGAGGAATACGTGCATCGAGATTACCTAACGACAAGGGAGGTGAAGAAGCCAGCGGCAGCGCGGTAGGCTTGGGTGCAACCGTAGCCGCGGGAGTAGCGGCTGGAGCGTAAGTTGGGACCGGAGTAGCGGCGGGAGCCTGAGTCTGAAAGGGAGTAGTCGTCGGCGCGCTGCTCGGAATGATCACGGGCGCTCTACTTGAATACGGAGTGGGAGTAACCACCGGGGTAATTCTTCGCGAACTGTTCCGCCGAGCGGAGAAGATCCACACCGCCGCTGCGGCGATGAGAGCCAGCAGAACGATCACGCCCAACATTTTCAGCCAGCCTTTTGGTTTGCCAGAGGCGCGGCCATCCAGCAACTCGTGGATACCGGCAATGAGCCGGTCGGCATGATGATGAAAATCGACGCCGGTATCGAGCACCAGGGCGTTACGAAACGCAAACGCTCGAAGCTCCTCCGGCAGGTCGTCAGCCGCCGGCATGACGGTGTTGTCGAGCAGCACGGGAATAACAGGAATCCCGCGTTGCAAGGCGGCGGCGATTTCCATCCGAACAAAGTCTGCCGGATCATCGATCCGGCGCTTGCCCGGCTCGCGGCTTCCGACCCAGCTCGGCCCGACCACAGCTACGACGACACGCGCGCGTTCCAGGGTGTGCGTGATCTTGTCCCGAAAATCCACCCCAAAGGGGATGGAATCGAAATCCATGAAGACATTCTGTCTTCCAAACTCAGCCCGCAAACGGTCGTGGAGGCGACCCGTCACGGGACTCGAATCTTCCCTGCGATATGAGATGGCGATCATGCCGGATGCCTTTTATTAAAGGGACTCGGCTCCTCTCCGTAAAGGAAGAATCAGGACGCGCTGTAACAATCGAGATACTTAATCCCTGAGCCGGTGTTGAAGATGACTACGCTCTCTTCGCGGGCGATCTGTCCTGTTGATAGGAGTGACTTCAACGCCGCGAAACATGCGGCGCCTTCGGGCGCAACAAAGAGGCCTTCAGTCGATCCTACTTCACGAGTGATGCGGATCATCTCTTCGTCATCCACTGTCACAGCGCCGCCTTTCGACGCGCGAAGAATATCGAGCATGAGAAAATCGCCGACCGCTTTGGGAACGCGCAGACCGGAGGCGCAGGTGTGCGCATTTGGAAACTCAGCGGCAGTTTTCTCGCCGGCTTCGAAAGCGCGGACGATCGGCGCGCAGCCGCTGGCTTGCACGGAGAACATGCGCGGCCGCGCGGAGCCAATCCAGCCCAGCACTTCCATCTCATCGAAAGCCTTCCACATCCCGATAAGACCGGTGCCGCCGCCGGTAGGATAAAGGATGACATCGGGCAGGACCCAACCGAGTTGCTCGGCCAGTTCGTAGCCGAGCGTCTTCTTTCCTTCGACGCGATACGGTTCCTTGAGCGTCGACATTTCGAACCAGCCTTCGGCGCCTTTGCGTCGCTCGATCTCCGCGCCGCAATCGGTGATAAGGCCGTCGATCAGGACGACCTGCGCGCCCAGCTCGCGGCACTCGATGATGTTGGCGCGCGGTGTGTCGCGTGGCATGAAGATGTGCGCTTCGAGACCAGCCCTCGCCGCGTAGGCCGCGAGCGCGCCGCCCGCATTTCCCGCGGTCGGAACGGCAAGCTTCGTCGCGCCAAGATGTTTCGCCATCGAGACAGCGACAGCCATCCCGCGCGCCTTGAAGCTTTGCGTCGGGTTTTGCGCTTCGTCTTTGACCCAAAGACTGGAAACACCGAGCCGATCTCCGAATCTCGCGGCCCGGAGCAATGGTGTCCCGCCTTCGCCTAACGAGACAGGCTCGGCGTCAGCCGGCAGCGGCAGCACCTCGCGATAACGCCACAACGATTTCTCGCGCGTCGCCAATGCCTCACGCGTGAACACGCGCCCCGCCGCCGCAAGATCGTAAACCGGGAAGAGCGGTTTCTGGCAGGCCGTGCAGAGATTCTGGAGCGTCTCCCATTCGTGCCGAAGTCCGCAGGCGGTGCAGGTCAGATGCGTCATGAACATTCCGTAATGGAGCGCATCTTTCAGGGTAGCGCACGCGTCTCGCGTGTTGTTTTCGGCGTCCCGCCGAAAAGGCCTTCTGAAAAGTTCGCGATAACGAGACGCCATCGCCAGCGCGCGAGACGCGCGCGCTACCCAGGCAAAAACGAGCGCTGTTTCCGTTCAACACTTTATGTTATGCACGATCACCATGAACCCGATCGCTTCTCCAGCTAGCGCACAATCGGTCCGCCGCCCCTGGTATCGCCCGTCCTTGACGATGCAGATCCTGATCGGCGTCGTGGTCGGCTGCGCCATCGGTTGGCTGCGGCCCGATTGGGGAAACTCCGTTTATTTTTTGCGCGACATCTTCCTTAACCTCATCAAGTCCATCATCGCGCCGCTGGTCTTTTCTACTCTCGTCGTCGGGATCGCCGGCGGCGGCGATTTGAAAAAGGTGGGACGCATGGGCGTGAAGGCGCTCATCTATTTCGAAGTCGTCACCACGGCGGCGCTCTTCATTGGCCTGGCGGTGGTCAACTTCACCAAGCCGGGCGTCGGCGTTCCGCTCGTCGCGAGCCAGAACGATGTCATCCAGAAGATCGCCGCCGAGCATCCCAGATCGCTTATCGAAACGCTCGTCCACGCCTTCCCTTCCAGCGTCATCGATGCGATGGCGCGCGGCGACATCCTTCAGACGGTCGCCTTCGCCGTGCTCTTTGCCATGGCCGTGTCCGCCATCGGCGAAAAAGGCAAGCCGATCATCCGCGCGATGGAAAGCCTTTCGCAGGTCATGTTCAAACTCACGAACTACGTTATGATGTTCGCGCCCATCGGCGTGAGCGCGGCCATGGCCCATACCATCGGCACCCAGGGTCCCGGCGTTTTGGTTAACCTTGGCAATGTCATCCTTTCCTACTACCTGGGGATAGTTGTCTTTGTCGTCCTCATCTTCGGCTTGGTCATGTTGATCGCGCGCGTGCCGATCGCTCAGTTTGTCCGCGCCGTGCGCGAGCCGGCTACTCTCGCCTTCGCTACGACCAGCAGCGAATCCGCCATGCCCAAGGCTATGCAAGCTATGGAACGGCTTGGTGTGCCCCGCCGCATCGTTGGCTTTGTCATGCCGACCGGTTATTCCTTTAACCTGGACGGCTCGATGATCTTTCTCGGGATAAGCTCCGTCTTCATCGCGCAAGCCGCCGAATCTAGTACCGGCCAGCACATGGGTATCGGCCAACAGATTGCCATGATGCTTACCTTCATGGTTACTTCCAAAGGCATCGCCGGCGTCCCGCGTTCTGCCATCCTCGTCCTCCTTGCCACTATGAACAGTATCCTACCCGCGGGCCTTGGCGCGATGGGCGTCGCGGTCATCGTCGGCATCGATGCCATAATGGATATGGGTCGTTCCGCCGTGAACCTGATCGGAAATTGCCTCGCCACAGTAGTAGTCGCTCGCTGGGAAGGAGACTTCGACGATAACCGTGCCCGCGTCTTCGGCACTCCCGCCGAAGCCGAGCTGGACCTGCAGTCGGGCGACATCGCCTTCGCCGAAGCTGTTAAACAAGATTAGGTGGATCGCGCGCTCCGCTGCGCGATGCTAACGAAACATCGTGCGCGGAGCGCACGATTCACCTATTCCCCTCCTCGTTCCCAAGTTTCACTTGGGAACGCCCATGTCTCCGAAGCTGTGTCGCCTGCAAAATTCCAAACCGACTGCGGCCGACACGGCCGCCACTACAGGAAACCTGATCGGCAACTGCCTCGCCACAGTTGTCGTGGCAAGATGGGAACTACTTTGCGTGAATTGGCCACGTGCGTGGCGCGTCTTCCGCCAGCTTGGCTTGGCGTTGTTCGATTTGAGCAACCCCCCATTTATCGAACTTTGCGATCATTTGGGTCAGACGGTACGGTGCCTTTTCTAGAATTGGCTTCTTCTCCAAAAACGGACACCTAGCCGCGATAACATTCTGAGACGCTTGTAGCAAAGCCAGGTTTCCCAATCGATGAGTATGCGTTTCCACATCCTGTTCCGTGACGCCCCACTCTGAACACACGGTTTGCGGCATGATGTGTTCAAGGTTAACGACCGTTGCATCTTCATTCGGGATCCAGGCAGGTTCCTTTGCGCCTTCCACCGTCTTCTCCAGCGAACGAAGGTAATAGCGAGCAGTCCTACTCACCTTTACTCTCAGTGTCTGAAAATACACTTTGAATTCCGCGTCACTTGGAATTGCGCCCTTAGTCGTAGCCAAGAGCGTTGCGTAATCCTTAATCTTCCCCGAATTCACGTCGTGCGCTAGGTTCGCATAGAAGGTATCGAGTCTGCCGGCCTTGCTACCTCCTGCAATTGTCATCCGCACAGCCCAAGAAACAAGGCGATTGAAAGCCGCGAAAGCCCTCTGTGGTGTGAAATTTTTCGCCACAGACAACAATAACGGTCGCATCTGCTTGACTTCGAGTCCCATTAATGTTCGGACAGTATCGCGCATGCCTGCGGGATATGCGTTCCATTTCGGATGTTCTGGATTGAATAAGGCGGCGTAATCGCTCGCCATTTGGTCAAGCGCCGCTACAAGCCTTATAGCGTTTACCGGCCCACGAGAATTTTTGACGATTTGATCGAAAACTTCTTTTTCCCGGGTGATGCCATACATCACGCAACATGCCCATCGCATGTACTCCATCAGTAGATCATCATCGGCACCGATAGACTCGATCATTCCGCGCATGGCTGACCACGATCGCTGAACCTCACCGATGCGTTTGCCGGCTTGCTCAAATAGGTGATTCTTAACTAAATCGACTTGAGACGTTTTGATGCCGCGATCGTTTAAGGTTTCGAACATGACGAACGCCAGAGTCGAATCCGGAACCTTTAATACTAGGACTCTGGCTCCGTTCAGGAGATACCGGCGCCACTCAAGCAGCGCAGTGGAAAATCCCTTACCCACCTGACTCCTAAGGTTGTTAAAATAGGTGAAAATCGTGTCGTAAGCCCCTTTTAGGAGTCGGTGCGACGTAAATTTCGGCTCGAGGGCTTTAGGTCTATCGGTGGGTCTGATTACAATCCGGTTGTAAAAATAATCGTTATCATCCGTGTTTAACATCAAACGCGCGACCTCTTCAGCGGATTCGGGATCAATACCGAATAGAAAATCGTGCTCAAAACTGCGGGCCCGTTTCTCTTAGTTCATTTCAAGGAATAGATCCCGAATGACACACAAAATAATTGTAGTTGTCGCCAAGCGCTGTTGTCCGTCCGCAATTTCCCAAAGCTCATCGCCCGACTTGGTCAAAACGATCGTGCCCATGAAGTACGATGGTCGATCAGCCTGCATAGCTTCAGCGAGATCCTGAAGCATGTCGGTCACGTTCTCCGGGGCCCATTTGTACTCGCGCTGATTAACGGGAACTTTTAGGCGATTGCCTTTCAGAACTGCGGCGAGTCCTGTGCCGCTGTCGATGCCAAAGTCGGAGGTCATGGGGTGTGGAGTGTGGAGCAATGAGGCCGGAGCCGCAACCTCGGAAAAGTAAACAATAATACCGGCAGTCCGTGAATCTCGACATTTTTTGAAGATTTTCGAGACCTTCGCCGGCCAGAAGTCGTATTAACAGGTAGGGGAATAATTACCTCCCCGCCCCTTTTTGGCTGAACCACCCAAAGACATCCCCCACCCCCATGTTTCCCTCCCTTTTGCGTCGCGCCAAAAAGGCTCCGGCGTTCCCGGGCCTGTTTCCGGGCAGCGATGGGAACCTCCCGGCCTTGTCGGCCGTTTCTTTTTGGAGGCACGGGAGCCTGCCGACGTTTCCCGGCGTGTTTTCGGGGAGCCCGGACAGGCCATCGACGGAGTCGGGCACCGGAAGTGCCCGAGAACGTGGTCGTCACCCCGGGCGCACCCGGCAGCCACCTCCTCTTCATCGATTGGGACGACGCCAATCACCTTCAACGACCTCGCTCCCGGCCCCGTGAAGATCCACCGTGACGTCCCGCAATTCCAAAGGCGGCGAAAGCGCGGCGAGCGCGCCGGTCAACGGCACGGTGCCGTAGTTGTAGCGGCCGCTGTCCCAGCCGCAGAAGGCGGAAGTCGGAGGATTAAAGCTGGCGTCCCAGCGCCTGATTGGATAGTTTGTGCCCCGATTCCCCGCTCCCATGCTCCGCGTCCCATTCCCCATTTTCGAGTTAGACGAAACTTTTACGTCTAATTCTCGTTAGACCATTATTATGAAACGCATCTACGAATGGATCACGAAAGCAAACCAAGTGCTTCTCTTCTTCTTGATAATAGGCGCAACGCTTTTGATTTCGTACCTCGCTTACGATTCCTACAATTCAAGGCACCGTTATGATCTGCCACACGTGCAGATCGCGCAATCGGCAGAACAAGCCAAAGGCAGCGTCGTTCAGGATGTCGTTTTCCTTGGCCAGTCGTCCGGGATTTACGTCCTGGGCCTGATGAAGCGTGTCGTCGTAACGGGAGAATCCCCTTGGGTCAGATTACCCAGCAGCTCCCTGGGCAACGAGGAAGTCGGCTATCCGGGCGAGATGGTAAACGTTGTCTTTTCGAGAGGGGAAAAGCCAATAAGAACACTCCTTAAGAACGATGGTTTAATACTTTCGAATAATGTATTTGCCGAATACCGCTCCGAAAAGACCAAAGCATCGCTGTTTCTTTGTGTGACGGACGATACCGACGGGAACCACCGGCTCGATAGGAACGATCGGAATGATCTTTACGTGGTTTCTGAAGAACTCGAAAGACCTGACCTGGTGGTGAAAGGCGTCTCAGACTATCGGCTGATATCGACCAAACAGCTGATCGTGAAAACTGGCGAAAGCAATGTCATACGGTTCTGGGACATCGATATAGAAACCCAGGTCAAAAAAGAAATAGGTTGGAAATAGTGCCGAAGTATGGCAGCGATCTCAGTCTGAATGTCGAACAAATTCAGGTTTGATTGAATCACTTCACTGATCTTATCCTTCCGGCACAAACATGCGTCCTTCCAGATTCGTTATCGCCACTACTCTGACTGTTTTCAGTGCGCTCGCGGCTAATCTTTCGGCGGAGAATCTGCCGGAGAAGCGGCCGGCGCTGATCGGCTCGGGACCGGGTTCGCTCGTCAACTTGATCGATACCCAAGCCTTGTTCCAGAAAGGCCAGCGCGATGCCTGGGTGATGTTTGAATGTGGAGTGGCCGGCGACGGGATCGCCTTCGGAAGTGATTTCTTCACCGCGTCACCGGATTCGGGTCTCCTGAAGAATGAAGTCAGGAGACGATTACGACAGACGAGATTCATCCCTGCGGTCTACAACCACAAACGAACATCTGCCTGGTTCGCCGGCACGGTGGTGTTTGTCCTCGCAAACGGGCAGCCGCACCTCCGGGTGTATGCCAATCAGGATCTTGATGAAATCAAACGCGGAACCGACTTCGTCGCGCCGCAGTGGATCTACGTCCCGAATCGCAACATCACCGATTTTCCGAAGTATCCAAGTGTAGCGAGACACGACGAAGCCGCCGGAGTAGTGAAGCTCCGACACAGCGTCGATGCGAATGGCAAGACGACGAACCTGCAAGTGATCAGCGAACCGCCGGGGTATCAGTTGGGCGATTATCTGAAGAAGGTGCTGCCTCTTGTCGACTTTTCGCCAGGCTACCGCAATGGGAGCGCAACCGCGACGACTTATACCCTCACCTGGTGGTTTGGACGGACGATCGGATGGTGAAGACGGCTGGTTCCCGACCATCGAGAGCCGCGAGTCCTGGGGAGACAGGAGGAGGTGAGTCTGGGAATCGCTTGAAGAAAGTAGGAAGGCTAAAGTAGGAAGTAGAAAATTCGGAACGTTCTCAACCATGTGTTTCTCCAAGATCATCATCGCGGCTACTCTCTCAGGTTTACTGGCAGGCGGCTGCGCCACTGCACCCGAGGTCACCTCGAGCACGCCGTCCTACGCTGATCTTCCTGTCTACCACGACCGGAGGACGAAGTTTGTCTTGTTCTCCTGGACCTCAGCAAACGATGTTCTCCAGTTCGCCCTCGTCCGCGAGGAGGCCAGAAACAACTTTCTCGACCACTCGGATAGTGCGCGACAACACGGCATGGATCTCGCGGTCTTTGAAGAGAAGTTGGCGCACCTTCCACACCCATCATTAGTCACCTGGTGGTACGAAAAAGGCCGACGGTTGCAACTGCCGCCTCAGGCCCTTATCCGGCACATCCAACGGGTGGCGGCGCAACACCGGATCGACTTGAATTTTTGCAACGCAGACGATTCAACGGCGTAAACGATGATTTCTGTAGGCTCTTCACTTCCTGGAGCTGAGGGCCTATACGTGTCAGTCCGTGAATCTCGGCATTTTGATCTTGTGATCGACTCCCTGAACTAACGGCTTGCAATTGGCTCGCGAGAAAGCCTTTCTCGTAGCCATGCGACTCATTATTTCTGCAGTTACCGCGACATTGATCTACATCGGCTGGACAACCTCCGTCTCGGCGCAAGATCCAGCGGTCGTCAATTCCAAGACGATAAAAGTTAAATTCGAGAACGATCGGGTGCGCGTTATCGAAGCGGAATTGCCGCCGGGAGTTAAAGAGCAGGTGCACTCGCATCCGGCCTACGTGATTTATGTCCTGGCGGGCGGGAGATACCGCAACTACGCCGCGGACGGCAAGACCACCGAAGGCGAGCTGAAAACCGGCGAGGTCGTCTATCGCGATCCTTTGACCCATGCCGCGGAAAACATCGGCGACACGACCCTCCACATGATCCTCGTCGAGCTTAAGACCGGCGCGCCTCAAACGCTAAAAAACTGAAATCCTGAAATAAGGAACAGACAGGATTAACACGATTTTACAGGATTGGGTTCTCCGGAGATCCCGTTAATCCTGTCCAAAACCAAAACGCTAAACAACCCGTTTGCCGCTTAAATCGTATTTCTCGATGGGAACGCCGCGCGAGTTAAGCTGCGTTTCGATCAGGCCGGACATCCGTTCCCAGGTCGCGTCCGAAAAGCCGTCGCCCCACAGGATGGGAGCAGAATCGCCCAAAAAGAATTTCCACCGGTAACCCCAACGCTGGCGAAAAACCGACCGCTGGACATTATCCCAGGGCACGCGGGTTTCAGCGCCTTTTCGCCATTGCAGGAGCAGCGCGGTTTCCGAGACCAGGACCTTTCCGGGGACGCGCAAGACAAACCTGGCGGTGTAATACAGAAATAAAAGAATTCCGCCGGCCAATCCTGCTATCACCGCATAGGCCGCCGTCATTCCGGGATGGGACCAACTCCTGGCTAACATCACCGCCGGCACAGCAATAACGATCCCGATGAAGACGATGACGTTCTCAAGGAGGGCCGAGGCGAAGGTAGGAGTGAAACTATCGGTTTCCATTTGCTCGGAGACTTGGAGAGTAATGGTTTCGAGCTGGGCGAGGCAAGGAAGAATTGAGGAACGCGGAGAGTGCGCAAGGGTGAGTCGGTGAATCTGCGATCGGCGGCCCGCGGCCGCGGATCTTGGGCGCGCTTGCCAGTCCACGCCATCGCCGTTACAGCACAAGTGCGTTTGTGAAACTCGAAATCATTCGCGGGCTGTTGGCATTTCTCTTCATGAACATTGCTGCCTTCGGTTGCGCGGTTCAGTTGTATCGGTTTTCCGCCCGGAAGACCAAGCCGCCGCCCGTTATCACCGTGCTCATTATCGGGTTTACGGCTCTGATTACCGGCCTGCAGTTTGTTTATCCTGAAGTCCTCACGGCGTTTCGACGGAATCGAGAAGCGTTACTGGCGGGAGAGTGGTGGCGAATGGTGACGCCGCTGTTCGTCCAGGCATACGGCTGGGTGCAAGCTTGCGTGAATGGAGTCGCCGCGGTTGTTTTTTGCCCTCTGGCGGAGCGGCTTTATGGGAAGAAATTGCTGGCGTTTTACTTTATTCCAGGAGTGCTGGGTCAGATCTTCGGATATCTCTGGAGCCCGAACACTGCCGGGTCATCGCTTGGCATTGCCGGAGTAATAGGAGGGTTGTTCGTCTTCGCCCTTTTCCACCGGCACGAGCTTTCAAGATCAGCGCGGCTCTTTGCGATTTGTGGTATTGCAGGAGCCGTTGTCTTGTGTCTTTGCCGGGATATTCATGGTCCGCCAACCATTCTCGGAATTCTCCTGGCGAGCATTCTTCGCGATACGTTCTCGAGCGATAATGCTCTTTCTGGTCGCGCAACAAAAGGGGGGCAATCTGTGAATCGCGATTGCGGGTCCGCTTTTCTGCTGTGGACGGAGAGTGCCATGTTGTAACATGATTCCATGCGCCCGCACCACGAAGCGATCCGGCCGACGACCATCATCGAAGCGCCGCGTCTGTCGCAGCGTCTCGGCGCGCAGGTCGTCGTTGCCAGCGAAACCTTTCAATGGACGGGCAGCTTCAAGTTTCGCGCGGCTTACAACGTCGCCTTGCACGTGCCTAACGAACACATTATCGGAGCATCTTCGGGAAACTTTGGGCAGGCCCTGGCTTATGCCTGTCAGCTCACAGGCAAACGCTGCACCGTCGTTATGCCGCACAACTCCGCGCAGGTAAAGGTAGAGGCGGTGCGCGAATATGGCGCCACCGTCGATCTCATCAACGTGCGCGACGTGAGCCGGAGCGAGCGCGTGCAGCAACTCGCGGCTGCAAGCGGCGAGGCCTATGTCGCGAGTCCTTACGACGACTCCCTCGTGATCGATGGCAACGCCAGCTTGGGAGGCGAATTGATCGCGCTCGGGCGGGCTTTTGAGGCGATCGTCGTGCCGGTGGGAGGAGGCGGGTTGATCGGGGGAATAGCGCAGAGCGTCGCGCGCGCGAATGCCGCGACGAAGGTCTTCGGCGCAGAACCCGCGCTTGCGAATGATGCTGCTCGCTCGCTTCGCGAAGGACGCATCATCGTAAACGAGCAAGAGCCGCAGACTATCGCCGATGGCGCCCGCACTGTAAGCCTCGGGCAGCATAACTGGGCCATCATCCGGGAGCATGTAGCTGGCATCGTAGAAGTGTCGGAAGAACAAATCCGGGAGGGAGTCCGGCTGCTTTACAGTCTGGCCAATCTGAAGGTGGAGCCGACGGGCGCTCTCGCGATCGGAGCGCTCCTGGCCGCGCCGGATCTGTTTCGGGACCAGCAGGTCTGCTGCGTTGTGAGCGGTGGCAATGTCGATGCGGCGGTCTATCGGCAGTGCATTGAATGAATCGTTGCTAAGCCGGCGACAATGTTAAGCACGGTTCGAAAAATAGCATTGACGGCGACAGGAGCGGACGCCTAGCCTCGCCGGATTACCAACGAAGTCGAGGCGCACTTGCTTCGACTTGGCTCGCCCCGATAGGGCGCCGGGGTTTCCGGACGAGCTTCTACTTAAACCAAGAAAAGAAAGTCTCATCATGAAATCAATCGTCTCGTTTCTGGCTGTCGCATTACTCGCGCTCGGCCCAGCTACCTTGCTTAAGGCTCAGACCTCGCCGACGCGCGCTGCCGCGCCATCGTCGTCTGTCTCACAATCATCTCCATCAAACCGATCGATAGCGGCTCCCAAGACCTCGAAATCATCCCCATCGTCGTCCACTTCGACAACGTCATCACCTACGCCCGCCACATCCGCTGTGAAGTCCTCTCCCAGTCCGCAGATCGCGCGAACGGACGTTTACCACGTCCACTTTACCAAGGCCGCGGCCGGCAAAGCCACTCAACTCGCCGACAACCTTAAGAAACCAGACGCTACTGCTCCTTTTCCGGGACACGCTCTGGTTCTGCGCCACCAGGATGGCGACTCTTGGGATTACGCGGTAATCCAGCACATGGGAACGAGCGCAACCGTCGATGCGGCGCGGCCCGCGCCTTCGCCAGGTGTGCGCGATCTGAGTGACTGGCACAATGACACCTATGTGAACGGCCCTTCCTGGGCGGAGTTTACCAAGGCCATGGGCATCGATGAATCAGGAGATAAGAGTAATGGTTCGGCCTATGTCATCTCGGTCTATCGTCCTATAGCAGGGCATCGCGACCAACTCGAAAAGATGCTCAGTGAGCCGCCGGGTGCGGGTGATACCTCGGCTGGCAATGTCCTCATGCAGCATCTGGAAGGTGGGCCGTGGACGTTCCTAACGATCGCCCGCTATAAGTCATGGCAGGATTTCGGCACGAACGAGAGCAATGCCGTCGCGAGCACGAACAAGAACGAAGGCGGCTGGTTCCAGTTGCGCGAACTCGTCTCGTTCCATAACGATACCGTTTGCGACCGGATAGCGCCGTAAGCGACGCATTCCACCATCGCCAACTCAATATTTGTAGGGCGTTTCTGTGAAACACCTCGTTTCACCCAGGAATCGAGGCTAACTCAGACGCCCTACAAATCTATTGAACAACAAACGCCAGCGAAGGTCTGGCCGAAAATTACCCTCACCCACCTCTCAAAACGACCCTTACCACACCGATTACGAAACATATGAACATCTCGATCCCGTCGCCTTCACGCTTCTTTCTGGCGTTATCTTCTTCGCGGCATGTCTCGCGGCAAGAGCAGCGGAACCTGGACCGGAGGCTGATGGCGTGTATAGCTGCGGCAACGTGGGTGGGTATAAGGGGGGCGAATTCGTCGCGGCTTCCAAATATATCGAGCTCGTGAAACTGGAACTTCGAGGGAGGACCTACCGGGATTACAAGGAGGGAACTGCCATCGAAAAAAGGGGGGAATTCTCTCCCTTTACCGTCGACGCCGAAGGCCACATCAAATGGACCAACCGGTTTACCTTCTTAAGCCATGTGTCGTCCGTTGGCACAAGCACGTACGCAGTCCAGAACGGGACTCCGTCGATCGTCATCAACTACAGCGATAACAAACGCAATCCGGTTCTAATGAATTGCACCAAGGAGAAGTAGCTCACGCCCGGCCCCCCGTGAACCCAAGCTACTCCAAGCGAAACGAGCGCAGAATCTCCGCGCTCTCGCCTTTCACTCCTACGTCGTTCGCGCTTCGGATATCGGGGTCGAGAGAAGTCGCCAGCATGATGATGGTGACCCCGTTCTTCTTTCCGGGCGGATGCAGCAGGATGGTCTTGCCGTAGATTTTGGTGCGGGCCGCATCGTTGAAATCTGCCTGGAAGATCGCCGCCTTGCCACGCACGCCGGCGACGGTTTCCGGCATGCGCTTGTGCTCTTTGTAGTTATGGAAGCTGCCCACTAACTGCTGGCCCAGCTGGTCTAACAACTGGTCATATAGCAGATCACTATCCGCGTCCGGCGGCGTGAACCAGGCATAGCCGACCGCGAAGTTCTCCGCCGTGTAGCCCTCGCCCTGCGTCGCGTATTTCTCGACTTTGACAAAGTTAACGTCCCCTTGCGGCTGGACTTCGAAGTCGTCCGGATAATCGAAGCTGAAAGGAACAAAGTTCGGCTGGAGCTTGGCCGGCAGTTTCTCTTTCACATTCACATAGGTGTTCAAGCCGGTGACAGGCGCGGACGGCGCCTGCCGGGTCGATGGTGTGCGCCGGGTCGAGGGGGTCTGTCTAGTCGAAGGCGTCTCCGTGTTCGCCTGAAGCTCCTTCATTTCCTTGATCTCTTTGGAAGCCTTCTCGACTACGTTCTTCCCGCTGCGATACAGTCCGTAACAGACGATGGCGGCGATAATGAGAAGCAACGTCAGGCAGCCGCATCCGCCAAGAACCCATGGCATCGCGCTCTTCTTCGCCGGCGGCGCGCTCATCGGAGCAGGAGGCGGTGAAACAGGCGGCTGCGCCGGACTGGATGGCGGATTGGTGGGCGGCAAATTCGGCGGAACAGGATTCGATGGTTCGTTCATATGCGATTGACGGTTAGGATATCAGAAGCCTGAATCCTGTCAGACGCGAGGAAAAAGGTCAAGCGGTCCGTCCTGAAGGAACGGGGAAAATTCCGTTTGGAAAATTCATGGAACTGGCTCAATTGACGGGTATGAAAATCCCCTTTGCCCTCCTGTTGCTCGTTGTCCTGGTTAGCCACAGTCTCGCGGCTGGAAGTGTCCGCACGATGGAGAATATTCCCGGCCTGCCGGTCGGAGCGTTTCGAAGCGAGCTTCCCGCGAAGATTTATCACCAGTTGGCCACGGAGCCGATTAAGGCGTATCTCCTTGTGCGCGGACAGATCATAAATAATACCGTGACCGGCGCGCGAGTTGTCCGGTCGGAAGGAAATGGAATTTACGACAAAGTAGCCGTGCAGATAGCCAACGGAATGTCACTCTACACGTTTACTATCGGAACCCGGATCCCTTCGACTGTAATAGTCCACATCCTTATTTATCAGTTGCCCAAAGGCGAACATGCTCTCGCCATCGCACAGGACGACACCGTCGGCGCCGCTAACTTGATCTATTCGCGATCGATCCGGATGAGGTTTCTAGGGTTAAAGGGCGACACCGAGACGCCAAAAAAAGTCAAGAAGTAGCGGAACTGCAACGGCGCTACCTCGTCAGGAGAGCTATCTTGCAGGAATCGGCGGCGAGTTCGTTGGCTTCGCCCCGGCGCGCTTGAGCAGGCTGAAGAGGTCGCTGTCGGTGGAAAGCACGAGGGTGGATTCCTTGGTCAACACCTTGCGATAGGTCTCCATGCTCTTAAGGAAGCCATAGAACTCGGCGGCTTGCGGATTCTGCGTGTAGGCGCGCGCATAAATCTCCGTTGCTTTCGCATCGGATTGCCCGCGGATTTCCTGGACCTTGCGGTAAGCGGTCGACTGGATCTCGTTCAGGTCGCGCTCCTTTTGTCCGGCGATGCGAGCGGCTTCGCCTTCGCCTTCAGAGCGGAACCGCTGCGCGATCTGCCGGCGTTCGCTGATCATGCGCTGATAGATTCGGTCGAGCACATCGGGGTTGTAGTTCACCCGCCGCAAACGCACGTCGAGCAGCTCGATCCCGAACTCGCCGAGCTTGAGCGCCGCGGCCGTCTTGATCTCGCCTTCGATCTTCAATCGCCCATAGGCGATCGGCGGCAGCACACCTATCGTGCCTATGCCCACGGGGCCGGGCTTGAGACTCTCGTCGTGCATCGGCTTGCGTTCCTTGTCCGTCCTCACGATTTCGATCAGGTCGTGCTTGGCGATGGCATTGCGCGTCTCGCTCCCGAGGATGTCTTCGAGGCGCGACTGGGCGCTGCGTTCATCGTGCAAGCGCACAAAATAAATCTTGGGGTTATCGATGCGCCAGCGCGCGAAGGTATCGACGTGAATGTAAGTCTTGTCTCTCGTCGGAATAGCAACAGGCAATCCGTCCCATTCGAGGAACCGCTTGTCGATTCGGTTAACGTCCTGGATGAATGGGAGCTTGAAATGCAAGCCGGGTTCCGTGACTGGATCGCCCTGGGGTTTACCGAACTGAGTTACAATCACCTGCTCAGTTTGGTGAACGGCATAGAAGGAACCGAGCAGTCCGCGCAGAACCAACAAACCCAAGGCGATCATAACCATCCAGAAACAGCCGCGCTTGTTCACCTGGTTACCTCCGGCTTGTTAGTCAGCGGCAAAATAGGAAGTAACTGGCGCATCGAATCATCGATGATGATCTTCGGGCCCATCGCGGGCAGGACATCGCCCATCGTTTCGAGATAAAGACGGGTCCGCGTGATCTCCGGCGCCTTGATGTATTGCCCGAGCATGGCGTTGAAGGAAGCGACATCGCCTTCCGCTTCGTTCACGCGCTTGAATTGGTAACCTTCCGCGCCGCGAATCGCCTGGTCCGCCTGGCCTTTCGCTTTCGGGACCGCTTCGTTGTAATCGCCGTTCGCGATATTGATCGCGTTCTCGCGGTCCTGCTGCGCCCGGTTCACCTCATTGAAAGAGGCCTGCACTTCCGCGGGAGGATTCACGTTCTTCAACTGCACCTGGTCGACGCGAATTCCGAGCTTGTAACGCTGGGCCAGCTCCTGCATCCGGGTCAGCGCCGAGATCTCGATGTCCTGCCGGCCGATCGTGATGACTTCATCGACCGTGCGATCGCCGATCACTTCGCGCATCGCTGCCTCCGCCAAATCGCGCAACGTCTGGCCGGGATTACGCACATCGAAGAGATACTGTTTCGGATCGTCGATCCGATATTGCACCACCCATTCGACGAGCGCGGCGTTGAGGTCACCCGTGACCATCGATTTTTCCTCGAGCTGCTGTTGAGTGGGCTGGTCCTCGTTCGTGTAGCCCGCAGTGTAAAAACCAAATTCGAGCTTCAACTGCCGCCGCGTCGGCAGAACGGTCTGGTCATCGATCCCGAGCGGCAACTTGAAGTGCAGCCCGGGCTCGACTGTCTTCAGAAATTTTCCGAAGCGCAGCACGACGCCCTCCGACTCTGCCGGGACCGTGTAATAAGAAGTCCACAGGACAATTAAAGCCGCGACCACGGCGAGCACCGCGCCGATCAGCCGCATCGGCGGCTTGGGCAAATTGAGATTTATGACCGCGGGCGGCTGGTTATTCATGTCCTCTCGCAACATCGCGAAGCGCCCAGGCGTTTTGCGAGTTGCTGGCGCACCATAGCCTGAATGGCGCCGTGAAGAGAAGCTTAATTTTTTCACGACCGTTCGTTCGCCGGTTTCAGCTTGCCGCCCACCGAAATACCGGGTATTTTCGACCGAAGGACATCACGCCCATGAAAAGAACACGCCAGCAGGTTGCCGAAACGATCGAGGCCTTCGTGAACGGGACCGGACGCCAGTGGGATTGGGATGGTTTCATCTCGATTCGGCTGGATGATCCCGATCTGGAAGCCGTTCGCCAAAAGTGCATCTCCGTCCGGGATGAATATCCGCCTTCCAAACTGACCGACTATTGCAGCGAGGCCGGGATGGAGGTCATGCGCGGTCTGGCGCAGAGTTTAGGCGCCTCGAGCAAACAGCCATCCGCTGCTTAGACCACCGCTCGCCTCGAGATCGTCCGGAGCTTCTTGAACTGATGAAGAGTCAGGCTGTCGGCTCTCTTTCGGGCAAGGACACTGCAACGATCCGATGTGCCAGGGTGAGGGACGCGGCCCGGCTTGCCGAGCTAAGCGCGGCACTCGGTTACCCGGCCGAAGTTGATGTGCTCGCGCGCAGGCTTGCACGCTTGCTCCCCCGCCCGGAACATCTCCTCTTGGTGGCGGAAGCAACGGCCAACCTTGTGATCGGCTGGGTCCACGCAGGGGAACAAGACATTCTGGAAGTGGGACGCTTCTGTGAAATCCTGGGCCTTGTGGTAGCGACCGATCATCGTGGCCAGGGCATCGGCCGGCGTTTGGTATCGGCGGTGGAGCACTGGGCTTGCCAGCGCGGACTCGACCGCGTCTCGGTGCGCAGTAACATTCTCCGCACCGAATCGCATCCGTTTTACGAGCGAGCGGGATACGTTCGCGAGAAGACCCAGCATGTCTACCGGAAGCAACTATGACATCCATGCCTTTACTTAATTTCTCAAAACAACGCCCGCCTGGAAGAAGGTCGCCGCGCCTGGCTCTGATCGCTGCCTACGCGCTTGTCTGCCTGGTTTGGGCCGCGTCGGCTCTCGGCGAAACGATCGCTTACGATACGCCGGAATGGCGGAAGGAGATCGCGAATGGTTTTCTTCCCTATCATCGGCTTGCCCGCGCCGACTTCCCCATCGACGACAAAGCACATGCGAAGTACGCCATGTATACTTACGGGTTCTTTCATTATAACTACGAGCCCAAGTGCACGAAGGAAGGCGACCACGTGATTGCCCGCATCACGGAGTGGCGTGTCCGGTCGGGCTTCAACCGGAACAAGTCATCGCGCAAGAGCTGGTTCAAAGACGTGGAAAGACTTGTGATCCATGAGCAGGGCCATCTCGACATCAACGAGCTTCATAGCCGGCACCTCGCCCACATGAAGCTCGAACAATTGCCTGTCGGTGAAGGTGGAACCTCTGCGGAGGCGCTCGATGATCTCCGAAGCAAGGTAACGGAGCTCTCCAACAAGACTTCAAAGGAAGACCAGACAGAGCAGGACGCCTACGACGCCGAGACTTCGCACGGCACCAACAGATCGAAGCAGGTGGCCGCGACGGCCGCCATCCAAAAGCGCTTGAAGGCGGATGGTATTACTTATGCGAACGAGTCCGACGATGATCAAACCGGGCCGACGCAAGAGCGGCAGTCTCCTCTTGAATTGCTCGGGCGCACCCTCAAAAAGGATCGGTAAACAGCGACCATCTTCCGAATGGCATGTAGCATTCGAATAGCACAAGAAGAAGATCGTGCGGCAATCTGGCGAATCTTTCACGCTGTCGTGGCGCCAGGCGATACCTACGCCTTTGATCCAAAGATAACCCGAGAAGAAGGTCTCGCTTATTGGTTTGCTCCGGGGAACTGGACCTATATCGCCGTCCAGGATGGCGTCATCGCCGGTACCTGCGTCCTGCGAGCCAACCAGTCCGGCCCGGGTTCACATGTCGCGAACGCCGCCTTCATGGTGGCGCCGTCGGCGCGCCGCATGGGAGTAGGTCGCGCCATGGCTGAGCATTGTCTTGCCGAGGCCGGCCGGTTGGGCTTTCGCGCCATGCAGTTTAACTACGTGGTTTCCACCAACGAAGGCGCGGTGCGGCTATGGAAGCAGCTTGGCTTTGATATCGTCGGGACGTTGCCGGGTGCGTTTCGACATCCGCGGCTTGGTTTCGTTGACGTCTATGTTATGTCTAAGGACTTAGGCCATGGATAGCGAAGCGAGCGATAACCAAACTTCCGCGAGTGAGGTCAAGCCCGGCGATAACGTCATCGCGTGCCCGGTCTGTGGCGCGGCGACTGTGCAGGAGAAGTGCAAGGTGATTTGCAAAAGCGACATCTGCCGGGGCCGCGTCGTCTATAACTGCGCCGAGTTCTAGCGGGGCTCACAAATGCAACCGCGACCCTTGGATTGTAGGGCGTCTGTGTCAGACGCCAGGCGAAGATGCCGTTTCATAGAAACGCCCTACAAGAGCGAGACTTTAGTCCTCAAGGTTGCTCGGGCGGTTAGCGCCAGATTCGTGTCTGGCCACGACGGCGCGGGCTGCCGCCTTCGTACTGGAAAACTTCTTCCAGCGGTTTGCCGAACGCGGTCGCAATCCGGAAGGCTAACTCCAGCGAGGGAGAGTACTTCTCGCCCTCGATCGCAATAATGGTTTGCCTGGTCACATCCACCTGCTCCGCCAGTTCCTGCTGCGTCATTTCCCCGAACTCAAAGCGCAATCGCCTGAGATTATTGCTTACCCTGGCCGCTCTCATAATCAGCTCCCACGACGGTAGCAGACCACCTGGGTGGAGTATCTAGTCGCTTCTGCAAGCACAAAACATAGAAACAACATCTGGCTGATAAATGCCGGCGCCAGCAAGGACCCAGTGCGAGTCAAAGCGGGAACCATGATCACGGCCCACCCAAAGAATGCGAAAATCCAATAGGCGTGCCTGAAGGACTTCGACTCGATGATAGCATCTCGTTCATCCTTCGGTTCCCGCTTGGAGCGGATGACGATTTGGGCGACCACATGCAGCAGCACTTGCCAGATGCTGGCGATGAAGAACCCAGTGATGACCAAGCTGATCTTGAGTTCGTCCCGGGCGAACAACCGGAAGATCTGCGCAAAATAAGGGACGAAAACTACGACGGTTGTGAGCAGGCAAGCCCAGGCGCCCTTCTCGCGGAATGACATGTTGGACTCTGATATGGTTGATGTTGGTGGCATATCGGTAGTGTCATGTATACCAGACATGGTGTCAACTATAGTTTACATACCTTCTTTGGGAGGATTGCGCGCGCGGGAATTCCCAAATTGTAGCGGCGGTCTATGACCGCCGACCGCTTGGGGATCGCGAAAGACACGGCGGAGAGGCTAGACCGCCGCTCCAGCTACAGAGACGTGCTACTTGGGTGGAACTGCGGCGGGGGCGGTCTTATCCAGGCCACGCCGCTTCAAAAGAGGCGCGACATCGGGATCGCCGCCGGTGAAGTTGCGGAACAACTTCATGGCATCGTCGCTGCCGCCGCGCGAAAGCAGGGTCTCGCGGAAGTGATCGCCGTTCTCGCGCTTGAGGCCGCCGTGCTGCTTGAACCACTCGACGCTGTCGGCATCGAGCACCTCGCTCCAGAGGTAGGAGTAGTAGCCGGCAGAGTAACCGCCCGCGAAGGCATGGGAGAAGTAGGTGGATCGATAACGTGGCGGCACTGGCGGGTAATCCACGCCCGCTTTCTTGAGCGCCTCAGCTTCGAACGCCAGCGTGTCGGTCGGAATTTCCTCGGGCTTGAGTTGATGCCATGACTGATCGAGCAGTGTAGCAGCCAGGTATTCCGTGGTCTTAAAGCCTTGATTAAACTTGTCCGCTGCCAGCATCTTGTCGAGCAGTTCGCTCGGCATAAGTGCACCTGTCTTGTAATGCTTGGCGTAGTTCTTCAGGATCTCAGGCCAGGTGGCCCACATCTCGTTGACTTGCGATGGATACTCGACGAAATCGCGCGGCACGCTCGTGCCGCTGAAGCGCGGATACTTCACATTGGAAAACATTCCGTGCAAGGCATGGCCAAACTCATGGAAAGCTGTCCTTACTTCATCATAGGTCAACAAGGTAGGTTCGCCCGCGGGCGGCTTGGGGATGTTAAGGTGGTTGGCGACGACCGGCTTGGTGCCGAAGAGTCCGCTTTGCGGCACGTACTGGTTCATCCAGGCCCCGCCACGCTTTGACGGACGAGCATAGTAGTCCCCGATAAAGAGTGCGAGCGGCTTGCCATCACGATCGGTGACTTCCCAGATCCGAACCTCCGGCAGGTAAACCGGCAGGTCTTTGCGTTCCTTGAAGGTAAGACCGTAGAGCTTGCCGGCGGCGAAGAAGACGCCATCCGTGATCACATGGTTCAACTCAAAGTAAGGCTTGAGCTGCGACTCATCGAAGGCATAACGCGCTTTGCGCACCTTCTCGGAGTAGAAATCCCAATCGCAGGCCGCGAGCTGGAAACCGCCTTTCTCCTGGTCGATGATGGTCTGCATGTCGGCGCCTTCGCGTTTGGCATTTGCCACCGCGGCGGGCGCCAGGTCGGCGAGGAGCTTGTTGACCGTCGGGACATCATGCGCGGTCTGGTCTTCCAATTGGTAGGCAGCGTGATTCGCATAGCCGAGTAACGTGGCGCGCTCGGCCCGCAACTTCGCGGTGCGATTCACCACTTCCTTGTTGTCCCACTCCCCGCCGTGGCTATTCCGCGCGAGCGACGCTTGCATGATCTTCTCGCGAAGTGCGCGGTTCTGAAGCGAGGCGAGCGAAGGTTGCCCGGTCGTATTCAACAATCGGATGACGAACTTGCCTTCCTTCCCGTCCGCTTTCGCGGCGGCAGCGGCCGCGGCGATCTCATTATCGGAAAGGCCGGCCAGCTCGGCCCGATCGTTCACGACGATGGACCCGGCATTTTTCTCCTTGAGCACGTTTTGCTCGAAAGTGGTTTGCAACGTAGCCAGCTCCGAGTTGATCGCTCTGAGCTTCGTCTTGTCGGCCTCGGAGAGCTTGGCGCCGGCGCGGACGAAATCCTTGTAATAACGCTCGAGGAGCCATTTCGACTCGGGGTCGAGTCCGCTCTTATCGCGATCGTTGTAGAGCGCTTCGATCCGGGCGAAGAGCGGGCCATTCAGATGGATCGCATCGGAGTGCGCGGAAAACTTGGGCGCCATCTCCTTCTCGATTTTCTGGATGGTGGGATTGGTATTCGCGCCGGCGAAATTGGAAAAGATGCGGCGAGCGCGGCCGAGAAGCTGGCCCGATTTCTCGAGCGCGACGATCGTGTTCTCGAAGGTCGGCTTCTCGGTTTGCTTGGCGACGGCGTCGGCTTCCTTTTCCTCCTCGGCGATCCCCTGCTCCAGCGCGGGCTGGAAATGTTCGTCCTTGATCTTATCGAACGGAGGAAGCTGATACGGCAGCGTGCTTTCCGTGAGGAGCGGATTAGCGGTTGCTGGATTTGTGGTCACTGGTTTGGAAAGGCTGGGCGAGGCAGAGGCCGGCGCCGCGGCGCGGCAAAGCGGAACGGTGCTGCATCCGAGCGCAAAGAGCAATGTGGCGACACATACGCCGCGGAGCGGATGAGCGGAAGAAGAAGGCGAAGAGGAAGAAGGACGAATGAGGTTTTGCATAAGTGGAGAAGCCGCAGCTCCGTTCCGCGGAGCGATCGGGCGAGAGGCACTAAACAATTTACTCGCAGTTCCGCAAGCGACGTTCTCATTTTCGATGGTGGGCTGGGTTTGTCAGGTGCTAAACGATCTTTACGGAGACTGCTGAAATATTCTTGACGCCGCTCCCTTCGTCCAAAGAAACGACGCCGATTTCGTCATCTCTCCCCCGCAAAACACGCCCAGCTTTTCACAAGCCATGGAGAGCAAATCTCCGCCGCACTCGCTTATCTGACTCGGTGGGGGAACAGACTACGACCGCTCGCGATGCCCATACACGAGCAAAACCAGGTTGGAGGTCGATCACGCACACACCCCATCACAAACAAACCGCCCTTCTCCTGCTCTGCGGGATCATCCTGATTCTCTACCCAGGCTCTGCCTTCGCGCAGGCGCCAGTCAAAATCGAAACGCTCAGTGTGGCGACGGGCGCAGCGCTGGATTTTGATGGCTCGGATGATTACGTGCAGCGCGCTTCGTCGCTGGTAGTTGGAACTAATGACTTCACGATTGAGGCGTGGATCAATCCAACCGACGGCGCAGGATTCTCTTCAATCATCGCCCAGGACATTAGCGGTAATGCACCCAGCGTCGCTCCGCCGCCGACGCCGGATTACACCGTCACGACCACGGGCGGTGCGATTGTGGTTACAGACGTTTCGGGGAATAGCGATACCCTTGACATTTCCGAACCGAGCCCCACTAACATCAAGTTTGCCGCGACGGGACGAACTTTCAGCGTCGATGGCGGTGCGTTCATCACGGGTGATTCGGGCAATATCCCCCTGACCGGCATCACCAGCATTACGGTCAATGGACAAGGGGGCGATGACACGATCAACGTCGGCGCGTTTACGGGCACTATGCCCAGCCTGACCATCAACGGCGGCACCGGCGATGATACGGTGAACTTAAACGGCGACATTACCTTCGCGGTGGACGCCAGCCTCGATGTCGATCTGCAAAACGACGATCCGACGCCGGGAACGGATGCGGTGAACGTTGCGGCGAGCGCGAACCTGATTACCTCCGGCACCGGGACGATTACGGTGAGGTGCAGCAATAACGTGACGATGAACGGCGGTTCCAGCTTCGTGACGGAAAACGGCAACTTGATCGTGGAGGCCAACCAGCAAGTCACGCCGACGTCCGGCGGTGTCGCGGGCATCGATGTCAACGGAGCCCTGATTCAGGCAACCGGCACGGGAACGGTGACCGTAAAGGGCAAGGGAGGTGACACCGGCGGCAGTAACATCGGTGTGCTAATTCACGGTGGCGGGAACATTATCGGCGGGACGAGCGGTCTGCTGACGGTGCAAGGCAGCGGCGGCGCTAGTCCCTCGGGGAGTAGCAACTTCGGCGTCAATGTCACCGACACGAGTTCAACGATCACATCGAACGGGGGCAGTGTGTCGGTGACCGGCACCGGGGGCGGCGCGCTCGACAGCTTCTTTAACGGCGGCGTCGCGGTGCAAAATGCCGGGCAGATCACATCGGGCGGGGGCAACGTGTCGGTGACCGGCACCGGGGGCGGCGCAGACAGCAGCTCGAACAACTATGGCGTCTTTGTGGAAAGTGCCGGTCAGATCACGGCGGGGCTTAGCGGCACGGTCACCGTCGTGGGCCAGGGTGGCAACCTGACGGGGGCCGGCAGCAGCAACTACGGCGTCTCTGTCAGTGGCACGAGTTCGACGATCACGTCGAACGGGGGCACCGTGTCGGTGACCGGCACCGGAGGCGGCGCGGGCGGCACCTCATCTTCTAACTATGGCGTCTTTGTGCAATCTGCCGGTCAGATTACGGCGGGGGTTAGCGGCACCGTCACCGTGTTGGGCCAGGGCGGCAGCAACACCACGGCGACCGGAGGGAGCGACAACAACGGCGTCTATGTCAGTGGCACGAGTTCGACGATCACGTCGAGCGGGGGCAACGTGTCGGTGACCGGCACCGGCGGCGACGCGGGCAGCAGCTCGAGCAACTATGGCGTCTTTGTGGAAGGTGCCGGTCAGATCACGGCGGGGCTTAGCGGCACGGTCACCGTCGTGGGCCAGGGTGGCAACCTGACGGGGACCGGCGGCAGCAACTACGGCGTCTATGTCACTGGCACGAGTGCGACGATCACGTCGAGCGCGGGCAACGTGTCGGTGACTGGCACCGGGGGCGGCGCGGACAGCAGCGCGAGCAACTTCGGCGTTGTGGTGCAAAGTGGCGGTCAGATCACAGCGGAAGGTAGCGGCACCGTCGCCGTTGTGGGCCTGGGCGGCACGGGGACCGGGGGAACCAACTATGGCGTCTGGGTCCTTGGCACGAGTGCGACGATCACATCGGGCGGCGGCAGCGTGTCGGTGACCGGTACCGACGGGGGAGGAAGTGACAGCATCGCGATCTTAGCCGGAATCAACAGTGCGATCACGACGGCGACCAATGGAGGCACCCTCACGCTGATCGGCGACAGCATGAATATCGACCCCACGGCGACCATCAGCGCCCAAAACACCAGCAGCGTCACGCTCCGGCAACGCACCACTGGTGTCGCCATCAACCTGGGGACGGCAACCGATACGAGCGGCGGCCCGCTTGGCCTGTCAGACGCCGAACTCGACGTCGTCACCGCCGGCACGATCAACATCGGCGACAGCAACAGCGGCGCGATCACCGTCAGCGCGGCGATCACTCGTCCAGGTTCGACCATTCTGAACCTGACCTCGGGGGCGAACATTGACCTCACCACCGGCTCGCTGAACAGCGCGGGCGGCAATGTGACGCTCACTCCCGGCACCAACGTCTTCCCCAGCCACACCGGCGTGGATGTGACCACGGGCGCCGCCGCGACGCTCAACCTAACGAGTGGGAAAGATCTGAAGATCGTCATCACCAACACGACGGCCGACAGCGGCTACACCCAGCTCAACGTCGCTGGCCTGGTGAACCTTAACGGCGCCAACCTCTCATTCAGCGGCAGCACCTATACACCTGTTGGTGGCGAGAGTTTCACCATCGTCAACAACGACGGCAGCGATCCTATTACCGGCACGTTCAGCGGCCTGGCCGAAGGCGCGATTATTCCGAACTTCCTCGGTTCGAGTTTGAGCGCGCAGATCAGCTATATCGGAGGCACGGATAGTAATGACGTTGTGATCACGGTCGCAACTCCGACTCCGACTCCCACCCCCACACCAACTCCCACTCCTACACCCACACCAACGCCGACGCCTACTCCGACACCTACGCCAACTCCGACACCCACACCATGCGGCGGAACGGTCGTTACCAACACCAGTAACAGTGGCGCGGGCTCGCTGCGCGACATTGTTGCCGCTGCCTGCGACGGTGCCACGATCACCTTCAGCCTCGGCTCGGGACCGCACACAATCACGCTGACCAGCGGGGAAATCTTGATCGACAAGGACGTAACGATTAACGGCCCCGGCGCTTGTCTTCTTACCATTAGTGGTAACAACGCCAACCGTGTTTTCGATATCGCGAGTGGCACCACCGTTACCATCTCGGGTGTGACTGTTACGAATGGGCGTGCTCCGAACATTTTCCCAGTGGGCGGCGGTATCCTGAGCTATGGCACGCTCACTCTTAACGATTCCATCATCAGCAACAATGTGGCGGACAGCGGCGGCGGCGGCGTCTGCATCACGGATGGCAGCGCGACGATTAACCGCTGCACGTTCACTGGCAATAACACCGGCGCCGGTAATGGTGGTGCGCCGGGTGGCGGACTCTACGTTAATGGGCCTGGCTCCATCGTCGTCAACGTTAATAACAGCACTTTCTACAACAACCAGGCGGTGCAAGGCGGAGGCGCAGCTTCCTGGGCAGGCACAACGAACCTAACGAGTGTCACCATCTCCGGTAACTCCGATGGCGGCGGAGCCGGAGGCGGCATATTCAATATAGCTACTTTGACCATAAACAACAGCATCGTTGCTAACAACAGCCCAAATGACGTTGGCGGCAGCAGCTCTGGCGGCTACAACTTCATCGGTGGTGATCCGCAGTTGGGATCACTGCGCGATAACGGTGGCTGCGTGCCCACGATGGCTCCGCAGCCCGGCAGCCCGGTTATCGATCAGGGCAATGCGTTTGACCTAACGACGGATGAACGCGGATTTACACGCCCGGTTCGTTATAGCGATACCATAGCTCCACCTGTGGGCGGCGATTTCAGTGACATCGGCGCGGTCGAGCTGGCAACGCCTCCACCGTGCACACCGCCGCCACCTAACATGGTGAGCTGGTGGCCGGGTGACGGCAATACCACGGACATTCAGGGTGGAAACAACGGCACACTCCAGGGCAGCGCTACCTATGGATCCGGAGAAGTCGCGCAAGCGTTTGGCTTCAACGGGACAAGTGCCTATGTGGCTATTCCAAATCAAAGCGCCTACAATATTTCCGACGTCATCACGATCGATGCCTGGGTTAAGATATCCGCTTTAACGAACCCAGGATTCGACCCGGTTATCACCAAGGGCGATAACGCATGGCGGTTGCAAACCCAGGCCACCTCGAACCACATCGCCTTCGGGACAAGTGGGCTGACCAACGTCGACCTCGAGGGCACCACGAACATCAACGACGGTCAATGGCACCACGTCGCCGCTGTTTTCGACGGCAGCACCAAATACCTTTACGTCGACGGCGCCCTGGATGCCTCGGCCGCTGTGACCGGCACCATCGCGCAGACTAATGCCGAGGTCAGAATCGGTAACAATTCGGAGCAGCCGGACCGGTTCTGGAATGGCCTGATCGATGAGGTCGAAGTGTTTCATGCGGCGCTGGACATCAATGCAATCAAAGCCATCTACAACGCCGGCGCCGGCGGCAAGTGCAAGCCTTGCGTAACACCGCCGCTTAAGATGGTCAGCTGGTGGCCGGGCGACGGACACGCCAACGACATTAAGGGGACGAGCAACGGCACCTTCAACGGCACTCCTGCGTACACCGCCGGCCATGTGGGTCAGGCCTTCAGCCTAAATGGCAGCAGTTTCATTTCGACGAACCTTGATGTTCAACCAAGCGCGATGCCGACCACAACGTGGGACGCATGGGTCTATCCCACGAACAGTTCTGGGCGGCAAACTATCTTCGCGGATGACGATGGGGGCTTTGATCGTGGCGTCATTACCACAGGCGGCAACTTTACGGTCTTTACCGGAGGCAGCGGGGCAGGGCAGTGGGCGCCAGTAGCGGCGGATCTTGGCCGCTGGCAACACATCGCTGTTACCTACACGTCTACCGACGTTAAATTCTATAAAGATGGCGTGGAGTATTCGTTTGGCTCCCCCGCAACCGGTCAGGCCTCCAACAACAAATTCACTATCGGCGCCAATCCCATCTCCGGTGGAGTCGAAAACTTTACCGGGTTGATCGATGAGGTAGAAGTCTTCAGCCCAGCAATTAGTGCCGGCGATGTCCAGGCCATTTACGCCGCCGCCAGCGCAGGCAAGTGCAAGCCGCCGCCGGTGCTGACCACGAACGCTTCCCCGGCAGCCACAGTCGGAAACAACATCTCGGACACAGCAACGCTGGCGAGTGGGAACAACCCGACTGGAACGATCACCTTCGATGTCTACGGACCGGACGATGCGACCTGTGGCAGTGCACCGGCGCTGACCTCAACGGTAACAGTTAACGGTGACGGCAACTACAATTCAGCCAACTTTCTGCTAACTCCCGGCACCTACCGTTTCCGGGCGAGTTATAGCGGCGACGCGAATAACCCCGCATTAACTACCACGTGCAGTGACGCCAACGAGTCAGTGCTGGTGAGCAAGGCGAACCCGACAATCGCCACCGCCGCCTCCGCCGCGACGACTCTTGGCGACACGATTTCCGACACCGCAACGTTATCGGGCGGCTTCAATCCTTCGGGCACAATCACTTTCAACGTCTATGACTCCAGCGACCCAGCTTGTAGCGCCACACCATTATTTAGCTCGACCACATCGGTTGCTGGCAATGGCCCTTATACGTCCGTTTCCTTCACCCCGACGTCCCCCGGCACTTACCGGTTCGTGGCGACTTATAGCGGCGACGCCAATAACACCACTGTAGCAACGGCGTGCAATGATCCAAATGAATCGGTTCTGGTGAACCCGGCGAACCCGACGATCGCCTCGCAAGCCTCCGCCGCGACGACTATTGGTAACACGATTTCCGACACGGCCACGTTATCGGCCGGCTTCAACCCAACGGGCACAATCACTTTCAAGCTCTATGGGCCGAACGATGCCAGTTGCGGCGGCGCAGTCATCTTCACTTCGACGGTGCCGGTCAGCTCCGGTAACGGGACCTACGCCTCCGCCACGTTCACTCCGGCGTCCCCCGGCACTTACCAGTTCGTGGCGAGTTATAGCGGCGACGGCAACAACAATGTGGCCGCCACAGCCTGCGGTGATGCGAGCGAGTCGGTTCTGGTGAACAAGGCGACCCCGACGGTGACTACGCAGGCATCCAGCCCAACGATCGTCGGCACGGTGATATCGGACAGCGCAACGATCTCGGCGGGGTTCAATCCCACCGGCACAATCACGTTCAATGTCTACGGACCTGACAATGTAACCTGTGATGGCACGCCTGCCTTCACCTCCACTATTTCGGTGAGCGGAGGCGGCACCTACAACTCCGGCACTTTCATCCCCACGGCAGCGGGCACGTATCGCTTCACCACCGGTTATAGCGGTGATGCAAACAATAACGTCGTGGCCACGGCGTGCAACGCTTCGAACGAATCAGTCACGGTAGGCAAGGCCAACCCGACAGTGGCGACGCAGGCATCGGCTAGCGTCACAGTCGGCGGAAACATCTCCGACGCGGCCACGTTATCCGGCGGCGTCAATCCGACTGGCACCATCACATTTAATGCTTACGGACCGAACGATGCAAGCTGCGGCGGGACGCCCGCGTTTACCACAACAGTAACAGTTACTGGTAACGCCACCTACAACTCAGGTAACTTTACCACTGCCTCTGCTGGCACCTATCGCTTTGTGGCGAGTTACAGCGGCGACGCGAATAACGCCGCGAAAGCCACCGCCTGCAGTGATGCCAACGAATCTGTTGTCGTCAGCAAGGCGGTCACGGCCATCTCGACGACCGCTTCGTCCGCGACCACGGTGGGCGGAACGATGTCGGACACTGCCACCCTCTCGGGCGGGGTAAGTCCCACCGGCACGATTACCTTCAACGTTTACGGACCGAACGACTCTGCTTGCGGCGGCGCCGTCGCGTTCAGCTCGACTTCAACGGTAAACGGCAATGGGAACTACACCTCCGCCTCGTTTACTCCGGCTGCGCCCGGCACCTATCGGTTTGTCGTGAGTTATGGCGGCGACGCCAATAACACTGTCGCGGCCACAGCTTGCGGTGATGCGGGCGAGTCCGTTGTGGTAAGTAAGGCAAATCCGACCATCGCCTCCGCCGCGGTTAATGTGGGCGGAGCTATTTCTGACAGCGCTACCCTTTCGGGCGGCGTAAGCCCTACTGGCTTGATCACCTTCACGGTGTTTGGTCCGGATAACACTACTTGCGGCGGCACACCCGTGTTCACATCGACCAAGACAGTTAATGGCAATGGCACCTACACTTCAGATCCCTTCACGCCGACGTCACCTGGCACCTATCGCTTTATCGCGAGTTATAGCGGCGACGCCAATAACAATGTCGCCGCCACAGCCTGCGGTGATGCGAGCGAGTCGGTTGTGGCGGCTTGTTTCGAACCGCCGGCTAACATGGTCGCGTGGTATCCGGCGGAAGGAAACGACAATGACATTCAGGGACCGACCTTCGAGAACGGGACGCCAGTCAGCAGTCCGGGCTTCGCCGCGGGCAAGGTTGGACAAGCATTCAGCTTCAATGGATCGAATTCTGTCTCGATCGGCAGTCCGGCGGCGCTCAAATTAACTTCCGGCGTCACGGTTGATGCCTGGGTGAAACCCACCAGTCAGCCGGCCAACGGAACGCTGGAAGGCGTGCTGACGAAGTGGGCCCAGAACTTCGGCATCAGTAACAGTTCGGATTCGTTCTCGCTCTGGCTGCAATACAACAGCGGCACCGGCATGTGGGCGATCTTCAGCGGAATTCACCTCGCCAATGGATCCGAACCGCTCCTTGCCGGCGGCTCGATACCACTCAACACTTTCACCCACGTAGCGATGAGTTATGACGGCGCCTCCGGCTCATACGTCATTTACGTGAACGGCGTCGCCGTCAGCTCGACGACGGTGACTCCGCAGAACCTCATTGGCGTGGACGCGAACATCGCGATCGGGCGCGAACAGACCGGTCAGACCAGGTTCTTCACCGGACAAATAGATGAAGTCGAAATTTACAGCCGCGGGCTCTCGGGCACAGAGATCGCGAACATCTACAACGCGGCGACCTTCGGCAAGTGCAAGCACGGGCTAATCCAATTCAGCGCGCCGACCTACAGCGTCGGTAAAGGCGGTGGCAACGCGACCATCACCGTGAAGCGCACGGACGGCAGCATGGGCGCGGTCTCGGCCCAGTTCGATACCAGCGACGGCAGCGCCACCGCCGGCAGCGACTACACCGCGGTAAACAACTTCACCGTCAACTTTGCCGACGGCGACACGGCTGACAAGACGATCCAGATCCCGATCACCGACAATAACGTCTTCGACGCTAACGAGACCGTGAACCTCGCGCTCACCAATGCGACGGGCGGCGCGCAGATAGGCCCGCAGGGCACTGCTGTCTTGACTATTAACGAAGACGACCCAGCTCCGACCTTGGCCATCGATAGCGTGAGTCACAACGAAGGCAACAGTGGCACGACAGCCTATGTCTTCACCGTCACTAAGACAGGTAGTACGGAGCTGAATGCTACGGTGAACTTCACCACTGTGGACGGCTCGGCGACGGTGGCTGATAGCGACTATCAGGCGAATTCCGGTTCGCTCACCTTCCTGCCGGCCGACACGACCAAGCAGATCACGGTGCTGGTGAACGGCGACACCAAGTTTGAGACAGACGAAACCTTCACCGTCCATCTCTCAGGCGCGGGTAACGCCACAATCACCACGGCCGACGGCACAGGCACCATCGTGAACGACGACGCCCCGCCGTCCTTCGCTATCGATGACGTGACCCACCTGGAAGGCAACAGCGGCACGACCGCCTTTGTCTTCACGGTTACGAAGACCGGGAGCACAGACCTAAGTTCATCGGTCAGCTTCACAACGCAGGATGGCACAGCGACGCTCGCCGAGAACGATTACGTGTTGAACTCCGGCACGCTGAACTTTGCGCCAGCGGATACAACGATGCAGATCACCGTGCTCGTGAACGGCGATACCACTTTTGAGCCGGATGAGACTTTCACCGTCCATCTCAGCAACGCCAACAACGCGACCATCTCCCGCGCCGATGGCACGGGCACGATCCTGAACGATGACAAGGCTACTCCTACGTTCAGCACGACAGCATCGTCTACGACTACGATAGGCGGAACCATCTCGGATGCAGCCACCATCTCCTCGCCCGGGATAAGTCCGACCGGTTCAATCACCTTTAATGTTTACGGACCGGACAATAACACCTGCTCTGGAACGCCGGTCTTTACCTCTACTAAGACAGTCACCGGCAACGGAGCCTACGGTTCTGGTTTGTTCACGCCGACGGTGGCCGGGACCTACCGGTTTGTGGCCACCTATAGTGGCGACGCAAACACCAATACCGTGGCAACGGTGTGTAACGATGCCAACGAATCAATCGTGGTCACCAAGAAGACTCCCACGATCGCCACGATCGCCTCGGCTGACACCACCGTGGGATCGACTATTACCGACACCGCCGCCCTCGCAACCGGGTTCAATCCGACCGGTACGATAACCTTCACTCTCTTCGGACCCAACGATGCTACTTGCGGGGGCACGGCAATCTTTACCTCCACTCCGGTAACGGTTAACGGGAACGGAAATTACACGTTTCCTAACTTCACACCAACTGCGCCTGGCACCTACCGGTGGATAGCGAGCTATAGCGGCGACGCCAACAACGCTTCCGTAGGCACGGCGTGTAACGATGCCAACGAATCAGTCGTGGTCACCAAGAAGACTCCCACGATCGCCACGACCGCCTCGGCTGACACCACGGTGGGATCGACTATCACCGACACCGCCACCCTCGCCACCGGGTTCAATCCAACCGGGACGATAACCTTTACTCTCTTCGGACCCAACGACACTACCTGCGGGAGCACGGCGGTCTTTACCTCCACCCCGGTAACGGTTAACGGGAACGGAAATTACACGTCTCCTAACTTCACGCCAACTGCGCCAGGGACCTACAGGTGGAGAGCGAGCTACAGCGGCGACGCCAACAACGTCTCGGTGGGCACCGCGTGTAACGATGCCAACGAATCGGTCGTTGTAAGCAAGAAGAGCCCGACGATTGCGACCAGCGCTTCAACTGCCGTCACGTTGAGCGGCAGCGTTTCGGACAGCGCGACCCTCGCGGGCGGATTTAATCCTACCGGAACGATCACCTTTAATCTCTACGGACCGAACGATGCCAGCTGCGGCGGCACAGTTGCCTTCACTTCGACGGTGCCAGTCAACTCCGGCAACGGGACCTACGCTTCCGCTACCTTCACGCCGACGGCAGCCGGCACTTATCGCTGGATCGCGAGCTACAGTGGCGACGCCAATAACAACCTCGTCGCCGGGGCGTGCAATGACGCGAACGAATCAGTCATCGTGAGCAAAGCGACCCCTGCCATCTCGACGACCGCCTCAGCGGCGACGGTCGTTGGTGGAACGATGTCCGACAGCACCACTATCACCGGTGGCGTTGGTCCCGCTGGCACGATCACCTTCAATGTCTACGGACCTGACAATGTAACCTGCGGCGGCACGCCGGCCTTTAGCTCCGTCGTGACGGTGAACGGCAATGGGATTTATGGCTCCGGCTCATTCACGCCGGCCGCGCCTGGAACCTACCGGTTCGTGGCGACCTACAGTGGCGACGGGAATAACAACAGCGCGGCTACGGCTTGCAATGATACCAACGAATCGGTTGTGGTCCTCAAGGCGGTCACAGCGATCACGACCACCGCTTCAGCAGCGACAGTCCTTGGTGGAGATCCGATATTCGATAGAGCGACTATCACAGGCGGAGTAAGTCCCGGCGGCACGATTACCTTTAATGTTTATGGACCCAACGATTCTAGTTGCGGCGGCACGGTCGTCTTCACCTCGACTTCAACGGTAAGCGGTAATGGGAACTACACTTCCGCTTCGTTTACTCCGACTGCGCCGGGCACCTACCGGTTTGTAGCGCTCTACAGCGGAGACGCGAACAACGCTTCCTCAGCCACCGCCTGTAATGATGCCAATGAGTCGGTCGCGGTCAGCCAGAAGACGCCCACTATTACCACGACTGCCTCGGCCGCCACTACCGTTGGATCCGCCATCTCTGATCAGGCCACCCTCGCGGCTGGATTCAATCCGACCGGCACGATTACCTTCACTCTCTACGGACCGAACGACGCCACCTGCGGCGGAACGGTGATCTTTACCTCCACGGTCCCGGTTAACGCCGGCAATGGAAACTACACTTCAGCTAACTTCACGCCGACTGGGCCGGGCACCTACCGGTGGAGAGCAAGCTACGGTGGCGACGCCAACAACGTTTCGGTCGGCACTGCGTGTAACGATGCCAACGAATCGGTCGCCGTGAGCAAGAAGAGCCCGGCGATTGCAACCACCGCTTCAACTGCCGTCACGGTGGGCGGCAGCGTTTCGGACAGCGCGACCCTCTCGGGCGGATTCACTCCTACGGGAACGATCACCTTCAATCTCTACGGACCGAACGACGGCACCTGCGGCGGCACGGTGATCTTTACCTCCACCGTGCCGGTTAACGCCGGCAACGGGACCTACCCGTCCGGTAACTTCACGCCGTCAGCGCCTGGCACTTATCGTTGGATCGCGACTTACAATGGCGACACGAACAACAATATCATAGCCGGGGCGTGCAACGACGCGAACGAATCGGTAGCGGTAAACAAGGCCACTCCGACCCTTGGCACCACTGCTTCCACAGCGGTCACGCTCGGCGGCACTGTCTCCGACAGCGCCACCCTTGCCGGGGGAACGAGTCCGACTGGCACGATTACCTTCAAGCTCTATGGGCCGAACGATGCCAGTTGCGGCAGCACAGTTGCCTTCACTTCGACGGTGCCAGTCAACTCCGGCAACGGGATCTACGCTTCCGCCACCTTCACGCCGACGGCAGCCGGCACTTACCGCTGGATCACGAGCTACAGTGGCGACGCCAATAACAACCTCATCGCCGGGGCGTGCAATGACGCGAACGAATCGGTTACCGTCAGCAAGGTGAGTCCGACGATCAGCACGCAAGCTTCGCCGGGAGTTATCGTCGGCGGCAGCATCTCCGACACTGCTACACTCGCGGGTGGAACCAGCCCGACTGGCACAGTCACCTTCACGCTCTTTGGGCCTAACAATAATACCTGCGGTGGCGCGGCGATCTTCACCTCAACCGTGCCGGTTAACGGCAATGGCAACTACACATCCGCCACCTTCACCCCGACAGCGCCCGGAACGTATCGCTGGATCGCGAGCTACGGCGGCGATGGAAACAACAATGTCGCGGCCACAGCTTGTGGCGATCCGAATGAATCCGTGGTCGTGAGCAAGGGAAGCCCGGCCATTTCCACGACCGCGTCAGGAACAACGACCGTGGGCGGCACAATGTCGGACACGGCCACGCTTTCCGCGGGAGTCAACCCGACTGGGACAATCACCTTCACTCTCTTCGGACCGAATAATAACACCTGCGCCGGCACACCTGTCTTTACCTCGACCAAGACAGTGAACGGCAACGGGAATTATGCTTCCGACCCCTTCACACCTGCGGCACCCGGCACCTATCGCTTTGTGGCGACCTATAGTGGTGACGGCAATAACAACGCCATAGCTACCGCCTGTGGCGATCCCAACGAATCAGTCCTGGTCAACAAGGCGGCCCCAGCACTAAGCACCCAGGCCTCACCGGGCACCAACATCGGCGGCACGATGTCGGATACCGCTACACTCTCGAACGGAGCAACTCCCACGGGCACGATCACGTTTTCTCTCTTCGGCCCGAACGACGCCACTTGCGGTGGCACGGTGATCTTTACCTCCACCAAGACCGTTAATGGCAATGGGAATTACACCTCCGATTCGTTCTCGCCTACGGCCGCCGGCACTTATCGTTTCGTCGCAACCTACAGTGGCGATGCCAACAACAGCGGTGGAGCGACCGGCTGTAACGATGCGAACGAATCGGTCTCCGTGAGTGCGGTTCCGCCGATGTTGCAATGGAGCTCGGCGACCTACGGCGTAAATGAGAATGGCGGCAATGCCGTGCTGACTGTGACCAAGACCGGAAACAGCGCGAGCAACGTCGTTGTCCATTACCACACCAGTGATGGAACAGCCAAGGCCGGAACCGACTATACAGCCGTGTCCGGCGACCTGACCTTTGCGCCGGGGGGATCGGACAGCCAGACGGTCAACGTTCCTATTATCAATGATAATACATTCGATGGTAACGAGGCGTTCACTGCAACTTTGACAGCGGTAGCTGGTGGATCGATTGGCACGCCGCAAACAACGACGGTGACTATCGTTGAGACCAACCCCACGCCGACGCCGACTCCTACCCCGACGGCAACACCTACCGCGACCCCCACACCCACACCCACACCAACCCCCACACCTACTCCAGCGCAACCGCTCAACATCTCGACGCGAGCGCGCGTGGAAATCGGTGACAAGGTCGTGATCGGCGGCTTTATTATCACGGGGAATGCGCCGAAGCCAGTGGTCCTTCGCGGCATGGGACCGTCGCTCGCCCAAGCCGGCGTCCCGGCGGCCAGCGTCCTGAATGATCCAGTGCTGGAACTGCGCGGATCCAACGGCTCGTTGATCATGCGGAACGACAACTGGAAAGACGACCAGCGGAGTCAAATCGAAGGAACTCCTTTCCAGCCCACGGACGATCGCGAGTCAGTCATCGTGGCCACACTCCAGCCGGGAGCTTACACGGCCATCCTGACCGGCAAGAGTCAGACAACCGGGATAGGTCTGGTGGAAATCTATGATAACGATCAAATCGTCGACTCGCAGCTGGCTAACATCAGCACGCGTGCGTTTGTCCAGACCGGCGATAACGTCATCATAGGAGGCTTTATGCTGGGCGCGAACAACAATCCCACCCGGATAGCGGTGCGAGGCATCGGCCCTACCCTCGCTCAATTTGGTCTGAGCAACGTCCTGGCCGATCCCACTCTGGAATTGCACGATGGCAACGGGACACTCCTGATCTCGAATGATAACTGGCAGGATGACCCAGCTTCCGCCGCGCAACTTACCGCGAACGGTCTCGCGCCGCAGGATCCGAAGGAGTCAGGCATCTTCACGACGCTGCCACCCGGAGCGTTCACGGCGATCCTGGCCGGCAAAAACGGCGGTGTCGGGATAGGACTGGTCGAGATTTACAACCTGAAGTAAGGTAGGCGCTCGCCGCAGCGAGCGGTGAATCGTGCGCTCCATTCTGCATCCGTGATATCCGCGTAATCCGGGGTCAAAAGAAGATTATTGTGCATCGGAAGCCTGTTTTCCCTTTGACTTTCGGCGGTGCTCGGAGTTGGAGTAGCGAAACGTCCGCTTATGAAAAGACTTTATCTCGCCTTCTTCTCCATCGTCATCGCCGGTTTCGCATCGCTTCCACTCCGGGCCGCCCAGCCGCCGGACAACCCTGAATTTCCCGGAGTGCAAAAGGCCATGATGCCGGAGGATTACGAAGCGGCCGGTTTGCAAAAACTCGATCCGGCGGAACGGGCGAAGCTCGACGAGTTCATCCGGAAATACGTTGCCACGAGCAATGAGCGCGTCGCGACTTCGGCGGTCGATAAAGCCGTGAAAGAAAACAAGGTGTCCGCCCCCGAAGTAATCCAGAGCCGGATCGTCGGTCCTTTCACTGGTTACACCGGGCGCACAATCTTCACCTTGGAAAATGGTCAACGTTGGGCGCAATCGCAGCGTGACACCGCTTACTTCCCCAAGATCGATTCACCGCCGGTGATCATTGTAAAAGCGGGCTTCGGTTACCGCATGTACATCGCCGGTGGCGGCGCCATCCGGGTGACGAAGGTGCAGTGAACGGAGAAGCGTCGCGGGAGACGACGGCTAGTAATGTCCCCGCCGCAAGGACGCGGCAGACTCCATCAATTCAGCGCGTAAACTTCCACGACCGCGATGCCGGTAGAGTTATTCACGCCGCGCACGATCGCCGTGTAGTTCGCGGGAGTAAGCGTGCGCACAATCGCCGATTCCGCGTTATTCGGTGGTGGGATCGTGCTGTCGATGATCGCTTGTTTGTTCGGGCTATCCATCCAGTTGTCATTCGCTTCCAGCAGATTCCCATTCGCGTCGCGCAATTCCAAGGTGGGATCGGCCATCGCTCCGGGGACGCCGGTGGAAGGACCGAGCGCACGGATAATTACCTTTTGCGAAGCCTGTCCTACTACAATAGTGCCGGCGAACAACACATTGTCTCCCGTTTGGACCAAGCCGCGGGTGGCAATGTTAGCCAGCTTCGAGTTAGCAGAGGTATCCAGATCGTAGGCTTCCACTACTCCTATCCCGGTCCCGTTGTTCACTCCACGCTCAATCGCGGTATAGTTGCCGGGCGGCACACTCCTCACGATGGCTGATTCCAGCGGATCCTTCGGCGGGATGGTGCTATCGATGATGGCTTGCTTGTTCGGGCTGTCCATCCAGTTGTCGTTTGTCTCCAGGAGCGCGCCGGACGCATCGTGCAGTTCAAGAACCGGATCGGCCAGCTTACCGGCAAGTCCCAACGACGGCCCAATCGCGCGCACGATGACTTTCTTGTTCTGGTTGCCCGTGACGATAAAGCCAGCGATCAAGACATTATCGCCGGTTCCCACCGGCAATCGAGTGGAAATATTGGCGAGGACTGTGGGTGTGCCAGTCACCCGATCATAGCCGATGACGTCCATCGTCTGGAGGTCGACCGGGGTGAGGTCGTCCTGCTCGCCGGTAGGGCCGGCCGCGTTGAAGGAGTCGGGAGCGGGCCCGGCCCAGTCCTGAAGATCGGACCCCGGGTTCGCGACCGCGTCGTTAAATGCAATGAGGAGCGTCGTCCCGTTATTAAAGGAGAAGGATCTGTTTGGACCATTGTTCAAACCCCGCGCACCGGCGCCGGTATAGTGGAATAAATCAAACGCTACATAGTTAGGCATTCCGTTGCCGAAGTTGGGGTCTGCCATGATTGAATTGCGGCCCATGATTTCCGAGTACTCGTGCATGGCCACGCCGATGAAGTCGAAGCTCCCGGCCACGTTGCGGTTGTTCGGATCATAGGTCCATTTGTTTCCACCACCGAAGTTGAATGTCCCGTCATTCTGCATGTCGTCGGGTCGAAGACCCAGGGCTTTGGCCTGGGCCCTGGTCACGTTATAAATGTGGGTTGTCGGGATGGGATCCGCTCCGGCCGGCAGCGATCCGCCGGCGCCGACTGTAGTCGCGTCGTCCGCGGTCTTTGAGTCCGCTGCGAACGCGTTTCGGAGGGCGGTATAGCTGGCAACTGTATCGAAAAAGGTGTTGCTGCTCCCGAGATCACTGGTGCCGGCGCTAGCGGTCACCATGATGTTGACGTTGATGGGGTCGTTGTATCTATCGGTGAACTGCTTTGCAGCAGACGAGCAGGCCGCTTTCATGTTGGCGATGTCCGTCGCGCTCAAACCCGCAGCCATGAGGTTGGCATCCGTGTCGAAGTTCAGGTTGATGTTCAAAGCAGAGGCTGGCCTGATGGCGGCCACCCCCAGGACAAGGAGCGCCAGGAGCGCCATTCGTGCGCGCGCCCTATGCGTGCGGATTGGCTTGGACATCGACTCGCAATGAGTGTTTCCGGATCTCATATTTCTTCTCTTCCTGTGTTTGCTGGATTGTTGCTCGCATGGCGCATTGTTTCGGAAGGCTGCTGGCCGCGCTGCGTGGCCGCCCTACGGTAAAAGATCGTTTTCATGATTCTCAACTAGTGCCTGATCCTGTGGGTGATACTCGGTCTTGCCGGGGAAATGAATCTGATGTCCGCACGGCCGGCCAGAGTTTCTACCTGCGCGAAGGGGATCCATGCGCGGAAAGTCGTGGCCGTTCCCCAGCCATTGACCAGTTGCCCGCCGAGACTTGTGATCTGATCGACCAACCCCGACGAGATCGAGCCTTGAATCTCCACCAGCACGCGCCCACCAAATTTATACACATCCGGTTCCAGCGTTGTCTCTCCGCGGCTCTTCTTCACGACCAGCACGAGTTGGTCGTCGAGTTTGTTCAGGATGGACACAGGCACTGATTTCTGGTCGCCCGCGGTCAGCTGAGCCGTCGAGAGAGCGAACACTGCAATCGCGGCGAGGAGGGCACGCGAGAGAGCGTGAAAATGCGGGAATGTTTTGAAGTGCGGTTTCATAGTTTTCATCCTGGTATGCGCCTCTTCTTTCATGACGCCTTGTCATGCTCTATTCGGAACGCGGAGATCATGCCAGTTTTTTTTAGCTTTGAACCGAAGAAATTTCCCGAAATTTGGGGTCTTAAATGGCATATGCATCTTTCTCTAAAAGCTAGACATTTTCCCGGTCGTGGTTCAGTACTTCCCACACGTAGCAAGGCGATGAACGCGGGGAAATCCTGTCAGTTATTTTCTCGTTCACCCGTCACCAAACGATGCGGCGCGATTCTTTGCGGCGGGTCGGCAGGCGTCAAGGTAATTTCTCACACGTGCAAAACATGAGCTTACGCACGCGCGCGCCGCGAGTCCTCCCCAGCCGCCCGTTAGAGACTTAAACCAGAAACTCCCCTGGCACTGCCAGGGGACCGGAAGCGCACGGTGCGGACGCGCGCCGGCTACAATCACAGCACGTTGTAAACTTCGACGACAGCTACTCCGGTTGTGTTGTTCTTACCGCGCACGATCGCGGTGTAGTTCCCATCGAAGAGGGAGATGACGAGAGCGGACTCGCGAATGTCCGTGGGCGCCAGACCGGTTTGGGTAATCTCGGCTTCCTGCGTTTGCTCCCAGTCATCGTTGCTGATCAGCGTCGACCCGTTCGCGTCCTTGAGCTCCAGGGTAGGATCTTGCAGCGCGCCGCTTATCCCGAAGCCGGAGAGCGATGGCCCTATCGCGCGAACGACGACGCGCGACTTGGCTCCGCCGTTGCCGCCAATGATGAACCCGCCAATCATGACGTTATCGTTCGTATCGACGAACCCGCGCGTGGCTATGTTCGCCAGCTTTGACTTGGCGGCCTGATCAAGATCGTAAACTTCCACCACACCGATGCCAGTCGTACCGCCTTTCCCGCGCATGACTGCGGTGTAAGGCCCGGGCGCAAGCGTTCGCACGATGGCGGATTCCAAGTCGTTCGACGGAGGAATGCCGGTCGCCTCGATGGCTGCTCGATTGTCCAGCTTCCAGTTATCGTTGCTCTCGAGCAGCGTGCCTCCCTGGTAAAGCTCCAGGGTAGGATCGGCCAGGGCGCCGGGGAAGAAGGAAGAGAGCGACGGCCCGATGGCGCGGATGATTACCTTCTTGGGCTCGGTGCCGGTGATAATAAAGCCGCCGATAAGCTGGTTAGGATCGGGGTTCACCCGGAGTCTCGTCGCGATGTTCAAAGGAATGTCGGGAACGGTGAGGACAGTTATCGTGATAGCACCGGCGCTGTAATTGACCTGGCCGGTAAACCCCGTGGTGTTGATCGTGGAAAAGGCGCCGGTAAAAGCGCCGGGCGAAAGAATTTGAAAGACGTCGCCGACCTGGGGTCGAAAGCCGTTGATCAAGGCCACATTGAGCGTGCCGTTGAGTGTCGCGGTTCCGCTTACGACCAGTTGATCGTATTCGGTGCCTGGAGTCTTACCGCCGATCTCCATATTCAGCACACCGGTGCTTCCCTGGGTGTAGTTGCCGCTTATCGCAATCCTACCAGGCGAAAGCCCCGGTGAGATCGTGCCGTTGTTGGTGAAAAGGCCACCGTTGGTCAAGATATCTCCGTTGCCTTTGATGGTATGGCCGGCTCCGTTGATGACGTTGTGACCGTTACAATCGAGATCCGCGACGTTGAAGGCATTGAGGATGCCGTTAAGCGTCAGGCTGCCGGTTCCCCCTAGGGTGCCGTCAGCGACGAACTGCATAACGGTGGTTGAGTTGGCGGCCGCGGCGTTTACTACGATCGCACCGTTGTTGATTAGGCCAGTCCCGCCCACAAAGAGAGGATTGTTCCCGGCTGGAATCTGGATCACCCCGTTATTAGTGCTTGAGGTGAGGAGCGCACCTGCCCCGCCGGGGGTTATCTGAATGATGCCGTTGTTCGCCGTGTTCAGCGTTCCGCCAATAACAGTGACAACGCCGCCGCCGCCGAGTTGCACGACGCTACCAGTGCCATCGGCCAGGAAAGAACCGCCGCCGGTCTGGTCCATCACACCGGAGTACATGCCGAGCACGCCGCCATTTATCGCCTTAAGCGTGCCGTTGTTCTTGTTAATGAAGCCGCTGTTGTTGACCAGGTCGAGCTGCATGCTATTTCCGGCCGGATCGTCGCCGATAATGGTGCCGTTGTTCACTAACAGGCCATCGCCCAAGATTGTTCCTCTTCCGCGAACGGTTTGATTGATGCCAATCGTGATCGTGCTGCCGCCAGAAGTCGATAGGTTTGCCCGGTTAAAGCCAATGCCGTTAAGTGTTACCGTGCCTGTGCCGCCCAGTGTGCCGCTTTCATCGAATCGGATGATGCTGGTGCTGTTTACGGGATCGGTAGGGTTTACCAGGATCGTGCCATTATTGGTCAAGCCAGTGCCTCTGATTAAAAGAGGATTGTTGCCGGCTGGAACCTGAAAAGCTCCGTTGTTGGTGCATCCAGTAAGAGTTACTCCGTTGCCGTTGAACGTCGTCCTAAGCAATCCATTGTTAGAGGTATTGAGCGTGCCGCCAATGACAACCGGGAAGCGGTTCTGGTCGCCGTTGCCGAATTGCACGATGCTTCCATTACCGTCCGCGAGGAAGGTGCCGCCGCCCTTTTGGTCGATAATGCCGCTAAATAGAATCACGCCACCGCCGGTCGCCTTGATCAGTCCGTTGTTCTTGTTCTGAGGGGCGACGGTGAAATAGGAGAGACCCATCTGGATGCTTCCGCCATTCGGGTCGTCGGCGCCGATCGTGCCATTGTTAATGAAAATACCGCCTCCGTTAAAACCGTCGATGCCACCGAGTCCGTGAATCAGGTGATTTGCCCCATTGGTAAGAGTGAGGGGACCATTTCCACCGATGACAATGTTGGCGACGTTGTAGGTCGTGCCGACACCCCTTAGATTGACGCTGCCGCTCCCGCCGAGCAGGGTGTTCGCAGAGTCAAACCGCAGAGTGGAAGCGAAATTACTGTCCCCTTGGTTGATGTTGATGATGCCGTTATTGGTGATGCCACTGCCGGTGATGAACAGGAACCCGTTCTTCACAATGTTGAGCGAGCCCGATGGGGTGACGGTCAGAGAGCTGACCGGATCCTGAACCGACAAGGTGCAGGCGAGCCCGTTGATGACCGCATCGTAGGAAGGATTGTCGCCCGGGACGTTGGTGTTCGTGTTGGGATTGACAATGGAGTGCCCATTGTAGGGGAAAGCGCCCGTGTCCCAGTTACCCGGCGTGCTAGGATCATTTGGATTACCGGCAAGGCCAATGTGGGCGTCCTTTTCCCAGACACCGCCGCCAAATGAGTTCGTAAACGTTGCGGTAAACGTCGCGGCCGGCGCCCGCGCGGCGAGCAAAAAAATGGCGAGCCAGACCGATGCGACTGCGTGCGGTAAAAAACTTCGATTTGTTTTCATAATGTGCCTTCAACAAGCAATGCGGGAAAACGAATCCGAAAACGGACATGCGATTCAAAAAAGGTTTGGCTTCCCGCCGCGCGAACGGGTAGATTTCTTCCAGAAAGAAAGTGGAAACGACGCCGCATCACGAACCGCCCCACGAGGTCACTCAAATCCTGAAGGATTGGAGCGAGGATGCCTCGGCTCGATTGATGCCTCTCGTTTACGAAGAGCTCCGCCGCTTGGCGCGCGAATACATTCGACGCGAACGCGCCGATCACACCCTCCAGGCTACTGCGCTCGTCCACGAAGCATACCTGCGGATGGTGGACGGAAAGAATGTGACCTGGAAAGACCGCGCGCATTTCTACGGCATCGCCGCCCGGTTAATGCGGCGCATTCTGGTCGATCATGCCCGCGCGCATAACGCGGCAAAGCGTGGCGGCCTGGAACAAAAATTGTCGCTGGATGAAGCGCGCGATCTCCCTGCTCCCGGTCCTACCGACCTGGTCGCGCTCGACGGCGCCCTCGAGAGTCTTGCCAAAAGCTATCCGCGAAAAAGCGAAGTCGTGGAGTTGAAGTTCTTCGGCGGCTTGGAAGCGAATGAGATCGCCGAGGTCTTGCAAGTGTCGCAAAAGACTGTCTTGCGCGACTGGAGCTTCGCCAAGCTCTGGCTTTGCCGGGAACTGAGCGCCGCCTAAGGGAAAATTTAACCGCGGATGACGCGGATTTCGCAGATACAAAACAGCAGACCTTCTGTCGGAAAAATCCGTGTCATCCGCGTAATCCGCGGTCAATTAATGATCCAGCCCGAAAGAGCGCAGCGCATCGCCGAAATCGTGGAAGCCGCGCTCGAACGCGACGCCACTGATTGGCCATCATTCCTCGACGAATCTTGCGGCGACGACCCCTCGCTCCGGAAGGAAGTTGAGTCTCTGCTGGCTTACCAAAAGGAGGCGACAGACTTCATCGAAGCGCCCGCCTACCAAAACCACGCAGACTTTCTCGCGACCGAAGGCGGCGAGCTGAAGCCAGGCGATCTGCTCGGCGAATACAAAATCCTGTCCCTGCTCGGTGAAGGCGGCATGGGAGAGGTTTATCTCGCGGAAGATTCAAACCTGCATCGGCAAGTAGCTATTAAGCTGGTCAAAGCCGGTCTTGGCCGAGCAGGTCTCATTCGGCATTTCCAACGCGAGGAAAGAATCCTGGCCGCCCTCACTCATCCTAACATCGGGCGGCTCTACGGCGGAGCGGTGACCCAAAACGGCCTGCCTTATTTCGTCATGGAATACGTGGAAGGCGAGCGGCTCGATTCCTATTGCGACCTTCATCGCCTTACCATCCCCCAGCGGCTCCAACTCTTCCGCAAAATCTGCGCCGCGGTGGCTTATGCGCATCAGCACCTCGTTATCCATCGCGATCTCAAGCCATCGAACATTCGCGTAACCAAAGAAGGCGAACCCAAACTGCTCGACTTCGGAATAGCAAAGCTGCTCGACGATGACACCGCGCTGACTGAGCAGACCATGACATTGACCAATGTGATGACGCCGGATTATGCGAGTCCGGAGCAAGTCCGCGGCGAACCGATGACGACCGCAAGCGATGTCTATAGCCTCGGGGTTGTGCTCTATGAGTTACTAACCGGAAAGAAACCTTACCGCATCAAAAGCCGGCGACTCGAGGAAATCTCGCACGCGGTCGCGGAGCAGGAACCGACCAGACCAAGCGTTGCCCTCGGCGGAGATCAGAAGTCGGAAGTCAGAAATCAGAAACTGCTCCGCGGCGATCTCGATAACATCATCTTGAAGGCGCTGCGGAAGGAACCAGCCCGGCGCTATTCCTCGGCCAGCCAATTCTCGGAAGATGTCCGGCGCCATCTCGAGGGCTTGCCTGTCATCGCGCGCCGCGACATCATCGGTTACCGCGCCTCAAAATTTGTCGCGCGTCATCGGCTGGCGGTCGCCTCCGCTGCTCTGGTCGCGCTTGCCATTGTGGGCAGTTTGCTCACCGCGCTCTGGGAAGCCAGGCAGGCCCGCGCCCAACGCGATGTAGCGCAGCGCATCAGCACTTTCTTGCAGGACATTCTCGGCGCCGCCGCCCCCCAAGTGAAAGGCGTGGACGTCAAGGTAATCGATTTACTCAACGACGCCTCTACGCGCGCCAAAACAGAGCTCGCGAATCAACCCCGGGTACTGGCAGATGTCTTAATGACGCTCGGAAAGACTTACGCTTCTCTTGGGCAGTACGAACCAGCCGAAGCCAACCTGCGCGCAGCGCTGGCGGCGAGTTTGAAAGTCAACGGCGAGTTGCATCCTACCACCGCTACAACCATGGCTTGGCTGGGATTCGCTTTGGCTAATCTCAACAAACACGATGAGGGCGAACAGATTTCACGCAAGGCGGTTGAACTCCAACGCAAGCTCCATCCCCACGGACACGAGGACCTTGCCTTGGCCTTGTACTCTCTGGGAGTGAACTTGATCTATAAAAGCGAACCGAAAGAAGCACAACCGTACCTGAAAGAAGCCTCAGACCTGATCAAAAAGCACGCCAGCGAAAACCACGGTTATTACATGACGTCGCTCGTCATGCTGGCGATAGCACATGAAAAGACGAACGAAGCAGACGTGGCCGAGTCGCTCTATCGCCAGGCAATTGCCGTGGGCGGTCGAGTGGAACCGCGTTATCGGGTCTACCTTGGTCAGGCACAATTCTTCCTGGGCCTTCTCCTCCTAAACAAAGCCGCTTATCCTGAGGCGGAGACTCTGTTCCGGCAGAGTGAAGCGATCTATCGTGAGGTTTTTGGCGGCGATAATAACTACAGTGTCGGAGTTGCCAAAATGAATCTGGGATGGCTCTATCTCCTCCAGAGCGACTATGCAAAGGCCGAGGACGAAAGTAGACAAGCTCTAGTTTTGCTTCGAAAATATGCGAGCACCGAACGTTCCTACGCCGCCAACACCGCCGTCAATTTAGGATTAACTTTGACGCGGGAGGGAAAGGCCGCGGAAGGCGAGACTTACTTGCGTGAAGCGCTCGCGATTCGGAAAAAAGTTTTGCCACCGGGTGACGTCATGGTCCCTCATACTGTGAGCGCACTTGGCGAATGCTTGACCGCGCAGAAGCGCTACGCCGAAGCGGAACCTCTGCTTACTGATAGCTATAACGAGCTTAAATCGAAGCTAGGCGATCAAGACAAGCGGACGGTCGAAGCACGCCAGCGGCTGGTCAAGCTTTATGAGCTGTGGGAGAAACCAGACTTAGCCGCACGTTACCGTTAAGGGAAACCTGGAAATGGCTCGCCGGGCCCATTACTGGATATTGTAAACTTCCATTAAGCCGCTGGACATTCGGCGTTGAGCGTTCGGCGTTGGGCGTTTGCTTCTATCCCCTACCTCTGCCCTCTGTCTTCCGTCCTCTGTCTTCCGCTACTTTTTCCCCGCCACCTTGATCGATTTCATGATGCCCTCGAGCGTGTCCAAAGCGCCAGCGGGCGCGTCGGCGTCGTAGTCGGCATAGACGATTCCGGCCTTACCTTCTCCCACGGAAAATATCCCGACCAGAAACCGCACCTTGGTGCCCGCGCGCTTATCCAGGCCGCTCCCTTTCACCGCGAAGAAATGGGTTCCGTTCTGGTCGATCTCGTCCACTTTTACGTCCGGGTCCACGCTCTTCATGGAATCCTTCAGAGTAGCGTCCAGATCTTTGGTGAGCGACTTCTCGTCCGAAGTCTTTACAATCCACGCGCTGAGGTAGGCGTGGTTATCGGGCGCTGTCGCTTCCACGCTTTCATCCGCGGCATCGGCCTTTGGATGCCAACCCTGAGGCACGTCGAAAGTATACGCAGGTTTCTCCGCGCTGGGGACTGACATCGTATCGGCGCGCACCGGCAAGGCGAGAGCGACAGCAGCGACCACAAACGTGAACTGAGCGATTTTTATGGTTTTCATTTTTGTTTCTTGGGTCTGCCCGTCAGTCTGACTGCCCGCTCGACGCATCGCAAGAACTATCCGATCAACCCGTCCCTCGCTCGCCCCTCTCCCTCCCCGTTGGACGTTGGATATTCGGCGTTCGGCGTTTGCTTCCGCCCTCTGCTTCCATCGTGCTTCTCCGCCCCGTTTTGATTCGCAGCTTCCCATCTGCTCACCGGCTGCCTCGCCGGCTCGACCGTCTACGTCGCTCGCTTTCCAGCGGCTCCGTTCTACTTCCTACTTTCTACTTTCTAATTTCTAATTTCTAATTTCTATTCCGCCCTAGCTCGCGCTCTCGAACGTCTTCATCTCAGCCGGAGTTAATTTGATCGCTCCAGCCGCGACGTTCTCTTCCACGTGCGCCACTGACGACGTGCCGGGGATCGGCAGCATCACCGGCGATCGAGCCAGCAGCCAGGCGATCGCGATCTGGTAGACAGTTGCGCCATGACTCTTCGCCGCGGCTTCAAGGGCAGCGCTCTTCAACGACCTGCCTCCACCCACCGGCGACCAGGGCATAAAGCCAAGCCCTTCCTTCTCGCAATAGACGAGCGCCTTCTCCCATTTCCGGTTATTGATGTTGTACTGGTTCTGCACGCTCACGATCGGAAGAACCTTGCGCGCTCGCGCAATCTCCTCCGGCCCCACCTCGGATAATCCCACATGGCGAATCTTCCCGGCGTCCTGCATTTTCTTGATCGCCCCGAGCGACTCTTCCATCGGCACCTTCGGATCCACCCGATGCAATTGGTAAAGATCGATCCGTTCCAGCCCGAGCCGCTTCAAGCTCTTCTCGACACATTGGGTAAGGTATTCCGGCCGGCCGTTCGGGATCCACTGACCGGGTCCGGGTCGGGTCAGGCCGCCTTTGGTCGCAATCACGAGACCTTTCGGATAAGGGTGAAGGGCTTCCGCGATAAGCAGCTCGCTCGTTTCCGGCCCGTAAGCGTCCGCCGTATCGATCAAATTCACGCCGAGGTCGACAGCTCGCCGCAAGACTTTGCGAGCCTCATCCCGGTCCGGCGGCCAACCCCAAATGCCCTCGCCCGTGATGCGCATCGCGCCAAACCCGAGCCGCTTCACCGCGAGATCGCCACCGAGCTTGAACATCGAATCAGCGCCTGCGTCCGTCGCCGCATTTGACGCGGTGCTAAAGATCACGCTTGAACCTCCCGCCAGAATTGCCGCACCGCTACCCAGCGCGGTCCCAAGAAATATCCGCCGCGAGATACCGCTCTCCCACCGGCGATGCTGTGTGTTTGCCGAAATTTCTTCCATGCCGTGAAGAATAGCAGGTCGAAGCGCAATTCGCCAGCGCTTCGGAATCCGCCGTTGGACTGTCCGCCGCGCCAACTGTCCTGTAACTTCTGCCTTCTGACTTCCCCTCTGCCCTCCGCCCTCCGCCCTCCGCCTGCCACGCCGTAGCTTCAGCGAAGGCGGGTCCCCGTTTTCTACTTTCTACTTTCTACTTTCTACTTTTGAATGCTTCTACTTCCTACTTTTCTTCACAGCAGCCCGTACACTTCCACCACTGCTACTCCCGTCGTGTTGTTTACCCCACTAAGGATCGCCGTGTAATTACCCGGTGGGAGCGTCATCACGATCGCTGACTCCGCATCGTTCGTCGGCGGAATGGTGGTCGCGATGATCGCGGCCTCCTGCGCGCTCCGCCAGTTATCGTTCGCCGCCACCGTTGCTCCGTTCACGTCGTGTAGTTCGAGCTTCGGGTCGAGCATGGGATTAGGCACATTCAACGATGGTCCGATGCCTCGCACGATTACCGGCAGACTATCGGGCCCCTGCACGATGAAACCGCCGATCAAGACGTTGTCGCCAGTTTGCACCGCCGCGCGCGTGGAGATGTTGGCCAGTCGCGACCCCACAGTCCGATCCAAATCGTACGCTTCCACCACCCCGATCCCGGTCGCGCCGCCGGCGCCTCTGACGATGGCGGTATAAGAGCCCGGAGCGAGCGACGTCAAAATTGCGGACTCCTTCACATTCGTCGGCGCGACTCCCGTGGCCGTGATCTCCTGCGGGTTCGGCGCGCTTCCCCAGTCGTCGTTCGAGGTGATCAGCTGGTTTCCCGAGTACAATTCCAGAACCGGATCCGAGAGTTTTCCCGGAAGACTAAGTGACGGTCCGATCGCGCGGAAGATCACTCTCTTCAACTGCGACCCAGTAACGATAAACCCGCCTATGAGCACGTTGTCTCCGGTCTGGACGACCGCGCGGGAGGAGATGTTCGCCAGGGTCACCGGTTGTGTCCCGAGGAATTCACATGCGCCTATGTCCGCGGTATCGGGGCGGAGGTAGCCTCGTTGGTCCCGCGCAGTCGCCAGGGCGCTATTGCCCTTGTTATACGCGGGAGATGCGGAAGCAAAAATTGCCGCCGTGTCCGTCCCCCCGCCGTTGTCCTGCAAAGGAAGGAGAAGCGGATCGCGCGGGGAGGCGGCCGTGCCCACGATATCGTGGTTCACGTTATTGGTGAACCCGACGGTCGCATCCTGGATCCCAATCAAATTGTAACCACCGGAACCGAAACCGGGACCATACAGATCCACCCCAAGGAGTCCCGGGTTTATCGTGTTATTCGCAAGAATCGTGTTTGTGAGTTGGGTTGAAACGCCAGTTGTCCCGATGCCTCCGGCGCCAGCTTCTCCCACGTTACCGGTGACGGTGCAGCTCTTGAGTGTCAGCATTCCGTCGTAATTGAATATGCCGCCGCTGCCACCGCCGCCGACTTGCCCGATTGTTACCTTGGAGGTATTCCCCGAGATCGTGCAGTTAGTTAAAGTGGCCGTCCCCTTATTTTGCAGGCCCCCGCCGCCGACGAGACTGATTTGATTGCCCGAAATCGTGCAGCCATTCATGATCAGGATGGTATTCGTGCCCGTCAATATGCCGCCATCCGGGGCGTTCCCAGAGACCGCGGAATCGTTCATCGTCAGCGATCCGGGACCCGTGAGAGTAATACCCAGCTTGCCCGGACCCACTGTCAGGCCGCTGATGGTTACATTCCCAGACGTAATGGAGAAGATGGAAGCACCCGCGAATCCAGTTACCTTAAGCTTTCTCGCGCCCGGTCCTGTAATGACCAGATTCTTGTTAATGGTGAGAGGACCCGAGGTAAGCGTGACCGCTCCGGTCACGCTGAAGAAGATCGTGTCGTTGGCGGCCGAATCCGCGATCGCCTGGCGCAACGAGCCCGCCCCGCTGTCGCCATTCTGACTCACCGTGCGGGTTGTGCTGTAGGCGTTGCCGGTGAGAAAAATCAAAGCGACCGCGGTGAATCCGCAGATCGAGAATCTGAGTTGGCGAGAGAATGGATTATTCATGTGAAGTGGAAACCGGACGCGCATCTACAGTAGCCCGTACACTTCCACGACTGCAACTCCCGTCGTGTTGTTTACCCCACTAAGGATCGCCGTGTAATTACCCGGTGGGAGCGTCATCACGATCGCTGACTCCGCATCGTTCGTCGGCGGAATGGTGGTCGCGATGATTGCCGCCTCCTGGGTGGTGCGCCAATTGTCGTTCGTTGCCAGCGTCGCCCCGTTCACGTCGTGCAGCTCGAGCTTCGGGTCGAGCATGGGATTAGGCACATTCAACGATGGCCCGATGCCTCGCACGATTACCGGCAGACTATCGGGCCCAAGCACGATGAAACCGCCGATCAAGACGTTGTCGCCAGTTTGCACCGCCGCGCGCGTGGAGATGTTGGCCAGCCGCGAGCCTACTGTCCGATCCAAATCGTACGCTTCCACTACGCCGATCCCGGTCGCTCCATTGAAGCCTCGGACGAGGGCGGTATAGGCTCCCGGAGCGAGCGACATCAGAATCGCCGACTCCCGGGCATTTGTCGGTGCGACGCCGGTGCCCATGATCTCCTGTGCGTTGGATGCAGTCCCCCAGTCGTCGTTCGACGTCACCAACTGGTTCCCCGAGTACAGTTCCAGAATCGGATCCGAGAGTTTCCCCGCAAGATTGAGTGATGGTCCGATCGCGCGGAGGATTGCCCTTTTCAGCTGTGTCCCAGTAACGATAAACCCGCCGATGAGCACGTTGTCTCCGGTCTGGACGACAGCGCGGGAAGAGATATTCGCCAGGGTCACAGGTTGGATCGCCTCAAATTCGCACGCGCCTATGTCCGCCGCATCCTGGCGGATAAAGCCCCGTTGATCCCGCGCCGGCGCGGTGAGGGGATTAGCGGCGTTAAAAGCCGGCGATGCGGATGCAAAAATTGCCGCCGTGTCAGTTCCTCCACCGTTATCCTGCAAGGGAAGAAGAAGTGCATCGCGCGGTGAGGCGGCCGTGCCGACGATATCGTGGTTCACATTGTTGGTGAACCCGGTGCTGCTACTGTCCTTGATCGCAATCAAATTGTAGCCTTTGGAAACAAAATCGCCTACGCAATCAGGTCCAGTGGGCGCAGTGTTGCTCGACACAATCGTATTTCCGAGTTGGACGGTCGTGCCACCATTCAGGGCGATTCCGCCGCCGAGTTCCGCTGCTGTGTTGCCGGTGACCGTACAGCTGTTCAGCGTCAAAACGCCGCCACTGTTGAAGAGGCCACCGCCCGCCCCACCGAGAGTCCCGTTCGGGGTTACTACATGGTTGCAGGTATTTCCCGAGATGGTGCAGTTGCTCAAGGTGGAGGTTCCCGCATTCAGCAGACCGGTGCCATCTTGACCACTGGTCGTATTGCCGGAAATCGTGCAGCCATTCATGCTCAAGATGGCTCCCGCGCTCACGGAGATGGCGCCTCCGGTGGTTCCCGAGACGGCGCAATTGTTAGCCGTGAGTGTCCCTCCTTCCACGAAAATGCCGGAAATGCCCGGACCAATCTTGAAGGAGTTGAACGTTACATTTCCGGCGGTCATATGGATAATGGGAGCCACCGATCCAGTCACAGTAAGCATCCTCGCGCCCGGTCCGCTTATGGTGATATTCTTGCCAATAATGAGGGACGAAGTGAGCGTGATCGCGCCGCTCACGCTAAAATTGATCGTATCGCCGTTGGCCGAATCCGCGATCGCCTGGCGCAACGAGCCCGCCCCGCTGTCGCCATTCTGACTCACGGTGCGGGTCGTGCCGTAGGCGTTGCCGGTGAGAAAAATCAAAGCGACCGCGGCGAATCCGCAGATCGAGAATCTGAGTTGGCGAGAGAATGGAATAGTATTCATCGTGGAAGTGGAAGCCGGACGCGAGAAACCTGCGGATCGAGCCGCCGATGCTTGAGAGTGAGTCGCCTTTCGTCAACGAAATTCGTCCCTTCCCTGGCACGCCGGAGCCTTCGCGAAGGCGGCTACTTTTTACTTTCAGACTCGTTGACACAGCTCTTTGCCCTTCCCGACACGAATCAGAGGCATGGTTAAGAAAATACTGCTACTCGTGGCGGTTGCCGCTACGAGTCTTGCTTTCGGGCCCGCCGTTCAGGCGGAGGGAATTCGCATCGAAATTGGCGACAAGCCATTCTACAGCCATGGCCCGCGCTATTGGGAGGGCGACTATGAAATGACCTGGGTTCCAGGCCACATGGGAGAGGGGCACCATTGGATCCACGGCCATTACGTCCGCGGGCAACACCGTCGTCACGATAATAAGCGCAATGATCACAATGACGATCATCACAACGACGACCGCCATTAAACCGGCGATAGCGTAGTCTCTGGAAACGCCGGCCTGCGGGCCGGCGTTTTCCTTTCCGTCATTCGCCTGCCACGCCTTCGCCTCGCGCGAAGGCGGGTCTCCCCCGCTCTGTCTTCGCTCCCCCATTCGCTAAAACCTGTCCTGAGCGTAGCCGAATGGATCGCTCACTCACCGGCTTCCCAGCTCGGCGTGTTCTACTTTGGTCACTCGCGCTCCCGCGCTCGCGCCAGCTACCCTCGCTGCATTGCCGCCTACCCGCTCGGTCCCCGCCCGCGCGTGTTCTCCCATTCGGCGTTAGGCGTTGGGCGTTCGGCAGCCTGCCCTGAGCGAAGTCGAATGGGTTCGGCGTTTTCTTCCATCCCTTTTGCCGTAGCGTGTCTCGTGACCAAGCCCGCGCCGCATCCGTTCGAGATCACCGTCACCGTTGCGCCGGCCGATATCGACCAGCAGAACCACGTCAATAACACTGTCTACCTCCGCTGGGTTCAGGAAGTCGCGACCGCGCACTGGGACGCGACCGCTCCAGCGACCATGCGCGACGCGATCGGTTGGGTCGTCTTGCGCCACGAGATCGATTACAAAACGCCCGCGTGTCTCGGGGACGAAATCGTGCTCCGCACCTGGGTAGGCGAAGCCACGCGAATTACATTCGAGCGTTTCACAGAAGTGCGAAAGCTTTCGCCCAGAGGTCAGACGCTGCTTGCCGCAGCTCGCACAATATGGGTTCCGATTAATCCCGAGACCGGAAAGCCCACCCGTGTCCCGCCCGAAGTTCGCTCTCGCTTCTCCGTGTAATCGCCTTCCGCCCTTGCTCTGCATTGGTCACTCACGCGCCCGCGCTCGCGCCAGCTACCCTCGCTGCATTGCCGCCTACCCGCTCGGTCCCCGCCCGCGCGTGTTCGATATTCGGCGTTGGACGTTCGGCGTTTGCTTCCGGCCCCCGCCCTCTGCCCTCCGTCCTTCCCCATTGGGCGTTCGGCGTTCTCTTCTCCCGTCCGCCTCGCCCCCGTCTTCTACTTCCTACTTTCTACTTCCTACTTTTCAGAGTCCTCTGCCCTCCGCCCTCTGCCGTCCAAAAGTCCTACCGGATCACAGCTGCGGCGCGACCACACTCGCCGCCTCCTGCAACGGATGCGTAAAGCCGAGCTGCCCGGTTTCATCCAGCGTGATCTCGCGCGAATGTTTCTTGTCCAGCTCGAACAATCGCGCCTGCTGCGAGGCGAAGCCTGGGCTTAGCACGTTCATATTTGCCTCGTCATTCAAGCGGATCGACCGCAAATCGAAATTGCCCGACCCGACCGATACAAACGCGCCGTCCACAATCATGAGCTTCACGTGCACCATCGCCGGTTGATACTCGTAGATCCTTATCCCCGCCTTCAGTAACTCCGGCCAATGTTTTCGTGAGGCCGCGCGCACCAGCTTCTCGTCGATGTGTTCGCCCGGCACTACGATCTCCACCTTCGCACCGCGCCTTGCCGCCGCCACGAGTTCCTTTCGCATCAGATCGTCCGGCAAAAAGTAGGCATTCTCTAGCAGCAAACTGTGTTGCGCCGATGCGATCGCGAGCAGGTACATCAAATGAATGTCCATGTCCCCCTGCCGCGGCGAGCTTTTGAAAGCTTGCGCCATATAAGGACCCGTGGCCATCAGCGCCGGGAAATAGTCCTGCCCGTGCAGCACTTCGCCACGCGTCTTCAGCCAGTTATCCATGAACACCGCCTGGAGCTGCGCCACCACCGGCCCCGTCACCTTGTAATGATTATCCCGCCAGTGCGCCGGCGATTCGCCATTGCCCAGCCATTCATCCGCGATTCCCACCCCGCCTACGAACCCCGTCTTCCCGTCGATAATCAGCAGCTTGCGATGGCTGCGGTTATTGAAACGCCGCGGATCCAGCCACACGATCGAGTGATACTTCACCACCTCCGCGCCCGCGCCGCGGAGAAGCTCCAGGTTCTCCAGCCCCATTTTGCTCGTCCCCTGCGCATCCAGGATCACGTTCACCTTCACGCCGGCCCGGGCGCGTTCCGCCAGCGCCTCGGCGAATTGCTTCGCGATCTCGCCGTCCCAAAAAATGTAAGTCTCGAAATCGATCGACCGCCGTGCGGCCCGAATCGCGCCCAGCATCGCCGGGAAAATTTCGCGCCCATTCACCAGCGTCGTGATGTTATTGCCCGCCACAAAACTCCCTCCCAGGAGCGATCCCACCGACTGGCGGAACTCCGGCGACGCCGCCGAGTAGAGCGGCGCTACTTCCTGGCTCACCTTCTTGCCTTCCTGCATCGTGCAACCGCCCAGAAACACGGCGAACGCCAGGAGACCCGTCTGGCGGCGGGTAAAGATCCGCGCGCCCGTGCCGGTCGAGATCAGATTCGCCATTTGCAAACTCCGGCAGCTACTCGTGGGCCGGCGCGCGCTTCTGGCGATCGAATTCACGGAGCAACCCCGCGAAGAACGCCGCCGAGTCCATCGTCGTGCCATCCGCCCGACGGATCGAATATTTCCGGTGGGTCAGCGAAGATTCCGAAGCGCAAGATTTCACAAAATCCTCCGCCGTCTTCACGCGTTCGCCGAGATAATTCAGCTTCATCCGCAGATGTGCGGCCGCGGCGCCGCCGTCGTGTTCAGAACCGTTCCGGACAAACGTAATCCCTTTCGAGGACTCGACCGATTGTATCAGGAAATCGATCCGCTGCTGTTCCCGCGCCTCGCGAGCCAGGACGAGTGGGGGAAGAAGTGCCAGGGCCAGGACGATACTGGTCAGGATAGCTTTCAAGGCGGGACCATACCGCAGCATCGCACCGATCGCATCACAGACTTCTGCCTTCTGACTTCTGGCTTCCGTCCTCTGTCCTCCGTCCTTCCCATTGGGCGTTCGGCGTTCGGCGTTCTCCTCTCCCGTCCGCTTCGCCCCCGTTTTGATTCGCAGCTTCCCATCTGCTCACCGGCTGCCTCACCGACTCGACCGTCTACGTCGCTCGCTTTCCAACGGCTCCGTTCTACTTCCTACTTTCTAATTTCTAATTTCTAATTTTGAATGCTTTCTACTTTTCAGAGTCCTCTGTCTTCTGACTTCTCCTCTTCATTGGGCGTTCGGCGTTCGGCGTTTGCTTCCCTCCGACCTCTGGCGGCCGCCCTGATAACCAATCTCCAATAACGAATAACCGGCGCTGAGCGCCTCTTTCTCCTTTCGCCTTTCAGGTGCTTCCCGTAGACCATACAAAAATACCAAAATACAGATTGACAGGACAATACACAGCTATTACACGAGGGGAATGGCAATCCAACTTGAAATCCCTGAGACATTATACAAGCGACTCCAGAAACACGCGGTTCCATTCGTCGACACGCCGTTGTCCGTTATCGAGAAGTGGGCGGATCACTTCGAAACTGCCCAAAACGGCAACGCAGCATTGACTGCCGAGCTACCGACGGTCGAATACGGCGCGAAGAAGCTGGACCCGCTCCACCCGCCTGATCTTTTTCACACACGTGCACGCGGAACTTTCGGCGGAACGGCGTTCTCGAACTGGAATGATCTGCTTCGTATCGCGCACGTAGCCGCCTTCAAAAAAGCCGGCTCATTCGACGCGCTCCGGAACATCACGCACGCGCAGATTCGCAATGGCAGTCACTCGGATAGCGGGTTCAAGTTCGTCCCGGAGATTGGAATTTCACTTCAAGGGGTCGACGCAAATCATGCATGGCAATATGCGCTGCGACTCGCGAAGTTCCTTGGTTTCGCTGTGTCTGCGGTCATCGAATGGCGCCATAACCCGAAGGCTGCGCATCCCGGCTCGGCAGGGATTCTGGAATTCGTCCCATAAACCGTGCGAATCGTTTGCCTTCCCCCATTTGAACCCGCTACCCTGAGCCGTGCCCACGCTACAATTTAAAGGCAAGCCACTGGTGCAGAATCACCATTTGGTCGTGCCATTCAGCGAGCTGGATGCGGTGAAGTCGCGTGGGCTGAGCAAGAGCCCGAGCCTGCACGACAATCTCATCATCGAGGGGGACAACCTCAAGGCGCTCAAGGCTCTGCTGCCCACCTATCATGGAAAGGTGAAGTGCATCTACATCGACCCGCCCTACAACACCGGCAACGAAGCCTGGATTTACAACGACAAGGTCAACTCGCCGATGATCCGCGACTGGCTGGGCAAGACGGTGGACCGAGACGATCTTACTCGCCACGACAAATGGTGCTGCATGATGCTCCCGCGGCTGAAACTCCTGCGCGAATTGCTCACCGACGACGGCGCGATCTTCATCTCCATCGATGACAACGAGGTGCATCACCTGCGGGCGTTAATGGACGAGGTCTTCGGAGCGGAGAATTTCGTCGCTACGGTGATTTGGCAGATGAGTGATGGGCCAAAAAACACGAAGACCCAATTCAGTGAGGACCACGAGTATCTTGTTGTCTATGCGCGTTACGGACCCAAATGGATTCCGAATCGACTCGCGCGGACTGAAGCGATGATCGCGCGATACAAGAATCCGGACAATGACCCGCGCGGTGATTGGCTTCTCAGTGACCTAGCCGCAAGAAACGTTTACTCCCAAGGCCGGTATTCGATTACTACCCCGACGGGTAGAGTGATAGACGGTCCTCCCGCAGGAAGCTACTGGCGCGTCAACAAGGCCAAGTTCGAAGAGCTTAACAAGGACGGTCGGATTTGGTGGGGAGAATCGGGCGACAATCGCCCCGGCATGAAGCGTTTCCTTTCTGAAGTTCAGGAAGGTGTCGTTCCACGAACAATCTGGCTTTGGAAAGATGCGGGCAGTACGCGCCACTCCAAACAAGAGTTCAGTCAAATCATGGCGGCAGAATCCGGCAGCGACCTCTTCATAACACCGAAGCCTGTTTCCCTTCTTTCGAAGGTCGTTCGAATGTCTACAGAAGGCTCAGACATTTGTGCTCGACTCATATGCCGGCACCGGCACGACAGCCCAAGCGGTGCTCGCGTTGAACAAGGAAGACGGCGGCAATCGGCGCTTCATCCTATGCCAGATGCCTTACGAGACGAAAGAACAGGAGCAAAAGAAAGAAAACATCTGCGAGAGCATCACGGCGGAGCGCGTGCGGCGCGTGATAAAGGGCGTGCCGAAGGCGAAGGACGAGAATCTGCGCAAAGGCTTGGGTGGAACATTCTCCTACTTCAAACTTGGGAAGGAACTGAGGAAGCAGGCGATCCTCGACGGCAGGGATTTGCCGAGCTACGCGGCGCTCGCGGGATATGTGTTCTTCACGGCCACGGGTGAGGAGTTTCAGCCGAAGAAGATGAAGCCGCCGTTCATCGGCATGAGCCGCGATCGCGATGTGTTTCTTATCTACGAAGCTGACATCGAGAAGCTGAAAGACATGGCGCTGAACCTCGAACTCGCGCGGTCGCTGGGCAAAGGCGACCGCAAGAAGCTCGTCTTCGCGCCCACCAAGTATTTGGATCAGGAGTATCTCGACCGGCTCAATATCGAGTTTTGCCAACTGCCATTCGAGATTTACCAGCGGGCTAGCAGCAGATGATTCAGCTGAAAGAGTACCAGCGCGACACGTTGCAGGCGATACGCGCCTATCTCGACGCCTTGACTGAGCTGCGTGCGAAAGACATCAAGGCGCGCGAAATCGATCCTGATCTCGGGATCGATTGGCCGTTGAAAGCGTGGGAGAAGGTGAAAGGCAGCTCGTACCTGCCGCGTCGAAACGGATTGGGCGAACCACTGCCGTCGTTCTGTCTGAAGATTCCGACAGGAGGAGGTAAGACGTTTCTGGCCACAAAAGCGATCGACCTTATCAACACGCATTTCCGCAGGAGCAATCGCGGACTCGTGCTTTGGATCGTGCCGACGACGCAGATTTACCGTCAGACGCTCAACGCACTGAAGGACCGCGATCATCCCTATCGTCAAACGTTGGACGTGGCCTCGGGCGCCCGCACTCTCATCTTAGAACGCACCCAGCAGTTCACGCCCTCCGACATCGAGCAGAATCTTTGTGTGTTGATGTTAATGCTGCCCGCGGCAGCGCGGCAGACAAAGGAGACGCTGCGCATGTTCCGCGACAGTGGCGGCTTCGATGCCTTCTTTCCTTCCGAAGAAGATTATGCTGGGCATTCCGCAATCCTAAATGAGCTGCCGAATCTCGACACCTTCGACGCGCGGGAACTGACCGCACGCCAGGTCAAGACATCGCTTGGCAACACGCTGCGGACATTAAATCCGCTCATCATTCTGGACGAAGGACAGAAGGCTTACAGCCGAATCGCTCGGGAAACGATCGAAGGGTTCAACCCTTGTATGATCCTTGAGTTATCCGCGACGCCGCCACGCGATGCGAACGTCCTTATCGATGTAAAGGGCACCGCCCTTGAACGGGAAGGGATGATCAAGCTCGACCTGCACGTGCACAACAATCTGTCCGCTGATTGGAAGAACACTTTGCTACAGGCAGCGGAGCAACGCGACATGCTGGAAGCGCAAGCGCGCGAATATGCCGCGCAGACCGGCAGGAACATTCGACCAATCTGCTTGATCCAGGTCGAACGCACCGGGAAGGAGCAGCGGCATTCCAAGTTCATCCATTCGGAAGATGCGCGCGAATATCTTCTGCAACGGCCGGGAGTGACCGCGGATCAGGTTGCCGTCAAGACAAGCGAGAAAGACGAACTCAAAGAGGTGGACGATATCGGCGGTCTGATGTCACCGAATTGTCAAATTCGATACATCATTACGAAGCAGGCACTACAGGAAGGCTGGGACTGTTCTTTCGCCTATGTGCTCGCGGTGCTGACGAATCCTACGTCCAAGACGGCGTTGACTCAGCTCGTCGGTCGAATCCTCCGTCAGCCGGACGCGCGCAAGACAGGAAATCCTTGGCTCGACGAGAGCTATGTTTTTGTATTCCAACGTAAGGGTGCGGTGCTGCTGGAAGATATCAGAAAGGGATTCGGGCAGGAGGGGCTCGGTGACCTGAAAGGTCGCATCATTGAGGACAAAAACCGGCCCGATCGCGGCAACGAAAACGAAATCTATCCCCGCAGCGAATTTCGTAAACAAGCAGAGCATCTAGTTCTGCCCGCGTTCATGATAAAAGACGGTCGTGAATGGCGGCCGGTACATTACCAACCTGACATTCTCGCCCGAGTGCCCTGGGGCGATGTGAACATCGAACCCCTCCTCAATCTTACGCTTCCCGACGAAGACACGACTGGCAGGCACACGCGTCACGGATTAGGCGAAAAGATTTTGCGCGAGGAACCGCCAGCGAAGGGAGAGGCAGTGGAGCTGGTTGATCAGGAAGAGCCGGACTGCGCTTTCGCGGCGAGTCATCTCCTCGACGTAATGCCAAATCCCTGGCGTGGAAATGAGATAGCGCACAAGGTCTTCGACAGCCTGCTGAAACGCTACGAACGCCGGCGCGTGCTCGATGGTTATGTGTTCGTTATTGATGAGATTCATCGTCAGCTTCTTCAGGAACGGGACCGTCTCGCGCGGCAGCTTTTTCTCGAATTGCTGGAGCAAGGAGTCATGCGCTTCATGGTGGTGACCGACGATCTTGGTTTTAACCGCCTACCCCAAGTGCTGGCGATGCCGGAGCGCGAAGTACGAGCCAACAGCGAAATTGGTAAGCCATACCAGTTAGGTTTGTTCGAAGACATGCCAGCGTCCGGCTTCAATGACCTGGAACGCGCAGTCGCCACCTTCCTGGACGCGCAGGAACCGCTCTTCTTTTGGTATCGCAATCGGTCTCGCCACGACTACTTCGTGCAGGGATGGCAGCCGAATCGCATCTATGCGGATTTTATCTTTACGACAGCGCGCGACGCCGCGGAAGAGAAACAGATCGATCGCGTCTTCGTTGTCGAAACCAAAGGAAAACACCTGGCGGGCGTCAAAGATGCCGAAGGAAGACTAACCGACACTGGATACAAACGTGATGTCTTCACGTTGTGTACAGAGAGGAGCAGGCAGAAGAGATGGTCTGACCTTGTCCCATTCATGCAAAGCAAGACCATGAGGTTCGAGGTCGTGGATGAGGATGGTTGGAAAGCAAAGCTCAAGACGCTATTGGACGAAGCGGTGTGAGCGTAGCATTCCTTTGATCGACTGCATGCCAACAGTAGCGCCGAATTCCAATCTTTCCGGTCGCCGATTGGCTGAACTTATGATCGAGCACAATATCGGTGTCGGCGAAGAACACGCCTATCGGATCAAGAAGATCGACAGCGACTACTTCGAAGAAGCTTAAGGCGCAACGCAATGGAAGTAGCAGACGCATTGATCCTTTCGCAACCTCTCCCGAACAACATGTGGTCTTGGACTCTCACCTCTCGAATGGGTGATTTGCTTCGCCGCGCACAGCAAGAATTCGGGTCCCGCGATGTCAGCTACACGCCACTGGGCGTCGAATTTACCGCCAATGGACCTTATATTTGGTATCCTGGGGATCCCGCAGACCACAATGTAGTTATCCGGCTCAACAGCACCGCCTTAACGGACGTACCTCAAGCGTGTTACCAGCTTGCCCAGGAGTGCATTCATCTTTTGGCCCCGACGGGTGGAAGTCACGCCAATTACTTGGAAGAGGGTATATCGATTGTTTTCGCGCGTAGATACATTAATGAGCATTTTGGCTTTTCGATGGATCAGCCGAATCCAAAATACTCTGAAGCTGCTCAGCTTGTCGAAGCGTTGCTTGCTTTGGATCCTGAAGCGGTGCGAAAGGTTCGTGCGGTACAGCCTTCCTTTTCGCAGATCACAGTCGCCAATCTGCGCGATAAAGTTCCTAATTGCTCGGCCGAACTAGCCGAGAAGGTTTTAAGAACCTTTTGATACCGAGAGTCCACATTAGGGAAAGATCGCAGGGATTCGGTAGGCTAAAACTTTGGCACTGATGCTCGCGCGTTTTCTTCTTTGATGCGCTTGAGCTGTTCCTCGTGTTGACGAGCCGCCGGAAGTTCCAGCCGCACGATCAAATTGCTGCGCCGCCACAAGATCGCTCCGTCGGTCCGTTCCCACATCTTTTCCCCCGTCAGGCTTCCTCCTATTGCCTGACTGAAGCGGTTCAACGCATCGCTTGGCAAATTTGGATTCCGATAAGGGATTTGTTTCCAACTTGTTCTCTCCAGAGTATTGGCGGTCATGATGGCTTGGATCTCGTCATCTCGAATTGCGATCCCACTGACAGCTGCGCTCGTTTTCTGAAAATCCATCCGGACGGCCGGGCCGTCGACCTGGAGAAAAGCAGCTCGAATCTTCCACCCTTGATACTCGTACGTGTGGTGAATCGCGCCTTCGAGAAGCGGAGAATTCTTATCGTTAATAGCCGTTAGATTGGTGTCTTTCGGCCGTCCGTAACGATTTGCGCACTGCACTGGCGTTTCGCCGAGACGCGCCTCGGCGGCAACTGTGAAAGCTAGAGAGACGAAGAAGAGGAGAACGCGCATGCCCACAGGAAAGCATGACAGATGGCCAATCGTTTGGCGATGGATATGAATCGTTGGTGGATAAATGTCTCCCGGAAAAGAAACGGGCGGGAATAATTTCCCGCCCGCTCTTCGCTCGTTAGGCTGAAGAATCAGCCGACTCGGATCTGCGCGATTTACACCACCATTAGTTTCGCCGGGTCGCTCCAGGCGCCCATGACGCCTTTGAGACCGACGGTGCGCACCCGCACCCAGATGACTGTGCCGGGCGTGAATGGAGCCCGCGGGAGCGGTGTGACATAGACCTAGCCCGAAGGGTTAGGTTGCGGGAGCAGCCGAATCAATCCGCCCAGCGTGGCTTTGCCGCCGCTGAACATCCCGGCCGGTTTCCAATCGCTCTCCTTGTTGGGATCGCCGGTGTTGATCTGGACGTCGTTAATGCTGTGTTGACGATCGGGCTGGTAGCGCGCGACCAGCGTGCCGCTCAGGTCGCCCTGGCGCACGACGAGATTTTGCGGCGCGGGCGGCGGCGTGGTGTCGGGCGTGCGAGCGGTCTCGTAGGAAGGGAAACCACTCTGAACGGTCCGCCGGTATATTGTAGCGGCGGTCTAGCTCTCCGCCGTTGTCGAGCGAAGGAGGATGACAATATGGGTGCGGCCCGAAAAAAGCTGCGTAGTATCGGCAGTCATGCCTGCCCATGTCACGATCGATAGGGAACGAAAGCTCGTGATCACGGTCTGCTCCGGGACGGTCACGGATGAAGAGTTCTTGGAAGCCAGGAAGCAGGTTCTGGCAGATCCCACGTTTGATCCGTGCTTCGATCGGCTGTGGGATTTCAGCGCCGTGATCTCGGAGCAGGTCAGCGAGGAGGCGATCACGCGTTTGATTCAGACGTCGCCTTTTGTCGGTGACATCTCGCGGGCGGTGGTCGTGAGCATGTCGCCGAAAGCTCTCGCCCGCATAATGGAGTTTGTCTCCTAGTCGCGCCAGCTCAACCGGCGGATCGCTGTTTTCCCGACGCGGCAATCCGCTGAGCAATGGATCGAAAGCGAGCGCCGCCCGCGCCCGCCGGCGCAGGACTCTCCGCCGTAGTCGAACGAAGGAGGATGACCGTCGACCTCGCTCACGAAACTTGACAGAACGGCAGACGCTTTGGTATGCCGTAAAAAAACAAAAGGAACACAATGATGGGGCCGATCAAGAAAGAGTATATCAAACGCGTTCGCCACGAATCCGCCTATCGAACGTTTCGCGCCCTGGCAACGTTCGGTTCTGTGCTTTTCGTCGTCTTCGGGGTCCTGACGATCATAAGCGGGCTGGTCGTGGGAGGGATGACGGCGAGGCCGTATCACTACCTGCTTGCGTTTGGGTATGGCATCGGAGGGTTACTATCCGGCGCCGCGTGCATTGTCATCGGAATGGCGCTAAGACAGAGCGCATTCATTCTTGCCGATGTGGCTGATAGCCTGACTGACTTCTACAGCAGGCATGATCAGCTCCCCGCGTCTCCAAGTGTGCCGCCGCCTCCGCCGCTTAATCGGTAATGCGCCAGGTTAACGGATCGGACGAAACGTCGTCGATTCCCTGAAGAGGCAGAGCCTGTCCTGAGCGATCGCGAATGGGTGCCGGCTGCAAGGAATGGGAGAAGAGGCAGGCGACACGTCCCTCCAAGCTCTAGCACTGGAAACAGCCGTGAGTCCCATACGGGACGAAAGATGCCTGCGGACGGGGGCGAGTGCAGTAGTTCGGCTTGCGCCACCCTGGCTTTCTTTGTATTAGCGCCCCATGTTATTTCGTCTTTGCCTCATTGGCCCAGTAGTCGCGGCTGGGATAATCTTCGCACCCGGCGCGCGCGCAGACGATGCGGCCGTCGAGGCGATCAAGAAAGCCATTCAGGTAGAGCGCGGATTGGTCGCGTATCGGATCAAAGAAACAAAGACCCAGCGGGGAGAAGGCCTGACAGAAATCACGATCGAGGTGGTGAATCCGGATCAGGTCCACCTAAGGGAAGAAATGTATGGGAAAGTTAAGAGGGAATTGCTTACTGACGGGAAGAGATTGTTTGTGCGCGAAGGGGAAGGTGAGCTGAAAGAGGAAACGCGAGATGTAGCCAAGAAAATCACGGACCTCCAGGAGGAGTCCAGGATGTCTGCGCCGAAGCCACGTGATGATGTGCGCCTGACTGGCCATGAAACCGTCGAGGGCGAACCAGTATCGATTTACACCTCGACATCAAGCGTGCTGGTTGTAACGACGAAAAGCCTGCGAATTGGCGACAAAGATAACCGGCTGTTCGAGGAGTCGGGCGAGAGCAAGGGCGAGTTCCCATTTGGGAATCAAACGGTTACGGTGGACGTAAGCTGGGACAAAAAATACGAGTCCGATCCGTCCATTAAGATCGCACTGCCAGCGCCCGTAGAGCCTGCGTCTAGCCCTCTCACAGCGCAGCAGATTAAGCCCGATCAAAAACCGATTGAGGCGCTCAAAGCCAAAGCAGAAGCAGGTGACGCGGAAGCGCAATTTCTACTGGGTCGTCGCTACGCCCGCGGAGAGGATGTGGCGAAAGATCTGGCCGAGGCGGCAAGATGGTATCGCAAGGCGGCGGACCAAAATCACCCAAAGGCCCAAAACAGTCTGGCCATTTGCTATACAGAGGGGTATGGCGTGCCAAAAGATCCAGTGGAGGCGGCAAAATGGTGGCGCAAGGCGGCGGACCAAAATCACCCCGGGGCGCAATACGCTTTGGGCGTTTGCTACGCGCGGGGGCGTGGCGTGGCGAAGGATCCAGTGGAGGCGGTAAAATGGTTTCGCAAGGCCGCCGAGCAGAATGAGACCCTGGCTCAAATCGGCCTCGGCTACTGTTATGAAGATGGCGAAGGCGTGGCGAAGGATCTTGCGGAGGCCGCGAAGTGGTATCGCAAAGCCGCCGAGCAGAATGACGCCATCGGTCAAATGAATCTCGGCCGTTGCTACATGGGGGCCGGAGGCGTGACGAAGGATGTCGTGGAGGCCTACAAATGGTTCCTCCTGGCATCCGCGCAAGGAGAGGAAAGCTCCAAGAAACTCATGGCCGTCCTGGAAAAGCAGATGTCACCGGACCAACTCGACGAGGCGCGAAAGCGAGCGTTTGCAACGCGAATCCGCGCCCTCGCTGCGGAGAGCTGTGCTGCGCTCACTTCCGGAAACTACGCGCGCGTGGCGGATTTTACCTATCCGAAGGTCGTTGAGATGATGGGCGGGCGGGACAAGATGATTGAGACGACGCGACAAATTGTCGAAGACATGAAAGATCGTGGCGTCGCAATCCTCAGCATAGAAGTCAGTAAGCCCGAGCGGGTCGTGACGGCCAATGATAAGCTGTTCGCGGTGGTGCCCCAGGTAGTGCGAATGCAGGGTGCGAAAAAGACGGCGCGCTCGAATGGTTTTCTCATCGCGGTCTCAGAAGACGCCGGCAAGAATTGGAGTTTCATCGATGGCGACGCGCTGCATGAAAAGCCAGGCCAGGAGAGGGAGACGCTGGCGCAGATTCTTCCTGATTTTCCGGCTCTGCTTTCGTTACCGAAATGGGAGCCGCCGGTGTTTGAGCCGAAATGATGTCTACGTGCTATAGAATGAACGGGATGATTCGCTTCACTCGACCTCCGTGTTGGCTGCAGGGTGTCGCCTTGATTTTGTAGGGCAGGCGCGTCGCCTGCCGGGACATGGCAACCGGGAAGATCGTGAAAATAATTGCGCACTCGATTCTTAGGCGGATGCTACTGGCGATGAAATCTCTTCGTGTCTCGACTGTGGCTGCCGCTGTTATCGCCATTCTCTCTTATGCCGCCGCGCCGTTTGCTCGGGCGCAGACGGACAAACCCGTACCGGGCGAGCTGAAAGTGAAACCCAGCAAGGAGACGCGATCGCCCGCGGAAGGCGACACGCCGGATAAGAGCGACGCAAAGGATCGTGATAAGGACAAAGGCAAAGACGACGAGAAAGAGCCGCCACCGAAGGTTACGGAGCACACGCTCACGGTCGGCGGGAAGACGATCCATTACCGCGCGACGGCGGGTTACATGGTGATGCGCGATTGGAACGAGAAGAAAAAGCAGGAAGATGGCGAGGGCGATAGACGACGCGAGCCGTCGCCGTCACCAGCGAAGGAAGCTGACAAGTCGAAAGATAAAGACGGCAAAGACAAAGACGAGCCCAAGCAAAAGGCGAAGGTTTTCTATGTCGCCTACACGCGCACCGATGTCGGCAACGACCCGGCAAAGCGATCGATCACGTATTCCTTCAACGGCGGGCCAGGTTCCGCCAGCGTGTGGCTGCACCTGGGCGCGCTCGGTCCGCGGCGCACGGAATTGACCGACCGTGGCGAAGCGCCGCTCGCGCCATATCACCTGGTGGATAACGAAGCGACGTGGCTCGATGCGACCGATCTGGTTTTCATCGACCCGGTTTCCACCGGTTACAGCCGGAGCGCGGCGGGTGAAGACCCGAAGCAGTTTCACGGCTTCAAGGAAGACCTCGCCAGCGTGGGCGATTTCATCCGGCTTTACACCTCGCGCAACGCGCGCTGGGCCTCGCCCAAGTTCATCATCGGCGAGAGCTATGGGACGACGCGCGCTGCTGGCTTGAGCGATTATCTGCAGGAGCGCTACGGGTTTTATGTCAATGGCATCATCCTGGTCTCCAGCGTGCTTGATTTTTCGTCGATCCGCTTCGGGCCGGGCAACGACCGGCCGTATCCGCTGTTTTTACCCAGCTACACCGCGGCGGCGTGGTACCACAAAAGGCTGCCGCCGGAGATGCAGAGCAAATCGCTGAGCGATGTCCTGCGCGAAAGCGAAAATTTTGCGTCGAACCAGTACCTGCTCGCGCTCAACCGCGGCGATCAGCTCGACGAAAATCAGCGCAAGGAACTCGCGGGCAATCTCGCACGGCTGACCGGCTTGTCGGCAGACGCGATCGCGCAATCGCATTTCCGCATTCCGGCGCGGCGCTTTTTCTTTGATTTGCTCAAGGACAAAAACCGTTCCATCGGCCGCTACGACGCGCGTTTCACCGGCATTCGCTATGAGCCGGGGACGGAGGAGTACGATTTCGATCCGAGCTACGAAGCCGTCCTCGGTCCCTACAGCGCAATGATGAACGACTACCTGCGGCGCGAGCTAAAGTTCGAGAGTGATTTACCCTACGAAATGATCGCCGACGTGCGCCCGTGGAACTATGCAAATGTCGCGCAGAACCAGTACCTCGATGTCGCCGAAGACTTGCGCAAGGCGATGAGTCGCAATCCCTATTTGAAACTGTGGGTCTGCTGCGGCTACTACGACCTGGCCACACCTTATTCCGCCGCCCAGAACGTGATGCATGGAATGCAGCTCGACCCGGCCATTCGCGATAATCTGCGGATGACCTTCTACGAAGCTGGCCACATGATCTACATCAATAAGCCGTCGCTGCTGCAATTCCGCACTGACGCTGGCAACTTTATGCAGGACGCCCTCAAACCGCGCGTCGTGCCAGCCGCAGAGCCATAGTTGTGTAGCTTCTAAATGAATTAATCGCCAGAGAAGAACGAGGCGTTCTTCTCTGTAGCGTCGGCCTCCGGCCGTCGACATTATTGTAGGGCGGGCGCGCCGCCTGCCGGGATTGGCAACCGGGGCGGTTGCCCTACAACCCAGAGCTTGCGCTGACCTCTGACGTCCGAAGTTAGTGCAAGTTATAAATCTCTATCAGACCTATGCCGACGCCGCCGTTCTTTCCGGCCAGGATCGCGGTGAACGCTCCAGGCGGGAGTGAAGTGAAAATGCCGGATTCTTTTGGGTCCGGCAACCCAAGGCCATTCGCGGTTAACTGCCCGGCTGAAACCGCGTCGCTTTGCCAGTCATCGTTCGAAACGAGGATAGCCCCGTTAGAGTCGTGCAGTTCCAGAGTAGGATCAGCGAGCACGGTGCTTAATCCAAATTGGCTGAGCGAAGGTCCCAGACCGCGCACTGCGACTCGCGCATTGTTGCTGCCGAGGCCGAGCTGGAATCCACCGATCATCACATTGTCGCCGGTCTGGACGAAACCGCGGGTGCTGATGTTGGCCAATTGTGAGTCAGCCTCTTGATCGTTATCATAAATCTCGACCGTTCCTATGCCAGCAGTCTGGCCCTTCCCGCTTAGGGTCGCCGTGTAAGCTGCCGGTTGCAGAGTGGCTACGATCACCGACTCGCGGTCATCGGTAGGTTGGTAGATGCTACCTTCAATTTGCGCGCGCTGGTTATCCTTCCAGTTATCAGTCATTAAAATCAAGGCGCCATTCGCCTGGCGCAGTTCCAGGACCGGGTCGAGCAACAGGCCGCTGAGGTTGAACCTGCTGAGCGACGGTCCCAGCCCGCGCACTACTACTTTCTTGGAAGCGTTGCCGGTGATGATAAAGCCGCCGATCGCCACGCTGTCTCCAGTATCGACCCGCGCGCGCGTGGACAGGTTCAGCGCATTAGTAGGTGTGGGAGTGGGAGTTGGGGTAGGTGTAGGTGTGGGGGTCGGGGTGGGCGTAGGTGCCTGGGTCGGCACCACAAGGCCGGCGGAGAACTCCGAGGTGTTTCCAACGGCGTCGGTGGCAGTGGCCGTCACGATGCGGCCGTTGGCTACCGGCACGTTCAGAGTCGTGTTGAACGAGGCGTTGCCGCTAGCGTCTGTGTTCGCGTTAACGAAACCGAGGAACTGCTGTCCCTCTGCGGGGAGAGCGAGCGGATCGGGATTGCTGGCGAAGAATTCGATGCGGAACGTTGAGTTTGGGGCGCTGCTGAGCGTACCGGCGACGTTCGTCGTGCTCCCGTTCGAGGTCGCGGCCGTCAACACCGGAAAGTTCTGGAAGTTGTTTGGATCGTTGGGTGCGCCGTGGCCCTTGGAATCGTTGGGCGTCACGCCGTCATCCTTGGGGAAGACGAACTGGTTGCTCAGGTCGATGCCTAGCTGGGTGGGAGTGCCGTTGCTTCGGCCGTTCTCGAAGATGGAGTTGCCTTCGATCGGGTTCTCGAGATTCGGCTGTCCGGAAGCCGATAGCGGGTTGCCGAAGACGGCGATGCCGCCGGTGCCATTGAACTCGACAAGGTTGCCCGCCCCGGCGTTGGTGCCGCCGATCCGGTTGAAGGAAACACCCGGCTCATTGGGTTGCGGGGGGCCGAGGGGAAGTCCGAAGCCGTTAGAGCTGCGCAGAGCGACGCCGTGCAGGAGGTTTCCCACCTGGGTCACCCCATCGGCGCCCACTCCAACGAAGTTCCCGTGGATGATGTTGGCCTGGGCTCCGTTGTCGATCTCGATCCCGTCAGCGTTGAAACCGACGACGTTGCGGGCTCCCGCCGTGGTGCCGCCGACCGTATTATTATCTCCACCGGAAATCTCGATGCCGTAAAGGTTGTTGCCCTCAGCGCTACCCGGCGCTGGCGCGGGCTCTGTCCGATTGCCCACACTGCTGACGCCATCCGCGGCAACGCCGACAAAGTTTCCCTGGATTATGTTTCCGCTGGCCGGCGTGGTGAGAGTGCCCGTGATGTGAATCCCATCGAGCGCGTTCCCGGAAACAACGTTCCGGTCAGCCGCAGCAGGGGTGCCGATGAGGTTATTCGAGGCGTTCTGGATAGCAATGCCGTCGCCGGCAGTAGGGAACGTTCCATTAGGCATCCGGGTTGTGCCAGTGGGATTGATGCCGATGAAGTTGCCGGAAATAGTGTTGCCGTCACTCTGAACCACGATGCCGTTGCCGGTGAAGCGATTGATCGCCAAGCCCCTTATGGTGCTGCCATCGCTGCCGGCTCCGAGGGTTAAACCATGGTTCCCGCTGCCGGCGCTCGTTCCATTCAGCTCGATGAGGATCAACGCATTGTCCCCGTTGGCCAGGGTGTTAACGGAGGCGACGCCCTGGGTGTAGCCGTTGATCGTGACCGGGCGAATGATAATGGGCAAAGCCGCCGTCGGACTAATCGTCTTTACGCCAGCACCGGCAATGTTGAAGTTGATGGTGTCGTTCGTTCCGTACGCGCCGACCGCGACCACGTCCGCGTTGACGTTTGAGTGTTGATTCGCCGACGTGATCGCTTCGCGCAATGTCACCACGCCATCCACGGCGATGGTATCGCCCGTGCCGGTCACGGTGATGGTAGCGGCATGCGCGGTTTGGGACCACAGCAGGCCGAGCAATCCAATAACGCTGCCCGCGACTCGCGAGAGATGCCGCATTGCCGTTCGGTTGGTCCCAAATTCAGGGTGTTTCGAACTAAGTGTTTGCATGGGAGCGATCCTCTCTGTGACTGTTGAGGCAGGATATTCCCTTTGCCTTTGAGAAGGCAATACTTTCCTGGCATCGGCGCGAGCGGCCGGCAGTCGGAGCAGGGGAGGTCCCAAAGCGGGCTAGTAATCGGGACCAAAAGACTCCTCGCAGCTATGAAGCAATTTCCTCTCGCGATCTAGCGGTGCATCGCTTAGGCAGGGGCAACATGAATCATCTGCGCAAACTCGGGCTGGCGTCGTTTCTTTTCCTCGGGCTCGGCCTTTTGTGCGGAAAAACTTCTGGGTCGGCGTTGGGTTGGACTCCATCAACGGCTCTCACCGTGACGCTGATCTGTTACGCGGCAGGGCTCGTGCTGGCGCTCATTGCTTTCATGCAATCACGGCGTGGCCAGAGTCTCGATGGGACCACGAAGTTTCTCGCTCGCGCGCCGCTCGCGCTCGTCACCATCGGCGTCCTGATCTTTTTCCTTCGGGCCATGGCAGGTGTGTAGCCGCTGGTGCGCGACAACATTTGAGACCTGGCAGTAGCACCGGTCTGTTTGGAATCTTACGGCTTCTTTGCTGGTTCGAGTCTTGTGCCCTGGGAAACGATGAATTGCCAGGTTCCGCCGCGTTTCGCAAACACATCGAGCCAGCGGTATTGGCCGCTCAGGTCATGTCCGTCGTAGCTGCCCTTGTCGGTACTGCGATAGGTCACGATCGCCATGTCGGCATCGGCGGCGTGAACCTTCATGTCGTCGAGCTGGTTTGATTCGAGCTTTAACTTGCCTGACTTCAGGTCCGCGAGGAACTCGGCCTTGCCCTGGGTGGTGCCGTCGGGGTTAACAGCGTAAAAGGTGTCGGCGAGCATCTTGGCGGCAGCGTCGGCATCGGGCTTGGTCAGGGCAGCGCTCATGTCGTGCTCGATCTTAATAATCGCTTTCTCGACGTCGGGATTCGGTTTCGCCGCGTCGTTGCTTTGGGCCAGGGCCGCCGCAGGCAAAGCGAGAGCGAATAACAGCGCAGTGAGTTTGGAGTAATTCATCCGGGCAGGCTATCGACCGGCCGCTGGCCTAACAAGTTCAAAAAAACGTGCTAGCCGGAGCTCGCGGACACCCCGAGAGGAAATAGACTAGAAGCGGTTTCAAAAGTCGATTTGTAGGGCGTTTCTGTGAAACGCCAATCGAGCCTCAGGGTGGCGTCTGACACAGACGCCCTACAAATTAGGTCAAAAGGACTTTTGAAACCGCTTCTAGAACATCGGACCAAGCACGTGCAGGACGATGTCGGTCGAGAAGTGAGCGAGCATGGCGGATTCCAGGCCTCGCTTCCAATAAAGCTGTCCGAAGCCGAGCGCGAGCAGAGCGTTCAGGGAAACGACGGTAGTCACAAGCAATGGGGTAAGCGGGGTCAGGTGCGCTGCCAAAGGAAGGTGACCAGCCCCAAACGCAACCGCTACCAGGATGTTAGCAAGCCAGAATGCTCCCGACGAAGGCAGACCAGACGCCGTTTTCCAAACTTTGCCTACAAGCCATGCGACAAGCGACATGAGAAACAAACGCATCAGGATTTCCTCGCCCAGGCCGCCGTAGAAGCAGGCCAGGAACCTTTTCCAGATCGGCATTGCTCCCTCGGTAGCCACGGGCAAAGCAGCGAGGGCGGCGCCCAGCGGACTACGCAGAAGAGCGACTGCGACGACGCCCAGGCCCAGCCCAGTAAAACAAGATACCCAGACCCAGCCGCGGCTCGCCGGTCGCCGTTGGCCGTAAAGCCAGGCCTCGAGAAACGGAGCTCCCAAACCAACTTTGCGACTCAGGAGGAGGCCCAAACTAATCGCGCCTCCAAAGTACGTAGTCCCCTGGATCAGAAGGATCAGGGGCAATGGCAATCGCAGCGGATGCGCGGCAAGCATTGGACGGATGACCTCTGAGATATACGGCAGCAAAGCCAGCGTACTGAGAACGGAGCCGGCGAGGAGAGCGAAAAAAAGGCGCCACGGATATCGTTGCGTATCGTGAACGGAACGGCGCTCCATGATTGATAGTTACCAGCTCATTAGGACTGGTGACAAGACTTTATTAGGAAGCCCCGACTAAGGTCGCGTTCGCTCTTTCTTCTGTAGCGTCGGCCTCTCGCCGTCGCTGATGGAGGTCACGGTGATGGTAGCGGCAGGCGCGGTTTGGGACCACAGCAGGACGAGCAGTCCAATAACGCTGCCCGCTCCTCGCGAGAGATGCCGCATTGTCGTTCGATTGGTCCCAAATTCATGGTGTTTCGAAGTAAGTGTTTGCATGGGAGCGATCCTCTCTGTGACTGTTGAGGCAGGATATTCCCTTTGCCTTTGAGAAGGCAATACTTTCCTGACCGTGGCGAACGAGACGAAAAAACAACGCGGTCGCGTAGAGGTCGAAATAAAGCTGGACGCGGAGACGTGAGGGCCGTAAGAAAACCGTCAGTTACGTCATTCGACGTTTCAACGCATCTCCGGCGCGGCTGAGATAGCCGCAGAGGCTGGACCTTCGCTGGGACACCGCTTTACGCGATTTCCAGATCCCAGCTGGAGCCAGGCAGCCAGCGATAGTGATTAACTAGTGCAAACCTCAAGCAGCCAGGTGGCCCATCCGGGTTCCGCTCCAGAACCTTAACGCCAGTTTCCCTTCTTTAGCATGACGCCGCGCCCGCCGATTTTTATTTCCGCCGTGAGCAAAGAGCTGAGGAGCGCGCGCCAACTGGTGGCTAATACGCTGCAATTCCTAGGCTATCAGCCGCTCTGGCAGGACATCTTCGGCATGGAGCAAGGTGATTTGCGCGCGATGTTGCGCTTGCAGGTGGATCAATGCCAGGGCGTGGTCCAACTCGTCGGCCAATCTTACGGAGCCGAGCCTCCCACTCCGGATGAAGAATTCGGCCGCGTAAGTTACACGCAGTACGAAGCGCTCTACGGCCGAAAGCGTGGGAAAAAAGTTTGGTACCTTTTTATCGACGAAACCTTTCCGATCGATGCGCACGAAGCGGAGCCCGGGGAGGTGCGCGAATTACAGGATGCGTATCGCCGCCGTTTGCAGGCTGATTCGCACCTGTATCATCCGTTAACGAGCAGCGAAGGCCTGGAGGCAGGCGTTCTTAAGCTTCGGGACGATCTTTCCCGCTTGCGCCGGGGGGTGAAACAATGGGCGGTTGGAGTGGTCGCGCTCCTTGTTGTTATCACGGGCTTGGTCCTCTGGATCGTGCATGGCCAGCGCAATCAAACCGGCCTGATTCAAAAGCAGGGAGAGGAAGTGACGGTTCTGGTCGATCGTTATCAGAAAATGCAGCAAGCGCTGGTGCGCCTGGCGGACGTGGAAGCGCAGTCGAAGCAGCCGGGGGCCAAATTAACTCCGGAGGAACAGCGAGCCAATGCTTACGCCATCCTGGAGAAGGAACTTGGCCTTCCCGCGGGCTCGCTGGTAAAGGACCTTCCCGGTCTTGCCCTGGAACTTTACAGCCGGGCGGACACGAGCTCGCTTTTGCGCGCGCGCGCGGCCTATGCGCTTGGCAAGTTCGACGAAGCGCAGAAGCTCAGTCTCGCAGCTGCGGCGGAGGACGTAAAAGCCTACGAAACGGCGCAGCGGGTGCAGCAAGATCGCCGCAAGAGCGCGATCGAAGGATACAAACTTGCCGGACAATCGGCGCAGAAGCTCATCCAATACAATGAGGCGATGTTACATTTCCGCGAGGCGGAGAAGCTGACCGATCGCGCGGGCGATCCGAAGCTCTGGGTGGAAGTGCAGGAGGCCATCGCTGATTTATTATATGATCAAGGGCATTACAAAGAGGCGGAGGATACCCTGGGGCCGGTCGTGCAGACTCGCACCCAGCTCTCAGGCCCTGAAGATCCGGCTGCTCTCAAGAGTCGTAATCGCCTGACCTATGCGCGGTGGAAACAAGGGAAGCTCGTGGAGGCGGAAGCAGAATTCCGTGAGCTACTCAAGGTGGAAGAGAAGGTGCTGGGGCGCGAGCACCCCGACACGCTCGTGAGCCGCAACGGACTGGCGGGAATCTTTAATGAGCAAGGCAGGTATCCTGAGGCTGAAACTGAGTTTCGTTTGATTCTTAAGTTAAGAGAGAAAGCGTTGGGGCCTGAGGATCGTGAGACACTGAAGAGCCGCTTCAACGTAGCGATCGCATTGGCTAATCAAGGCAAGTACGCCGAGGCGGAAGCGCTGTTTCGCGAGACAATCAAGTTGTTTGAAAAGGTCCTGGGACCGGAGGATCCCAACACGCTGATGGGCGGCATCGGCCTGGCCAGTGTCCTTAATGGAGAAGGGAATTACGCGGGGTCCGAAACGCAATATCGCAAAATGATCAAGCTCTACGAGAAGGTGCTGGGGCCGGAGCATCCCGACACCCTCTCTTACCGCACCTTGCTGGCCGACGCCCTGATCAACCAAAACAAGTTTGCGGAGGTTGAAGCACAATGCCGCGACGTCATCAGGCTCGAAGAAAAAGTGTTGGGACATGAGCACCCCGAGACGCTCAGGACACGCGCCGAGCTCGTCCTGGCCCTCAATAAGCAACGGAAGTATGCAGAGTCAGAAGCGGAATGCCGGGAGGTAATCAAGCTCGAAGAAAAAGTGCTGGGACCAGAAACGGTCGATACGCTCACGAGCCGTCAGTTCCTCGCCAATGCCTTGTATGGTCAGGGTAAGAACGCAGAGGCGGAAGCGCAATTTCGTGACATAATCAGGCTGGAAGAAAAAGCGTTGGGGCCCGAGCATCCCTACACCCTGGACGCGTGCTACGATTTCGCCTCCGGATTACAGCGCCAGGGCAAGTTGCAGGAAGCCAAGGATCTTGCGCAGCGGGCGGCCGAAGGCGCGCGCAAAGTCCTGGGCTCAGATAATCCGGAAACCAAAAGATATGAAAAACTCTGGCAAGAGCTAGAGCCTGAGAAAGCCGCTCTGCCGCGTGGCGGTATGTTGTAACCACCAGGCGAACCAGGTTCGGGAGGCAGGGCGGTTGCGGCGGCGCTGGGATCAGTGCTCATCCCGATCAAGGCCGTCGCACCCAGCGCCTGGGCTTTGCGCGTGAGTTCGGCCATGCAGGCGTCAAACGAATGGTCGTTCACGCCTTCCCCACTGGCATACACAACCCCAAGCTCACGCGCGCCGGGTGCGCTCCTCACCGCAGTTCGAGCGCTACTTCTTCTCCAAGAGCGGCAGGTACGCTTCGTATTGTTCCTGTTTCATTCGTTCGATCGGAATGAAATGGAAGGCGGCCGAATTGAGGGTGTAGCGTTCTCCGCTCGGCGACTGCGGGTCGAGAAAGACGTGGCCAAGGTGGGCGTTGCTTCGTTTGGCGCGCACCTCGGTGCGCTGCATCTCGTGCGAAGTGTCCAGGCTCGCGACGAGGAGATCTTTCGAGATTGGTTTGCTGAACGTCGGCATGCCGAGGCCGGCATCGTATTTGTCGACCGAAGTGAAGAGTGGTTCGCCGGTAATAACATCGACGTAGATGCCGGGACGGTCGTTGTTCCAGAATTCGTTTTGGAAAGGCATTTGGGTGCCGCCTTCGCGCACGACATTGTACTGCTCCGGCTTTAATCGGCGTTTCAAACTGGCGTCGCTCGGGATCGGCCGGTTCGGATCGAAACCAATGACCTCCTTTGTCTCTTTCTGGGCGAGAACGAAGAAGTAAATCCCCCCGGCAGCGAGCCCGGTCACCACGATGAGACCGATGTACGTGCTGAGCGTGGACTTTTCTTCGCTGGTTATTCGTCCGCCGTACATCTGATCGCTCACAACGTGATTCAATCAGAGATTGGCTGCGTTCTGCAAGGTCGATCTCACATGCTTGATTCTGGCCGATCTCTTGAGAGAGGGAGGTGGATCGAGCGCTCCGCGCTCGATGCCAAAAGAAGTCCGCGCCTCAGGGCGCGCAAAAATGACATCGCGCGCGGAGCGCACGATCCACCCACTTTCCTCGGGCGGTGCCATCTACAGCAAGCCATCAAGTTTGAATGGCAGTCGCGAGCAGACTCGTGCGTTGGTTCCATTGAAATTGGCTCTGCACGAGCTGCATCCCGATCAATCCCGTCGCATCCAGCGCCTGGGCCTTGCGCGTGAGTTCGACCAAACAGGCGTCAAACGAATGGTCGTTGACGCCTTCCACACTGGCATACACAACTCCAAGCTCGCGCGCCCCGGCCGGCAGGCCGGGAAGCGTGCTCACGTTCATTCGGATGGGCGTTTGCGCTGTCGGTTTTTCGTGGCTCATGAGTTCTTCGATCTCGGGTTGGTGTCGGACATCGCTCAGTTTCCGCGGTCCACGTCGTCCAGGATTATCAGCGTCTTTTCGAACGCTTCGGAGTTGATGGCAATGGGGCCGCGAAAGGGATGGCTCAAGATCAGGCAACTGAACAGGAGCAGGCCGATCAGCGCCGCCATCATCGCGGATATGATCATGTGCGGCAACGGGCGTTCCATGTAGATGATGAAGCTCATGGTGATGACGACGAAGGCCCCGCTGAGAATGACAATCCACATCACCGTGGAGATGTCTTCATTCGCCTGAATGTTGCGCTTGTTGCGGTCGTTCGTGACCTCGGTCAGGGCCTGCATCAGCACGTTGCAGCTCAGAGGATAATCCTTCTTCATCTGGGTGGTGATCGGGCCGTTGGTGCCAAAGGAGCGAAATATATCCCCGGTTTGCTTGCGAGCCTTCGAACTGGCCTGGCCGGTGCTGGCCTGCGTGGGCCACTCATCTTCAATCACCCGGTGAATATACTCGCGGATCAATTCGCGAATCTTCTCGCCAGCTTCCGGCGGCAAATTGCCCGAGGAGCGGTAGAGCGGCACAAGGGAGATGGCCTCCGTCGCCACATTGACTTTGGCGGCATCGTACGACTCCCAAACCGCTATGACCATGAAGCCCATGAGCACGGCGAAGAGCACGCCCGCGTTCAGGAATACGGGTACGCAGACATCATTGTGTCCTTCCTGGACCCGGCCGTGCAGGAGCTTGCGGCTAACAAAAACGCCGAGCAGCGCGTAGACCGCCGGACCGCCAATCATGAGCACGCCGAGCAAGAGGTAATTCATAGGCTGCTTCCTGTTACATCGCCCAATTATCAGGGAGCGGCCGATTTGTAACGCATTGTTTTCCTGCGCGCAGCAAAGAAAACAACGGCGCGATGGAGTTGATTTTCCTGTAGAGGTAGCCGTCCCGGCTGCGGTTGTCTTGGCGTTCATTTGCAGCCGACACGCCTGCCGCTACAGAAGAACGCCGCTAAGAGGGCACTCCCTTGCGCGCGATCAGCTCCATCTGTTCGCAAAAACGATCCAGCTCGCTGAGCGTGGTGTAGACGTTGGGCGTGATCCGAATGCCCTGAAACTCTTCGTGGACGATGGGCGTTGTGAAGATGTGATGTTTGTCGAACAGATACTTAACAACGGCGTCGGGGGTTGTCCCTTCGATATGAACGTTCGCGATGGCGCACGATTGATTCGGATCGAACGATGTGTTGAAGCGAACCTTGGGCACATCTTTGAGCCGGTTCATCCAGTAACGTGACAGGTAACGCAACCGCGCTTCCTTGCGTTTACCGCCGATCCCGTTGTGAAAAACGAGCGCCTCACCTATGGCCAGCTTTATCGCCGCCGAGTGGGTGCCGATCTCCTCGAACTTGCGGATGTCCGAGGCTTGCTTGGATTCCGCGGCCATCAACGGCCAGATCTTTTCGATCTTATCGCGCTTCACGTAAAGCAGGCCCGTGCCTTTGGGCGCGTAGAGCCACTTATGCAGGCTGGTGCCGAAGTAATCGCAACCCAGGTCCTTCTGTTTGAAATCGAACTGCGCGAAGGAATGCGCACCGTCCACGATCGTCTCGATGCCTTTGGCGCGCGCCAGGTCGCAGACGGCCTTCACGGGAGTGATCTGTCCCGTGATGTTGACCTGATGCGCCATTAGAATGAGGCGCGTGCGATCGGAAATTCCTTTGGCAAAGGCCGCGGTGATCTCGTCGAGGTTCTTGGGCGGAATGGGAATCTGAATCAGCTTAAGCTTCAGGCCTTCTCGCTTCTCACGCTGACGGAGCGTGGTAAGCATGCGCGGATAATCCTGGGTGGTGGTGAGAATTTCATCACCGGGCTTGAAGTCCATGCCCATCAAAAGAATCTCGAGTGACTCGGAAGCATTGCGCGTGATCGCGATCTCTTCGCGATCGCAGCCGAACAATTCCGCCAGGCCGGTGCGAATCGTTTCCGATTGTGGCTCGAGAATCTGCCACATGGTGTAGGCGGTGGCGTCTTCCTGTTGCCAGGTGTAACGCACCAGCGCCTCGGTCACGATCCGCGGGCTGGGCGAAACGCCGCCATTGTTCAAATTGATGATGCCACGCGTGACGGAGAAAGAGTTTTGAATGACGGCCCAGTAGTCTTCATCCATGGCCGCCTGCTCCGGCGTCAAATGCGCCACGCTCTGCGTCGCTGCTGCGACGTTTTTCAGCAACGACGCGACCGTTGCGGAAGAAAGCGCGGCCAGACCGAGGCCTTTGCCGGCGAGGGAAAGAAAGTTGCGGCGCGTGCGTTCACGAAGGATGGAATTTGAAGTCGTCACAAGATTGGAAGCATTACAAAGGAGAAAGTGGAAATTAGAAAGTAGAAAAAGAGGAAAGCGGTATCGGGTCGGTCGCCGCGGCAACCGAACTGCAGTGACCAAAGTGCCAAAGGCACGACGGAATAAAGCCCGGAGCGCCGCGAAGCAAGCTCCGGGGTACTGAGGCCAGCAAAAGAATCAAAACCCCGATAGGGGTGTCGGAGGCTGTCGACGATTGAATCGTGCGTGGTCGGAAAAAAACCGCGTTCCGTCGCCCTTTCAGGGCTTTCGTTGTTTCGGGTAACTAACCCGGAGTTCCGCCGGCGCTACACTCCGGGCTTTAATTACGTCGCACCTTCGGTGCTCTAATCAGGGGGCGCAGATAGAGGTCAGTCCTCATTTTTTTGCCTGATTCCAAATTTCGGGTATCAGTTCAGCCGCGACGGAGTTCTAATTCGTCGGGAATATATTGTCCGCCGAAAACATTCAACGGAACTGCTTGAGCATCTCTACGGAACAAACGGCCTTTGCGTCGAACGCGGCGGCGAGCAATGCAGACCTCTCGCTAATCAACGGCGTCCGGTTGCGGATCTTCCTGATTTCATTCACGCTGCTCTTCTTCGAGTTGCTCTGCATCCGATGGATTCCGGCTTACGTCCGGTATCTCAGCTACTTCACCAATTTCATCTTGCTCGCTTCGTTCCTCGGCATGGGGCTCGGTATTCTGGCCGCGCGGCGCGCGACTTTCCGGTTTCCTCCATTCCCTCTCATGGTGTTGCTGCTCACCGCGGTCGTCGCGGTCAATCGTTTCGAGCTCAATATCTCCTCGACCGATGTTCTCTACTTCGGGTCCGGGACGCACGGCTTCGCGCCGGCGGAGAGTTTTATCCTCCTGCCGCTGATTTTCACGTTCGTGGCAGCGGCCTTTATTCCACTCGCCCGCACGCTCGGTTCGCTCTTCACCCAAACGGCTCCCCTTACCGCCTACACCTTTGACATCCTGGGCAGCCTCGCGGGCACGGCGGCATTTTTCGTTATCGGCTATTTCGCGCTTCCGCCGATCTACTGGTTTGCAATTCTCGGCTTGCTGGTCCTGCTCTTAAGCGCAAAGGCGGAACTTATCCGCTCTGTTCTGCTGGTGAGCGCGGCCGCCGGGATTGCCTTGTTTCTGCAACGCGGCGCCTACTGGTCCCCTTACTACAAAATCACGCTCACGCCCGCGACGCCGGCCGGCTATAACCTCGACGTCAACAGCATCGGCCACCAGAGCATGATCCCGTGGCGGAACAAGGAGCCGTTCTACCGCCGCGTCTATGAACTCTTTCCCGGTGCTTCGTTCGAGCGGGCGCTCATTCTCGGCGCGGGGAGCGGCTCCGATGCGGCGACGGCTCTGGCAAACGGCGTGAAGTCGATCACGGCGGTCGAGATCGATCCGGTCATCATGAAACTCGGCGCCCAGTTCCATCCGGACCGGCCCTATTCCGATCCGCGCGTTCGTCTGGTGAATGCGGACGGCCGCGTCTTCCTGCGCAATACGAACGAGAAGTTCGATCTCATCATCTTCGCGCTGCCGGACTCACTCACGCTGACTTCGAGCATCGCCAATCTGCGGCTCGAGAGTTTTCTTTTCACGCAAGACTCGCTCGCCGCCGCGCGCGACGCCCTCGCTCCCAACGGCGTCCTCGTGCTCTACAATTATTACCGTGAGCCGTGGTTGATCGAGAAGCTGGCCAGCATGGTCGGGCGCACCTTCGGCCGTGACTCGTTTGTCTCCACTTACGGCGGCCAGGGCCGCGGCGCGGTGATCATCAATGGACCAAGATTGAGTGCGATTCCGGCGGACGCATTCGGCCCTTACCGCGAAGAGACTTTCTCCCCAGCCGAAACAAGGCTGCGCGTGACGGGCGAAGGATTCTTTACGCCGACCGACAAACCGCCGGCGACGGACGATTGGCCATTCATCTATCTCCCGAAGAAATCATTCCCGGCGCTCTACCTCCGCGGTCTTGCCGTGATCCTGGCGATTTCGCTGGCCGGGATTTTTTGGGTGGCGCCGCGCAGCACGCTCCAGCGGTTTGATTGGCACATGTTTTTCCTCGGAGTGGCCTTCGCCCTTCTCGAAGTGAAGGCGCTTATCACTTTCGCGCTCCTCTTCGGCAGCACCTGGAACGTCAACTCGCTCGTCTTCTTCGCGATCCTCACGAGTGTCTTGATCGCAGTCCTGGTCAACGCGCGGATAACGTTTCGCCGGATTTGGATTTTCTACCTGCTGCTCTTCGGCATGCTGGTGCTCAACCTCGTGGTTCGACCGGAAACGTTGCTCTTTCAAAACGCGATCGCGCGCTACGTGATCGCAAGTTGCCTCATCTTCGCGCCTGTCTTTCTGGCGAACGTTATCTTCTCGAATTCGTTTCGTGAGACTGAGCTCGCGGATGTCGCGTTCGCCTCGAATCTACTGGGTATCATGGTCGGCGGGATGCTGGAATACTTCAGCATGCTTGTGGGCTATCACATGCTGCTCGTCGCCGTGATCGCGTTCTATTTTCTGGCGATGGTGGTGCGGGGCCGGACGAAGCGCGGGCGAGCCTCTCGCGCCTAGAACACCGGACTCAGCGATTGTTACCGGCCCACCAGGCGTCGACAAGAAACTTTCGTCATCAAAGAGACAATCGCCCCGCCACCTGTGCCTTGCCTCTAGGTATGCGAAAGAAATCGCGGTAGCAGCACCGAGATTAAGTCGATCATGAAATGACCGATCATGTTTGCGACCAAGTCGCGCCGCCAGAGATAGACCGCGGTTAAGACTGCGCCGAGGGCCAGAGCGAGAACGACGTTGGCCCAGCCGTTGGTCATGTGCCCGAAGCCGAAAATCAAGAGCGGGATGAGGCCCGCCCAATAACGGTTCAGCCCGAGCAGCTGAAGTCGTTCGATCGCATATCCGCGATAGAAAAGTTCCTCGACCACACCGGCGCGCAGGACAATGAGAACGCTCAGCCAGAGCGGGAATTTCGCCAACGCTTCTCCCGTCTCACCGCCTTTGAAATGGGTGAGGCCGGCAACCACGCTGCCGATCACGCCGCAGAGCACGAGGAGAATTCCTCCCCACAGGATCGAGCTTCTCACCCGCGCGGTGCCAGGGCTGATGGAGCGCAGCGGCAAACCTTCGCCGCGCCGGATAACGAACAAGAGCGCGATGACGCAGAGCCAGATGAGCGATTCTTTCCAGAGCGTGGCCGTAAAGCTCAGCGTGGGATAGAAATGAGAGACGGCCCAGCGGACGATCAATATTCCAAAGAGCGCGATAAACAGGCCAGCCCAGGTCGCGGCCGGTACCTTTGGCTGGGCTCGACCGGAATCGTGCGGAGAGAGCGAATCATTCATCCTTTATGTTAGGATGCGGGAAAGGGTGGATTGGATTCAAGATCCGATCAACGGGGCCTCAGTAGTTTTTCGCGCAAATAAGTGGCTTCCTGGCCGGTCGCTGGCATGGGCCGCGCTAGTGCTATCTGGCGTTATGAGGCTTCTCCATTTCAGCGTCCCCATTCTTTTCTTAACCGCGGCCCTGCTCAACCCCGCGCGCGCAACGGCAACGCCGTCCATCGTAGTGAGCGTCCCCGATCAAACGCTCGCTTTGATCGACAATGGCGCTGTCATCGCGCGATTCCCCGTGTCCACGTCAAGGTTCGGGCTGGGCGATAATCCGGGCAGCTACGCTACTCCACTCGGTTCGATGGAAATCGCTTGCAAGATTGGCGCCAACGCGCCCTTGGGCACTGTCTTCAAGTCCCGGGTCAGGACCGGCGAAATCCTGCCGCCGAATGCACGCGGGCGCGATCCGATCGTGACCCGCATTCTGTGGCTCCGTGGTCTCGAAAAGGGCAATGCCCGGGCTTTCGGGCGCGACATCTACATCCATGGCACGCCGGTGGAACAGCTCCTCGGGCGCCCGGTCAGCTACGGTTGCATCCGGATGCGTTCGCGCGACGTGGCGCTTCTATTTGGCGCGGTCAATGTCCGCACAAAGGTCGCCGTCATGAATGCGCACCTCAGTCGCGCAATCGCGCAAGCGACCTTGGAGTCGCACGCCAGCGGACTCAGACTAGCAGCGAACTAGCGGTCGGATTGTTCGCCAGTGACGCGCCTGGATAGGGATCGGAAAACCACGAGCCGTTCGCCTGCCTGCGGCTGATCAAGGCAGCAGGAGCTCGACGCCATTCATGGCTGCGGGGCGAGGCCCGTAATTGATCGGTAATCAGGCGGCGAGACGATCGACAGCGGAACGTAGTTCCGCGATGTCAAAAGGCTTCGAAAAGATCTCGTGCACGTCCAGCCGTTCGTAGGCTTCGCGAATTTCCGATGACAAGTGCGCCGAGACGACAATGATTTTGCCGCTGCTGCCGCGTTCCCTTATCGCACTCACTAATTCCGCACCAGTCAGGTGGGGCATTTTTTGGTCGACAATCATGACATCGAACGGATCGGAATTGGCATCGAGCTTGGCCAGCGCCGCGACGCCACTCTCCACGCAGGTCACTTCGTAGCGCGGCCCGGCAAAGACAAACCGCAGGGAAAGGGTGACCGATGGTTCGTTGTCGACCGCCAGAATTCTCAGAGGTGCATCCATAGCCTATCCCAGAAATAGCACCGTCTGTACCGACGGCGGAAGTATTTGCCACGCGATTTCCACATCGCCCCGGCGGTTTGGAACTTGTCGCAGCTGCAGCGGCGGTCTCGGCGCTCTGCGAGAGGCCCAAATCGATTTACGTCCGAGAACTAAGCGTTCAGGTTGAAAGTATTGATCGCGTTCCGGAGCGTGCCGACGCTCCCATCATCCGCCGCCGAAGTAATCGTGTAGATCGACGTCACCGCGTCCGCCGTCGTGGCAAACAGAGCGGCTCCCATTGCAGCTCCAAGGACACGCAATGCACAAACCAAGCTGTGCCGTAACATTCTCATCCTAAACCCGCGGACGGGAAGAGAGCCAGGCGCTCGATGAAAGACGCCTCGCGGACTTGACGCGTCCGCGATTGTTTCAAGAAAAGGGCAGCGTGTAAATTACTTTCGCGACTATTACCCTTGGAGAATCTATTGCGCGGCGGCTGGCACCGGCTCGTCTCCACCCAACCCGGGCTTTGTCGCATCAGCTTCGTGGTGCATGTGGCCGCTCCGCAGGAAGGGCACTCGATCGAGGACACGCTCCTGAAAGGACTCCAGGGCAAGGTAAATCACTGGCGTGATATAGAGAGTGATGAGCTGAGAGATGATGAGCCCACCTACAATTACCAACCCAAGTGGCCGGCGGGAAGAGCCATCCGCGCCATAACCTAGCGCGAGGGGCACCGCGCCCATCAACGCGGCTAGCGTAGTCATGATGATGGGCCGGAAACGCTCGATGCTAGCCTCGTGAATCGCGGCGCGCCGGTTATAACCCTCATCCAATCGGTGCAACGCGAAGTCCACGATCATGATGCCGTTCTTTTTCACAATTCCCATGAGCAGGAACAGTCCGATCACCGAGTAAAGCGAAAGCGTGGAACGGAAGAGCCACAGAGTCAGCAACCCGCCCACGACCGCGGGGAAGAGCGCGGAAAGCACGGTGATAGGATGAACGTAGCTCTCGTAAAGGATGCCGAGGATGACGTACATGACAAAGAGTGCGGCCAGAACGAGAAAAGGAAGCGCCTGGAAGAGTTCTTGAAGGACGAGGCCTTCCCCTTGCAGCTCTCCTTTCACCGTAGGCGGAAGAGTTTCCGCGGCCGCCTTCTGAATAAACGCGGTTACGTCCCCGAGAGCTACCCCTGGTTTCGTATCGAAGCCGAAGGTTACGCTGGTAAACTGATTCAAGTGGTTAACGGATTGGAAACCTAGCGTCGTTTCCGATTTCGTCACCGCGCGAACCGGAATAAGAGTTGTGCCGGTATCGGGCTTAACGTAGATGCGTGACAAGTCCTCTGGAGTAGCTCGTTCGCGGTCGTCTACTTCCAGGATGACCTGATACTGGTCGTCCGCCTGCTTGATCAAGTAAACATAGTTCTGGGAGTAAGCCGAGCGAAGAAGGGTTTGCAGTTTCGTCGTCGAAACTCCGAAAAGACTGGCGCGGTCGCGATCAATATTGATGTCGACATTGGGAGTGTTGCGGAAAAGATCGGAGCGCGGAGGAGCGACGAAGCCATCGTAGTCGCGAAGCTTGGCGCCGAACGCGTCGGCCGCAGCGTAGACCTCACTCGGGTTGATACCACTCAAGACATAGGAGTATCTGCCAAAGGAGCTGCCAGCCGCACCAATGTTAATCTGGAGGACGGGCTGCGGATTCAAGGTCGGAAAAACTCCGGGGATCTCGCTTACCGCTTTGCGAACGTCGGCCGCCACTTCCTCGATCCCCACCCGATCCTTGGCGTCCTTCAAAAACAGAACGGTGAAAACACCAGCGGTCGATCCACCGCGGCCTGCAATGGTAAAATATTTATCGATGGCTTTGTTCGCCTGCAACACGGGGTCAAGCTTGTCCTGGAGCTGGTGCTGTTGCAGCGGCGAGGCGCCTTCCTGGACGATGAAAAGGCCGCGAATAACGCCACTATCCCCCGTGGGGAGGAGCGTGAAGGGCAAGGCGCTGAAAAAATACCAGACGCCGAGAACGCAAGCGATCACGATGGGCGCGGCAAGCCAGCCGCGATCGAGAAACCAATCAAGCGAGCGTCCGTAGGAACGGATCACCTTTTCGAAAAAGCGTCCGACAAAACGTTCCGTCCAGGTCTTGGCATGGCCCGGCCCGCGCTCGGCGAGCAAACGCGCACACATCAAAGGCGTTAGGGTGAGCGAGACGAGACCAGACGCGAAAATGGCCACGATGATCGTCACGGAAAACTCCCGGAAGATTCGGCCCAAGAGTCCAGGCATGAAAGCCAGAGGAATGAAGACCGACGCGAGCGACAGCGTCATCGAAAGAATCGTGAAGGAGATTTCACCCGCGCTGTTCAGCGTAGCCTTGTAGATCGACTCCCCATGCTCCGCACGGCGCACGACGTTCTCCAGGAAAACGATCGCGTCATCGACGAGGAAGCCGATGGCGAGAGTCATGGCCATCAAGGTAAGATTGTTGATCGAGAAGTTCAGCGCCCACATCGCCAGGAACGTGATCAAGAGCGAGAGGGGCAACGCGACAACAGGTATCAAGGTGTCAGCCGCGCGACCCAGGAACATGAAGATAACCATGATCACAAGCACGAAGGCGATGAACAGAGTCGTCTGCACGTCTGAGACCGAACGCACGATGGTCTGCGACCGGTCGAAGGTCGGGATTAACTGGATGGAGCCGGGAAGTTCCAGCCGCAACTGCGGCAGCAGATCGTTGACCGATTTCGCGACGGCGACAGCATTGGCTCCGGCCTGACGTGAAACCGCCAGCACGATCGTGGAAGCAGGCGGACTAAATCCGCGCGCAAAGAAGTGGCGCGAGAGCCGCTCATCCTGCACCCCATCGATCACGTCCGCGACATCGCGGAGATAAACGGGCGAATTGTCCTTGGCCCGAGCTATGATGATATTTCGGTAGCCTTCGGAGTCGGCGATCTGCCCGTTCGGCCGCAGAACGAACGACCGCGTCTTTCCGTCCAGCTGCCCGGCCCCTGAATACGAGGTGCTGGCCTTGATCGCGGTAGAGAGATCGTCCAGCGTCAAATTCCGGGAAGCCAGCGCTCCCGGATTTGCTTTGATCCGAATCGCGCCTTTGACGCCGTAGACGTTCACTTGGGAGACGCCCGGCAGAATGTTGATGCGCTGTTGGACTTGAGTGGTGGCGTATTTGTAAAGGTCACCGTCGGTCAGCGTGTCACTCGTGAGCGCAATATAAGTGACCGCCTGGTCGTTCGGATTGGTTTTGAGAAACGTAGGCGGGCTGGGCAAATCATTCGGGAGTTGGCCGGAGGCGCGTTGGATGGCGGATTGCACGTCGGTGGCCGCGGCATCGATACCCTTCGAGAGCTCGAATTGCAGGGTAATGGAAGTATTCCCTTGCGTGCTGGAACTGGTCGAAAGAGTGAGGCCGGGGATCTGGGTGAATTGCTTCTCCAGCGGCGTGGCGATGGTATTCGCCATCGTTTCCGGATTGGCGCCCGGGTAGGAAACCGAGACGGAAATGACGGGGTAATCGACTGCCGGGAGATCGTTCACCGCCAGCTGCTTGTAGGTAAGAATGCCGAAGACTACGATCGACACCGTTAACAGCGTCGTCATGACGGGCCGCTGAATAAACGGCAAGGAGAGACCGGAAGAAAACTGTATCAACTTGCCCGCGAGAGTTTTTTCACCCCCGGTTGTCCGGCGCGGCTCGGCGGTGCCGCCGGCCCGATTTTTTATCATGGCGCCCTGTTCGCTCGCGCCATCCGGGGGATCTGGCGCATCGCTGTTGTGCGGTGAATCGCTCATCGCAGCATCAATTTAGCGTCTTGACCTTCGTCGCACTCGCTCCCTGCTCAGATTCCTTGGCCACTACCTTGGTGCCGGGCGCAAGTTGGAGTTGGCCGGAAACAACCACGGTTTCGTCGACGTTCACGCCTTCCATAATTACGGTGAGGTCACCTTGCCGCTGGCCCGGTTTCACTTGGCGAAGCTCGAGGGTCGAATCCGATTTCACCACGAAGATGTAGGGCCCGTTTTGGCCGATCTGAACTGCGCCACTGGGAACGAGCTTGGAATTTTTCAGGATGTCGAGAATCAAACGAACGTGCACGAACTGCGACGGCCACAGCGCTCGATCCGGATTGGGTGTCACGCCACGCACCTTGACCGTGCCTGAGCCCGGCTGAAGTGCATTGTCGATAAAGGAAAGCGTTCCTTCCCGAGGCTGGAGCTGATCGCCCTCCGCATCGGTCATTACCTTGACGTTGGGACCGCCGAGATATTTTCGAACCAAAGCGAGATCGGGTTCCGCCACGGTGAAATCGGTATAGATCGGATCGATACCCTGGATGGTAACGAGGACCACTCCGCCCGTTGCGCTTCCGCCACCCACGATGTTTCCCACATCCACCTGTCGCAACCCCACCCGGCCATCGATGGGCGAGCGAATGTTACAATAATCGACGTTCACCTGGGCCGCGGCCACGGCACCTTCAGCGCTTTTCACCTTGGCCTCATCGTTATTCACGGTCCCCTGCGCCGTATCCAAATCCTGCGGCGAAGTGACACCTTTGGACCGGAGATCCTGCTGACGCTTCAGCGTGATTTGATCGAGGATCAACTGCGACTTCGCTTGCGCCAGTTGACCCTGGGCCTGCACCAAGACCGCTTCGTAAGGACGTGAATCGATCGTGAAAAGGGAATCGCCTTTCTTAACGTCAACTCCATCCTGGAAATTCCGAGCAGTGATCTGCCCGCTCACTTGTGCCTGGACCTGGACCGTTTCAAACGCGGCGCAGGTTCCGATCTCGTCGAGGTAAAGCGGAACATCTTTTTGGATCACTTTCGCCACCTCCACCGGCCGCGGCGCAGGTTGAGGCGTGGGTTTTTGCCCGCCGGTGAAGACGCGTAACAGCAAGAACATTGCGACCAGACCAATGATCCCTCCAAAAACGTAAACCCGTTTGCGCCCAAAGCGGTGCTCGAGGTGACCGACGGCTTGCCGCGTGGCGACATTGACTCGGGTCATTGTGGTCATGATAAGGAGTGCCCCTTGGCCAGACTCCGCCGAGCCTTCCGGCCGCCATTGGTTGATTGCTCCGCTTTGGCTCGAATTTCATCGAGCACGCGGATGCAGGTTTGGAGGTCGTCCTGCGGCACATTTTCGATTAACTCATGCCGCAACTCGTGAGCGGTGTTGAAAATTTTCTCAAGCACCGCTTTCGAGCGGCGTTGAAGATGGACGATTTTGCAACGGCGATCGTCTGGGGAACCGCGCCGCTCCACCCAGCCATCTTCCTGGAGCCGGTCGAGCAAGCCGGCGAGGGTGGGGCCTTCAATCCCCATCCGCTCGGCAATTTCCTTCTGCGTGAGTTTGTTTCCGCCCTGCGAGAGATGGATCAGCGTCCGCCATTTGCCCTGGCTCAGACCGAGCGGGCGCAAACGCTGGTCGAGCTTCGTTCGCCAGGCGCGGGCGGTGCCGAAAAGCACCTGGCCAAATTCGTTGGGATTGGAGGCAGGCATGCCGGAATTGATTAGCATGCTAACGAATACGGTTTCGAGGTGTTGTCAAATACCCTCAATGCTGTTCAGCGCTTTCGCTTACTTTCATCAGAATCACCGTGTGGTTTCGGTAATCGGTCACTTGGAAGATCGGTCTCGCGCGCAACGGCGCCCAGCGTTCGCTCGTAAGGACCTGCTTCTCCTGATCCGGTTGGATCAACACGTAGCGGGCCGTGAGCGACACATCATCGACTCTGCTCACATAAACAATGCGCCTTCTTATATAGAACAGGAACGGTTGATAATCCGGGTCGACGGCGTAAAGCGCCTCGGATTCCGGAACGAGATCATCGATTTGCGCTGCGATCGGTTTCACTTTCGCGCGTCCTTGCAAGGCCGGAATCACCGCCACCGCGTAAAGGCAGAGCGCGAGTCCGGTCGCGATCGCCATGAAAACGACGAGGCGCATTCTTTTTTCGAGCGGGGGAACTCCTGCGAAGCGCCACCATTTTGGCACGTGGATGTCGCCTGCCGCCAGCGTCACTCCCATGAGCCAGCACGCTGGAATCAGCGCCGGCATCGAATAACGCGGGAGCGCTCCCGGCAGAAGATTCACGCAGAGAAAAGGAACGGCGCAGCCCCAAACGAGAGCGTGCGCCAGTTGAGTGTCGCGCGCCGTTGCCAGCTTCGCGCCCAGCACCCATGGGAGGAGAAGAGTCCACGGCAACAGGTAGGCGAGCCCGCGCGGGATATTCAGCAGCCAATTCCCGAGTTTGAAGTCTTCGCCGCTCAGACGTCCGGTGAATTGAGCGGACCAGGTATGAACGAAATTTTCGGCGTGCATGGCCTGCCAATACGGAATGGCCCAGGCCGCGAAAATTCCCAGCATCACGACGATCGCGACGAGGTGCGCCGGTTGCCAGAGCGTTCGCAGTTCACCCGCGCGAAACAGAACTGCCACAACCACGGCGTAGAAAAAGAACAAATGGAGCGGCCCTTTCGCGAGCAGTCCCAGGCCAAGAAAGACCGCCGGCACGATCCACGTCAGCCACGGTGAGCGTCGTTGCTCCCAAAAGCTCAGCCAAAAAATCAGCGCGAGACCGGCCAGCGAGACGTAAAGCGCTTCGATCTCAATCAATCGGCCCTTTTCGATCATGCCAAAACTCGTCAGCCAGACGAGCGCGGCGATGAGCGAACCCCGCGGCCCGAGGCTCGCGCGTGCGATCGTGCTGAAAGCAAGGGCGACCGCCAGAACACAGAGGACCGAAGGTAAACGCGCCGTCCATTCATTGCGGTAGCCGGTGAGTTTGAACGATGCGGCCACGAGCCAATTCACCAGAGGCGGCTTGCTGAAGTACGGTTCGCCGCCAACCTGAGGCACGAGGTAGTTGCCGCTCTCGAGCATGGCGACTGCGGGCAGAATGCGGCGGCCTTCTTCGCCTTTGATTTCGAGCGAACCGAGTCCCGGCAGATAAATCGCGGCCCAGCAGAGGAGAACGAGGGATAAGTTGGCGGCGCGCGACATGGTAACCTCCAACGTCCAACGTCCAACGTCCAACGTCCAACGTTCCATTGCGCGGGCTTGACGCTTCGGCTTGGCGAAAGTAAGTTGAGCGTCTAGTCCGCGCTGATGGGAGTGGGAGCTGGTGTCCCACTCTTTTTAGTCTGCGGGCTACATGTTTTTATGAACGCCGAGTTTATTGCCATGCTGGATTACCTGGAGCGGGAGCGCGGGATCAAACGCGAAATCCTGCTCGAGGCGGTCTCGAACGCCCTCCTCTCGGCCTCGAAAAAGAGCGTGACCGCCTCGCGCGACTTGCGCATCGATATCAATCCGAAAACCGGTGAGATTCGCGCGCTCGCGAAGCTGATCGTGGTCGAAACCGTCACGAACCCCGCCGACGAAATTTCCGTTTCCAAGGCGCAGAGAATCGATCCGAATGCGGCCGTCGGCGGCGAAGTGGAAGTGGAAGTGACGCCGAAGAATTTCGGACGCATCGCCGCGCAGACCGCGAAGCAAGCCATGATGCAGCGCATTCGGCAGGTCGAAAAGGAAATGATCTACGAAGAGTTCAAGGATCGCGCGGGCGAAATCGTGAGCGGCACCGTGCGCCGGTTCGATCGCTCCGATGTGATTCTCGATCTCGGGAAATTTGAAGCGATCATGCCGCAGCGGGAACGCGTCGTGGTCGAGGATTACAACGTGGGCGATCGACTCCGCGCCTACGTCGTGGCGGTGGAAAATGGAATCCGCGGACCGGAGATCATCGTCTCGCGCAGCCATCCGAATTTTGTCCGGCGTCTTTTCGAGCTGGAGGTGAGCGAGATCAACGACGGCACCGTCGAGATCCGCGGCATCGCGCGCGAAGCCGGCTACCGCACGAAAATCGCGGTGACGAGCGCGAACGAAAAAGTGGATCCAGTCGGCGCCTGTGTCGGCATGCGCGGATCGCGCGTGAAAAACATCGTGCGCGAGCTGAACAACGAGAAAGTCGACATCATCCGCTGGAGCTCGGACCCGAAAGAATTTGTCCTCGAAGCGCTCAAGCCGGCGAAGGTGAAAAATCTCATCTTCGATCCGGAAAAGAAGAGCGTGCAAATCTCCGTCGATGAAGATCAGCTTTCGCTCGCGATCGGAAAAAAAGGCCAGAACGCGCGGCTTACTTCGCGATTGACCGGCTGGGAAATTAATATCGACCGCGATACCTCCGCGACGCACGCGGTGGAACAGAAGGTGGCGCAAGCCGCCCAGGCTTTGTCCGCCGGGCTGCCGATCACGGAGGAACAAGCTCTGTCGCTTGTGAAAGCCGGCTTTACAAATCTGGAAGGGTTGCGCGACGCCGCGGTCGAGGACCTCGTCGACATCCTTTCCGTCGACGAAGCGAAGGCGCGGGAGATCCATGACGCCGTTCATCAGGAGACTCCCGCCGCACAGTAAACATTGCGCGCTTTGAAATTTTCCGGGAAGACAAATGCCAACGAAAACTACGACCAAGACCGCAGCGCGCAAACCCGCGACCGCTCGCAAACCAGTCAAGGCGGCGGTCGTAGTTGAGTCGAAGCGCAAAGAAGCGAAGAGCGTCAAAGTAACGGCGCCGGCAAAAACCACCGCGCCCGCTGCAGCGCCAACAAAGCCGCGCTCCCACACAGAAGCGGCGCGAAAATCGCATGCCGCGGTGGCGAAGGCGCACGCCGAGTCGCCAGCAAAGGCACCCGAAATTCCCAAGGCGCCGAAGCCCGCCATGGAGACGGTGTCGTTGATCGACGAAAAGAAGCCGCGGCCCAAGCGCACGGAAGGCGAGGCAGTCAAAACTCGATCGTTCCTCCCACCTATTTCCCGCATTCGCGCCACACCGGAGCCGTCCGTGCCGTCCGTCGTCGAAGTCGCGCCGGCTGCCCCGCCAAAGGCGGAGACCAAGGCGGCCGCTCCGCCAATTGAAGCTCCAGCGGCCGACGTGGTGGCTCCAGCCGCTGAAGCGGAAGCCGAGCAAAAAATCATCCACATCAAGCCACCGATCATCGTCAAGGAATTGGCGACGCAGCTTGGTTTGAAACCGCATCAACTCATCGCCGAGCTGATGGCGCTCAACATTTTCGCGAACGTCAATCAGACGGTCGAGCCCGACGTCGCGACGCAGATTTGCCAGAAGCACGGTTTCGTTTTTGAAATGGAACGCCGCGAAAAAGGCGGCGGTGTCCACAAAGTCGAGCAGGTCGTCGTCGCGCCGCCTCCCCCCGTAATCGAGAAGGAAGAAGAACTCAAGACGCGCGGGCCGATCATCACCTTCATGGGCCACGTCGATCACGGCAAGACTTCGCTCATGGATGCGATCCGCAAAACGCGCGTCGCCGCGGGCGAAGCGGGCGGAATCACGCAGCACATCGGCGCTTACACCGTCGATTACAAAGGCACGCGTATCACTTTTCTCGATACGCCAGGCCACGCTGCCTTCACCGCGATGCGCGCGCGTGGTGCGCACGTGACCGATATCGTTGTCATCGTCGTCGCCGCGGATGACGGGTTGATGCCGCAGACGCTCGAGGCGATCAGCCACGCGAAGGCGGCGCCGCACGTCAAGATCATGGTGGCGATCAATAAGATCGATTTGCCTGGGGCGAATATCGACCGCGTGAAAAAGCAGCTGCAGGAAAAAGATCTATCGCCCGAAGACTGGGGCGGCGAGACCATCGTGGTTCCGGTCTCCGCGACCAAGGGAATCGGCATCGATGAGCTTCTCGAGAATATGGCCGTGCAGGCCGAGGTGATGGAATTGAAAGCATCGCCGACCGCGACGCCGCGCGGCACCGTCATTGAAGCGCAGGTGGAACCAGGGCGCGGACCGACCGCGACAGTCATCGTGCAGATGGGCACGCTCAAGACCGGCGATCCATTCATCTGCGGCGATTACGGCGGCAAAGTGAAGTCGCTCCTGGACGATCGCGGCAAACCGATCAAGGAAGCCGGGCCTTCCACGCCGGTAAAAGTGCTCGGCTTCAGCGGACTGCCGCAGGCCGGCGATGAATTTCTCGTCATGGAATCGGAGCGTTCCGCCAAAACACTCAGCGAAGAACGCCTGCTCGACCGGCGCGCGGACAAGCTCACCACTCCGCAACGCGCCACGCTCGAAAGTTTACTCGAAGCGGCCGACGGCATGAAGCATTTGCGAATCGTTTTGAAATGCGACGCGCAAGGCTCGCTCGAAGCGCTCACCGGCGCGCTCGGCCAGATCGAGAGCAAGAAGATCGATCTCGAAATCATTCACGCCGGCGTCGGTCCGATTTCGGAATCCGATATTCTGCTCGCGAGCGCGTCGAACGCGGTCGTGGTTGGCTTCAACACCAAGGTCGAGAGCATGGCGGTGAACGCCGCCAAGCGAGAAAACGTGCAGGTAAAACTCTACAGCATCATTTACGAGTTGATCGACCAGATGAAGGAAGCGATGGCGGGCCTGCTCGATCCGGAGCATCGCGAGTTGGTCATCGGCCACGCCGAAGTGAAACAGATTTTCAAATTGAGCAAGGGGATCGTGGCCGGATGCCTCGTCACGGATGGCCGGATCGCGCGGACCGCGCGGGCGCGTGTCCTGCGACGGCGCCAGCCGGTTTACGACGGCGGGCTCTCCACCCTGCGCCGTTTCCAGGACGATGTGAAAGAAGTCCGCGTCGGTCTCGAGTGCGGCATCAAGCTGGGCGACTTTAACGAATATCAAGTGGGCGACATCATCGAGTGCTATCAGCTCGAACAGATCGCGCAAAAACTCTGAGCAGGTAGGGCGAGACTCTGTCGAGCCGGATTGCGGCTGGTCCAGCGGCTCGACGGAATCTCGCCCTACGAAATCCCATGAAACACCGATTACTTCGCGTCAATGAACTCCTGAAACGCGAGCTAAGCAGCATCATCACGCGTGAGATCACTTTTGACGGCGTCCTGGTGACGCTGAATCAGGTGGACGTCACGCCCGACCTGAAACATGCGCATGCTTACGTCAGCGTTCTCGGCAAAGAAGGCCAGGCTGCGGCCATGGAGAAGCTCGAAGAGCACCGGGTTATTCTTCAAACCGCGCTCGCCAAAAGCGTGACCTTGAAATACACGCCGCATCTTGTTTTTCATCTCGACGATTCGATCGAACGCGGTTCGCGCGTCTTCGAAATCCTCCAGCAAATCGAAACGCCCGCCGCGGAGAGCGAATGACGCAATCCACTTTTGCGCAGATTGGTTCCGCGCTGCGGGAACATCAGCGTTTCGCCGTGCTCAGCCACGTGCGGCCGGACGGCGACGCACTCGGAAGCCAGCTCGCGCTCGGTCTCTCCCTCCAACAACTCGGCAAGGACGTGACCATCTGGAATGAAGACGGCCTGCTCGAGAAATATGGTTTTCTTCCGGGAGGCGAACGCCTCACGCAGCCGCGGGCGCCGCAAGATTTCGACGTGGCGATCGCGCTCGACACCGCGACGCAGATCCGCCTCGGCACCGCCGGCGAATCAGTTCGCAGCGCGAAGACCTGGATCAACATCGATCATCATCCGAGCAATCCAGGCTACGGCGATCTCGTTCATATCGATCCCGCAGCGCCCGCCACTGGCCAGATTCTTTTCGAGCTGATCCAGAACGAAAAGCTGCCGATTGACCGCGGCATCGCCGAAAATCTTTTCGTCGCGATCTCGACGGACACCGGCTCGTTCCAATATCCGAACACGACGGCGCGCACGTTCGAGATCGGAGCGGAGCTGCTTCGCTGCGGGGTGGATGTCGGGCGCGTCAGCCAGTTGCTTTACGAAAATTATCCGCGCCGCCGCACGGAATTACTCAGGGAACTGCTCGGCACGATGCGCTTTGAAGGCCACGGAAAAGTGGCGAGCTTCAGCTTGAGTTTGAAAGTCGCCGCTGATCTCGGAGTGAAACCCGAGGACAACGAGGGGTTGATCGATCATCTACGCGCGATTCACGGAGTGATCGTCGCCGTTTTTTTTGAAGAGCTGGCCGACGGCAAAGTGCGCGTGAGCATGCGCTCAAAAAGCGACGCGGCCGATGTCTGCGCCATTTGCCAAAAGTTCGGCGGTGGCGGACACAAACTCGCGGCCGGCGCGCGAGTGCGCGGAACCCTGGCCGAGGTAGAACAAAAAGTCCTGGAGGCAATTTGCGATGTCATTAACTGCAACTCCTGACGGCGTCTTGCTCGTCGACAAAGCGGCCGGCATGACCTCGCACGATGTCGTCGCAATCGTGCGGCATCGGCTGCAAATGAAAAAGGTCGGCCACTGCGGCACGCTCGATCCGATCGCAACCGGATTGCTTTTGCTCACGCTCGGCCGCGGAACAAAAATCCAGGACCTCCTCATGAGCGAGGACAAGGATTACGCCGGGACAATGAGCCTGGGTGTGACAACCGACACGCAGGACCGCGCGGGAGTCACGCTCGAGGAGCGTCCCGTGCCACCGCTCGATGATGCGCTCGTGCGGGCCGCGTTTGAAAAATACTCGGGCGATTTTTATCAGATGCCGCCGATGGTTTCGGCGATCAAGCAAGGCGGCGTCCCGCTTTACAAATTGGCGCGCCAGGGAAAAACGGTCGAGCGCGAGCCGCGTCTGGTGCACGTTTATCGGTATTCGATCGACCGGATTGAATCGCCCGAAATCGATTTCAGCGTCGTGTGCAGCAAAGGCTTTTACGTTCGTACCTACGCGCACGACATCGGTGAGACGCTGGGGTGCGGCGCACATTTGAAGAATTTGCGCCGGGTGAAATCGGGGCGGTTCAGCGTTGAGGGCGCGATCACGGTGGAAGAATTGAAGACGGTGGAACCGGTGGACATTCTTTCGCGAATTTTGACGCTGCCGGAAGTGTCGCGGATGCGCGGGGCCTAACGAGTGCAGATCCTGCGATCGATTTCGGAACTGGGCCAGCTTCCCGGTCCGCTTTTCCTCGCCATCGGCGTCTTCGATGGCGTTCATCTCGGCCATCAGGCGGTCATCTCCACTTCGGCGCGGCATGCCAAAGATGCGGGAGGAACGCCCGTGGTCGTCACCTTCGATCCGCATCCGGCGAAAGTGTTGCGTCCGCAAGACGCGCCTCATCTCCTGACCGCGACGCAGCACAAGATCGCGCTCATCCGCGATCTCGGCGTCGCGCATCTTCTCATCCTGCGGTTCGATCGGGAATTCGCCGGGACTGCGCCGGAAGATTTTGTCCGGCAGTTAGTGACGAATTCCCATCCGCTCCGGGAGATTTGCGTCGGGCACGAGTGGTCGTTCGGGAAGGGACGCGCCGGCAATCTTGCTCTGTTGAAAAAGCTCGGCGCGACCTGGGACTTTGACGTGGTCGGAGTCCAGGCGGTGACGGTAAACGGCGAAGTGGTGAGCAGCACGGCGATACGGCGCGCTGTTGCGGACGGGGATTTGATCAAGGCGACGCAAATGCTTGGCCGCGAATACACGATCCTCGGCACCGTGAAAGCGGGAGAAAAACTCGGCCGCAAACTTGGATTCCCGACGGCGAACTTGAGCGCACACAGCGAACAATTTCCCCCGAACGGAGTTTATGTCGCTGAGGCGCGGCTGGCGGATGCGCTTTATCGCGGCGTCGCGAATCTCGGCTACCGCCCGACCGTGAGCACGGGACAACCGGAGCGACTGCTCGAGCTCCACTTATTCGATCTAAGCAAAGACATCTATGGCGAAGAAGTCGAAGTGCGATTTCTGCGATATCTTAGACCCGAACAAAAGTTCGAGAGCGTGGACGCGCTCGCCGCCCAGATCGCGCGCGATGTGAAGTCCGCGCGCGTACTTTAGGCCCGTCATCCCGAGCGAAGTCGAGGGATCCCGAGGCATAACTTGACGGTCATTCCGCGGTTCCGATGGGGCACCTTCCCGTAGCTCTGCGGGATCCTTCGACTTTGCTTCGCTCCGCTCAGGATGACAGGACCCTGTATTTGGCCGGACCGATTTTCTTGACGCCCCTGGTCTTGCGGCCGGTACCGTTGAACCAGACGTACAGATTCGCCGGTTTTACCTTGAGCTTGCCGGACATTTCCCGAATCGTCATCCCCCGCGGACCGGCGGCCCGCAGTGCGCCGAGGATCTTTGCCTTGAGCGCGCCTCTCTGCGTGCGGGGCTGGCTGGGTCGTATTCCGCCGGCGCGCGGGAACTGCGCGGCCTGGCTGCGGCGCGACTTGGACTCAGCGCCACCCGGTTCCTCAAGCGCGCTCATCTGCCGATCCAGCTCCTGGATTTGAGACATGAGCGCTTCCTTCCGCTCGGAAAGCTTGACCATCTTGCGCAGCGTCGCGCTGGAAATGTCGATAAGCATGGAACGAATCTGCGCCGCGCCGCCGATTCTGCAAACGCCTTATCTTAGACGCTGTCCGCCTATCTTAGACATAGCGGCGCCCACCCCAAAGCCCATGAGTAAGAGTCCGGCGCCGATTGCAGCCAGATAGATTAGAGACAGCGGCATGAAGATAAAACGCGTCACTGCTTCGGCGATGAAGCCACTGTTTCCCGCGAGCAGATAGACGATGACCGAGGCCAGCGCGGTGACCGCCAGGAGAATGGCCGCCCGATAGGAACGGCGCACCCGTTGCGCCGGCAACTTTTGGATAACGCCCGCAGTGAAGCCGGCGTCGTCAACATACGACGCCTCTTCGCGCAGTCGCGCATCCAACCAGTCTTCCTGTAGGTTTTCGTCCATCTCTTTAATTAGAACCCCATGCTGCCAGCGATCGTTTCAACTTTTCCCGGCCTCTCAACACATTTGTTTTCACAGTACCGAGCGGGATGTCAAGAACGCGCGCTGCCTCATCATGCGATAAACCATTCTGGCAGCAAAGCAAAATTGCGGTGCGCTCGTGGAGCGGGAGTAACGCGAGGGCCTGCGCGAGGTCGTGGCGGAGAGCGGGATCGACGGTGTGCGGATCATGTTCGGCCTCCAGTTGAGCTTCATCGATGCCAACGAGTTCCTTTCTTTTGCGCGCTTCCTCGCGGAAACAATTGTAGGCGATCCGATAAAGCCAGGTCGAGAAACGGGCCTCGCCCCGAAAGCTGCGCAGGTTTTTGTAGGCGCGCAAAAACGTTTCCTGCGCGAGATCGTCCGCGAGCGAAAAATCGGCGCGAACGAGCTGGCGGAGCAGACCTCGCACGGTCGACTGATGGTTTTTGACCAGTTCCGCGAAGGCGTGATGGTCGTCATCGAGAAGAACGCGAGCAACGAGGTCTGCATCGGTTAACGCCACGCCCGGATGCTAGGGCAACGGCGGGACTTTGTCTCTCCGGGCTTCGAGTTTCCAGACGAGCAGATAACCGGCGCCGATCAGGAACGGGATCAGCCCCAGACTCCAGGCGCCGCCTTCCCACTCATTCACCGCTCCAAAGAAGCCCATCAATCCGATGCCGACCATCATGAGGACTACTCCCCGGCGCAGATCGGAGCGCGTCCGCACGGCCGGCGGGGGGGAAAAGAGCGCTGCGGGAACTTCCTGGCCCTTTTCCACCATTTCGCGCACCGTGCGATGGAGCGAACGGGATCTCAGATAACTGAAGAACATGATCGCCGCCACGATGAGAACCGGCCCGCCGAAGAGCGTGCTGAAGACGATGCCCACGATCGGAATGGCCATAAGCATGCCGGCGCCAGCCATGTCGTCGTCATTGTCACGATCGACGGAGGTGACCGAGTGATGTTTGTTGAGCGTGACGCCAAAGCGATGTCTCAATTTTCGGCTGACGCTTCGCTCGATCGAATCCTCATCAGCGGCGCTTGCGGAAGGCGAAACCGCGGGCGTCACGCTGGCTTGAGCGGAAGGCGAAGTCAGGGGCGCCGTGGGGGTTTGGCCGAGGACGCTCAAAGCGAGCGCGATCGAGCAGAGGCAGGTAAGAAGCGATGTTTTCATAAGTATCCTTTTGCAGTGAGATGCGGCGGGCCCCGGATTTGGATTCAAAAAAGAGAGGATCCCGTTGGGGCCAGCGGTAATCGTCCCGAAAGCGCGGGAACCGAGCTGGAGCGGGTGACGAGACTCGAACTCGCGACGTCCTCCTTGGCAAGGAGGTGCTCTACCACTGAGCTACACCCGCAGACTGAGCGGGTAGGAATAATGTCCACTGCTTCAGCGCGCGCAAGGTTTTTGTCGGAGCGTCACGCCGGAGCCTTGGCGAAGGCGGACCCTCCGCCGCGATCATGCAGCCACCCTTTCGCTGCCGCGATATCACCAGGAGCGAGAGGATGTCCGGCCGCTTCAAAGCGCAACGTGACGTTCGCGCCCGCTTCGCGCAGCGTCGCGGCGAGGCGCTCGGCATTTTCGACGGGCACGATCGGATCGTGCGCACCGGATGAAATCAAGATGCGTGCATGCGCGAGGTCGGGCGGCTGCGCCGGAACGAGCGGCACCATGGCACGAAATAGAATCGCGCGCGTCAACGCTTCCGCCCTGAGCAGCAAGACGGCGGCCGCGATGTTCGCTCCGTTGGAATAACCGACGACCGTCACACGACGCGGATCGAATTCATATCGCGCCGCAGCCGTGCCGACGAAATCAGCCAGCTCGTTCGCGCGCCTGACGACATCTGCCTCATCGAAGACGCCCTCCGCGAGGCGCCGGAAAAATCGAGGCCTGCCATTCTCCAAAACTTTTCCACGCGGGCTGAGCAGCGCCGCATCTGGATCAAGCTCCCGTCCGAGCGGGAGCAGGTCGCTTTCGTCGCCGCCGGTTCCGTGCAGGAGCAAAAGGACATGCCCGGCTTGGCTGGCCGCAGCGGGAATGAAGCGATGCGTGAAATCCATATTCGTGGCGAATCTGATCAAGGAGCGGCGGTTTGAAACCGCCGACTCTTATGGGCGGTTGAAAACCGCCCCTCCTTGGGTTCGCCATACACTATACTGAACTAACCCGATGTATATCTGGCGAAAGAGCACCACGACCGATTGGCTTCGCCTCCGAAGCGAGGATTTAACCCGGCGATTTGGCAGCGCCCTCGCGGTCATTGAGCGGACCGGAAAAGCGCGGACCTTGGTGGAAATTTCCTGCGCAAGCGAACGCGAGGCGCGCCCGCTCGTTCGCGAATTCGGCGGCAGCGTCGAGCGATTGCGGCGGAATTGGCTGGCGCATTTCGCGAGAACCGATCGAGCCCGGCCGTTGCGCGTCGGTTCGCGGCTCATCATTTTGCGGACACGAGAAAAAAAGACCCGACCGAATCCGGCGCGCGCGCTCGTCATTCCCGCCGAAGCTGCTTTCGGCTCGGGCGACCACGCGACGACCGCGATGTGTTTGCGTTTGCTCGAACGCGTGACGCGCCATCTCCCGCCCGGATGGACGATGCTCGATGCGGGCACGGGCAGCGGGGTTCTGGCCCTTGCCGGCCGTTGCTTCGGCGCGAAACGGATCGTGGCGATCGACCTCGATCCCCTCGCCTGCGCGACGGCAAAACGAAATGCGCGTTCGAACCGCATCCGCAACATCCAGTTCGTCAACGGCGATGTTCTGAAGCTGAAGGTGCGCGGCAAGTTCGATGTCATTGCGGCGAATCTCTTCGGCGAGATTTTGATCGATGCGTTGCCGGCCTGGTCGCGACACCTTGCGCCTGGCGGGTGGCTGATCTTATCGGGGATATTGCGAAGCCAGGAAAGAGCGATGCGCCGCGCACTGAAGCAGAACCGGTTCGAGGTTTCGGAAATTCGGCGCCGCGGAAAATGGATTGCGCTTCTGGCATGTCAGCGGACGGCGCAGCGCGCCGTCCCTACCCGGAAAAAGAGTTGACGCAGAGCGGCGGCGAAAGCATTTTCTCCGACCCGTTCGCGGCCTCGATTTCCTGCACCCACGCGGTTGATCTTTCGAAGCCGCTTGGGAAAAATCGCATGCCCGCCGAAGAGCTTTCCTACGTCATCGTTACGCCCTACTCCATGCGCAAATCGCGCACGGGCGGGATCATCGCTCGCTTGATTTCGCGCACGGGACTCGACCTCGTCACCTCGCGGATGTTCGCGCCCAGCGCCGAGCTGACGAAGCGTTACGCCGAGACGATCGTGACCGAAACCGAGCCGCGTCATCGCTCCACTCAGGAATTGATCCGCGACTACGTCCTGAAGAATTTCACCGGAAAAAAAAATGGACAGAGAGCACGCGCGCTCTTTCTCGTCTTTCGCGGGCCAGATGCCGTCGAAAAAATCCATCACACCATCGGCCACATCGTGCACGAGCGGACCAGCGGCGAAACGATCCGCGACACCTTCGGCGATTACATCACGGACGAGTCCGGCAAAGTCATTTACTTCGAACCGGCCGCGCTGGCCGCGTTCGATCCGAAGGCGGTGGAACGCGATCTGAAACTTTGGTCGGAATTTTCGGATAGCGACGGCGGAATCCTGGATCATGTCATCGAGTTTCCGAAGAACGCGAACGTTGAGAAATCCCTCGTGCTCATCAAGCCGGACAATTTCAAGTTTCCGAATCAGCGGCCCGGCGGCGTGATCGAAGTTTTCTCTCGCACCGGCCTCTACATCGTCGGATTCAAAGTACACCGGATGAGCGTGGCGCAGGCGGAGGAATTTTACGGACCCGTGCTGGCAGTCTTGGAAAACAAACTCGGCGCGGAAAAGGGGCGCAACGCCTGGGAAGACATCGTCGAGTTCATGGCCGGCGGACGCCCCAGCACGAGCAAGGGCGATCAGCGTAACGCGCCCGGCTCCGAGAAATGCATCGCGATCGTTTATCAAGGCGACGACGCGGTGCGAAAAATCCGCGAGGTCCTGGGCCCGACCGATCCGGCGAAAGCGCCGCCGGGTTCGATCCGGAAAGAATTCGGCCAGTCGATCATGATCAACGCGGCGCACGCCTCCGATTCCGCCGAGAACGCGAAACGCGAGATGGCGATCGTGCAGGTGGAGGAGAATAACTTCAAACCTTTGATTGAAAGTTTCTACGCGCGCTCATAGCTTGCGCTCCCATTTTGGAAACACTCAACCTAACCCCGACAGCCATGGAAATCTCCGCGCGCGCCGCTCAGTTAACTCCCTCCCTCACTCTCTCGATTGACAGCAAGGCAAAAGCGATGAAAGCCGAAGGCATCGATGTCTGCGGCTTCGGTGCGGGCGAGCCGGATTTCGACACGCCGGACCACATCAAAGCAGCGGCCATCGCCGCGCTCGAATCGGGTTTTACAAAATACACGCCGAGCGCCGGGCTCCCGGAATTGCGCCAGGCCATCGCGGAGAAACTCGAGGCCGATAACCAGCTCACGTATCGCGCGAGCCAGATCGTCGTGAGCAGCGGAGCGAAGCATTCCTGTTACAACGCCATCCTCGCCACCTGCCAGCCCGGCGACGAAGTGCTCATCCCCTCGCCCTATTGGGTCAGCTATCCCGACATGGTTCGGCTCGCCGGCGCGGACCCGGTGATCGTGCCCACGACCGAGCGCAACGGCTGGAAAATGCGCGCCTCCGATTTTGAAAACGCGATGACGCCGCGGACCAAGATGTTGATCCTAAACAGTCCGGGGAACCCGACCGGCTCCGTTTACACGCGTGAGGAACTGGAAGCGATCGTCGAAGTCGCCGCGGAAGAGGACATCTACATTTTGTCCGACGAGATTTACGAGAAGCTCGTTTACGACGACACGAAGCACGTGAGCATCGCGTCGTTGTCGCCAGAGGCCTACGGCCTAACGATCACGGTGAACGGATTCAGCAAAGCCTACGCGATGACGGGTTGGCGCCTCGGCTATATGGCCGCGCCGGAAGCGGTCGCGAAAGCGGCAGACAACATCCAGAGCCACAGCACGTCGCATCCGTGCTCGTTTGCGCAGAAGGGCGCAATCGCCGCGCTCAAAGGCGATCAGCAACCGCTCGCCGATATGCGCGATGAGTTCAGCATGCGGCGCGACTACATGTATGACCGGATCACGAAGATCCCGAATATCACCGCGGTGAAACCGCTGGGCGCTTTCTACATTCTGGTGAACATCAGCCAGCTCGGGCTCAGTTCGCAGAACTTTGCCGATCGTTTGTTGAGCAAGGCGAACGTCGCGGTCGTTCCCGGTGCGGCTTTCGGCGACGATCGCACGGTCCGCCTCAGTTACGCGACGAGCATCGACATCATCAAGAAGGGGCTCGACCGCTTTCAGGATTTCTGCCGGACGCTGTAACGATTTAAGATTTCAGATCTCAGATTTAAGATTGGAATTCGGCGGACGCCCGTCACCAAATCTGCAATCATCATTCTGAAATCTGCAATGGGATCCGGTTACCTCGCGCTCGTTCTTCACGCGCACCTGCCGTTCGTCCGGCATCCGGAACACGAGGATTTCCTCGAGGAAGACTGGCTCTTCGAAGCCATCACGGAAAGTTACCTCCCACTCATCGCCATGATGCAGCGGCTCGCCCGCGACGAAGTGCCGTTCAAGCTCACGATGACGGTCACGCCGACGCTGTGCGCGATGCTTCAGGACGAATTGTTGTGTGGGCGCTACGTCCGCTATCTCGATCGCGCGCTCGATCTCACCACGCGCGAAGTGGAGCGGAACAAGGACGACGCGCACTTGCGAGCGCTGGCGGAATTTTATCACGCGAACTTTGCCGAGTGCAGACGCCGCTTCGTTGAGGAATGGAACGGCGACTTGCTCGAGGCGTTCCGCAAGCTGCGGGATGACGGTTGTCTCGAAATCATCGCCTCGGCGGCGACGCACGCGTTGCTGCCCTTGCTCCAGCAATCTCGCGAAGCCGTGCGCGCGCAGGTTCTCATCGGTTGCGATGCGTACCGCGCGGCTTTCGGCGCCGATCCGGCCGGCTTCTGGCTTCCGGAATGCGCTTACAGTCCCGGTCTCGATGCAATCCTGCGCGAAGCGAACCTGCGCTGGTTTATCGTCGATGCCCATGGGTTGATGTTTGGTCAGCCGCGTCCGCGCCGCGCGATCTATGCGCCGTGTTTTACTCCGAGCGGGCCGGCGGTTTTTGCGCGTGATCGCGATTCGAGCCGGCAAGTCTGGAGCGCGACCGAAGGTTATCCGGGCGATCCCGCTTATCGGGAATTTTATCGCGACATCGGCTTCGATCTTACTCCGGAATATCTCCGAGCGGGCTCGACGCCAGCGGCGGTTCCCAAATTTACCGGGATAAAATATCACCGCATCACGAGCCGCCATGGCGCGAAAGAATTCTACGATCCTACGGCGGCGGCAGCAGTCGCGGAGGCGCACGCATCGCACTTTCTCGAGGTGCGCCGGCAACAGATGAACGAACTGCGCGCGCTCGACTTCGATCCGATCGTCGTCGCGCCGTTCGACGCCGAGCTGTTCGGGCATTGGTGGTTTGAAGGGCCGCGCTTCCTGGAATCGTTCATCCGCAAAGCCGCCTATGAGCATCAGGATTTGCGGCTCACCAGCAAAGACGCCTACGGCCAACAGGATTTTCGGCTGACGACGCCGACGGATTTCCTCGCGCATCATCCGACGCAACAAACGATCGAGCCGGCGGCCTCGAGCTGGGGCGACCAGGGTTATCTCGGCGTCTGGCTGGATGAAACCAACTCCTGGATCTATCCACATCTGCATTCCGCGGCGCGCCGCATGACGGAAATAGCACGCGCTCATTCCTCAAACGACAACCCGCTGGCGGATCGCGTTTTGAAACAACTCGCGCGCGAGTTATTGCTCGCTCAATCGAGCGATTGGGCCTTCCTCATGAAAACCGGGACGGCGAAACATTACGCCACCAAACGCGTGACCGATCATTTGCTCCGCTTCAATCGCCTCTGGGAACAATTCAACGCGGGCAACGTAGACGAAGGGTTTCTCTCGCACTGCGAAGGGCGCGATAATCTTTTCCCGCGGGTGAATTGGCGGTACTTCACTTGAACCTTTCGTCATGTCGAGCGAAGTCGAGACACCCCGTTGTTAAAGAGCGGTCACACCAACCTGAACAAAGACGGGGTTCCTCGACTACGCTCGGAATGACAAGAAAGATTGCACTGGCTCTGTTAGTCACGCTGTCGTTTGGCAGCGTCGTCGCGCAAGAATCGCCGAGTCCATCTCCATCTCCGAGTGAAACAGCAACCAGAAGCGTCCGCATCAGTTTCCTGCCGCCGCCGCTCGACGGCACGATCAGCCTCGGCATCTACGATGCGAAAGGGAAACTCATTCGCGTCCTGCACCGCGAGGCCGACATCAATGAGTTTACGATTGGCAACGACGCGCTCTCGACCACGTGGGACGGAAAAGATGACGCGGGCGAAAATGTTCCGGCAGGGAAGTACAGCGCGCATGGCTTCGTTGTGGGCGATCTCGCCATCGAAGGCGTGGGATTTTTCTTTAACGATTTTGTCACGGGCACTGACTCCGCCCGCATCCGGCATCTCCGGAATGTGCGACTCCACGACAACGAACTGCATCTGGATGTCGATCTGACGGGCGAGGAACAAGCGACGGTGGTTCTCGATTCGAGACAAGCTGGCTTCACTCGAAAGATGTCGCGGGAAAGCGCGACTCACTGCGAAGAGAAGTCGCCGCTCCCGAATGTCACCGAGGCTGTGGACTGCGACGGCGGGTCGAACAACACTTTGTGGCTGATCGACAAGGTGGCGGGCGGCGCTCGCCGCGAAGTGAAGCAGTTGTCCAAGAGCCGCGAGTTGTTGCGCCGCATGGCCATTGAGCAAAACGAACCGCAGCCGAATTTCATTGCGGCGTCTCCGACGGAAGATCGCCTTTTCCTCGTCGAAGAATCCCCGTCGGTGAACCGTTTGCGTGCGCTGAGTCTCGCCGCGTCAAAGACTGAAGGAGCAGGCGCGGCGATCTCCGATTGGAAAGTCGATTTCGAAAAGAAAATTACCGAGCACAAAAATTTCTCAATCGTCGACGGCAAACTAGTCGCGTCGCCGCCGAGCGGGACGGCGGCCCCGGAAAGACTCAAGGTGAAGCTGGCGCCGAATCCACTCCTGGCCGACGACCGGATCACCGTGGAGCTGGCAGTCGGTTTCGATGCGGATGGCAGTTTCCTGAAAACGATCGACGGCCTACCGCTCTGTTCCATCAGCGAAACTCCCGAGCTCGTCCGCGCTCTCCTGATCGCGCACGGGACAAACGCGCTCGATGTTTTCCAGGATGACGGCGCGGTCGTCGAAGAGTTCCGCGTCACCGGCGTGGAGCAAATGATGAGTTTCGATTGCGGCGGTTTTGAATTGAAATGAAGAGCGCTTTTCGTTGACGTTTGCCGATGCCGCGCGACCTCGTTTACTTCGATCTCGAAACGCAACGGACCGCGAACGACGCGGGCGGATGGGCGCGCAAAGGCGACATGCGGATGTCGGTCGGCGTGATCTTCAGCACCGCCAGCGGCCGCTACGAAGTTTTCGGCGAAGCGCAGGTGCATCATCTCATCGAGCGCCTTCGCCGCGCAGATCTCGTCATCGGCTTCAACGTCCTGAATTTCGATTACCAGGTCCTGATGGGCTACACGATCCTCGACCTCGTCGCCGAACTTCCCACGGCCGATCTGATGGCCGACATGGAGAAACGGCTCGGCCATCGGCTGGGACTGGATTCGATCGCGAACGCCACGCTCGGCATTCAGAAGACCGCGGCAGGATTGGACGCGATCCGCTGGTGGCGCGAAGGCCGCGTCCTCGAGATCGCCGAATATTGTTGCTTCGATGTGAAGGTGACGCGGCTCGTGCACGAGCACGGTTGCCGGCACAAGGAATTATTTTTCCACGATCGCTTCGCGCAGAAGCAGCGCATCGAGATCGATTGGGCGCATCTGGATGGCGTTGCGCCCTGTAGCGGCGCTCTCTGAGCGCTGATCGCGCTTCGGCGGTCAGAGACCGCCGCTACAGTTTTACCTCACTGCAACTGGTAGACCTCGACGAGCGCCACTCCGGTCGTGCCGCCGCTCCCGCGCACGATCGCCGTGTAATTCCCAGGCGCGAGCGGGCTCGAAAGGATGGCTGCTTCGCGATCGTCCGTCGGCG
>PMSN01000024.1 GCA_003167555.1 Spartobacteria bacterium
CACTTAGTTTGTGAATTCGCGGCGCCTAACCAATCGATGGAGCGAACGGCCACCCGCTTTGTGTCCACCTCGTGCGTGGCTAGAACCTTTTTGCTGCGAGACAGGCGCGGTCTCGGTGGCCGTCGCTTATCTTATTCTCGTTAGGCCTATGACATATCGTTCGCTATTCGCCGGATTCTTCGCGTTGTGCTCGCTAGCTGCGGTTATCGCCGCAACTAGTGACCTTGAATCTCTAAGCCAGAAAGCCGCGCAAAACTACAGCACAAAGGAAGGTCAGCGCTACCTTGAAACATTCCAGCAAGCGATCTTGCCGGTATTCGGCAAGGCACTCGGCACATGCAGCAGTAGCATGCCAGACACGAAGGAGCCTGCCTCGATCGTCTTCGTGGTGGGAGCGGACGGCACCGTGAAACGTTTACTCTATTCGACCGATATTCCTTTCGGCGTATGCATTGGCTCGAAGCTTCGCGCCATCAAAGCAGTTCCGAAGCCGCCGCGCGACGGCTGGGCCGTCGCGCTCGGAGCCGCGAACCACCACCATGAGGAGCAGGCGAAAGGACCACCAGACAAGCCCGTGGGCATGGCGTCGCAAGAGAAGCTGGCCGCGTATGATCGAGCCATTGCTCCTTACGTCGCAAAGGCTCGCGCCACCTACCCGGATGCCAAGAAGCGGTTTTTGGCCGGTTTGCCCCCCGGCTACCGCTTCTCGGTTCGCGTGCCGCTCAGTGACCCAGACGGCAAGCGCGAGGATTCATTTATCGCAGTAGAGAAGATTTCAGGCGGGAAGATCACGGGGACTATTTCGAGCCAGCTAACGCTGGTCTCGCACTACAGGAGTGGTCAGCGGATTACCGTGCCCGAGTCGAAGATCGATAACTGGGTCATAGTTCGCCCCGATGGCACAGAAGAAGGAAACCCTGTAGGAAAGTTTCTTGACCATTATAAGCCACAATAGGCCTAACCATGCGCGAGGCTGTGTGAAAACTCGCATTGCGTCATTTCAAGCTATGAAAAAAGGGTTCAAATCACCTTCGCGAAAAATAAAGACGCAGCATAGGTCAATTGTGAGTGTCGTCATTTTGGGCAAACTAACCCTTTCTGACTTATCACACAGCCTCGCGCTGCAGCGAACCCGGCTGGGGCGTTACTGTTGCAATCGAACGCTCTCGTGGGCCGGGTCGCTGAGCTTGGGTCGTTAGGCCTCATGCGCGCATATAGTTTCAAGCTCCTCCTCACGATAGGCGCCGTTTTAAGTGCGCTTGTGCCGACTGCATCGAGCCAGACACCGCCGTTACGTTATGATGGCACGTATCATTGCACCTCCGCTGACGGTATTACACATCACTTGCGATTTTACCCCGACGGGACGGTGATCAGCGCAGCGACGCCTAGCGCAGATACGCCGTCGAAGATCGCCCGTTGGTTCCACCGTGATTGGCCGCTTTTGCCCAGCGGTCGATATTCCGTTCAGCATGATGCGATCCAGATCACACTTAACGCTAATCTGCCTAAGTCACTTCCGGAGCCGTACCAGAGCGCAGTCCCACGCACACAACACTACTCTGGCGTGATTGGTCGGGACTATCTCATATTGCGCAGAAGCGGATGGGAAGGAGAGAAGAGGTATGTTTTCGTGAGGGTGCCTTTGCCGAAAAGGCCTAACTTTATGTAGGTTGTCAAGCGTAGATGCGAGTGTGGTAGGTTGGGTTAGTTCATGCGGTAAAGAGTCAAGGATTTAAGTGTGATCTGGAACGCTTCCTCTTCCGCTTGCTCGTTGGATTTGTTTTCCAACGGCCCGTACTCCTATCCGTGCATCCGGCCACAGCCGGAGCACCATATGATCAATGCGATCGATGGAAGAGGAACTTTGAGGCGGCCCAATCTAAAGCGACGCTCACGAAGGGTTTCGGAGCAGGTTAGACCTCGAGCACGCCTCAACGTTCCAAAGCGTTACCGCTTGGCCCGGATTAAACTCCGAGCGGGTTCCCTAGTGTGAGGACAACTCAGTGTGTAAACACTTATTCATATTGTCGGGTGTAGGTCCCAGACCCGCACCCGACAACTCCTTACATGTCATCTATGCGATGCAGCCAGCCGCTTCCGACCTCCAGCCTACGCCAAGGCTACGGCTTGGCAGGCCGGCCTCAGGCTTAGTCCTTCATCCCGAGCAGAGTCTTGATCTCTTTCAAAGCTTTTTGGCGGGCCTTGTCGTAGGCCTGGGCTTCCTTCGCGTCGCCGGTGATGATGTATGCCTTTAGCTCTTCGGATTCCTTCACGACCAGGTCGAGCACCTCGATGGTGTTATTGACGAACTGGGTGTCGTTCTTACTCAAGGTGTCGGCGTCGACGAGCTTGGTCATCTGCTCCTTCATGCCTTTGGTGACATTGATGTAGGTGGTGATGAACGTGCTGGCTTGATCGGATTTATAGGTCTTGGCGACGTAAGCGTCGGCGAGCGTGCCGACGGCCATGTGAGTGAGCAGGACGGATTGGCCGGTGGTGTAGCCGAGGGTGTTCAAGAGCACGGTGTCGTCCCCGGCGGCTTGGAGGCGGGCGCCGGCGAAAACAAGAGCGGACAGGACGGTGACGAGGAGTTTGGAATTCATAGCCGGCGATCGTAGCGTGCCGCGGGTTGCGGCACAAGATCAAAAGACGCGCACGAGCGGAAAAACGCTCGACTCCCGTGTGATTCATGGAGAAGAAGGAGGGATGGAATCAACGCCACCCCCGTTTACCCATGCACCACAACCCGCGCCGCAGCCGCCATCACACCCGGGCTGGTGGAGTCGAAACTGGAAATGGTTTGTCCCGACGGGGTGTTGTCTTACGCCGTTGGTGCTGCTCGCCGCCTTCGTGGCGTTCATTGTATTCGTCTTCGCCGGCGTCCTGAAGCAGTCCGATCCTTACAAGAACGCGGTAGCGCGGGCGAAGGCGGACTCCAGAGTAACGAGCGCGCTGGGGACGCCGATCAGCGAAGGATGGTTCGTCTCTGGCAATGTCCACACGAATCTGGGAAGCGGCGACGCCAATCTCACGATCCACATTTCCGGACCGAAAGGGAAGGGAACAATCACGGCGGTCGCGACCAAGTTCAGCGGGGAATGGACTTACTCCAAGCTCGAGGTGAAGATAGAGAGTAGTGGAGAGATGATCGACCTCGCCGAAACGAAGGGGTTGCTTTAGCTGCGGTTGACTGTCGGGGAGCACAGGCTGCCAGCCTGTTCATCTCGGCAGCTTGCCGAGATGCAGCGTGTTTTGAGTGAAGCGTTACCAGAGTGTTGCCGGCAAGCTGCCGGCAACTGCAGGCTAGCAGCCTGCGCTCCCCAGCACGAACCGAGCGTCACGACAGAATGTAGATCGCAACCAAGGCGAGGAGGAAGTAGGGGACCAAGGTAGCTGCGCCGGCGTAATCCTTGGCCATGCGTTGGCCGAAGAAGAGGGAGATGATGGAAATGGCGGCCAGTATGGCCCCATAAAAGGCGACCGTCGAATTGTGCGTGAGGACGACGAAGACACATCCGATCGCGCTCAAAGCGCCCGCGGCGAGCTCAAGGATGGTGATGGCGGTTACCATGGCGGGGACCATGCCGGCCAGCGGGCTCTTGGCGAAGTGTCCCGTGAGCCAGTCGAGGTTGCCGCGGCGATCGATGATCTTGTCGATGCCGGATTGAAGAAAGAGAATGGCGAGGAATGCGGAGATGAACGCCTGCAAGAGCCAGGCGGCCGCTTCCGGGGTGTGCAGGTTTGGCATTGAGCTAGTGTAGCATGATTTCTTCAGAGTCCATCGTGAAGCGATGGGCGTATCGCAACGGTTCGGCGGTCAGAGACCGCCGCACAGATCAAGAGGGGGCGCGACGCGGGAGCCGTGGCATCCACATTCTTCGAGTGCCGTAGAGAAGCGCCACCAGCGCGAGGGATATCGCGAAGACCCGGGCCCGATGACTCAGGCGGAGCGTGGTGGGCGGGCTCGCGACGGTCGTGTCGATGCGGATCGGCCAGTCGTTGATCTTGTCGGCTGTAAGCTGGATGCCTTGGCGGGAGCCGAGCTGTTGTTCGATCTCGGCAAGCCGCGCAAAGAATTCGCGGACAATGATGCCGTTCCGGGCATCGGGATCGTAGTAAGGGCTGGCTCTTTGGGTGTTCTTGAAGAAGTAATGGCCGAACTGGGTATTAAGGACATAGTAATGACAGAGCAGCGCGGCTAGGGTGCGCGGAGAAAGATTATTCCAGCGACCGCTATGGAGAGAGCTATCCAGGCAGACCAGCGATAGCTTCGCGCGGCCTTCATCGGGCGCGTTTCTCCATGCCCGTTCAAGGCGCTTTCTTTTTTTTGCTGGCCTCTTCCTTGAAGAGGTCCCGAATGAGATCGAAACCAGGATCATGGAGTCCACCGGCTTCCAACTTGGTGAGGTCTTCGGTGATGGCTTGTTCCCAGATCTCTCCCGAGGTTTCATTGAAGATTTCTCCAATGTGTTTCTTGTAAATCTCCCTGGCTTCCTCGGTGCGGCCCAGCAAGAGAAGAGCGTGCGCGCGGTCCTCGTCCGCCTGCAGTGAAGTCGGCTTTAGTTTCAAGGCAGTTTCGGCGGAGTCCAGGGCGCCGGCAAAGTCCCTGGCCTTGAGTTGGGTCCAGGCGCGCTCGGCGTAGTGTGTTGGCAAGCTGACCTGGCGCTGATAGCTATCGGTAATGTTTTGCTCGAGCAGGTCGATGAGAGTCGTTTTTTTCAAGATGGCTTCATGCCAGCGTTTGTTCGCGAAGGCGTCGTCAAAGCTAGTCGTGAGGCGTGTGATCTCGCCGGCGTAATCGCTGATAACACGGAGGCCCCCGGTGAAGCGCTCCGTATAAAGAGGAAGATTTTCGCTCGCAAAACTCTCGCCCGGCACGACCATCGTGCCATCGGGAAGAACCTGGAGCAGTTCATAGAATAACTTGTCACCGGTGGCAATCGCGCACCGGGCATTCCATTTGCCGTCGGGTTGTTCTTCCAGCTTCAAAGGAGCGATGAGGGAAGCCACGGCTTTGCGCTGCTCTTCGCTCGCGTCATGGAGCCAGAGAAGGTCGTTGACGCTGTCCAGCACTCGAAAGGTTCCGAGATAGGTCTGGCTCGCACCGGCCCAGAAGCGCAGATAGGATTCCGCGCGGTCGGAGCTTTCCAGTTTTAGAATAAACTTGGCGTTGCTCTCGTTGATCGAAGGGGCGGTGCCGTCGAGATGGATGATATCCTTCTCCCGGCGAAGGTAAGTCAGGATGCCCTTGACATGGTTGGCCCTTCCCACTTCGACTTCATACAGCGTTGTCTTGTCATAAAAGTCCACAGCCAGGGAGCGGAAACGGAGAAGGTCGGATTGGGCAAAGTCCTTCGCGATACTTGAATTCTTGAGGAGCTTCTTTTCCTCCTCCTGCTCGTTGCTATCCAGGATATGCCAGTTGCCGGGAATAAGAGGCGCCGCGACCCAATCTGGTGGCCTCTCCACTTCGACAATCCGTCCACTCTTGAGCTTGGAATTCGGAGGGAAGAGCAAAGTGCCAGGCGCAATCTCCGCAGCCGCTTCGTCGATCCTGGCGATAAGAGTCGTCGCGCCCGGAGTTTTCCCCAGTTCCTTCATGAAATCCTGAGCCCAGGTATGAATGGACTTGAGGCTGTCGGAAATATCAATATTCAAAGGATCCTGATCGAAAGCGCGCTTGCCGACGTCGGCGGCATTCTTCAGCGCATCGGCCGCACCGGGGAGGTCGCCTTGCTTGCGCAAGGTATCCGCGAGTTGCCAATATTTTTGCGCCTTCTCTTTCAAGAGGGTAATGCTTTTTGGGAAACGAACCAATCCTTCATCGAGGGCCTCGAGCGCAGCTTGAGAAGTAGCGGCCGCGTTCGCTTTGTCTTCTTTCGCCATGTAAGCGCCATTGAGCCACCCCAGCGATTGGGCGAGGTACATGTAGCGGTCTGGCTTGGTGGATGTTTTGGCAATGCGCTTGCGGATCTCGATTGCGCTAAGATAAGCCTTGATCGCCGGATCGTAGTGGCCTGCCAGGCTATGGCTGGCGGCGGTTATCTCCTGCGAAAGGGCGACTACTTCCTGAAAGAGAGCTTTGTCTCGCACCGGCGGGGGAACGTGTTCGATTAAGTCGGCGGCCTGGGTGCAGAAGGAGATCGCTTGTTCGGAATCTGCCTTCTCCTGGAGGAGATCGATGACCGCCATTCTAATAAAGAGGTAAGCCAGGGCCCGTTGATCTTCCCATTGACCTGGAGCTTGCCGAAGCAGGTCTTCAAGGCGTTTGCGCGCGTTATCCATTTCGCTCATCGCTTCGGCATACTTTTTTTGAGTGAGAAAAAGCTCACCCAGTTTGTAATGGCAGTGCGCTATATACCAACGATTGCGCGACCAGGATGGCTGACTCTGTCCAATCTTTTCAGAGACCTGGAGGGCCTGCTCCATGGATTCCCTGGCTTTGGCCAATTGTGCATCCTCGAATTTCTTCCATTGGTCGCCGCTCTGCTTGGAAGCGACCCTTTGTTGATAGAGAGCGCCCTCGGCGGCGTGGCTCTGGACCAAAAAGAACTGCCAGGCGAGGTTGTCCTTATCCAGGCCGCACAGGATGTCCGCGTCTTTGATGGCCTTGCGCACCTGCTGCTCTGTCTTCGACGATGGGACGGAGGCATTCATCATCCGGAAGCTCTTGGCGCAGGCGTGTTCCTCGCTTCGAGTTTTCCAAAGGAGATTATCGGGATGCTTTGTGCTGGCAGCCTCCAAAATGTCGTCCGCCTGCTTGAAGGATTCCTCCGCGGCCGTGTCGTTCTCATCCTGGCTCAAGCCAATCCCGGAATAGGCGCGGACTTTGACGTAGTCCATTAGCTCCGAAGGGGGAGACTTGGCGGCTGTCTGGAGAACACGCTGAAAGATCTCGATGGCTTCGGTCATGGAGGAACTTTGACGCTTGATATTGCCCAGCTCCAGTTGCGAGAGAATAGCAATGCGGTTCGCCTCATCGCTTTGCGGACCAGTCGAGAAATCTTTCGTTAGGTCGACCGCTGTTTGTAGCTCTCGCTCTGCTTCGGTGAGCTGACCGGTCTCCGTGAGCCCTCGGCCGAGCGCAAAATGCGCGGCGGCGCGGATAAGGGGCACCGGAAACTCGTTCTTAGCCGAAGATTGAAGCTCGTCGGCCTTCTTCAGCGCGTCGTGCGCGTCCTTGAGTCCTTCCTCGAATCTGCCATGAAAATAGAGAATCTCGGCCGCGAGCGAGAGAGCGTGCGCGCGTGTCTCGATGAGTCCCTCCGATTTGAGTTGGGCCGCGTCGCCGGTCATCCTTTCCATGGCAGCGGAGATCCTGGCCGCTCCGCCGGGTGCGGGATTGTCCAGCTCCGCGCGCAAGGTTCTTACCGTTTGAGTGGCCTCTTTCTCAGCGCGCTTGACCAGGCGTTGGTGAGTCCAGACCGCATAACCGAGAGCGATTGCCGCCAGAACGAGGAGGCCGGCGAAAGCAGCGGCCAGCTTGCTGACACGCGAGAGCTTGCCGCGCATCTCCGCCTCGCGCGCGGCGGCCAGCTCCACCTGCTTGCGCTGGTAATGTTCGGCCCGGTCCGCGCGGACGACATCGGCCAGGGTATCGTGAGTTAGTTCGAGCCACTTCACGTTGCCGGTCGTTTCGCGCTGCACAATCCGGCGATCGATCAGGGTAGTAACAATCTCCGGCGACATCCCGTGCTTGGTCAGCGCATCTTCTTCCGCGATCCGGTTTCTCGCGCCGGAAGATGTAAGCAGGCAATCCTCGATGAACTCGCGGACGGCCCCGTCCATACCTTCGAGACCGCGCCGATAAAAATCCTGAAAGATTTCCGCGGCTTGGGCGTTACCTACCAGCTCGGCCGTGATCTTATCCTGACCCGCCTGGATGCGCCGGTTGTTAAGTTCCTGGAGAATAACACTGAGCAAGGCAGGCTCGATGGCGCGTTTACCGACCTGGGCGCGAGTTACTTCACTTTGAAGGCGGGACCTTTCCGAAGAAGAAACAAAGTCAACGATGCGCAGCGCCACCTGCTCCTCCACCAGATGGCCGCCTGGTTTCAGGATAACCTCCATGGCTTGCTCGCCGTTAAGGGGTAGAAGCCGAAAGCGGTTGAACATGATCGTGCGCAAGCGCTCTCGCAGTCCTTCAAGATCGGGCAGGAAATCCTCGCGCAAGGTCAGGACAACACGGTAGTCGGTCCGCTCCAGATCGTAATTGCGGGCCACGGCGCGGTCGGCATCGAAACGTTTCAGGAGCGCGGCCGGCGGCCGGTTCTCGACCAGGTCTTCCAGCTCAGCCAGGAAGGAGCTGGTCCGAGCGGCGCGGACAGGATTAGACTGGCCCACCGTCAACAGCTCCTCGAACTGGTCGAAGATAAGGATCGGCCTAACGAGTCGATTTTGACTGTCCCACCAGTCGCCATCCTTCTTGTGGAAGTATTCCCACAACGTTTCGGCGCGGACAGGCTTGGGCGCTTCGATTTCTTCCTCGGCCAGGACTTCCTCGATGCGGACTTCGACCTGGTCTTCGAGCGGCGGCGCTTCCTCGGCGTGGTTCAACCGGATGTAGACAGGGATAAAGTGCGACTCCCGCAGCAGGGGCGAAACGCCCGCGCGGAGAATGGAACTTTTCCCAAGGCCCGACTTGCCGAAAAAAACGGTGACCGTTTCCTGACGGATAACGCGTGCCAGTTCCGTTACTTCGCGTTCCCGGCCAAAGAAGAAGGAATGATCGGCCTCGGTGAAGCTAATGAGCCCTGGCCAGGGATGGTCCTTATCGAGATGAATCTCGTCACGTTCCCGGCCGCTCGCTTCTGTGACCATAGACCTTTAACTCCCGGCTGGCTTTGCCTTCTGGTAAAGCGTTTGGAGGCGATCGAGTAACTCCGCGTCCGGCGTTTCCGAAAGCATCTTAGTACACTGGATGCGTTTGAATTCGTCCGGGATCTTCGCCTGAGCGGGATCGAGGTTATCGATCAAGATCGGAAAGAGAAATTGCCGGTCCGAGCCGGTGAAATGCGGCAACCGTTCCAAAGCCCAACTCCATTCCATCCGAAAGAAACCGTCCGGCCGCGACTCCGTGGTTTGCGAGAGGAGCGGCAGAAAAACCGAGCAGGTATTGATGTAACGCCGGATCTTCTTCGAGTAATCATCGCCGCCTTCGAGCGCGCGTTGGTCGAGCCAGACGTCCACATCGCGCGCGACCAAAGCATCGCGAATGGCGAGGGCCACGTCCTGATCGCGCGACACAGCGCCGGTGGCGTCAGTCCTACAGTAACTAATGAAGACCGCATTCTGCGCCATAGGTCTGCCATCCGTGGGCATGGCGGAGGCGGGCTTCACCTCCTGCTTGCCGAAGCGTTCCTGCCAGCGTTCCGCCAGCTCGAGGACAAACTGGGTCGGACCCAGCTCGTCGATCACTTCGGTGTTGATGGTGAAGTTCCTGAGGAAGAAACGCAGTTGCGGGTCGTTCTTCGCCTCGGAGATGTATTGCTTCGCTTCTCCCTGGTGCAGCGATTTCTGCCGGGACATCCGCAGAAAAATGCGCGTGAGCCAATCGGGAAAGCTATTGCCGAGCATGAGCAGGGGACGGTCATATAGTTCGCTGAAAATCCGCTTCGGCCGATACTCGGCGGTCTGGAGCGCGTGGAGGTATTCGACGATGTCGCCTTCGGTCAAGGCAAACTGCAAAGGCGTCTTGTAGTTGCCGAAGCACTGGAAGACAACCGGCCGACCCGTCGCCAACTGATCGGTGATCTGCGATTCGGTCGGAACATTCTTCGGCGAGTAAGCGATCACCTCAGTCCGCTGTTTCATTCCCTGAAAGCGTTCTTCGTTCAGGGCGCGCTCCATGAGATCGTCAAAGGTGGTGCTGACAAAAAGATTCAGGTGCGTGATTTTCGCCAGCGCACGCAAAGCCTCGGGGATGGCGGGATTCCACTGTTCGTATTCCTTGCCGAGATCGTCGTAGACGTTAAAAGGGCTATCGCGGAAATCGGGATGCCTTCGCACCGTCGCGCTCAAGTTTCCCTGCAAGGATTCTTCGAGTTCGATGCCGCAGGAGTCGGCGTAGCGCCTCGCCAGCGCGCCATAGAGGGTGGTGCCTTCGGGTTCGCCCGGAAGCTGGAGCAATTCCTCGCCGACAATGGGCACGACGTTGCCTTTTGAGATCAGGTCGAGAAGCTGATTCCAAAAACGATCCTTCTTGCGGACTTCAATGGCGCTCATACGGACGCTGCCGTTGTGCGGCGTTGCGACAGAGTGGACTCTAAAAAAAACCGGGCGGCGGCGAAAGGAAATTCGACCGAGCCCGTTTGCCCTCGCGCTGGGGATCGTGATTTATCTCTTCTGGCAATCGACGACGGCCTGCGCAACATGTGGAGCAGATGAAGAACGCAGCGCTCTTATCGCTTCTGTTCGTGGCGGCTTTTTTCTCCCGCGCGCAAGCCTTTGACGCCAACAGTGTGCGCGCCGCCGCGGCTTTTTCAGCCGGGCAGGGGGGGACGTCGTTTCTCGCGATCCAGCACGGGCAGACGCTGCTCGAACAAGGAGCACGCGAGCCGCACAAAATTTATAGCGGGACGAAAGCATTCTGGGGATTGGCTGCGCTCGCGGCGGCCGAAGATGGCTTGCTCAGCCTCGACGAGCAGGTGGCCGATGTCATTCCCGCGTGGCGAAACGATCCGCGCAAAGCCCGGGTCACGATTCGGCAATTGCTGGATTTTTCCAGCGGACTCGAGCCGGTCTTCTCGTTGCACAACAACGATCCGGGAGATCGCGACAGCATCGCGATTCGGTCATCACTCGTTGCCAGTCCCGGTTCGTCTTTTATTTACGGGCCGAGCGCGCTTCAGGTTTTTCATCAAGTGCTGAAGGAAAGATTGCGCGGGGAATCACCGACGCATTATCTCGAGCGCCGCGTTCTGCACCGGCTCGGGCTCGGATCGCAGCGTTACCTCACCGATCGCGCGGGCAATCCGCTCCTCGCCGCGGGCTGGCAGTTAACCGCGCGCCAATGGGCGAGATTGGGGCAGCTCGTGCTCGCGGGCGGTTCGCCCGTCCTCAAATCCGATTTGCTCGCGAATTGCTGGCGCGGCTCGGGGGCGAATCGCGCGTTCTCGCTTGGTTGGTGGAACAATCGCGCCGCGCCAGGCGGCCGCGAATTCGATTTCGAGGACATGCTGGTTCCCAAATGGCAACGCCAAAGCTGGAGCGGCGCCTGTCTTTGTCGCGACGCCCCAAGCGATCTGGTGGCGTGCATCGGCTCCGGCTACCAGCGGCTTTATGTTATCCCATCGTTGGACCTGGTCGTCGTCCGTCAAAGCGCGGGCGGGCGCTTCTCCGACGGCCGCTTCCTGCGCTTCCTGCTCGGGAAATAAATCTACTTCGGTGTGGCGACGATGAGCGATGAGCGGCTCGGCTGCCACTGATAGCCGAAGCTGAATTCCAGAGCCGTGTTCGTTGCATTCTCCTTAGCCAGGTCGGGCTGCGGATATTTTTTGAAGCGATTGATCGGCCCGACGTAGCGCCCGTAGTAATGGACGTTCCATTTATCCTTCGCAAAAAAACGAATCGGGATTCCGGAATCGTCCTGGAGAATCACTTTGCTGTGGGCCAGGAGAAACCCGCGCACCATCGAGAAATTATCCGAATGCATGAGGTAGGACGCGGCCTTGAGTAAAGTAACGCCCTGGCCTTGTTGCTCACAAAATTTACCAAAGCCCGGCTTGAATTTGATGGCCCAATCAGCCACGTCGCTCATGAAGTAGTAGAGCGTTTGCTGACGGCCGCTCGGCCCCACGAAAACGATCTTCGCTCCTGGCGTCGTGCCTTTGCCTTCGGGAACAAAATTGCCATCCTTATCGAGCGCGACCGGCGCGACGGAGTCGATCGTGCAGCCGGCGCGCGCGAGAAAAACATAAAGGACCGGCAACGTGCCGCTGAGTTGCTTCTGTCTCAGATCCACCTTCATGTTTTTCGTGATGAAGAAACTCCAGCTCAGGACGGAGTCGAGAGACTTCCGCAGGTTTGCCAGGGCTGACGGAAGGATGGCGCGCGGAATGTTGTCGATATCGGGGATCGGCCCCACCGGCTCGATGCCACAAAGGATGTAAGTGCTCGCGTTCGGGAAAAAGGCGTTGGCGTAAAGAAAATCCGGCCCGCTAAACATATAGAACATCGGTCCGTTATCTTCATAAGCGGCCCCGAGAGCTTGCGGCGCCCACGCGCGGATTTTCGAAAGCTGTTTCTCCTCGAGACGCTTCCAGGCGCGATCGAGCTCGACAGCATGCGCGGTCCAGCCGCGATCCAGGCTGTGACTTTCCAGCGGCGTCCCGTTCACCGGGAGACCGGCGAGAAACTTTGCGGTCGCGTCGGCGTTCGGATCGGCCGCGCTCGCGTGCGCGCAGAGAGCCAGCAGAGAGAGGAGAAGAAGACGTTTCAAAGGCCGCTTCGAATCCTAACGCCGTGTCGCCAACATGAGAAGGCCGCGCTCGATTTGCCAGTGGTAACCAAAGGCAAAGCCGAGTTCGGGCGGCGGCGGGTCCTTCGCGTAGATCGCCGCCAGATCGGGCTGATGATATTTTCCGAACATCTCCGCGTGCGGCACATAGCGACCAAAGCAATCCACCTTCCAGCCTTTCGGAAAGGCGCGCAACGGAATCCCGGAATCGTCCTGCACAATGACAAGGCTGCGATCGAGAAGAAAGTTGCGCACGCCGTTGAAGCCTTCCGTGTGCATGAGATAAGAAGCGGCTTTGAGAAGACTCAGGCCGGGTCCATGTGACGCGCACCAAGTGAGAAAAGCGCTCTTGCCGCCGGATAGGTCGGTCTTGAAATAATACAGGGTCTGGGTTGAACCGCCGCTGCGACTGAAGGTGATCTTCACGCCTTCGGCCGGCTTGTTAATGTAAGTGGTGCTAAGCACGGTGCAGTCGAGACGCGCGAGGAACACGTAGAGAATCGGCAGGGTGCCACCCAGGTTGCTGCGCGCCAGCTCGGCCTTCATGTCCTTTGTAATGAAGTAGTGCGTGTCGAGAATTGTCTTCATCGACCCGCGCAAAGTGGAGAGGTCGCCGTGCAAAGTCTCGGTCGATTGCCGGGAAAGATCGGGCACCTGTCCCACGGGCTCGAGCCCGGCGAGAATGTAAGTGTCCGCGTTCGGAAAAAAGATGTCGGCGTAGAGAAAATCCGGCCCGCTAAACATGTAGTAGACCGGGCGCGAGCTGCGGTAATACTCGGGAGCGTGGAGCGTCATCCAGGCGCTGATCGGTCCGATCTGGAAGTATTCCTTCTTTTTCCAGGCCGCATTCATCCTGGTGGAGTGATCAATCCAGGCCGCGTCCTGCGTTAGCCGCTCGAGCGGACCCGTCACGGGAAGGCCAGCCAGGAAACGCGCGGTGTCGTTGATGGTGGGACTGTTCTGGGCAAAGGCGGAAGCAGCGAGCGCGAGACTTAGGAAAGCAACAACGTGACGTTTCATGAACTAGGTAACTGCAATCGCGCGCGTCGTTTTCGGAGAGAGAAAATAAATGATCAACCCAACCGCCATCGTGGCAAGGCCCCAGAGCGATGGTGCGCGTGTCGAGCTGTCGGCCAGGAGATGCTCCAGCATCCAACAACTGATCCCGAGAAAAATCACCGGCGTGATGGGATAACCCCAGGTGCGATACGGACGCGGCAGATCCGGGCGTCGCCAACGCAGCACGAATACGCCGAAGACAGTCAGCGTCGAGCAAAGAGTGAGACTGAATTGAACGTAGTTCACCGCAGTTTGAAAAGTCGCGCTTAGCAGCATCACAATGACGATTGCAAACTGTGTGACGATTGCGGCGGTGGGAATTCCACGCGAGTTTCGCCGCGCGAGCAAACGGAGCACGCCGAGATCTTCACCCATCGCCGCCGTGATGCGCGGGCCGATCCACATCATTGCGCTGACCGTGGAAATGAGTCCGAGACAGATGAACAACGCCACCACTTTCCCGCCCGCGGTCCCGAAGATGTGTTCGCCCGCGATGAGCGCGACTTGTTGTTTTCCGTCCATCTCGGCTGCCGGCGTCGTGCGGAGAAAGACGGCATTGGTCGCGAGATAAAGGACCATGACGAGCAACGTCCCCAGACCGACGGAAAGAGGAATTGTGCGCGACGGGTTGCGCAGCTCGCCCACGATATAGGTGGAGGCGTTCCAGCCCGAGTAAGCATACATGACCCAGTAAAGGCTGACTGCGAAAGGCGCGCTCACAATCAATGCGCCATCGGCTTTGGCGGGAAGGAACGAAACGGGTTGCGTCGACTTCACATAAAAGCCGGCCGTGACGATCACCAGGATCAGCGCGACTTTGAGAATCGTCGACCCGTTTTGGAATGCGCTGCCCAACTTCAGATCGCGCAACAACACCAGCGTGCAGATCGTGACCACGGCGAGAGAGAGAAAAAACGGATTCGCTCCCGGCACCACTTCCGCGAAGTAAGTGCCGAAGGCGATTGCCGCGATCGCGACCGGCGCCGCGAACCCGACCGTGGCGGAAATCCAGCCCGCGAGAAAACCGACAGCCGGATGATAAATCTCGCGGAGAAAATGATATTCACCGCCCGAACGCGGCAAAGCGGCTCCGAGTTCCGCATAGGAGAGCGCTCCGCACATTGCGCAAAGACCGCCCGCCGCCCACACCGCCATGATCGCGAACCCGCTCGGCAATCCGCCCACTTGAAATCCGAGGCTGGTGAAAATGCCGGTGCCGACCATGTTGGCCACGACGATGCAAGTGGCCGTAAGCGGCGAAATAGTTCGGGCGCTAAGAGATGAAGAGCCTGAAGTCATCGCGCGATGATGTAGAGGTTGAGTGCGACCGAGTCAATGCTCCGAAGCGCCGACTCAGTTCACAAGCCGGACAGAAATTTTCGTCACATGAACCGTGGCCAACTTTCACTCTGTATTCCCCCGAGAATTTAGTGCTAATGATGAAGAACCCATGAGTTTCCAAAGCGCAGCCGACATCGAAGAGGCTCTCACATCCGGCGCGGTTTCCGTGCGCGATCTCTACGCGATCTGGGAACAGCGAGAGCCCGTGCCGGAGGTGATGCCGGCAAAAGGATCGGTCGCGGCAGGCGCGGACGCGCCTCACATCGCGTGGCTGCAGGAGAAGCTTTCGCTGGCGCATCAGTTCACGAAACGCGCGCTCGAGAAAGAGGAATTCCTTCTCGTCTGCGACATGGCGCGCGAGGCGCTTCGCCTTTTGCCCGACGCAGATCCAAACAAGCAAACGGAGCTGGTTCGCGTGCGGATCGATTATGCGCGGGCCCTGACTCGTCTGGGTTTTACGCGCGATGCCCGGCGCGAACTCGAACCGTGCGCCGGCGATTCCTTTCAACCGAAACTCGACCGGTCCCTGAAAGCCGACGTGCTTCTTCAGCTTGGACACATTGTGCGCGAGGAATCGCATCAAGCCGCATCTTCAGCGGAGCGTTTCCAGACGGCGGATGAAGCGCTGGATTTTTATCGGCGCGCACTCGCCCTGGAGCCCGAGCGATTGGAAGCGTTGGTCTCCACGGCCGCGGCGGCGTTCATCACTGGCGACCTCGGCCCGCGCCGGCTCGGCCAGGCCAAAGAGCAAGCGCGCCAAATTCTCGCGCTCACCGCGCAACGCGCCAGGAACCAGGCGCCGACGGTGGAAATGGTGCGGGCTCGCGCGATTGCCAGCGTGATCCTCGGCGACACGGAAGCTGCCGCGGAAAATTACGGCGCGCTGCGAAATGTCGAGGGAGTCAAGACGAGCGATCTCGCCGACGCCCGCTTCTATGCACGCTACCTGGCCGAAGCGCTGGGCAAACCGCGCGATTTTTTCAAGCGCGCCTTTCCGCCGCTCCAGTTGATCGTTTTCTCCGGGCATTTGCCCGACCCGACGAAAACGCCGGTGCGTTTCCCCGCCAGTTCCATCGCGTTGGTGCGCGAGCGATTGAAGAAAAAGCTGGCGGACGCGGACGCGCGCGTTGGGATGGTGAGCGCTTCGGCCGGCGCGGATTTGCTTTTCATCGAAGCACTCCGCGCGCGCGACGGCGATGTCCACGTGATCCTTCCATGGTCGCGCGACGAATTCCGCCGCACGAGCGTGAAACCATTCGATTTCGGCGGCCGCGCTCCGCTCTGGACGCCGCTCTTCGACAAGGCGATGAAACACGCCGCGACGATCCGCACCATCGGACAAGTCTACGAACCGGGCAGCCCGATCGGCTGGCAGTATTTGATGGAAGTCACGGCCGGGATTGCGCTCAACACCGCGCGCGCTTCGCGTCTCGATGTGCGGCCGATGGTGTTGTGGGATGGCCAGCCCGGCCGAGGCGCGGGCGGGACCGAATCATTCCTCTCGTTTTGGCAGAGCCAGCTGCAAGAGGAAGCCATCGTGGTCAAATTACCTCCCGTGCGCTTTGTGAAAGGAAAACGTTTCGTCCCGCGCAGCGAAGGCCGGCTGGAGCGAGCAATCACGCACCAGGAAGTGAAGAGCATGCTCTTCGGCGACATCGTCGGTTACAGCAAGTTGACCGAGCACGTCATTCCCGAGTTCGTGGATATTTTCTTGAATCGACTCTCGCAACTGGCAGCGTGCAGCAAGCATCCGCCACGTCATCTCAATACCTGGGGCGACGCCATCTACGCCGTCTTCGATTTCGCGCACGAAGCCGGCGCCTTCGCTTTGGAATTGACGCAGATGATCAAGGAAGGCGAAAGCGATTGGCTGCAAAAAGGACTTTATTGGGAGGAGCGCGTCCCCGGCGAAGCGAAACCCGTGAAACGTCCGCTCAGCATTCGCACTGCGCTCCACACCGGGCCGGTTTTCGTGCATTACAATCCCGTTTTGCGCCAGCTCGGTTTCACCGGCTCACACGTCAGCCGCGCGGCGCGGATCGAGCCGGTCACAAAGACGGGCGAGGTTTTCGCGAGCGAGGAATTTGCGGCGCTGGCGGAATTGGATGCGGAGATCACGCGACGGAACGCGGGCGGAGCGGCCGGTACGGGTGAGGAAGGCGGCGCGCGTTTCGTCTGCGACTACGCCGGGAGCATGCAACTGGCGAAAAGTTATCCGGGGCGCTTCCGGATTTATCGCGTGTTGCCGAAACGAGTTTTTGCCATCGAGGAACTGGCGAAGACGGCGCACGACCTCTATCTCGTCGAGGCGCGCGCGCGCGGCGAAACGCGCGAGACGAACGTGGCGATCCGGCCATGGGAAGAATTGCCCGAAGATTTGAAGGACGCGAATCGCGCGCAAGTCGCCGATATTCCTAACAAACTTCGCCGGCTCGGATACGAATTGGCGCCGAGCCATGGCCTGCCCGCGTCGGCCATCAAAAAGACCGACGCGCAAATCGAAGCGCTCGCGATTCGCGAACACGATCGCTGGATGAACGATCGGTTGCGGCACGGTTGGACGTTCTCGCTCGAGCGCGACAACCTCCGCAAACATCATCCGCTTCTGGTTCCGTGGGACGAACTCTCCGAAGTCGAGAAGGACAAGGACCGCGACACGATCCGCACTTTGCCGCGCCTCATTCAGAAAGCCGGCTTCCGCGTCAGAAAACTCGCCGAGCCGTCCGCGTAATTTTTTCTTTCGCGCATTCGCCGTTTCCGCACTTGTCATGGCGCACTGATTGCTCGATATCGCACGATGCAATTTTCCGTCGTTCGGATTCTTCTCGTGCTTCAAGCGTTGTTGCTCAGCGCCCAGGCCGGGAACAGCGTCGTCAATCTTTCGCACTACGATTTGATGCGGGTGGACTTCGCCGCGATGAAGCGGGAGGGAGTCGTCGGCGTGATTCACGAAGCCACCTATCCGCGCTTCGATCGCGATTCCTATTATGGCCAGCGGCAAAATGCCGCGATGCGCGCCGGCCTGCTCTGGGGCGCCTATCACTTCGGCGACGCCACCGATCCCATTCGTCAGGCCGAACATTTTCTCAGCGTCGTCTCCTCGAACTGGCGCGGCCCGGGAATGCAGCCAAGCGGAGTGTTGCTCGTCCTCGATTTCGAAAAGAATGGGCATTATCCCGGCGGCACGATGAGCGCCGCTCAAGCCGCGCGATTCGTCGAGCGCATCAAGCAGCGGACCGGAAAATATCCCGGCGTTTACGGGAGCGAGAATCGGCTCCGCGCCGTGCTGAGCGATTCGAAAGCGAGCGCGGCTGACAAGCGCGTCCTCGGGAATTGCTGGCTCTGGATCGCCAATTATCATTACGAGCCGCACGCCAGCTCGCCGTGGAATCACTGGCGGATGTGGCAATACACCGGCGACGGCAAATGCGATCTGCGCCCGCGCTCCGCGTATCCAAAGAGCGTGGCCAACATCAGAAACGCCGAGCGCAATATTTTCCGCGGCAGCGACGCCGCCCTCGCCGCCTTCTGGGAAGAAAATTCCTGGCAACCCTCCGAATAGCTCCTCTCTCTAATTGGGCGTTCGGTGTTGGGCGTTGGACGTTCGGCGTTTTCTTCGTCCATCGTTTCCGCTTGTGGCGCGTCATCAAGCGGCGGTAATCTGAAACCGTGAAAGCTATCGGTGGCGGCATGCTCGGCGCGCTCATGATCGTGCTCGCGTTTCTCGCCGGCGCGCGCTGGAGCGAATTGACCAAGAACGCCTCGCCTCCTTTTGCCCGCTACGAAATGCACGTCGGCGCCGACGGCACCGTGACGCGAATGGATCGCGTAACCGGCCAACTCCACATGGTCACCACGACTGGTGCCGGCGACGTCCCCGAGCGCTTCGTCGCCCCCACCGTCGCCCCCGCCAAACCGTAACGCGAAGTGCGCCGGGGTCCGGCTGCCTTGGGGAGCGCAGGCTGCTAGCCTGCCGCATTCGGCAGCCTGCCGAATGCAGTTGCGCGAAGCGCACCGAGTAGTGGCGTGACCAGCCGACTCCGCGAAGAATCTGTTCGCGGCAAGCTGCCGCGAACTGCAGGCTGGCAGCCTGCGCTCCCCAATTCGAAATTCGAGATTCCGCATTCGACATTTTCTCCCTTGCCCGATATGGTCTCCCTCACGTGAATCCGCCTCCTGTCCTGCCACAAACCGATGCCGCCAACGGCGCTCCTGCCGCTGCCAATCCGCCATCGGACCGCGCCGATCTCCGCCCGGAAAGCATCAACGACGCCGTCATTCGCCTCGCGGGAGATTCGCAGGACGGCATTCAAAGCGCCGGCGCTTTCCTCGCGCGCCTCGCTGGGCGCAGCGCTCAAGACGTCATGACCTACATGACGATTCCCGCCACCATCTCCGGCGGTCCGTCGATTTTCCAAGTCCGCATGGGCACCGGCGAAGTCCTCTCCGCCGGCGACGAAGCCGATTTTCTCGTCGCGTTCTATCAACACAGTTACCAGGACCACATCGGCTGTTTGAAAGAAGGCGGCGTCCTCCTTTACGATTCCGACAACGTCGAGCCCGACCTCGACGACAAGCGTTTCGTTTACGTCGGCGTGCCGATCACGGGATTGACCGTCGAAGCGCTCGGCGGAACAGCGAAGGACAAAGGCAAAAACATTTTCATCCTTGGTCTGATCGCGAAAATTTTCCATCTCGATGTCGACAAACTGAAAGCCCTCATCACGGAAAAATTCGCGGGCAAAGACGAGAGCATCGTCAACACCGCGTTGATGGCTTTCCAGGCCGGCTACGGCTACCCCGTCGGCAATGTCCTGACGAAGCAGTATCGTTTTGAGCCGCACGTTCCCAAAGAGGGCGAGCGCGCGCAGATCACGATGGACGGCAACCAGGCGCTCGCCTACGGCTTGATCGCCGCCGGGGTGCGCTACGGCGCTGGTTATCCCATCACCCCGTGGTCGTCGGTCATGGAAATATTGCGGAGCGAGCTCCCGAAATACGGCGGGCTCTTTGTGCAGGCCGAGGACGAACTCGGCGCAGTGTCTTTGGCGCTCGGCTTTTCTTTCTCCGGTTATCTCGCTGTCACAGGCAGTGCCGGTCCCGGCATTTCGCTCAAGACCGAAGCAATCGGTTGGGCGTCCATGTCGGAGATGCCGCTCATCATTATCAACGTGCAGCGCGGTGGACCGAGCACGGGTCTGCCCACGAACGTCGAGCAGAGCGATCTCTTTCAAGCCATTTTCGGCGGGCACGGCGACAGCCCGCGCGTCGTCCTGGCCGCATCAACGGTGGAAGATTGTTTCTACATCGCGATCGAAGCGGCCCGCATCGCACGCAAATACAGCACGCCGGTTTTTATTTTGAGCGACACCTCGCTGGCGACGCGAATCGAAGCGTTCGGCGAGCCGGAGCTGAAAGATTTGATGATCGATCCGACGCTCGATCTCACGCCGCGCCCGGTCGGCTTCAAGCCCTATGCGGTCGATCAGATCACGCAACATGTTCCGCCCGGCGCGCGCATGCTCGATGGAAAATATCCGCTCATCTCCGGACTCGAGCACGACGAGATGGGCCATCCGACCGGCAGCCCGAAGTTGCACATGGCCATGACGGCGAAACGCCGCAACAAATTGCGAAAGCTCGCCGAGGAAATCCCGGCGCCCGAGGTCTATGGCGATCAGCTTGGTGACACGCTGCTCGTCGGCTGGGGTTCCACTTACGGGCCGATCCACGACGCGGTGAAACTTGCGCGTGAAAATGGCGAGAAAGCCGGCGCGCTCCATCTGCGGCACGTCCACCCATTGCCGAACGGCCTCGAAAAAGTCTTCGCAAAATTCAAACGCATCGTTGTCGTCGAAATGAACGACCAGGGCGTCTACGGTTTCGGCCAGCTGGCCACCATTCTCCGGGCGCGTTTCTGCGAACCGAAAATCGAAAGCGCTACCAAGACTGACGGTCTCACCTTCCGCGTGAAAGAAATTCTCGAACGCGTTTTCGAAGGGCGCTCCTTTGCCGCCAGGAAAATCCCGCGCGAAGGCATCCCCACTGTTCACACTGACACCTCACCTGAGAACGTGAAGTCCTTGAAAGAAGTCGTCCCGCAAGGAGTCGGCTAATGAAACCTTTTGTCATCCCGAGCGAAGCGCAGCGAAGTCGAGGGACCCCGTCGATTAACGTGCGACTCCCTTTCCTACCTTCCTAATTAAAATCCTTTTCCAAATGAGCACCGAAAACACACCCACCAACGGTTCCGCCACCGCCACCGCCACCGCCACTCCGCCTGACGCCACGCTGGATTTCGTCCGCGAAAAACTCACCAAGAAAGCCATCACCGCCGATCACCCCACCTGGTGTCCCGGCTGCGGCGACTTCGCCGTGCTCGCTTCCTATTACAAAGTCATCGAGAAACGACAGCTCGAGCACGAGAAGATCGTCACCCTGGCCGGGATCGGTTGTTCCTCGCGCTTCCCGTATTTCGTGAACGGCTACGGCGCGCATTTCATTCACGGCCGCGCCGTCCCGCTCGCCTCCGGCATCAGCCTGGCCCGGCCCGACCTGCACGTCTTTCTCTTCGGCGGCGACGGCGACGGCTTCTCCATCGGCGGCAACCATCTCAATCACGGCGCGCGCAAGAACATCAACATGACCTATTTCATCATGGACAATTTTGTCTATGGGCTGACGAAAAAGCAGACCTCGCCGACGTCGCCGATTGGTTTCAAATCGAAGACCGACCCGACCGGCGCGATCGACCAGCCGGTCAATCCGATGAAACAGCTCATCTGCGCCGGCGCCACGTTCGTCGCGCGCACGCACGCCACGCAGGTCAACCACATGGTCCAGATGATCGAGCGGGCGATGGATCACCAGGGCTTCTCCGTCATCGAATGTCTGAGTGAATGTGTCGAATTTTTCCCCGGCGCCTTCGACTCCGCGAACCCGCGCAAAGGCGGCGCCTTCGCGTTGATCGACGAAAAGAAATGGGACAACACCCCCGAAGACGAACTCCGCCACGACGTCACCGACGAACTGGCTGCGTATAAGCTGGCCCAACTCCCGTTCCCCGGCGTGTTCGGGGTGTTTTATGAATCCGATCGCCCGACAAAAAACGCGCTCGAGAAAAAATGGATCGACACCACCCGCGAAAAGCTCGGCAACCCGACTGATCTCCAGCTACTCCAGAAGACGTTCGATCGCATGAAATGACAACGCGTTTCGTGTTGTCATCCTGAGCGTAGCCGAAAGGATCTCGGGTTTAGGGGAGCACAGGCTGCTAGCCTGTTGGTTTCGGCTGCTAGCCGAAACGGCTTTGTCCGGGTAGTGCGCGCGTCTCGCGTGCTGGTCCCGGCGTCTCGCCGAGACGAACTTTTAGGCCGTTGCCTCAACCAACTTGGCCGATGCGTTTCTGCAGTCGACGCGGATGCCGCCGCCCGTGGAAGATCGCCAATATCCAAACCTCTTCTTCTCGAATGGTGTAGTAAATGCCGTAAAATTTGAACCGGTGTATTGGCGCCCGACGCACGCCGGCAAATCGGATTCGATGATGCAAAGCAGACTCGCCTAGCGCACGAACGGCGCGATCTACTTCGTCCAAAAATTCATCGCCCAAGCCTGGCCGGCGTTGCTCATACCAGATTGCGGCGTCGAGCGCGTCTTGCTCAGCGAGGGGAAGTTTTCTGACGACCAAACTCACCTGTCACGCCAAAGCTAAAGCGTAGGCGGATGAAGGCGCTCGCGGACGCGCTCGATCATGCCATCCCAAGGTTCCAGCAATTCGGGATGTGCCAGAGCCAGCTCGCGGCGGCGAACGACCTCGGCCTCTTGCTCCTCGCTTAGTTCGTCCGGCTCATCGCCAAGCAATTCGCGCCGATTTTCCTCGAACCAAACTGCTAGTCGCTGCCGTTCTTCGGGCGTCAGTCCAAGAATTGCGCTTTCCAGTTGTTCCACGCTCACAGTCCTGCACTCTACCAAATCCGAGCCATCCGGCGAACGAGAAATTTTTCCGCCAAGCTTCTTTACAGTCGGCTCCTGGCGGAAAAGCTAAGGCGTATCAGGTCCGCTTCGCGGCGGTGCAAGAGCAGGCACGGCGTTTTGAAACTCGGTCGCTGCCCGCGCTCACTCGCTCCTACCCTCGTTACTAACGCCAGTCCGGCTCGGACCCTTCTATGTCGCTCATCCCATTCGCTCCATTTAGTGGACGGGAACGACGGTAGTCATCTCCATTTCCTCGGGCGGTATCTCGGCCTTGTCGCTGATCAACCTGCGCAGGAACGGAATGAGAAGGACGAGCGCGACACCGACCACGAGGCTGCCCGCGCCGAGCGCACCGAAGAGCTTCACATACTCGGGGTTGGTCGCGACCGCGGTGGTGCCGTTCGGCTCGGGGATCATGCCCGAGAAGTCGCCCGCGAAGAGCGACGCGAGGCCCGTCACGAGCATCCAGCTCCCCATCATCACCCCCTGATATTGCTTCGGCGCAATTTTGCCGATCATCGCGTAGCCGATGGGAGAGATGAGCAACTCACCGACGCTCTGCAGCACATAACTCATGAACAGCCACCCGAACGCACTCTTGCCGTCCACGCCGGCCAGCTTGATGCCCAATGGGAGAATGAGAAAGCCCAGCGCCATCAAGATAAGCGACGTCGCAAACTGCTTCGGGATGTCGATCCTCCATCCGCCCGCGCGCATGCGGGTAAACACCGACGCGAGCAGCGGCCCGCCGAGCACGATGCAGACGGTGTTGATGTTCTGAATCCACTGCGGTTGAATCTTCACGTTGCCGATCATCAGGTTGACGTTGTTGACCGCGAACAGTTGCAGGCCGCTCGGTGCCATCTGATACAGCGACCAGAAGGCCAGCGAGCCGATCGTCAGAATCAGATACGCCGTCATGTTCCGCCGCTCGCGGCGATCCGGGTGGCGCAGCGTGAGGTAGATCAGCGTCAGCGCGACCGCGGCGCAGATGCCCTTGACCAGCGTCTCGGTCATGTTGGGGTGCTGCAGCATCAGCCACACCACCGGAATGAGGCCGATGAGAATGCCGATGCCGGCGAGCAGGCGCAGCCGGAATTGCTTCGACTTCGCCTCGAGCAGCGGTGTGTTGCGGTCGATCAGCGTCTTCCACGACAGCACGGCGAGGACGATGGCGACAAAGTTGCCGAGCGTCGCGAAGATAAAAAGGCTCGAATAGCTCTGGGTCCCTTGGAAGTAGCCGGCGACGGCGAACCCGACGAAGAATCCGACATTCATGCCGGCGTAGTTCCAGAGGAAGGCTCCTTCGCGGCGCGGGTCCTCCGGGGTAAAGCGCTGCGTCAGCATCATGTTGATGCAGGTGACGTTGAGGCCGCTGCCGGTGAGGAAGAAGGCGAGGCCGACGTAGAACAGCGCGAGCGAGCCGACCGCAATGCACCCGCAACCGATGACCTGCAGCGCCATGCCCCCGACGAAGAGATTCCGGTTCGAGAGGAAGCGGCCGCCGAGGTAGCCGCCGAAGAGGTGCAGGCCGTAGTTGAACGCGCCAAACACGCCCATCAACGTCGTGGCCATTTTCACCGAGAGCTGCAGATGCTTCGTCGCGTAGAGGACCAGCGTCGAGTAAAGGACGGCGAAGCCGAGCGTCGCGAAGATCTGAATGAAGAACAGCACGGCCGTTCCCTCCGGAGCCGCGGAGGAAAGGCGTTTGCGCGACGTCATCGGCCGCCATTTGGGCTGCGACCCTAAACAATGTCAAGACCTCCGACGGAACGTGTCGATTGGTGAGCTCACTCGACTCTCAATTCCGTAGAGGGCGTGGCTCCAACGGAGCTTTACGCTCCCGCCCGCCGCCCCGGGCGATGTCAAGCCGCCTCTGATTTCAGGAGCGCTCCATCCATCTTTCTACTTTCTTCGTTGATGCCAGTGTCTCGCCGCGGCGACTTCGTCCTCCTGTAGCGGCGGTCTACGACCGCTGAAATCCTTGCAGTCATCAATAGCGCGCCGCTAGAATCCGCGGAGGATGAGCAAAGCGGAAAAACTCGCCGCGAAGATTCTCAGCGGTAAATCAGATCAAAACTTCTCCTTTGCTGATCTTTGCCACGTAATCGAACGCGCCGGCTTTCAACTGCGTTCGGGAAAAGGAAGCCACCGAATTTATTACAAAGATGGAGTCGTCGAAATCATCAATGTCCAGCCGCGCGGCGGTGGCCAGGCAAAACCGTATCAAGTAAAACAGGTGCGCGAACTGCTTTTAAAGTATAAGATCGAGATCGAATGACGAACCGTTACGAACTGATCATTTACTGGAGCAAAGACGACAACAGCTTCATTGTCGAAGTGCCGGAACTGCCCGGTTGTATGGCCGATGGCCAAACCTACGCCGAAGCCGTGGCCAACGCCGAGGAAATCATCAGCGAATGGATCGAAACCGCCAGCAAACTTGGCCGCCCGATTCCCGAGCCGCGCGGCAAACTCGCATATGCCTGAAATCCGGATTTGGTATTCGGCGGAAAAAGGTGACAAATGTTTCATCGCTCAAGTCGTCGAATGGCCCGGCATAATGGCGCACGGAGACACGCGCGAGGAGGCAGCACGCGAGATTCAACTGGCGCTCGAAGGCGCTTTGGAATTCGCGACCGAACGTGGCATCAAACCGCCCGCCCCGGCGTTGGCGCATGCGTCATGAGCGCCCGCTCGTCACTGGTCACATGTTCGCCGATGGACGAATCCGCCGTGGCGGGCTCGCCGATGGACAATCCGCCTTAGTGGGTCACTCGTCACATTCTTTGGATCCGCTCGCCGCCCTAGTCGATGTCAAGCCGTCCGCGTTGTGCCCTGGGTGAAGGTGGTCGTCTCGACCGACTGAAAACGAGGTTGAATTTCTCCGCTCATTAACGGATAACCATTTACCGATAACTCATCCCATGAACCCCAGAAAACGCTTGATTGGATGAAGTAGCCACTCGTCCGGCTGCGAAATCCTTTCGTTAGATCGCAAGGCATGTGGCGTACTCGTCAAAAGCTCGGGGAAGCGAAATTCTTCTTGGATAAGCTGGACGAACATTGTTACGAGAATCTAGCGGAGCGCTTTGCGGATCCAAGAGTATCGGAAGCCTTTCCGTATTACTTAAGTGCGTTTATTAGCGCCGCGAGAAGCGTCACGTGGATATTGCGCAGTGAGTACGGGCGATTCCCCGACTGGAAGGCATGGTGGAACAGTGAAGTGCCTGCGGCCCATGTCGCACAGCTGTTGCGGCTTTTCACGGAGTTGAGGAACCGTAGTCAGAAGGCAGAACCTCTGAGGCCGGGACCTATATTGCGGATCGAGGGGGATGGCGGCCCTCCAGTCGTCCGCGATCCCAAGCTTCCCAGAATGAAAATCACAATATCAGGTGCCGATGATGAGCCAGCCGCCCCAATAATGTCCGGCGAGTTGTTAGCGTTCACGTGGACAATTGAAGACCTAGACGGTCAAGATTTGTTAGAGAGTTGTAGAACTTACTACGAAGAGTTGAAGAGGCTTGTGGCAAGCTGCGAAGCACGGTTTGCTAAATAGGGATCTCCGGTGCACCGAGGCTGCTTCGCGGCGTCTTCAGCCGTGCCTCATTGATGCAACTCTGGCTGTGGAATCCGATGAACGATTTCAAGTGCCTTGGCGCCCTCAGAGGGATGATAGTCAAACAACCAACGCGCGTATCCAAGCGCCTTTTGTCTGTGATCGACGTACTGCTCCGGCGAACGACTGAGTCGATGAAAATATGCACGCACCTCGCGACGTTTGTGGCGCGGGATCGAGACTTTCTCGTTAATAGTCAAGCCGGTTACCTCTCTTCGAACCGCGGGACCCATCAGCCGCGTCTTTTTAGCATTTAGCGTAAAGCCGGAGTTTTCGATGGAGCGCACAACACGAGTGCGAAATTCGACAGGTATCAGCTCCTGAAAGGAAAAAGTCATATCATCAGCGTACCGCGTGTATGTGGCTTCTGCTGACTCCGCTATTGCCGTCAATTCGGAATCAAGGGGTTGGATTATCAAATTTGCTAGCGCAGGACTCGTAGGTGCCCCTTGCGGGAGCCGGTCTTCCAAACAACAAAGGCCAGCCAGAAAGTGAGCGGCCCTGTCCGGGTAACCCACTTTTGCAAACACATCCGTGACCTGTTTTTTGGTGATCGTAGGGAAAAAATTGCTTAGATCAATGTTCCAAACGTACGGACGCCCAACATGCCGACGCGCTCCCGCCGCGCAATTTAGGCCGCGCCGAAAACCAACTGCGGCGTCGTGTGGTGTTATTTGAGAAAGCACACAATCAAGAACGTAACGTTGTATCGTTTTTAAGAACACTCGAGGCGACGTGATTAATCTACGGCCCCCGTTCTTTTTGGTGATTTCGAATGTGTTATAATACCTACGTGGCGCCATCACCATGTGCGAAACAAGCTTCGGCGATATACCGAGATAGATTGCGATCTCCGGACCAAATTTGAGAGGTATTATTTTCTTCTCTAGGAGGCGCCGTATGTCGGACATATCAGCTTGATCAAAAAAGGCCGGAGCATTCTTCAACCATTGTTCCTGGGTGCCGAAAGGATAGAGGACTGGGAGCATGCTATTTTCTAGGAGATGCCGTGCATGCTCCTACTTTGATTGTTGCGCGGGGAGAAGCCCGGAAGGGGTCCCCGCTCGCAGGGGAAGGAGGGCTTCTCCCCGCGCAATCTTACTTTTCCAGAACGCATGAAAGGTTGGCGAAGCGCCAACCAAGCCCGTGCGCATATGTCGGAGGCCGTGCCTATGCTCCCAGCCCAAATTATTCATATCGTTGCCGATTAAGTGATATCAGTCGTGCCTTGTCACGTTCCTTCGGATCCAAACTCCTACCGAGAAGTGCGTAGCTCTTGGGAGCGACGAGCAACAATCCTGTATCAGATCGCAATAGGTAACCCGTTTCTTCTAAACGCTGGATACGGCGAACAAGGGCGGCCCGGTTCAGGTACTTTGCGACAATGGTATCACGCGATTCCAGGTAAACTCGTTCGGGGTGAGCTGGTTGAATCAGCTGGATTAGCCCGAGGAGCGGAAGATCAATTGGTGCCAGGTTCCATTGCATGATCAAAAACTGAGCCCAGGTTCCGGGATGCCAGCCATTTCAAATCACTGAGTTCGTCCATTCGTCTATAATACTGCCCCTCCACAAAACGGACCGCCTCCTCGACGCACGCCTCATGATTCGAGTAATCGATAAATTCGCGACGTCCGCTGAAGATTGTGAACAATTCGAGCAGACCTTGGCGGAAGAAGCTTGTGGCGTTGTGATATCCTTGATGGACGATGGCTAACGTTTTCTGCGCGATATCTCCTTTGTGAGCAAATAAAGCAAGTTCTGCGATCGAACCAACACTCGCTGGAAAGATCACCACCGCCTCACAAACATGACGTGCATGGAGCACCTCGCTAGTAGCTGGATTAGGCGAATGCAGAAAGCTCTGCCAAAACTTGAGGATGTCTTTCGCCTCGCCAAAGTCCGCTGCGAAACCAATCTCTCGCAGCCGTTCACGCGTACGAAATCGCAAGTATTCGGCATGCTTCAATACGTCGCTGTGAGACGCGGCAGGCCCGGTAGGTTTTGTCGCCGTCCCCGACATTGCAGGACCAAAGACGAAGACAGCAAATTGACCCGTCGTTATTCCGGGGGTCAACTTGGCCTTTGCAATTGCTAGCGCTTCTTTCGAATCGGCCACTCGTAGCGTTTATTACAATAGTGGCATTCCAGTCAATGCTTACCTGCGCTATTCTCGAAATTCACACTGAAAACCGGTCGAAGCGCTCCGCTTTGTGCCAAGCAAGCGCGTCGGGGTGTGGAAAATAATACGAGTCGTCTGGCAGAAGGATTTTGCGGCGATCGAGTTCGATTGCGGGAAAGTTCGCAACGCTGGCGCTCGAAACCTTCGGATTCACGACAATCTCGTATTGGTCGGAGATTGTGAAAATCCCGCGGTCGAACGCCCAATGCGCCGACTTCGACAAAGCAACTCCGTTGCGCGGATCATCAGTACCCCGGACTTCCTTGCCGATGATGTGGGCGCCATCAGCTTCGACGTGATGCGGCGAATGAAATTTCTGCCCGGTTACAGCGCAGGTATGGCCGTAATTTGCCATTACGATTGAGCGAAAGGCAGCGTCTCTCTTCTGACGTGATATCTGGTAGACAGCGCGATCCTCAGCGACGAACGGAACCCATTGTTCCAACGATTCGAGACGCAATGCGGTTTCGATCAAATCGTCAGAAAGGCCAATGCCGAGAAGGCCACTAACCTCGCTCCACTCGAGGCCACGAATGCGGAAGAGATTGGCTTCGGCGTCGAGGTTTTCAACAAATCCGAGGCCGAGCAAGCGATGTCGAGACCCTTCGGCGCTGACCTTGTCCGACACCTGTCGCAAAACCAGAATCGGTTGGTGGGCAGTCATGCACAAAACCAAGGCGGCATTGACGCCAATATTCATGGCCCCGGCCTTGGGGCTGTAATGCATCCACCATGTCCGATCGGGGTTGAAAAAGACCTGATCGTTGTACCGACTCTTCAGCATCGATGAAATGCTGAGCGGATATACAGACCATGCTGGTTTGTACACCCCTTCAATCAGGTGGTGAATGCGTTCGATACCCGGTATCGTCGCCGCCGTCTTCTGGAAGAAGCCGGAAGACTGAACAGTTCCAAAGAAAGGGACTAGCGATCGAAAAATACGTGTCCGCTCTGCGACATCGGTTGTGAGGGACGCCATTCAGTGTCCATCGAACACTTTTGCCTCTTCGAGCGCAAGCCAGCACGAGAATTGGTCCATTTGCTTTCACGGCGTACAATCACTCGGACGTCCCTAAACGAATGTCGCTCGACCCTCACGCGCTTAAAATTTACATTGATGGGTCCGCCTTCCACAATCCGGGCGGCGCAGGCGGAGTCGCAGCATGGATCGAATTCCCTATCGATTGGAACATGTTGGATGAACAACTGTTTCAAGAAGGTTTCCAGGAAACGACGAACAATCGAATGGAGTTGGTCGCATGCATACGAGCATTTGAATACGTCCGAGATCAAGGACGTGACGTAGGAGTCGAGCGAGTACAAATTGTGACAGACTCTCAGTACGTTCGTGACGGTTATTATCTTGTCGACCGGTGGAGAAAGAACGGATGGCGAAACCTCGACGGCAGGCCGGTCGAGAATCGTGACTTGTGGAAACGGCTATTAACCGTTCGATCCAAAGGGGCGGTGAAAACGGAACTAACGTGGATGCTTGGCAAGAAGTCGCCGATCCTCAAGGCAGTGGACAAATCGGCGAAGTCTGCCGCGACTCAACCTTGGAGGGTCGACCGGGGATTCAAGCCTGGTAGAGTTGCGCCATCGAAGACCGGAACTCGAAGTGCGGCATCTCTGTTTCCGGCGGCGGGACAGGAGGCGATCATACGGATTTATCGACACAGAATCGTGGGATCTGACCACAAGTTTTACTTCGACGTGTTTTCGCAAGATTCCGGGGGATACATTAGAAAAGCATGTGCGTTCACGCATGCAGAGATAGCGCTGGATCTTCACACACACCACGTCTACCGGGTCCTCTTCAACGACAATCCTAAGTACCCAATTATCGAAAAGAAGGTCGAAGAATTGCCATTAGCTTGGCCCAAACAAACAACCGCATGATTTGGTGCGTGGAAAAATATCACCTCGCGCTTACGCCGCCTGCTGTGATCGGAGTCACCACGCGGCAGCGGGGGGACGGCGGTCAGTCCGTAAATCTCGTCAATTCGCACCGGCCCGCCTGCCCCGAATCGTGGCGGGCGGCATCGTAAGCGGCTTACGATATGTTTTCACTGGATCGAGGGGCGCTTCAGCCGCATTCGAAGATCAAGCTGTTAGCATCAAAAGAACGTGCGAAGCGTCCGCGTCATTGGATGCCTCCTCCACGGAATGGGATAACTTGAACCCGCATTTTTGCAGGACGCGGATCGAGGCCACGTTATGCTTCGCCACCCCCGCGTGAAGCGGCCGGATCGGTTCCAGGCAGAGGAAAGCGGAGAGCGCCTCGGTCGCCACGCCGCGGCCCCAAAAGGCGCGGTCGATCCAATAGCCGATCTCTCGCTTCCCCTCAGCCGTCCAACTGCCAATGTTTCCGGCTACCTCACCGTCAACGATCACCGTCTTTTTCAGAAGCGAGTCGTCGGCCAGGAGCTTCGCCCAATGCTGGTCGAACGCAGCCCGGTCGCGCGAACGGAATGCGACCATGGCCACCGCGATCGGATCTCGCTGGTGCTCGAAAAACAGCGGTAAGTCGTTTGCTTCGACATTCCGCAATTGGATCCTTGTCTTCATCGGGGTCTGTAATGCTATACGTGATTCACGTATAGCATCACCTGGCGCTCGCGCCCAATCCGGACCTCACACGGCAGAGAGGAGACCAAGACGAGCGACAGATGTTGCCGGCCTGGCGGGCGTTTTGGGGCGCACACGCGGACGCAGACTAGCGGTCCCCGTCTTTTCGGCTGCCGTTGAATGCGGACAAGTCTCGACTTGCTGGCGGAGTCGCATTGCCGGAAACTGCCGACGTGAGTCAGTCAGTTGTCAAAGTGGATCCGGAGATCATGAGCGGCGCGCCCTGTTTCACCGGAACTCGTGTGCCCATCCAGAATCTGATCGATTACCTGGAAGGTGGAGATTCGATCGAAGAATTCCTCGATGGCTTCCCGAGCGTGTCGCGTGAACAAGTGATCGCTTTTCTTGAGGAAGCGAAAGAGAGCGTGCTGGCGCGCGCCGTGTGACGAGGTCAGAGGTCAGAAATCGCAAGCCGCCACGCTGCTATACGTGAATCACGTATAGCAGCCAGAATCGCTGCGCTGGCAGTCACTCAGAACGGTGAGCGGACGACACCGCCGTCCATGCGCGGCCGAAGCGGCGGGCAGGCTGTCTGACGAGTGACGAGGTCAGAGGTCGAAGGTGGGACCATCGGAAATCCGAGATCACAAGCCGCCACGCTGCTATACGTGAATCACGTATAGCATCCAGAATCGCTGCGCTGGCAATCACTCAGAACGGTGAGCGGACGAAATCGGCGCCCACGTGGAGGGCGGCGCCGTTCGTGGCGGAACTAAGCGGGATGAATATTGGGGCAAGCGACCAGTGACGTGTGACAATTCCGCTGGAGCGGTGGCGCTCTGTCGCCGACTTCCGACCTCAGTCTTCCGACCTCCGATCGCCGACGCTGATTTTTGCTCGTGGCGCGGCGGGACCGGGAGGAGGAAACGCCGAGACGCTGAAAACCTGAGATGCTGAAATACTGAGACGCTAAAACGCTGAGATCGGATCTCGTTTCATTTTTTTGCTTTTCCAGATAGGCTCGCCGGGCGATATGGCATCTGAGTCGGAAACCTATTCTCAACTGGAGATCGCGCATGTCTTGTTCACGGACATCGTTGGTTATTCCAAGCTGCCGATCGATCAGCAGAGCGAATTGCTCGGGCAATTGAATCAAGTGGTTCGGGGAACGGAGCAGTTCCGGGCGGCGGAAGCGGCGGGCAAACTGGTGCGGCTGCCGACGGGCGACGGCATGGCGCTCGCGTTTTTTACGAGTGTCGATGCTCCGGTGCGATGTGCGCTGGAAATTGCGGAGGCGTTGAAAAGCCGGCCGAAAATCCAGCTTCGCATGGGTGTGGATAGCGGGCCGGTCGATCAGATTGTCGATGTGAACGACCGGCCGAATGTGGCTGGGGCCGGCATCAACATGGCGCAACGCGTGATGGATTGCGGCGACGGGGGCCATATTCTTTTGTCCAAGCGCGTGGCGGCCGACCTCGCGCAATACAGCAAGTGGCAACCACACTTGCACGACCTGGGCGAAGCGGAGGTGAAGCACGGGGTGATTGTTTCGCTCGTTAATCTCTACACCGGGGACCTGGGCAATCCGGCCACACCCGCGAAGGTGCAACGGGCGCAGCGGGCGGAGATGCTTCGTGCCCGCAAGCTCCGAGGTCGCCGCATCGGCATCGCTGCGCTGGTTCTTCTGGCCGTTCTTGCCCTTGGCGCATTCTTGTGGTCAAAGCGCACACCGGCGCCGGGAGTCGCGTCCACGACCGCGGCCGCGCCTGCGATTCCGGCGAAAAGCATCGCGGTCCTGCCGCTGGAAAATCTTTCGGACGACAAAGAGAACGCCTTCTTCGCTGACGGCATTCAGGACGATCTGCTCACGAGCCTGGCCAAGATCAAGGATCTGAAAGTGATCTCGCGCACGTCCGTGATGTCGTATCGCAACAAAGCCGCGCGCAACCTGCGTGAGATCGGGAAGGAACTCGGCGTCGCCAGTGTGCTGGAGGGCAGTGTCCGCCGCGTGGAAAATCGCGTGCTCGTGATTGTCCAATTGATCGATACCGCGAGCGACCAGCACATCTGGGCGGAGCGTTATGATCGCACCCTCGCGGACTCCATCACCTTGCAGGGTGAGCTGGCTTCCGAAATCGCAGGGGCGCTGCACGCCACCCTCACGGCTGAGGAAAAGGCGCGCGTCGAAGCAAAGTCGACCGATAACCCGGACGCCTACGTCGCGTATCTGCGGGGCCGTGAACTGGAACTTCGTCCGGAGAGGTCGCGCGAGAATTTCTTGAGCGCAGAGAGTTTCTACAAGCAGGCCCTTGCGCTGGATCCGAAGTTTGTTCTCGCGCGGGCGCGGCTCAGTTTGGTGCAGACGCTGCACTACGAGTATTTTGAGCAGACGAACGCCGCCCGACTGGCCGAGGCGCGGGCGAACGCGGAAGAAGCGTTGCGACTGGATCCAAATTCCGCCGAAGCGCATTCCTCGCTGGCTCGCTGTGCGCAAAACGTCAACGATGCCGCTACCACCAGGCGTGAACTAGACGCGTCCGTGCGACTCCTCCCTAACGATGCATCCATTCTCCTGACTGCCGCGGTGACGCAGTGGGGGATGGGTTGGAACGACGAAGCTGTCGTCAATTTCAAACGCGCCAATGAGCTGGGGCCGCGGGAAGCAAAAAACTTCTATAGCTACGGAGTTCTTCTAAAGCAGATGGACCGGCAAGCCGAAGCGCGCGCGGCCCTGGATCGGGCGCTGGTGCTGGCACCCGAATCGATCTACTTTCGGTTGCAGCGGGCCAGCGCCGAGATTTCCTGGACTGGCGATACCAGCCGCGCCCGGGCGATTCTGGCCGGTCTGCCCGCCGGACAGGATCCCGACGGCAGAGTTACTTCCGCCTACTGCACGCTCGCCATTTACGAACGCAATTTTCCGGAAGCTCTCCGGTTATTCCAGGCATATCAGGGCGAGACTTTGCCCACCGTCGATAGCGGGGGCTTCGGAGGGCAAGACTCGAAAGCATTCAACGAAGCAATCATTCGTCTCTACGCTGGCGACCACGCCCGCGCCTACGAATGTTTTGATTCCGAGAGATGGAAGGCTGAAGTCGAGGTCAGGGACAATCCGCTCTCGGCCAACCATCACGCCGGGCTGGCGCTTCTCTACGCCCAAATGGGTTGGAAAAAACCCGCCCTGGCCGAAGCAGCTCGTGCCCTGGAACTGGGACCTCCGGTCGACGTGTTTGCGAAGATCTGGTTCCATTTCAACCTGGCGCGAGCGTATGCCTGGGCGGCGGAGCCCGATTCGGCCTTGAAACAGGTGGAGCTCTTCCTCAGTTTCCCGTGGGACTACAAAGTAAACAATTTCCGTCTTGATCCGGTGTGGGATCCCTTGAGGAAGGATCCCCGTTTTCAGAAGCTGCTTGAAAGCAAAGTAGAAAGTGGAAAGTAGAAAGTAGGAAACGGGAAAAGGAAGCGGAAGCAGCAAATCGAATCTGGTGGATCGGCCGCTCCGCGGGCGATGTTAGCTAACCACATTGTCATCGAGCGACGGAGCGCTCGATCCACCAAATTTCGGAACGCGAAAGTAGGATAGTTCAGAGCAGGAGCCGAAGTCGGAGGTCGGATTTCCTATCGCGCGTCGGCTTCGAGGTGATGGGCAACGATGAATTTGAAGAGCACGAAACAAAGGCCCGAGCCCGCGGCGAAGCCGGCGTGGAGCAGCCAGAAGGTGGTCGTCGGCATCGTCTGGTAGAAGCCGCCCACCCAGCCGACGAGACTGTTGGCGACGAAGAAGGCCAGATAATAAAGGCCGATAATCGTGGCGTTGATTGCTTTGGGCGCGACCTTGGCGAAGAGCGCGAGACTTACCGGAAGGAGGTGGGCAAAGGCGATGCTGTTGAGAAAGTGGAACGCGACCGGCCAGAAGAGCCCGATTTTTTGTCCCGCGCCTTGCGTTGCTGCAGCCATGAACAGGCAGAGCGTGCCGCCGATCGAGAAGACGGAGCCGATGATGATCTTGGTGATCTCGTCGGGTTCGCGCCTGCGCTTGCCATACCAACGGTAGAAGAGGGCAACGAGCGCGAGGAAGCTGACGCTGACGATGGCATCGAGGGTGACGAGCCACGTGGTGGGTAACTTTTTGCCCAGGAACACGAGATCGAACTGCTGGTCGCCCCAGACGAGGTAGGCATTGAAGATCTGGTTGTTCGGCACGATCGCGACGGCGAGTACCGGGATGAGCAGGATGAGTGCGAACACGGCGCGCCAGTCGCGGCCGGTGAGTTTCACACGCGGCGCGGCAGCGACGGTGCGGGCCTCGTTTTCTCCCGAACGCAGGTGTCTTTGGCCAAAGAGGTAGATGGCGATGGCGAGGAGCATGCCGACTCCAGCGGCGAAGAAGCCGTAGTGCCAGCCGTAGACTTCGCCTAGCGTTCCGACGATGAGCGGGGAGGCGATGACCCCCGCATTGATCCCAAGGTAGAAAATCTGGAAAGCGTCGGCGCGGCGGAGATCCTCGGGCTTATAGAGTGAGCCGACCTGGCTGGCGATGTTGCCTTTGAACATGCCGCAACCAAGGATCAGGCAAAGGAGCGCAAAGAGAAACGCGGCCTCGAACGCCATGAGAAAATGGCCGGCCGCCATCGTCAGCGCGCCCAGGAGAACGGTGCGGCGCCGGCCGAGCAAGCGGTCGGCGAGAAATCCTCCGAAGATCGGCGTGAGATAAACGCTGGCGGCGTAGGTGCCGAAGATCGCGGAGGCGAGCGCCTGACCCTGCAGACCGCCATAGAGCCGGCGGAAGCTGTCGAACGCTGCGATGTGCTCGATGCGCCCGGGCAGCAGGAGATACTTGACCATGTAAAGGACGAGGAGCGATTGCATCCCGTAGTAAGAAAAGCGCTCCCACGCCTCGGTGAAGGCGAGGTACCAGAGCCCGCGTGGATGGCCCAGGAAATCGGGCAGGTGGTCTTCGCCGGCGAGAGGCGCGGCATCTTCGGGTTCAGCGGTAGCGGTCATGGGCGGCCAGAGTAACGAGAGCGACCATGCTTTGAGCTAAGTCTGTAGCTCAAATATTTGCTTGACGTTCCATAACATTAGTTTGACTATACAACTAATTTACATCTATGTTAGCAACATTCTTATTCTGCTCTCGTCGGCAGTTTTAGTCACGCAAATAATAAAACTCTCTTGTAAAGTATGATGACTGACCTTCGCTATGGGATCCGGCAGTTGATCAAAAATCCCGGCTTTACCCTGATTGCCGTGCTCACTCTAGCTCTTGGGATTGGGGCGAACACGGCCATTTTCAGCGTGGTTAATGCGGTTCTTTTGAAGCCGCTGCCGTTCCCGGCGTCAGAGGAACTCGTGTCTGTTGGCGCTGCCGACGCCCAACATCAAATGTCACCTGTCTCGCTCAACGCACTTTCGTATCCAGATTTTTTCGACTTTCGGGAACGAAATCACACTTTCGCTAATATCGCTGTGCGTCGTGACCGCGCTTTTGCGCTTGTTGGTGAACAGGAAGCGCAAAGTATTCGAGGGCAAAAAGTCAGCGCGGAGTTTTTCGATGTGCTCGGAGTAAAGCCAAGTCTTGGTCGCACCTTCACACGTTCGGATGAGCAAGCCGGCGGAGGGCCGGGTGGCCAGAAAGTCATCATCAGCCACGCCTTCTGGCGGGAGCACTTTGATGGGCGTTCTAATATCCTCGGACAAACGCTCTTGCTCGATGCGCAGCCTTATACCGTCATCGGCGTAATGCCGGCGGGCTTCAATTTCCCGATTCAGACTGAGGGAACTGATGTTTATGTGACGAGCGCGGAAGACGCCATCAGCGCGGACGGCATGATGTCGATGATGGCAATGCGGGGCGGTCACGGCGTGGATGGCATCGGGCGACTCAAACCCGGCGTGACGCTTGCGCAAGCTAAGGCCGATCTGGAGACGATTGCGGCTGCTCTCGCGAAACAGTATCCGGAGTCGAATGCAAACTCCGGCGTCGCATTAATGCCCATTCGCGAGGAGTTAGTCGGCGACGTACGCACCGCGCTCTACGTGCTTCTCGGGGCCGTTGTTTGTGTGCTGCTTATTGCAAACGCAAATGTCGCAAACTTGTTGCTCGCCCGCGCTTCGGTGCGCGGAAAAGAGATCGCTCTACGCGCAGCGCTCGGCGCCAGCAGGGGCCGGATCATTCGGCAGTTACTAACGGAAAGTCTGCTGCTTTCCGGTCTTGCCGGACTACTCGGGCTTCTCGCAGCAAACTGGGCGACGAGCGCACTCATGGCGGCCGTCCCGCAAAATATTCCGCGCGCCGACACGATCCATCTGGACGCGGCCGTGCTAGGTTTTACCCTTCTCATTTCACTCAGCACAGGAATCCTGTGCGGACTCATCCCGGCGTGGCACGCGTCACACGTAGATCTCAACAGCGCGCTGAAATCGGGTCCGCGAGGAGCGGGGAGTGGAGAGCGAAAACTGCGGGTGCGGAACGCGCTAGTCATAACGGAGGTGGCGCTCGCACTGGTGCTGCTTACGTGTGCCGGATTATTGATCCAAAGTTTCGCGCGTCTCGGCAAAGTCCAGCCCGGCGTTGAGGGGGAACATTTGCTTACAGCACGCGTCAGCTTGCCTGATATCACATATCGCGGGTCCGAAAGCGTCGTTGCGTTCTTCGATAAACTGCTGGCGGGTATTCGAGCGATTCCCGGCGTCGCCTCCGCGAGCGCGATCATGCCCCTACCGCTCAGCGGCAGCAGCATCGTCTTGGCCTTCGATATCGAGGAGCATCCGATGCCGAAGGGGCAACAGCCCGAAAGTCCCACGCGAATGATCGATCGTGATTATTTCAAGACAATGGGAATCCCGGTCCTGCATGGCCGCGGCTTTGAAGAAACAGATAGCCTGACCTCCCGGCCCGTCGTCATTGTAAACGAGCGCTTCGCGGAGAAGTTTTTCCCCGAGCAAAATCCAATTGGCAAACGCATTCAGCCGAGCCGCAGCGTCGACAAGAGAGGACCGCTGATGCGCGATATCGTGGGGGTCGTGGGAAACGTGAAACACCGTTCTCTGCACACCGATTTCACGCCAGAGATTTATCTGCCGTTCGCCCAGACTCCGATGAATGCGCCTTTCGTAGTGGTGCGAACGAAGCTATCGAATTCCGCCGCAGTCACCTCGGCCGTTCGCGCGGAGCTTGCCGCCATCGATGGAAATATTCCACTCACTCGCGTCCGTATGTTTGACCAATACTTATCCCAGGCATTAGCCCGACCGCGATTCAACGCGTTGTTACTTTCCATCTTCGCTGCGACTGCGCTTCTGCTGACAGCAATCGGCATTTACGGCGTGCTGGCTTACTCAGTCGCGCAGCGAACCAATGAGATCGGCATTCGCATCGCGCTCGGCGCGGCTAAGTCTACCATTTTTCGTCTCATCGTTGGTCAGGCCATGTTCCTGGTCGCCATAAGTGTGGCCGTTGGGCTTGTAGGCGCATTTGCCGCCACGCGATTATTGAACAACCTACTTTACGGAATCGGTGCTTCCGACCCGATCACCTTTGTAGGCATTGTCCTTTTGGTGACTGCTGTGGCCTTTTTTGCGGCGTGGCTGCCGGCGCGGCGCGCCACTAGGATCGATCCCATCATCGCGTTGCGCGCTGAATGAATGCCGTTGTTCCTTATGACTCGGACACAACGCTTAAGATTCGCGATCGCAGTGGCATCCCCCCATTCCGGGATCGGCCCGGAGCAATCTATTCCTTTTTTCAACCAGAAATGTTAGCAACAAAGGAAATTCACAAAATGATAATCAGCGTCTTTGGTTTGCGGTTCTTCACACTAGGTCGCGAACAGAGAGCATTCCAGGATGGTGTTGGCAGATGGGAGCGGAAATTTCGAGTTCACGGGACTCCCGGCCGGCAGCTATTATCTGGTTTCCCAAATCTCGTGGGGCGTCACGTTACCCTGGGCCAATAGGATGAGCAGTCAAACTGAGCCACTACCGATTGTCGGTGAAGATTCAACACGTCGCGCCAGCCTTTCCTCAAAAATGGAAAGTAGAATGGAGCGATGGGATTCGCGACATAGAAGGTTAAGCTGCGATGGGTAGCAGCGAGCGAACGCGGGCAGTGAGCGAGTTTCAAAGTAGAAAGTAGAAAACGCCGCGCTGGGACAACGCGGATGGTGGATCGCGCGCTCCGTCGCGCGATGACAAAATTCGGACGGCTTCGCAGCAAAAGGGAAAAATCGGGCGGCGGAGCGCTCGATCCACCTACTGTCGATATTTCGATTTCAGATGATCGATATACGCGCTGTAGGCTTCGGCGAGCGCTGGACTTTCGAGGAAGAGGATGTTTTCGGCGTTGAACTGGGCGCTCCGCGAGAAGTTGTAGGAGCCGGTGATGACGGTGTCGTCGATGACGAGGACTTTGTTGTGCATGAAATCGTGGCGGCCGGTCGGGGTGTAGGGCGTGGAGTTTTTTCCGACGAGGCCGGCGCGCGCGATGATCTCTTGCAGCGCGCCGATCTTCCAGCGGTTCGACGGCACGTCCTGCCATTGCGCGTAAACCTCGGTCATCTGGGTGCGATCGTAGATTCCATCGACGGCAACCCGGCCGGCATGAAGTAAGTTGCCCAGCTCGCCGATGAGCGTGCCGGAGTTGATCAACAGGCTGCAGATGCGGACGCGGCGTTGCGCAGCGCGAACGCGGCGCGCGATCTCGGTATCGATCTCCAACCCGCAGCCGGGAGAGAACATGACGCGCGCCTCGGCCGGTTGGCCGGAAAAGGTGAGGGGAACTGGCGCGGTGTGAATGTTGCCGGTGTGCTCGAAGTTTTCTTTTTCCCAGAGCTGTTCGAAATCCTGTGCGTAATAATCGGCCAGCGCGGGCGAATCGATCTCGAGGATGTTGTTTTCCATCAAGGTAAAAGCGTCGTCGGTCATGTTGGTGGAGCCAGTCCAGACCGATTGGCGATCGCGCACGATGAATTTGCTGTGCATGAGTTTCATCCCGGCGATGCGGCGCGATGGATAGCCTAACGACTGGACGAATGCGCTCGTGCCAGCGGGCGCCGGGTCCTGGCCAGCGGCGACATTCGGCTGGGGCGGTTTGTCCCCGTCGTAACAAAAACGAATTTGCACCCCGGCCTCGGCTCGCTCGCGCAACGCCGACACCAATTGCGCGCGGAGCGGATCGCTGAGCCGCATGTCGTAAAGGGCAAGATCGAGAGTCTGCCTGGCGGCGCGGAGGAATGCGGCGAGCCGCGCCATCACGGCGTCGGCGGATTGTTCGCCTTGAGCGAGAAAGAAGACGGAAATGTTATTCATGCTCGACAGCTACCTATGTCTAGTTACCACATCGTGCGGCGATGCGATGACGGAGTTGAAGGAAGGGGCGTTCGACGGTGAGGAAGAGAATAACGCCTCCGGTGTAGATACAGGCTTCGACGAGGAGGTGGGCCGGGAGTGACAGGAGCGACAGGTGGAGTCTGGAGCAGAGTTCGATTACGAAATGGATGACGAGCTTGTGGCTCAGGTAAACGCTATAGGCGATGCTCGCGAAGAACGCCGCGCCGGGCACTTCGATCCGCCGGAACGGCAGACGCGGACTGACGGCGCCAAGGAGAAGCGCGGCCATCCCGAAAGCGATCAGCGGAAACTGCCAGACGCAGGCGGCGATGGTCAGGATTTCCCTGTCGCCGAGGTAGAGGCCATAAGCGATCGCGGCGAGACCAGGGAGCCAGAGCCAGCGCGCTGCATCCATGAGCCGATTCCACCAGTTCGGGCGAAATTGTTCGATGGCCGCGAGCACGACACCGAAGACGAGCGGATCGAGTCGCGTCCAGGTGGGATAGTAGATCCACATTTGGAATCCGCGGAATGAGATGCCGCCGTCGCCGGGATTTCGCCAGGCGAGAAAGGCGCGGAGCGCGAGCCCGCCCAGAACGACAAGGCACGGAACGATGACGCCGGCGCGTTTCCACCGGCTGACGAACAAAAGCAGCAACGGGAGCATCAGATAGAATTGGTCTTCGATGGCGAGCGACCAGGCGTGAGAGAAAGCGGTGCCGCCGAGCAGGCCGATGTTTTGCACCGAGATGAGGAATTTCCAGAGTGGCGAAATCTCCGGGAATTCCCGAAGTGCTGGGAGGGAAAAGTAGATCGCGAGAATGACGAAGTAAGCCGGCAGGATTCGCAAAGCGCGGCGCAAAAAGAAACGCGGGAAATTGATGCCCTGGCCACGCGCGAGCGACGCGAGCAATTGTCCGCCGATAAGATAACCGCTCAGGACAAAGAAAAGATCGACCCCGACCCAACCGAATCGATGCCAGCCGTGAGGAAGCCCGAAGCCGAAGATGCCGGTGTGGTAAATGACGACAACGATGACGGCAGCCGCGCGGAGGAGATCGAGACCGGGCTGGCGCTCGCGATTGCGAAAGCGCGGATCGATTGTGGTCTCACTCATGGAAGCAAAGTAGAAAGCTTTCGAAAGTATAAAGTAGAAAGTAGGAAGTAGAAAACGGGGGCGGAGAAATCGTGAGCAGGCGGGAGGCTGAGAAATCAGGTATCCGTACTAATCCCCGGGCTGGGCGCACGATCGATGCTTGAGCACGATCGATGCTTGATAGATAAGCATGAACACCCAAACACTGGGGATTCCTTCGACCGGGCGCGCTTCCGACGATCATCTAATTCCCGCACAACCGTCGAGTCCGCCAACCCTCATTGAACGGCTCGCCGCATCTCACGCCGCCGTGCTCGAAAAGTGGAACCGTAACTTCGGCCTCGACCTGCGCTGGCCTAAACCGATCCTGGCACGCTCGTAATCCATCCCATCGAGGGGAATCGCAACCCGACCTGATTCCGTCGGTTCCGGAGGAACATCCGCTCAGATTACGTACTTTCCCGCGCTCGCCTGGAACCTGGCCTGCTTAAATAAGGATCAAAGCTCGAAGGCCACTCACTAAATTATTAGCCTAATGTTTCCTTTCGTTAGCTTTTCGGGCGGGATCAGAAATGATCCCGCTTTTTTTTGCGCCTGAGTCACCTGGATTCGCTTCAGGTTTACTTGTTGTAGTTTTCTACTAACCCGACTCCAGTGCCGTCATGCGCTTCCTCGGCGGGCTGTTCTCGCTCGATGGATCATCGCCTCTGAGAAGGGTGGATCAGACGAGCGCTTTCTTGATAGCGCGAAGAGGTTCCGAACTCGTCGACAAGGAGGGTTGACTCAGAAAGCTTTCACGAGCAGGAAGATTCCATGGCAGAGCATGACTTGAACACGATTGCTTTTCCGAAGCTGAGCGACGCTCAGATCGCGCAACTCGGGCACTACGCCGGCGCTGCGCTAAAGAAATTTCCGGCCGGGCAGGCCCTGTTTCGCTGTGGCGATCGCGATGTCAACTTCTTCGTCATCAAGTCCGGCGAACTCGAGCTGGTCGATGAAACCGGCGAAACGCCAAAGACAATCGGCGTTCTGAGCGCCGGAGAATTCACCGGTGACGTCGGACATTTGACCGGCAACCCGAAAGTGGTCAGCGGCATCGCCCGGACTGAGTGCGAAGTCTACGAAATCTCGGACAAAGCTCTGCGCGAGATTTTGAATCAGGACCCGCAGTTGAGCGATATCATCCTGCAAGCGTTCATTGCCCGCCGGCAAGTCATGCGTGAATCGGGCGATTTCGTCGGGCTGCGCGTGATCGGCTCGCGTTACTCGCGCGACACTTTTCGGATTCGCGACTTTCTATCAAAGAATCGAGTGCTCTTCACCTGGCTGGATTTGGAAGGCGATTCGACGGTGAGTCAGTTCCTTCAGCAATTCGGAGTAACGGAGGCCGACACCCCGATCGTGGCTTGTGCGCACAAGATTCTTCTGCGCAATCCATCGAACCGCGCGCTCGCCGATGCGATCGGCATCCGCCGTCCACTGGAACAAATGGTTTACGATCTCGCCATCGTCGGCTCCGGGCCGGCTGGATTGGCGGCGGCAGTTTATGGCGCGTCGGAAGGTTTGAGCACGGTGGTGCTGGAGCGCATCGGGCCTGGAGGCCAGGCCGGTAGCAGCATGCGCATCGAGAATTATCTTGGATTCCCCACGGGCATTACCGGCAGCGAGCTGGCCGAGCGTGCCGTTCTCCAAGCCGATAAGTTCGGTGCACGCGTTTCCATTCCCACACCCGTGATCAACCTGACCTTCGACAAGACCTACTCCGTCCTCGGTCTGGATGGCGGCGAAACCGTGGTGGCCAAGTGTCTCCTCATCGCCACCGGCGCCGAGTATCGCCGCCTCGAAGTGGAGCATTGCAGCCGCTTTGAAGGCGCTGGTGTTTATTATGCGGCCACGCTGAACGAAGCCCAGATGTGCCGCGGATCGGACGTCGTGCTCGTGGGCGGGGGCAACTCCGCGGGGCAGGCGGCCGTTTATCTTTCGCAGAATGCCCGCAAGGTGTTCCTCCTGATCCGCGGCGACGATCTTTGCAAGAGCATGTCGAGTTACCTCGCCCATCGGATCATGAACACACCGAACATCGAAATATTGCGCTGCACGGAGGTCACCCGCATGGAGGGCGACAACCATTTGGGTTCGATCGAAATCGTGGACAAGCTGACGGGAATGAAGCGAATGATCGAAACGGCCGCGGTTTTCAGCTTCATCGGCGCGACGCCCCGGACCGATTGGTTGCCGGCGGAAATTGAGAAGGATGAGAAAGATTTTGTGCGCACTGGAATCGCTTTAGCCGATTCTCCGCACTGGACCCTCAAACGGCAGCCTTTCCTATTGGAAACGAGCCGGCCTGGCATCTTCGCCGCGGGCGATGTCCGGTCCGGTTCAGTGAAACGGGTCGCATCTGCGGTCGGCGAAGGCTCGATGAGCGTGCAATTCGTGCACGAGTATTTGAAAGAGCGATAAGCTATCGCGTGGCGAATGTTTTCGCTGAAGATTAGAAAGGATTAACTGGATTGGAAAAAGCTCGACGGCAACCGAGCCGGTCGCCCTACAATCGCCGCCATGTCGAGTGCGCCGGTTACCGTCGTGGATCATCCGTTGATCGCGGCAGGCCTTTCGATTCTGCGCGCGAAGACAACGGCGCCGGATGTTTTTCGCCGCCATCTCCAGGAGGGCGCGATCCTTCTTTTCGCTGAGGCGTCGAAAAAATTCCAGACTGCGCCGATCGCAGTGGAAACACCGCTCGCTTCCTGCGCGGGAGCCGTCCTCGCAAAACCAATCGTGCTCGTTCCGATTCTTCGCGCTGGCCTCGGGATGCTGGACGGAATTTTGCGCATCGCTCCAGATGCAGGCATTGGCCACATCGGACTTTACCGCGACGCCGAAACACTCCGGCCGGTGAGTTACTTCGATCGCTTGCCGGTCAACATCGCTGCCGCCGAAGTTCTCCTGCTCGATCCGATGCTCGCCACGGGTCACAGCGCGTGTGAAGCAACTTCGATCCTGAAAGCGCAAGGCGCACGGCATATCCAATTCCTTTGCCTGGTCGCTTGCCCGCCCGGCATTAAACAATTCCACGGCGCGCATCCCGACGTGCCGATCGTTACCGCTGCGATTGATCCCGAGCTAAACACCAAAGGCTACATCGTCCCCGGTCTCGGCGATGCCGGTGATCGCTATTTCGGAACAGGGTAGGGGAAGCAGCTGGTCAGGCTCGCCGACGCGGTGCGACCGCGTACGCAAGGAATCCAGCAAGCACGAGCGCGATCCCCGCCAGCAAGCGCACGCAAACAAATCCCTGGGCCAGCCACCAATCCATGACGCGGCGCGAAGTTTCCACTCCCACGAATGGCGTCGCCAATCCGGCAATGATGGCGATGATGCCAAAGACGCGCAGCGTTCGCGGCGCACGCGAGACTGGCGCCACGAGTAACAGGATAATTCCGATTCCAATGCGAACCGCCGCGATAACGTAAAGTCCCACCGGCGTGAGGGCGTGACGTCCCAGCGACGCGAGAGTTTCCGGCGAAACGATACCCGTAAGACCGACGAGACTAATTAATAGAGCAACGAACAAGGCGAGCAATTGCATACCGTCTTCCTCCTGATTGCCGACAATAAGATCAGCTAATGCTAGTCGAAGCGAGCATAATGTCGGAGGTCGGAAGTCAGAGGCCGGAGGTCAGTGATTCGGGCAAGGTTGCGTCGCAGCGTTACGAGCCTGGCCGAAACAGAGCCTTCTCGTAATCTGTCACGACATATCTCTTGCCTCTCTGTTTTATCTTATGTCCCTCACCCTCCAATCGAATCTTCTGCGCTTCGATGCCGCCGGGATACTTGGGGTTAAGCTCACCGCCACTCTTGAGCGTGCGCCAGTAAGGAGTGATGCGTTTCGCACCTTCGGCTACAGCTTCGTCAGCGGCATGTGCGGCCAGCCACGCGAAGATGCCCGTCGTGAGCGGACATCCCATAGTTGCGCCCTGCTTCCGCGCGATGCATGCACGCATCACGTCGATTGTAATCACGCGCCGCTTCGGCACGGATCTCATCAAAGCGTCCACCTCCAGCGGCGCTGGAATGGCTAGTGTTCCTTTACCCTACTTCAACGCTGCCTTCCCGCGCAGCGGCACGACTTTTGGCAGGTCTTTGTTGTCCGCGAGTTTTTCGCGCCAGGTCTTTTTCTTTCGCATAGTTTGTTGGCACCTTTTACCTTGGCATTTCAACTTTCGCAGCTGCACGAGTCCGACGGCGATGGTTGGCGAACGAAATGAAATGATAGGAGCCACCGATCAAAGCGGCTCCTAGCGCTGTCAGGATGGAGGCGCGTCCGCTCCGCAAGAAGAACGCAAATCCATAGATCGCTAGCGGAATGTAGAGAGCGATCCCTGTTATCATCCCGGGAGAATAACGCTTACTCTGGAAAGCCCCGATGAGATGGAAGATGGCGTTGGAAAAGAGAAGGGCGGCCAGCGCCAGCCATGCCGCGACTCCGTTTCCCCTGGGAGCTTGCACAGCTACGGCCACAGCGGCACTGAACGCGAGAAGGGCGGCGTTGATAACGATGAGAAATCCATTCGACACGCTCCCGGCAGTATCCGGCCGGCAAGCGCACCACCATGATTTGAAACCGCCCGGGAAAACGAACTCTTCGAGGATGTGGAGACTAGCGGCCGCTGCTAGCGACCATGCGACAAGTAACATAAGTGAGCGGCCTCATGGCGCGTCTGCCTTCTTGCGGATGATGCGGGCTACGTTCACTGCCGTCACGAGCAAGAGCGAGAACGCCATCACAGCTGTGCCGAGAAGAATGCCCCAAATCATTCCGACAGCCACGGCATAGCGAACAAGCGAGTGACCCGCGGCCGATGCTGATGGGGAAAATAGCCCACCCACGAACTCGGATAGCCGAGGACAATGCTCAGCGCCGATAACAGAAAAGCGCCCACCGCTGTTGTGAAACTAATGTGAACGGCAGAAGCCATGTGTTTGTTAGATCGAACAAGAATTAGACTGCCTGTTGCAGTCTATTCCTGGCCTCATAGGGGAAACCGCGTCCGATCTTTATGGTGAAGTCGGTGTGCCGGCTTTTGCGGTGGCGATCTTGGCGCTGCCGATGAAGCTGGCGGCTTCGTCGACGACCAACCGGGGAGCTTCGATGTCGCCGTGGACCGTGCAGCCGGCCCGCAACTCGCAACGTTCCGCCGCGGTGATGTTGCCTTCAACAGTGCCGTCGACGATGACGGATTTGGTCCTGATCTCGCCTTTGACCTTCGCGTTTTTGCCGATGGTAAGCCGGCCGGTCGCTTCGATCTTGCCTTCCACATCGCAGTCAACCAGGAGTTCTTTCGAGAACTTCACGCTGCCTTTGATCGAGACGCCGCTCGACAGGGTTCCGCCTGTGCGGGCGGTCTCGGCGGTGCCGTTCCCGGCTGGCTTTGCCGCTGGTGGCGTGGTCGGCTCGGTTGCGGTCATCGGCATGGCCGGCTCGACTTTTCGACTGCTGGAAAACATTTGCATGATCTTTGGCTCCTGACTGCAACTTCATCATGAAACTTAAGTAGCGAAAGGTCAACCGTTTGTTTGTCCTCTGTCTCCGGGGAGCGCACGCGCCTCGCGTGCTGGTTTCGGCGCCACGCCGAAACGACCTTCGCGCTGGCTTGGGAAGAGAAGGTGCGCTTGGGAGCAGAAAGTGCGCAATGACGGGGACGTCATTGCCAGCACGCGAGGCGCGTGCGCTCCCCAAAGAGAACTCTCGGGCGATGGCGTTCCAGCAAGGGCGAAATCGGTTAGGTCTCTCGTCGACGAATGGCGACGAGGTAGAAAAGAGTGCCGCATAACCCGAACGCAGCGGCGCCGAGAAAGTTGGTGGCGGGCCCAATTTTCCACAGCCACGCGCCCAGGACCGCGGCGACGCTGACGATGAGATCGCGCACCAGATAATACGCGCCGATCATTTGCCCGCGTCGCTCGGGCGCGCAGTAGCCGATGATGGAAGCTTTGCGCGACGTGTCGCCGAATTCCTTCAGCCCGCGAATGGCAAAGGCCACGACGAGCATGGCGAAGCTGGCGGAAAGCCAGAGCGCCACGGGAAAAAGCGTGAAGAATCCGAATGTCGCGAGGATGAACGGCTCGCGGCGATGTTTGTCGGCAAAGTGGGAGACCGGAATGATGCAAAGACTCGCCACGACGACTTCGATCGTGGTGAGAAGGCCGACCTGCTTCGCGCTGACACCGATGTTATCCATCGCGTAGATGACGATCCACGCGAACGGGATTCGTTCGCAGAAGCGCACGAGAATGTCGCTCAACAACAGTCGGCGCAGCGGCGCGTTGAATGCGGTGACGCTTTGCCAGAACGTCCAGCGATTGGATTCCGCGACGGGGCGAGCAGGCGGCTCGCGATGCCGCCCTTGCACGAGCAGCGTCGCGCCGGAGAGGATAATCGAGACGACGAGACCGATGCGGACGCCGGCGATGATGCCGAAGCGATCGATGAGAATGCCGCCGATGATCGGCGCGATCATGATGGGCAATCGTTTGATGACCGCTTGCATGCCGACGCCCATCGCGTGCCGGTCGGGGCCGAGCGTCGCGCCGATGAGCGAGAACGTGGCGGGCAGGGAGAAGCAGGTCCAGGAAAGAAAGAGAAACATTCCCGCGATGACTGCGCCCCAATGCGGCACGAGCAGCACGAGCGAGTAGCCGGCTATCGAGAAAAGATTGAAGGCGAGAAAGGCGCGGCGATGTCCCCAGCGATCGACGAGCACCCCGCCGGGATAGGCGTAGACAGCGCCGAGCAACGTGCGGAGCGCATCGAAAAGGCCGATGATGAAAATGCTCGCGCCGAGGGCCTGGAGATATTTCGGGAGGAAGCGCATCCAGAGATCCTCGCCCGCGCCGATGACGAACGTGGCGACGAGCAGGACGACGAGGTTGCGCTTGAGCGCGAAAAATTCGGCGGCGCGACGCCAGAAGTTCACGATGGATTTACCTGGCGCAGGCACTCGGCGTAAAGCGCATCGTAAACAATAAACTCGCGCTCGAGGATTTCGTGATCGGTAAACCCGAGCGCGCCGAAACCGGAAGCGATCCAGCGCAAACCTTCCCCGGCCGGATGCGATTGCGATGGATGCGAATCGGCCGCGCGCACGATTTCGCCCAGGAGCAGCAGCGCCGGATTCGTGAGTTCGTATTTTTTCAGGATGGAATTGAAGGAAACGTCCTCGCCGTGATGTCCCAGCTCGCAATCCGGGACGTCGTAAACGATGCCGTCGGTGATCTGCGTCCAGTCGGTGTCGCGCGGGAGAAAAATGAATTCTGCGTCGCGGTCGATGAAGTTCCGGATCAACCACGGGCAGGCGACGCGGTCGACTTTGATTTTCTCGCGGGTAATCCATTTCATGGCGTCGCCATGATCTTATCGAAATCGCGTTCGGACAATTCTTCTCTGGGTCATGAAGCGTCGTTTAGGGAAGGTTGCTGTCATCCCGAGCCGCGCTAGACGGCGAGGGACCTCACAGAGAGTCACGCGCGCTCTTCCGCGAAGCACCGTACCGTTACCTTGTGGCGCGCAGTGAGGGTGCAAGCAAATCGGTATTACAATTGGTGAGGGAGCTCGCCGTCTGCGCGGCTCGGGATGACACGATGTGGAGTGTGTCGCCGCTCGCGGCTTCCGCGAAGCGTGCTTACACTGGCGCGGTGCGCGCGGCTTGGAAAAAAATCCGTTACCGGCTCGAGTGGCTGGCCGTTAAAGCGGCGACGAAAATCATTCCGCTTTTCTCGCGCCGCTGTTGTTATCGGCTCGCGCTGTGGATCGGCGCCCTCGCGGCGAGTGTAGATCGCACGGGCCGGCGCGTGGCGCTGAGCAATCTAAAACTCGCGTTCGGCGACCAACTGTTCGACGAGCGCCGCGTGGAAATCGTGCGCGAATCCTACCAGAATTTTGCCCGGACGTTGATAGACCTTTTCTGGAGTCCGCGTCTCACGCGCGAAAATTATTCCTGCTATCTCGACGTCGTGGGCCTCGATCTCTGGCAGGAAGAACTAAAGCCCGGGAATCCGGTCATCTTTGCGTGTTGCCATTACAGCAACTTCGAATGGGTCGCCATTGGCGCGAATTTTTTCGGCGTGCGGAGCGCCCTCATTGCCCAGGAATTCAAAAATGAATTGCTCGACCCAATTTTTGTCGGGCTGCGCGAAAGCAGCGGTCAACGGGTGATCTCTCGGGAGGGCGCGGTCCTTCAACTTTACAAAACGCTCCGCCGCGGAGAACGCGTGGCTATTCTAACCGACCTGACCATTCCCGCGAAATTGCCGACGGTGGCGATCGATTGTTTCGGATTGAAAACGAGCGTGACCTTCGCCCATGCGTGGGCGCATCGGCGCGCCGGTGCGACTGTCATCAACGTTCATTGCGAGCCGCTTCCCCAGGGACGTTACCGCATTGTTTTTCATCCCCGGATCGAATTCTCGGCGGACTCGTCCTTCCAGGAAATGGCGCAGGCTTGCTGGGATCAGTTCGAGCCGTACGTCCGGAAAAATCCGGCGCCCTGGCTCTGGATGTACAAGCATTGGCGTTATCGCCCGCTGGCGGCGGACCCGGCGGCCTATCCATTCTACGCGAATATCTCGGAAGAATTCGAGCGTCGGCTCGATGAACGCGCGCGCAATCTTCCGCCGATGACTTCGATGATCATGCTGCCGCCCGAATTCTATTGATAGTCGCGCTTTGCTACTCCTGCTCATGATCAAGAGGGCTGAAAAGCGGGAGTTCTATTGACAAAACGCGCGCAATGCGCTCTTCCAATGGTTAACTATGCAACACCTTTCCCGCGTCTTATTTTGCCTCTGCGCTCCGGCCGCGCTCTTCCTCACCAGCTGCGGAACGATGACGAGTACCGCGTCTTCGCGAAACTATCACGTCATCGCGCATCGGCCGCATGATCCGTCCAAGGTGGTGGTGAAGCTCTCCCTCGCCACGCAGAACCTCTACGTCTTGGAAGGCGATCGCCTCCTCATGGGCGCCCAGGGCAACGTGGGCAAACCCGGCGCCGCGACCCCTACTGGCAATTTCACCATCTACAACAAGGAGAAAAACCGGCGCCGCGCCAGCGAGCCCGATGCCGGCTATCCCATGGCTTACTGGTGTGAGTTCGCGCCCGCGTATGGATTCCACGAAGGCTTTGTCCATCCGTATCCGCACACGCACGGCTGCGTCCGGCTGCATCGCGAAGCCGCGGCACGTCTCTTCGCGCTGGCGAGAATCGGCACGCCCGTGCACATCGCCGCTTCGCTCCCCGAAGACAAGGAATTCGGCAGCCAGGTCCAGAGGCTCGATCAAAGCCGCGACCCCGATCCGCCGCGTTCGGTGATGATGTCGCCCAGCTGGTTCAAAGATCCTCCCGGCCCGCTCTTGGTAGACTGATCCGGATTCAGAGCTAAACTACGGGAATCGCCGAGCGCTCGAAGCGTCTTGAGCGAACAAATGTTTTTTCGCGACGCGCCATGACCACGAACCTCATCTCCAGCGGCACGACCGCGCGCGAGAAAGTAAACCTGCGCACGCCCGAGGTTATGACCGCCGTGCAGGAACAGGTCGAGTCGCATTATCGCAGCGACATCGTCGACAAAGTCCGGCGCGCCGGCGGCATTCTTTCCTGCGGCGACGTCACGGTGCGGCTCGCGAAAAAATTCGGCTTTTGCTACGGCGTCGAGCGCGCGATCGATCTCGCCTACGCCGCGCGCAAAGTTTTCAAGGATCGCCGCCTTTTCATTGTCGGCGAGATCATTCACAACCCCGAGGTCAACGAGCAGATCTCCTCGTTAGGCATCAAGAACCTGATGGGCAAAAACAAGCAGGCCGACATCGCCGACTTGCAGCCCGACGATGTCGTCATCGTGCCCGCGTTCGGCACCGAGGTTTCCACCTTGCAGCAAATCAAGGAGCGCGGCTGCCAGATCGTCGACACCACTTGCGGTGACGTGATGAGCGTCTGGAAACGCGTCCGCAAATACGCGAGCGAATCGGCCACGTCGATCATTCACGGCAAGGCCGAGCATGAAGAGACCAAGGCCACCAGCTCGCGCGCGCTCGGCGACGGGAAGGGACATTACCTCGTCGTCCTCACGTTGCCCGACACGGATTACGTTTGCGATTACATCCGGCACGGCGGCGACAAGCAGGCGTTCCTCGACAGATTCAAGAACGCGCATTCGCCCGGGTTCGATCCCGATTTGCATTTGCGCACGATCGGTGTGGCGAACCAGACCACGATGCTCCGCGGCGAGACCGAAGAAGTGCAGCGCCGCATCCGCCAGGCCATCGTTGATCGCGACGGCCCCGAGCTGGCCGCGACGAACTTCCGTTTCTTCGACACGATTTGCGGCGCCACGCAGGAACGCCAGGATGCATTACGCGAGCTGCTCGATGTCAGGATGAATCTGCTCCTCGTCGTCGGCGGCTACAACAGCTCGAACACATCGCACCTCGCGGAAATGGGCGAGGAAAAATTGCCGACCTATTTCGTGTTGAACGCGTCGCGCTTGTTGTCCGACACGGAGATCCTCCATTACAACCTGCACGAACGCTGCGAAGTGGTGGCGAAGAACTGGCTGCCGTCCGGCAAGATCGTCGTCGGCATCACCGCCGGCGCCTCCTGTCCGAACAACCTGATCGAAGAAACGCTCGTGCGTTTATTCGAGCTGCGCGGAATCAAACGCGCCCAGCTCGAAGCCGCCGCGTAGAACAAGTCGCGTTTTCCAAACGCCAACAAGGAGCGGCGATTTGGAAATCGCCGTTCCTTGTTGCCTCACGCCATCACCTGGCGAAACGCCGCCAGGAAAGCTTCCATCTCCGCCTTCTTGCCGATGGTGAGCCGCATGTGATTCGGCAACGCCGGGAACAACCGGCCCACCTGCACGTTCCGCTCCTTCAATGCCTTGATCACCGGCACCACTGGCCGCTTCAGATCGAACATGATGAAGTTCGCCTGCGACGGAATCTGTTTGTGACCCATCTTGTCGAGCTCCCCGATCACGAACGAGCGCGCTTCGCTGTTCCAGCGGCGGCCATTCGCGAGCTGGTCCGGGTCTTCGAGGTTCGACTTCGCGGCGACGAGCGCCATGACGTTGACGCTGTCCCACATTTGGTGCGGCCGCATCCGCTCGATGGTTTCCTTTTGCGCCACGCAATAGCCGCAGCGCAGCCCCGCCATTCCGAAAATCTTCGAGAACGTCCGCGCCACCAGCAGGTTCGGATGATCCTTGATCAGCGGGATCACGCTCTCATAGTCGGCGCTGTCGGCGTAATGGAAATACGCTTCGTCCACCAGGATCATCGTCTCGCGCGGAGTTTTCTCGATGAAATCGCGCAGCTCATTCTTCGGCGTGATGCTCGCCGTGGGATTGTTCGGGTTGCAGATGTAAACGAGACCCTCCTTCGCCGCCGCTCCCATCTTCGCAAGATCATGGCCGAAGCTGGCGTTGAGCGGCACCTTCACCGTCTCCGCGCCGCGGACCTTCGCGTAAGCCAGGATCGCCTCGAACGTCGGATCGGCCGCGACCAGGTTCCCGCGCCCGGCCGGCTTCTCATTCGTCATCGCCCCCGTGAACGTGACCGCGCAGAGCTTAAGAATCTCGCTCGACCCATCGCCCAACAAAATCTGATCGCCACTCACCCCGTTGAGTTTCGCCAGCGCTTCCACGAGCGCCTCCGCCTGCGCGTCCGGATATCGGCAAGCGATTCCGAACGCATCGGTCATCGACTTGAGCGCCTTAGTCGAAGGCCCGTACGGATTTTCATTCGAGCTCAAGCGTACGACTGTCGCCCCCGCCGCCGGCGGCGTGACCGGAGTAGTGGGTGGCGTCACCGCGAGAGAAAGCGCCGGCCGGACCGCCGCCACCGCCGCCCCCGCGCCAAGCAAACGTGCAAACTGCCGTCGAGAAATAGAGATAGTGTTCATGGATTTTTCAGAGCCCCTTCGGGCGCCATTCTTAAATAAGTAATCGATCGAATACCAGCGAATCCTTTCGCAGGTGGGGGCGATTGACCTCAATCGCCCGGGGCACGCCGTGGTTCAATAAAGGCGTAATTTTATGGTCGCGCTGGACGAGGGGCGATGCCGAGCGCTTTCTCGATCGCGGCCGGGTCGTAAACTTTTCCGCCCTTGATCACCGTCGTGATCTTGTCGAGGTCGCGAATGTTCTTCGCGGGGTCGCCATCGACGAGGATCATATCGGCGAGTTTTCCCGGGGCGACGAGCCCGCACTCTTTGTCCACACCCATCACCAGCGCCGGTGTTAATGTCGCCATGCGCAAAACCTCGGCCGGCGCCATGCCGGCGCGCACATAAAGTTCGAGTTCGTGATGGAGTGTGTAGCCAGCCAGGGCGTCTGTCCCCGGAATAATCGTGACGCCAGCATCGTGAAGCGCTTTGAGCAAACGCAACATCGCCGGAAACGCTTCGTGGTAAGCCGCCACCTTATCCGGCGGGACTTCGAGCGCGCCGCTCCGCATCGCGCGCCGGACCTGCGCCGGAAAGCGCGGCACGATCTCTTCCAGCCCGGGCGTCATCGCGGTCGGGTCGCCGCAGAAGAGCGCTTCGAAAACGCTCATCGTCGGATCGAGGATAGTGTGATGCTGTTTGAGAAAGCCGATGAAGTCGCGCACTTCGGGTTTGTCGGGCGTGAATTCGCGCGCCCGCTCGGCCACTTTGATAAAGCGATCGCGATTGCGCGTCTCCTTCACTTCCGGGAACAAAAAATTCAGTTCGATGAAATTGAGGTGCTGGATTTCATCAGCCCCATTTTCGACGAATTGGCGCGCGGACATGAACGCGGGAACGTGTCCGCTCACCCGCATTCCCCGCGCGTGCCCACGATCGGCGATGATCGGGACCAGCTCAGGTTTGACTGAGGAGTAAATCTTGATCTGCGCATAGCCGTGGTCGGCATACCAATTGACGTCTTGAATCGCCTGCTCGGCGGTATCGACCCGCATTTTCGTAGGGCCGGCGAGCTCCCCGGTGCCGTCGATGATTCCAGCTTTCAAAACGCGCGGTCCAAGCTCACGGCCATCGTCGAACCGCGCGACGCGCTCCAAAAAGCTATCCGTGTCATTCGCCATGTCGCGAGAGCTGGTCACGCCATTGGCAAGATCGAGGGCGCCGTCGACGTCGCCGAAATGCTGGTGGTTGTCCCACAATCCGGGGGCGAGGAAGCGGCCGTGCGCGTCGATGATCTCGGCGTTGGCCGATGGCTTCACATCAGCGTCGGGTCCCACGCGCACAATACGATCACCGCTTACGAGCACGCTGGTTCCCGCGGTTACGCTGAGGTCGCGCGGGTCGAACAAGCGAGCGTTGCGGATAACCAGGTCACCACTCGGCTTGTGGGCGAGGGCGCGAGCGATGCGCTCCGACCAGGCGGCATCCGTCTTGTCCTGAGCGGTCCGCAGTTGTGCGATCGCCGACTCTGATCCATCTGGCACAACCGAGAACCAGGACGATACCGACGCCGCCGTACCGTCACCATCCAGCCAGATCGATTGCGGCGAAAAGCCGAGGCCCGTAATGCGGTATTGAATCAAGTCACCCTTGCCGGATGGCAGAGTCACTTTGCCTGCCTCTTCAATGGTCGCCTCGCCGGCGGGGAGGAGCGCCAGCTTGTGGTTGGGCGCTTTGAGCAATGCGCGCGCGAGGACGCCCTGGAATTCCGGTGGCGCATTCATCGGCAGGTAGAACGCCTCGCCTACGACAGCCTGCTCGCCCTGTTCGCTGCGATTCTTCCAGCTCGCCCGCCCGTTCTTCATCTCGAAGCGCTCTTCGACCGAGGCCTTCATGTAATCGTTGCCGCGCCCCTCGTATTCGATCGGCACCCCGGCGCCGTTGATTTTCCAAGTGGCGATGATGTGATCGCCGCGCCCGCGATCGTTGTAGAAATATTCAGCGCGCATCGCCCCGCTCGATTCCGTCTGCACGGTTTGCGTGCCTGCCGGATTGCCCTGGATGAATATTTTGTCCGTGCGCTCTGCGGCTAACGCTGGCGCGATTCCGCCCAGCGCCATGATGAAGGCGATAAGTGTGCGCATGTTTGTGATCCTTTCAGTCTTTGATTTTCTTCACCCTGGCAAGTTTGTTATTCGACGGTGTTTTTAACCGCCCCGGCGCCGGTTATGCACCAAAAAATCATCGCGATCGCATTCCGCTGCGATGCTTACCGGATTGCACCGGTAGCGCGCTGCCTGTCCTGAGCGAAGTCGAATTGGCGTCGCCGCAACAATCGCCCGGGGCCTGCGCTTCTCCCGAAGTTGAGATGTTGTCGCCGGAAGAATGCCTAACGCGGTGGCTTTAGCATCGAGCAGCGTTAGCGGCCGGCGAGCCTATCAGCCTCGGCTTTGGCGGCAGCGGCTTTCGCATCGGCCGCTTTGGCAGCCGCAACTTTATCAGCGGTAACCTTGTCAGCAGCGGCCTTGTCCGCGGCAGCTTTGTCCGCCGCGGCGGCTTTCGCATCGGCCGCCTTCGCGTCGGTAGCTTTCGACAAGATATTTGGCACGAACGTTTCAGAGAACCCCGCCAGGAAGCAAAAGAACATCTCGGCGGCCTTCAATGCCTCAGCGATATCAGGCGGATCAGTCTTATAGGTAATGCCGGCGAACATTTTCGCCCGCATGGCCAGGAGCAGCCCCGCTCCCGCGAGTAGGGCTACGATCGACCGTGTAGCCCCGGCGAGGAACAAGAACATTTTCTGTTGGTTCACGTTCACTTCCAGCGATCCGATGTTCAGGCACACAGAGAACAAGCCGCCAGCCATGGCGAGCGCGGCAGCAAGGATCCACGGCTCCCACCCCAGGTGAATCCAGCCCGCCCACAGCAACAACAGATAGAAAAACCAGAAGAGCGCCGTGATCACGAAAGCGCCCGCTTGGTAGCTCAGTCGTCGCTGCGCTTCTTCTTTTGCCTGCAGCTTGTCGCGCAGGCTGTTCAGGATTTCGAGCGCTTCGGGTTTTTCCCCGCAGAAAAACATTTCCAGCGCATCGGCGGCCAGTTCCAGGATGGAGACATTCTCTTTGTATTCCCGACTGTTCTTCGGGGGATTGGCATCCAGCAGCCGGTTGATCCGGGCCAGCGCCGCATCAGCACTCGCCAGGTCCTTTTCCAGTTCCGGCGCTATTTCGTAGTAGAGATCGCTGCCGAGAAAATAAATAACGTAATCGTCATCGGCTGCGTATATCCGGGTAATTTGCCGGCCGGCTTTGTCTCCCTCACCCGCACGGTACTTCCGCCAGTCAGGCTGAGCGTCCACGGATTGTTCCGGCGCGGCCGCGATTCTGTTTTCTCCAGACGGGGGTTTGAGTAAGTTCATGGGAGTTTTCCTTTTGTTTGCTGGTGCTGTCGGATGAGGCCTAACGAGAGATAGACGCCGAAATGGCGTAAAATAAGACGGCTTCGTGCCGTTGAAGACGGAGGCTTACTGGGAGAGCAGGGGAGAAACACTGCATCGAGTCGCGATGTTGGCAGGTCGTCACAGCCTGGGCAAGAAAAAGAAAACGCACCGAAGCCTTGAACTGCATTTCCAGTCGTGGCGCATTCACAGAGGCGGCCTCTCTCTGCTCTTAGGCATGGGGGACAGCCTTTAGGTCAGCTTGAAGCTGCGCCAGGTCGAAGCCTTCCAGGGATTTCCCCGCCACGAGCATTTCTGGTGACAGAATCGCCCAGGCTTCATCGCAGTATTTCTTGTAAAACTGCCATGTCATCTGTTGAATGCGGCCCCAGCTCACACATGCCAGGTTGGTGCGGTAAGCGACAAATGGAACGTAGTGGCCTTCTGTAGGCTCCGGGCCGGGGACCACACTCCATGGTTTTCTTGCGTCGAATTGATCCATTGCAGAACCCGGGAACTTGAAGCCGATCCCCACGATTCCGAACAGATAGAGCGCCTCCAGAAGCTGGTCCACGTTGCCCAGCTCCAGAGCAACATAAGCGCCGATTTTGTGCCGCTGGCCCGCGGCGTCAATCAAGCCGGTCTTCTGCCGATAGTTGAGCCCGTCACGAACATTGGTGCCCTTGTCAGTAGGGTTATCTCCATTTGCGTCTGGTGGGGCCTTCGGATCGTAGCCGGTTACCGCGCTGTAATCAGCGATCGCGTTAGCGCCGGTAAAGTTCGCCGGGGCGCCGCCTTCCAAAGTCCACAACATCGTCTCGTGATCTCCGCCCGCAAAGACGCAATCCCCGGCGCCGTCGAATCCTGCGGAAACGGTAGTGTCCGGACCGTTGCCAAGCATCTGCCAGGCGTTCGCGCCGACGAGCTTCTCATGGCCAAAATGTTTCGGATGCGAGGGGAGTGGTTCTGTCGTTCTAAATTGCGCAAAAAGGAGATCGCGCCTGTCATAGGTGGCGGGTTTCTTCCCGAGTCTTAGATTCATTTCCATTTTTTTGCCTTTGCGAATTACTACGAAAAGGGCCCGCCGAAGTTCTCGAAAGATTTTGGGAGCGACCGAAAGCCAGCCCGAATTGCTCCCGCCCCGAGGCCTGCCCGCATAGCCTGGCGGAGGACAAGAGAGATGACGGCTTACGTCTAACCGCCTTTGCTCTGACGGGCTACGCCGTGGCGAGCGTCTAACCCTATCTGGCTTGGCATTGTGCTGATCCTTCGCCGGCGTGGCGGCGGCGGTTTTTGAGTTCCGCGGGTTTCGCCACCGCGAGCCCGATGGTATAGTTACGAACTGACGACGCCCGAAATCATGCCCAAGCAAGAAATTATGTTTGACGAGAGCATCGACTGGCAAGCGCGGCTGGCTGGCAAACGCTCTGGTAAATTCGAGTTGCTGTACCCTGCGCAAGCCGCGGCATTAGATCGTTATGCGAAGGAATTTCTGAAAGAGCCGAATATCGCGTTCGAATTGCCAACGGGCGGGGGCAAGACGTTGATTGCATTGCTGATCCTCGATTTCTGGCTCGCGCAAGGACGTAAGGCGGCCGTCCTGTGTGGTACAAAAAATTTGGCTCGTCAATTTAAGGAAGAAGCCGACGCTCTCGGCATTGAGACAATTCTTTTTGAGGGAGCAAAGACAAAATTTAGTACGGCCGACAAATTCAAATATGCTCAAGGTCGCGCAGTCGCGATCTTAAATTATTGGGGCTACATAAATCAAGCTCCCGGAATTGAACCCGCGGATGTTCTCGTCATGGACGACGCACACCTTGCGGAAAACGCTGCACACAATCTTTTCAGTATTGAAATCAATCGTTTCGAACACTCGATCTTATTTGCAACTCTGCTCGCCTCTCTGTCAGCGCGTTTCCCTCATTATACTCGCTTAGCTGATTACGCTGCGGGGAGCCCCGTTTCGCTCGGAATTATCGAGCTAATCAGCTTTTGCGATTTGTGCGACGCTGCGTCCGAGATCATTTCGATTTTGGAAAAATCAGAGGAGTGCAAAGACAAGACTGGGGATTTGTATTGGGCATGGAGACGGATCAAGCCGTCGCTGCTTAGTTCATTATGTTTCATAGGGCCAAACAACATCAGTATACGGCCGGGCTGCTACCCCCTCGCCAACGAAAAGCATCTGAGACAACCCCTCCAGCGGATTATGCTAAGTGCAACGATTGGCCTGCCAGATGATCTATCGCGCCGAGTTGGCATTCCAAACATTAAGAGTGTGCCGCTCGAGGCGCGCTATCGGTTGGCGGTTCCCGGCAAAAGACTTCTAGTCTTTCCTGACAGCGAAGCGCGGGAGAAAGAAATGGAAGCGCTTGCATTGGATGCGGCCTCGAAGCTGCGGCGGTCGGTGTGGCTTTGCAGCAGCGGTAATGAGGCAGCGCTCTGGTCCAAAAAATTGCAGGATTTCATTCAGACGAAAGGAATCAGCGATCAACCGATATTTATTGCGAAAGCGCGGGCCGAAGAGATTGACCAGTTTGTTGATGCCAAAGCTGGCCATCTTTTTACAGCTGCAAGGTATGACGGAATGGATTTTGAAGGAGAGCAGTGTCGGTTGGTTGTCATGCCATCACTTCCGACTGCTTGCGGTTTGTTCGAGCGTTTTATCAGTGAAAATCTGGCGGACGCAGCATTCATGAACTTTCGAGTCTTGCAGCGAATGAAACAAGCGTTCGGAAGAGCGACACGCAATGATCATGATTACGCGGTCTATGTGTTTTTGAAGAGCAGCTTTTCCAGCTATTTGACAGAGTCAGAGTCCTTCGACCAGTTTCCCCAAAACGTTCAGCACGAGATCGAGTTTGGCGTAGATGTTTCACAGAGATCTTTTGAAGATATCGTTCGGATATTTGCCGGGTTTCTTCGCGGCAGCTTAGGGGAGATTGGATTCCCCCAGCGTGCCGTGGAATTTCCCGACGAAATGGCGGAATCTAAGACCGAACTCGCCAACATAGAACTAGACTTTTGGCGAAAACTGTTTTCTACACGGAGCTACGACCAAGCGGCGAAAGATGCTGAAACAATTGCGACCACCTTGGCCGCAAATGATCAACCGGGTTATGCGCAGTTCTGGCGATATTTGAAGGCACACGCAGCATACCTCAGAAGTAACATAGATGGCGACCCGGTGGGATTGGCGCATGCCAAAGCGGAGATCACAAAGATACTCGACGAGCCACGCCAGAGTTCTTGGTTCAGCCGACTAAGTCGGCTTCGACAAACCTTGCACATGGAGATCGTGCCGGAGGACGACGTTTCGGAAGAGTTCGACTGCATAACAATTGCCTGGAATACGCTTCTCGACGGCGAGTTGCGCAACCCGACAAAGCATCAGCCGTTTTTCGAAAGTGTCCGCGACAACATTGCGGGTTCTGACCACGGCAAGTTTTGCCACGCCATGCGTCAATTGATGCGCTTGATTGGCTGGCAAGCAGAAATTCGTGAAAAGGGAGAAGGCGAAACGGACGTTTTGGCAACCGTCTCCGTTTCTGCGGAACAGCGCGCTTTGGTAGTGGAAGCCAAACCGGAGATGGATGCTAACAAGTTGATTCCGCTTCGTTACGTTAATCAAGCGAGTGGCCAATTCACCCGCTACCAGGCAGAGCCGCGTCTGAAACAGCACCATATCCGTGCGCTTTTCGTTTCCAAATCGAATCGTTTAGAGGATGCTGCAGCGCTGGCTGCTGGAAACTTAACATTCATTCCGCAATCAGCTCTCGAGGTAGCTGCTAATCTGGCGATTGCAGCTTTCCAGCGGTATGCTGCGGTCAGGACACGCAGGGGCCTCCTCCCTAAACGAAGCGAGTGTTTCGAATCACTCAATATTGCGCCGCGATTGCTCGGTCTTTATGATTTGGCGGTACACGCTGGCAAGGCGATCACTGAAGAAGAAGTCGTCAGGAATCTAAAGCGCTAAACGCAAGATATTGGCGCGGGAGGCTAGGATCCCCGATGTTAGAATTTTGGTCTCAACAAGAAGTCGAAGCAGCTGTGATGGATTATTTTGTCATGCTCGCGGAGGAACTTCGCGGCGAACGTTTCAACAAAGCGGAACACAATCGAGCGCTGTTGCTGAGGCTGAATAATAGGACGCGCGCATCGATCGAGCGGAAGCACCAAAACATAAGCGCCATCCTCATCGAGTTGGGTTACCCATACATCGACGGCTACAAACCACTCGGGAACTACCAAGAGCTGCTGCGCTCGGTCGTGGAAGACCGCCTCTCAAGGGCGATAAGCTTAAACGAAACCGTCAATGCGATTGTTGGAGAGCCTATCGATGCACTTCCGAAAATTGATGATCTATTATCGATTCAGGTTGCCCCGCCGGTTCGCGGAGACCGTGCCACGCATGTTTATGAAGAACCGGTAGCGAGAATACAGCCGCTGCGGCGGAACTACCTTGAAATCGAAGCCCGAAATCAGTCACTCGGCCGCGCAGGGGAAGACCTCGTTCTGCGTTTCGAACACGAGCGGCTCACAAGAATCGGGGAGAGAGCATTAGCCAGTCAGATTCAGCATGTTTCTCGCACGCTCGGCGACCACTTAGGCTACGACATAGTTTCGTTCGAGGCAGATGGGCGAGAACGGTTGATTGAAGTAAAGACAACCCGATTCGGAGCAATGACCCCTTTCTTTGCCTCACGGAATGAAGTGAATGTTTCGGCGAAGCGCGAAACTGAGTATCAGCTTTACCGACTGTTCAGCTTCCATTCGCAACCGCGCCTTTTCGCGTTACCTGGCTCCCTCCAGAATTCCTGTCGCCTCGACCCCGTCACGTATTCGGCCTTCCCAACTTAAATCAACTCTCGCGGACACCAGGCCACTTCCGGGTGTCAGCTCCGGCTGGAAGATTCGGCAAGTTTACATTATAGAAAAGCCCCGGCTCAATCGCCGATTTTTGCGGGTCGCTTCTGCGAGTCCCCGGTAGAAGCCTTGTCTTTTCGAAGAAGAGGACGACGGGTCGGAGGCCAGAGATCAAAGGTTCGCCACAGCGAATCCGTCCATAGGCGGATCAGAGGTAGGAAATCAAAGGAATGGCGAGAAGTCTCTTCTTTTTCCCCGTACGCCATTGCTTTAACGCAGCCATGCTATCTTAAGCTCCCGTTCCACGGCCTTAAATTCCGAATCCCCGGTGACGAACTCGGCTCTGCGTAGCTTCGCGAGCGCGGCAGCGAAGCAATCGGCATAGGACATTTTTTTCGTCGCTTTGAAAATCGCGGCCTGCCGCACAAGGTCGAGATTCGCAGAATCCACCGGCACGAGCGTGATGGGCATTTGCGCGATGTCAGATGCGATTGACTTCGCAGCGGACTCGCCTCCACGGCGCAGGGTTGTGTAATAGATTTCGCCCCAATTGACCACACTCATAAGCAGCGTGTGGCGACCCGCCGTCGCGGCGTGCAAGAGCTTTTCAACCTGTTCCGCAACGGGTTCTTCGTTGAACAGCGCGATAAGAGCCCAGCTATCCAAAACCTTCGTCGCCATTATCTATCCCGTTGCCGGTCTTCTTTGCGGGTCTCCGCCAATCCTTTCATGAGATCGAGATGCTTATACTTGCCGCGAAGACTGCTGATGTATTTGCCCGTAATCGGTTTTAGCAAAATTCCGTCCGCGGTTGTCTGCACGATCGCGCGCGTTCCTTCCTCGATTTCAAACTCTCTGCGAATTCTCCGGGGGATGACCACTTGTCCTTTTACGGTGAATGAAACCGTCTCTGGCTTGATTGTATCCGGCATGGCGATAAGTAGATCATAATCAAAATGTAAGTCAATTAGGAAAAGTATAACTTTTCAGCCGTCGGACCACAATTCAGATCCGACATATGGGAGAATGCTGCCTCTGACTCGACCAATCTGTAAAGTGGGGAGAATTCCTACACACTCCGTCGTTTTCCAAGCTGCACGACTTCTTCGCGCTCGGCTGTGTGGCGAAGTGCCCGGCTCGAAGGCCGGAGTTATTTCAAGGTGGCGTGAAATGCGACCTCGAGTTTGTCGCTTCGGCCCGCTGTCGCGGTTGCGGTGCCGGTGAGGTCTTTGCTGGTGGGACTGTCCAATTTCAACTCGAAGATGCCCGCCACTCCTGTCTGCCTGTCTTTCATATGGACATCGGTCCGGAACACTTTGCCCTCTTTATCCAGGAAGAAGACGATGCCGTTGAATTTCGTCGCGCTAAGCATCATGTCGAATTCGCTCGTCCATTTTTCGACCGGGAGTTTCTTGTCGCTCAAGAGCAGGATGACCGGCTTGCGCTCGTCTTTTTGATCGACGAAGGCCGCCGCGTAACTGAGCGCCGCGGTGGCGTCGTCGAAGGTGAGAGAGCCTTTGGCCGAGCCGCTGGCTAAATCGGAAGCGGCGTAGGCGGTGGGACTGGCGAGAGTGCAAAGCGCCAGCGCGGCGACGACAGCGGAGAAGGTGGGGGATCGTGGAATTGAAATCATCCGGCGAGGTTAGGGCGGCAGCCTCGGAATGGAAGTCAGAAGTCAGAGGTCGGAGGTCGGAGGTCGGAGGTCGGAGGACAGAGAGGCGCAGTCACGGATTTCTTTCACCGCGGGAGGCGGACCCAAACAAAAAGAGTGATCAACAAGGCTAGCGCCCAAATTTCGATGACCGTCGTGGCGAAATGGGACATTGCGGCGTAGAACGAGAATCAAAGACGCTGTTCCTCCGGCAATTCTAGCGGGCGCAGCAATCTCGGTTTGCCATCATTACACGTGTTGAAGAATTATCCAGCGCGTGCTTTCTAGCGCCCTCTTTTTTGCCTGCGCATACGCCGCATGTTCCGCCTCGTTGCTGCGCCAGATACGGCTCCGAGAGGTGCCAGTCCTTTGCCCGATGCGACTCCGTCCATTGCTTGATCCGCAACTGCACTTCCGTCCCCCCAGCTGGCTGCCCGTGCAATCGAACTGGACCTCATGGAGCTCGTTTCCGAGCGATCACGCGGCGCTCTTCTTCGCCCTGGCCGCGGGAGTGTGGTGGGTGTGGCGGAAAGGAGGAACCGCGTTGCTCTTCTACGTCGCGGCGATCATTTGTCTGCCCCGCCTCTACGTCGGAATCCATTACCCAACGGATATCCTGGCCGGAGCCGCGATTGGTGTGGGCTTTGTCGCCCTACTATCCAACAGAGCGGTCAGGTCCGTCTTCGCGGAACCGATCTTGTGTTGGGGAGAACGTCACCCGGCGGCGTTTTATTTCGCCTTCTCCCTGCTCATTTTTCAAATCGCGACCCTGTTCTGGGACATCCGCGTGGCCTTGAGTTTGTTTGATGTCTCCGTTTGACCAGCGCCTTCGCCCGTGATGCGTGATTGAATACCCGTCCCAAAGAGGTGCGAAGAACGAATCCCTGGTATGCGAAGTTTTTCGGCAAATAGAGTTGGCAATCTGCCAGCCCCAACGTAGAAAGATGCGCAGGTGAGAAAAGAAGTCTTCGTTTGCGATCATTGCGGACGCAGGAAGCGCCTCGATAGCGCGCAACGTCATTGGTGTGAGGATTGTACCAGCTCCACTCCGATTGAATTGCGCTCGGTGCGCGACCGCAAACCGCCCCAGCAGCCGCACCCTGTCCCAGCGGGTCAGCGCTGAGGCACGCGCCCCGCTTTTCTTATCTCGATTGCACGCCGCCGCATCCTGATGATTTACGCGAATCTCGGCGCGACCGGCCTGAAGGTCTCCCGCATTTGCCTCGGCACGATGACCTACGGCTCGAGCCGATGGCGTGAGTGGGTGCTCGATGAAGAGGCGAGCCGGCCACTCATTAAGCAGGCCTTGGACGCGGGCGTCAATTTCTTCGACACGGCCGATATGTATTCCTTGGGCGCGAGCGAAGAAGTCCTCGGCCGCGCCTTGCGGGATTTCGGGCCCGCGCGCGATAAGCTCGTGATCGCGACGAAAGTTTTCTATCCAGTCGGGGACGATCCGAATCAACGCGGACTTTCCCGCAAGCACATCATGCATGCGATCGATGACAGCTTGCGCCGGCTCGGCGTCGATTACGTCGATCTTTACCAGATCCATCGCTTCGACCCGGAGACACCGATCGAGGAAACGCTCGCCGCGCTCCACGACGTGGTGCGCTCCGGCAAGGCGCGTTACCTCGGCGCGTCCTCGATGTTTGCGTGGCAGTTCGCGAAGATGCTTTACACCGCCGAGGCGAACGGCTGGACGCGTTTCGTCACGATGCAAAATCATTACAACCTCCTTTATCGCGAAGAAGAACGCGAAATGATCCCGCTCTGTCTCGACGAGGGAATCGGGCTGTTGCCGTGGAGCCCGCTCGCGCGTGGGCTGCTGGCCGGCCGCGGGAAAGATGAAACCGTGCGCGCCAAAACCGACACCTATGGCCATCGGCTTTACGACGAGAGAGCTGGCGAACAAGATGCGCGCATCATAGCGCGAGTGAGGGAAGTCGCGGCGCAACGAGGCATTGCTCCGGCGCAAGTCGCGCTCGCCTGGCTCCTGCAAAAACCGGGGATTTGCGCGCCAATCGTCGGCGCTTCGAAGCCACACCACTTGGAAGCCGCGTTCGCGGCGGTCGAAGTCGAATTGAGTTCGCCGGAAGTCGCGCTGCTGGAAGCACCGTACGAACCACGCGCCGTCGCGGGAATCGTCTAGCAGCCGGGTGTGCGCGGATTTCAGTTTGGTCAGCGGCGGCGCCGTTTGTCACGGTCCCGCCGAGGACGGGCCCGGGGGGCAACGTTCAGGATTTTTCCGCACCCGGCGGCACGGGAGTTGCATCATAAAACCGAAACAAATCCGCCTTGGTCTGTCGCGTGGCCGGCCAGCGGATGACGGATTACCCAATATGAAATCTCTCATCGCCCTTCTTTCCAGTTTCCTCCTTTGCTCCTGCGCGGACATGTATGTCACCAAGACGGACATCGCCGGTTCGACCAGCAACCGCACCACCGCGAGCGACGCGAAAGACTCCAAGGGAATTTACATGACCACGAATTGTGGCGTCGGCGCGAGCGAGCCGAAGGCCATTTACATTCGGCCGTTCTGCATCGATAGCGCGGTCTTCAAAGGCTACCAGACGAACTCCGATGGCGAGATGCCCATCCGCAAGGCCCTGACCCCAATCGAATTTGCCGGCGACTTGAAAGAGCAGCTCGAAAAGCTCGCCCCGGCGCGAATCCTTAAGGATTACGAAACGCCGCGCACCGGCTGGCTCGTCGAAGGTGAATTCACTCTGGTCGACGGCGGCAGTCCTGCCGGCCGCTTTTTCCTCGGAACTTTTGGCGTCGGCGCCTCCCGGCTGGCCCTGCATGTTCGCGTCACCGATGTCGCAAAGGGCGTCGTCGTCTACGAGTTCGACATGGCGGGCGGCAGCAATCTCCAAGGCCGGCACGGCACCGTGCGCGCCAGCGGTTTGGGTAAAGCCACGCCCTTCGATCTCGTGAATGCCGCGGAACGGATCTACCTCGTGCTCAGTCCGAACGCGTTTCGTTACGGCACTCGTGCCGATGTCGCACTCCAGTAATTGACCGGGCGCGCCCGAAGCGCCGCGGACATACGGAAGCATGTCCTTCCGCGTGCGCTCGGAACGAGCACTCACTTTTTTTTTCGCCGGCGGCTCGTGCAAGCAGCGGGCATGACAGACGGCGGAGGGGGCTTTCGGGAGCATGCGACGGGACACCGCAGGACTCGTTAGGGGATTGGGACGAGTGCTGTGCTGTCACGTCGTGTGCCGGGTCTTGAAGGCGGTGGCCGCGATGCCGTCCATTTCAACCGCAGCAATGCTGCGCTCGATTCTGCCTTCGCGCTCAGGTGTGATCGCAGCCTTGGGCGATGACGCCCGCATCACCTTTTCACCGTAGCGCGGGCGACTGTTCTAGATGCACACCGTTGCCTTTTGCAAACTCGATGATTTCATGAACGATATTTTCCGGAGGGTAATCAAAATTTTTCGGCGGCCAATCTTCCCAGAAAACGTAGGAATCCTTAGGCAGAGCGGCTAACGTTCTCTTCAACTCAGAAGCGCCGCACTTCGCGCTTTTTTTGGCAGTCCCACTATGAAGAAATTTGTCTGCTTCGGCTCGGATAATGATCGCGAAACAAAAGTCACCGGAGTCTGCTTTCCATGTAAACAAGCTGTATCGCTCAAAATCGTAAGCAGGAGTTGGGTCTTCTCTAGCTGGTCTACAGGCTGAAAAAGCCACTACCGTAGCTATAAGGCACAGCCGCACGATAATACTCATCTTCATATCATCTCTGGATAGTATTCTCGGCATAAAAATGGCACAGCTCCCAAAGCTTCGCCGAATACAGCTCAAATGCCTTTCCGTCAGTCCGTCCCCCACGTACTGCCGAGCAACAGACAAGCGATTGCCTTCGTGATTCATTTGCCAGGACCGTTCCGATGATCATAAGGGTTGTTCAGGTTCGTATTTGCGCCGTCTAGCGGCACCCACTTGCCGTTCACCTTTTGCTCTATTATCCCGCCTTCAGCCCGCTTTTCTTCTAACGTTGGCTTATCGGAGGGTCGATATCGTTGTTGCGTGCCGTTGGGAGTAATTACCTCGCCGCGTTGGCCGTCTACCTCGTATGGTAGTGGAAGATTAAGTGTCAGGTTATAAGTTTCCTCAAAAGTCTTTTCGGATGGTCCAGCTACAACGCCCGATTTTTCCATTGCAATAAGCCTCTTTTGGTACTCGCGGGCCATTTTGGCGTTGTCTTCGCTTACATCGTCGCACGACACCACGCCAAGGCTCAGGGAGATGAGAAAAGCGCCAGCCGCAGTTTTACTTGGCCAGTTCACGTGGTCTTTCAGGGTTCAGCAAGTTAAGTTCAGACCCTGGCAACAAGTGCGAGACAGGCGGAGGATTGCCGGTTACCTCCTTATAAGCCGTTCCCGCAGCTGCGTTGGAATTAGTGGTTATCGGCCTATACTCAGTGCGCGACGCATTTATCTGCTCTGCAATTTTCCTTAGCGCTGCTGTTGCCGTGGCCATGTCAGTTTTTAACGTCACCGCGCTTCCATTGTTCCAAACTCTTTGGGATCGGGCTGGAGAAACCGGCCTAGGAGTCGGGAGTCGTTTCTTTGGCCGGCGTCCTCGTTCTTAAAGAGAACGCGAGTTTCACAAAGCCGATCGTGAATATTAGTATGCATGCGACTCGGAAGATTTCTGTGGGCAGTCTCAACGAGCGCAGGGACGCTGCGGATATGATGACCGTTCCGGTTTGCGCCAACTCTGCAACCAACGTCGAAGTGGACCAAACAAGTGCAAGAACTGCAGCCACAGCAAGCACGACAAACTCTTTCCGCAAAGAGGAGTTTCGAACGGCGTAAACAGATGCCGAAAAAGCGATCAGACTCGCGATTACGTAGACCAGCGCTAAGATCTGCAAATACTGCTCAATGCCCACCCTGACTCGATTGAAATCAGCTCGACCGTCCGCTCGCACCAACCTGCCTTCTTCGAAGTCTCGAATCGGAATCCGCGTGATTCGTCTCGGACGTGGGGAATAGCCTGGGATGGGCAGAACCTCGTCATCCGTAATTATTTCATTTCCTTCGAGTCGCCATTTTCCCCATGCCGTCGGAGCCCATCGTGCATTCGGGCTGTCACTCTCCGTGAATAGATCCACGACTGTATGATCGCGACGGAACACGACTCGACCAGTGGCATCGAGTCCAGTAAACTCCCATATTCCAATCACCTTTTCTTCAGCAGGGCTAACGCGTTGGCACGCTCCCACGGCAAGACCAAGCGTCACCCCAAACAGTAACACCCAAGCGTATTGAAATGGTTTAGAAGGATTATCGATTATGGTCACCATTGATGTCCCAAGTATCTCGTTGCTCTGACCTGGCCATTTGCAGTTGTGCCCGAAGGTCACCCTCCAGCCACCAACTAGCGATATCCCTGCCGAAGGGTGCCCCAATGCCCTCTTTCCATCTCTCCTGCATTCTTGATAAATAGCCGCCAGGCTCCAGAAGTCCCTTTGTTCTCGATCCTTCGGCCCCCCAAGTATGCTGCCTTTCGAGGCTATCATACCTAGAATTTACTATCCAATAATTGATATTCAGATTTGCATTGAGGCCTTTGGCGCCGACGTCTCGAACCTTGATATCCGAATCTGTGCGACCCTTTGCGTCTGCCCCGTTTGCTCTGAGGCTAGAGACAACGTGATTCAGAGGGTTACGATCCGAGAAATTACCACTCAACGTGAAGTGGATCGCGAGTGTGGTAACCCACTGCCGTATGTTACTCCCCAAAACTGGCATAAGCTTCTGCTTGTAAATGTCAGCGGCTATTTCCGACGTCAATCCCGTTGGATCGCTCTTATTTACCGGATCATTGTGGCAATACCGGTAGAGATTGTAATCGCCGGCGCCAAACTGCTTGGGATCGGGCTGGAGGAAGCGGCCTAGCTCGGGTTGGTACATCCGGTTGCCCAGAGCATCGTAGCCGAACCCATCGTAACGGGAGTTGCCCCCTCCCGAGACAGACGGGTTTGTCGCGCCATACCACCCTTCGACCAGTTGCCCTTCTTCATCATAACGGAACCGGTCGCCCCGGCCATCTTCCATCGGGTTCGCTCCAGGATTGTAGCTCTTTTGAAAGGCCGTGATCCGATCGCGCTCGTCGCGCCAATACTGTCGCGACGAGCAGTCGTGGTTTAACGGGACGTTGTAGTGATCGATGGCGTTGATAAATCCTCGCTCGTCATAGCCGATCGCGCTCCGCGCTCCGTTCCCATAATCCACCTGACCTACTTTGCCGTCGGCGAGGTAAGTGTAAGCGGCCAGCTTCATACCCAGTTGTTGTCATCGTCATCCCATCCGGTCGCGGCCCTCCGCAGAACTGCTTTCATGTTACCTGACCCCTTCTTCCCTTGCTTTGGCTATTTGTAGAGAACGAAGCTATTCGCCCGGAGTGCATTCGTCCGTTGTCCAAGAGATATTTCGACAACAACTATTTCGTTTGGCAGCGCATCAACAGTAATCACTTCAGTCGTCTGCCGGGTCACCTTCGAGGGTATTCGGACTGTTTCCTTTCGATGAAGCGAAGACATGACATTTCCCGCGATGCGAGGAGCAGTCTTCCCATCCCGACTAAAGACGCGGTAAAGCGCACTGACCGTCTCCTCAGCCGGCCGCTCAATGGATCGTGCCGACCCATTCATCACAAACAAATCGACCAACACTTTTCCCGATGGTGGTATGCGCGCCGAACGAGGAACAGCAAACACTTTGATTTCCGCGCCAGCAAAGGCTGAGGTGATACCGGCAGCGAGGGCCAAACTCGCGACGAGAAGGGTTCGATTCATTTTTCCTGCTGTTCGATTGGACCCCAGATGGCGCGAGGCAAATGCTGATTCTCGCTGTCTTCTAAAGCCTTGATTGAGTTAATCAGCGATCCTCCAAGAACTTCGGCAGCGGCATGTCCGGCAGCTTCGCTATAAGTCGCAGAAGAGTAGTGGTCGATATTCTTGCTGTGCCAAGCCTGATAGGCGTTTCCATGTCGCGGCTCATGGAGAGTCTCAGTCGCTTTGATAGCCGACTCGGATCGCGTTTGACCATTGTGCTTCGTCGCAATTTGCGTTTTTACCGTCAGCTTCGACTTCGACGGATCCAGCCTAAAGACACCCTTCTTTACTTCTTGGAGCCGTATATCCACCTTCAAATTAGTGGAGGTTTTTCCAAAAAGGTTCGGCAGTGGATTTCCGTATCTGTCGAGCACAACCGGAACTCTTTTTGGCGGCTCTCTGTCTAATTCGAGCCCGGTTGGATCAGTGTGGTTCACCGGATCGTTGTGGCAATAGCGGTAAAGATTATAGTCACCCGCCGCGAACTCCTTCGGATCGGGCTGGAGGAAGCGGCCTAGCTCGGGTTGATACATTCGGCTGCGGTAGTCGTAGAGCTTCAGGTCGCTCAGCCGTTCCCGGCCCGTGAAGAGGAAGCGATTGCCGAAAGGTGAATCCGGCTGGCCATTCACAGTCGTGGGATTGCCCATCGCGTCATAGAAGTAGGGTTGACCGAAGGCGTCATACTCGTATTGCTCCATCATATCGCCGGAGCTATTAGTCAGCAAAGTGCAATGACCGCGGGCATCATAGTGATGGAACGCTTGGTCGCCCGTAAAAGTATTGTAGCTCCAGACGATCTCGTCCACCCGGTTGCCATGCACATAGACGCGCGCCGGTCCCCATGCATTAACTCCCTCTTGCAGGAGGTTCCACCCATCGTAATGGAAGTAGGTAGCCGGATTGGAATAAACATCGCCGGAATCGCTTACCCACCGCTTCACGCACCGCCCCAGCGGATCGTAGCCAAACCAGGTGAACGCGCCTGCCGGCATGTTCGGGCTCCAGATTGCAATCGGCTGGTTGAGCGCATTGTAGCTTGCGGTCACCCAGCACTCCGCCATCATCACTCCGTTGCCCGGCGCACTCCACCCAGGGTAGTTATCATCATGGTAGATAACCGACGGACTCCAGCTCGAATATTGATTCAAGCCATTATCTCTGCGAGCGAAATTGATCTGGTCTAAGCCTGCATTGCGGCTGGCCACGTTGTTGCTCGATCCCTGCCGGTTCCCTAACGCGTCATAATCGAAATGATCCTTGCGCGCCCAGCCGGTTGTAGTGCCGTGGGGATCTAGAGCGTCATACCAGGCGTCGGTCAGTTGCCCTTCGTTGTCGTAGGCGAATCTATCGCCACGTCCATCCTCCATGAGGTTCGCGCCGGGATTGTAACTCTTTTGAAAAGCCGCGATCCGGTCGCGGTCGTCCCGCCAATACTGCCGCCAAGAGTAGTCGTGGTTCGAAGGGACATTGTAGTGATCGATGATTTGGGCGAATCCCCGCTCGTCATATCCGATCGCGCTTCGCACTCCATTTCCGTAGTCGATCTGGCCCACTTTTCCATCGGAAAGGTAAGTGTAATGGGCCAGTTGCATCCACCAGTTGTTGTCGTCGTCATCCCAGCCCGTCGCGGCTAACTGGCCGCGCGCGGTGTAATCGTGGCGGATATAAGCGCCGCCTGGGTAATGCAGGTGCGCCACGCTGCCATCCGGATATCGGTAGTAATTGGTCTGGGTGCGGCCGCCGCTCCCCGCGATCTCGTCGCCTTCCCAGATCACCTGGCCCGCGTCGTCGTAGCCGTAGTCGATCGATGAGAAGATATTGGAGATGGCGCTCAACCGGTTGGCGTCATCCCAAGCGCGTGCTACCGCAGGGGTAACGCCATCGTCCCAGCTATGCGACAGCTCGCGCCCGCGCGCATCATACACGATCGTTCTGGTCTGGTTCTTCCGTGTCCTCCAGGTCTTGAGCTGCCCAAACTCGTATGTGCTGTATTCGTTGCTCCCATCGGGAAACAGGGTCGTTTGGGGTCGGCCATCGGCATAGTAACTGAAAGTCGTACGCTGATCTTCCGTGCCGCCGCCGTCCTTCAACCGGTACGTAGTCACGCTCAAGAGCTTCTTCATTGGTCCCCAGATATAGCTCAGGTTCGTCGTGTTATTGCGTTCGTCAATAAACGTCCACGCCTGTCCAAACGGATCATAATCATTCCAATGTTGCGTCTTACCATCCGGGAAGGTGACCTGGGTCTTGTTGCCGGTGGTGTCGTAGAGAATCGTCGTGGTGGGATTAACTGATTGGTCGGCTCGCTTGGTCTCGATGGTGTCTTTGAGCCGATTGCGCAGGTCGTAGGTGTAGGTGGTCAGGCGGCCTTGCGGGTCGGTGTAAGTCTGCTTCTGCCCGTTCTCGTCGTAGGTCCAGGAATGGTTCTCTCCGTCCGGCACACTCCAATACCAGTTACCGATAGTGCCGGCCGGCTGGATCCAGCCGGTTGACTCGGTGGCAATGCGATTCTGGAGGTCATGCGTCCGCGCCGTCATCCTGCGATCGCCCGCCGCGTTGAAGGCGGGCTCGATCTGAATGCGCCACTCATTTTTCGTGTGGACGTAGGCGTCACGCTGGCCCACGCCGCCTTCGATCCAGCGATCGTAAAACCAATCCCAGGTGCGATCTGGAACAATTGCGTCGAGGTTGCCGCTCCAGTCCCGCGCGTTCAACGGCTCCGTGTATCGAATACAGCGGCGGTAGTCATCATAGGTATAAAAGCTGGTGTGGCCCATCTCATCGGTGATCGAAGTGCAGTCGCCATTAGAATCGTATCCGTAGGTGACCTGAGGGTCTGCAAGGCGTGTCATTGGGAGGTGTGATAGCGGTCTAACGAGAATAAGATCGGCGACGACTACCGGGAGCGAGCTCTCTGATCCGTTTTCTACTTTCTACTTCCTAATTTCTACTTTTCAACGCGGGTGGCCGTTCGCCGCATCGTCTAGATGACATGTAAGGAGTTGTCGGGTGCGGGTCTGGGACCTACACCCGACAATATGAATAAGTGTTTACACACTGAGTTGTCCTCACACGAGGAAACCCGCTCGGAGTTTAATCCGAGCAAGACGGTGATCAAGCTCGGAATCGATGTGCACCAGGAGCTTTACGTGGTGGTCTGCCAGGAGGGAGGGAGCAACCCGAAGCCGGCGCAGCGCTTCAAGAAGGAAGCGTTTTTGAGTTGGGCGGCCCAGCTCAAGCAAAAAAGCGGCGGGGAGATCCACGCGGTCTATGAGGCGTGCGGGTTTGGGTTTGGACTGCAAAGACAACTAAGCGCACTGGGGATGGAGTGTCACGTGGTGTGTCCGCAGAAGCTGGATGAGCGCAACAAGCGGGTGAAGACCGACGGGCTGGACGCGAAGGCGCTCTGTTTAAAGCTGGATCGGTATGTGGAAGGCAACCGGGAGGCGCTGGCCCTGGTGCGGGTGCCGACGGAGGAGGAAGAACAGCTCCGGGCCATCCACCGGCAGCGCGAGCAACTGGTCAAAGCGAGAAAACAATTGGAAGCCCAGGGGCGCAGTCTGCTGGTCAATCACGGAATCGAGCCGGTCCAGCGCTGGTGGAAGCGCAGGACCTTTGCCGCGCTCTGCGTGCCCGAGTGGATGAAGCAGTTGCTTAGAAACTCTTAGCCGATCCTGCTGGCCCTCGAGGAGAAGATCCGCGCACTCACGGTCCAATTCCAGGCAGCCGCCGCTCCAGGGCAACCGCGCGGACTTGGGATGATGACCAGTGTGGTAATCGATCGCGAGATTGGGAACTGGAGCCGGTTTAAGAACCGTCGCCAGGTCGGGAGCTACACCGGCTTATGTTCCGGAGAGGACAGCAGCGGCAACACCAGGCTCCAGAGCTGCGTGACCAAGCACGGCAACCCGCGCTTAAGAGCGGCCCTGGTGGAACTAGCCTGGCGACTGGTTCGTTTCCAGCCCGATTAC
>PMSN01000003.1:0-265024 GCA_003167555.1 Spartobacteria bacterium
TGGTGCCAGCAGCGCTTTTATGGATTCTGAATGTAAGTGTGCCTCGCGAACGATATCGCATATCTGCTCTATGGCGTCGGCTGTCACCCGTGCGCCGATGGGTAGTTGAAACGTGCTGCGCGCCGCCGATTCGGTATTTTTCAGTTGGCCAGGCTCAAGCGCAATGTCGGAAAACGGACTAACTGTATGACTCGATGGATAGAAGTGCCGGTCGGCCGCCACGTTTTCGGCTCTCAGCACCACTAGTAGCTCGTCGCGAGTAAGCCCGAACTCCGAGCTGTCAACCACGCCTACTAAATTTTGGAAATTGGAGTTCGTCACGTCCGAGTGCTTCAGTATCCTGATACCGGGAACAGCGCTCAATCGTTTTTCGTAACTATGGTGCTGCTGTTGGTTATTTCGACGATTGCGGTCGAAGTCATCAAGCATCATCAGGCCGATCGCCGCCTGAATTTCCGACATCCGTGCGGTGGCCGACTGCATCGCCACGCCAGTTCCGGACACATGATCCCCGCGCATCGCCCGCAGCTTGGCCGCAAGCGCGTCGTCATCGGTCGTGATGCAGCCGCCTTCTGCCGTGCTTAGGATATTTGTTGCATGGAACGAAAAGGTTTCCGCTCGTCCGAATGTACCGATAGCTCTGTCCTTCACTCGGCACCCAAATGCATGGGCCGCGTCGTAGTACAGCGCTACACCGTATTCCTCGGCCAGCATTTCGAGCTCGTAAACAGGCAAGGCGTTTCCCCAAAGGTGCACACCGAGAATGCCTTTGAACTCGCCGCCCTCGAGCAGGCGCCTGACCGACCCAAGCGACATTTGCTGGGATTCGGGGTCGATGTCGCAAAACACAGGCTGACAGTTTGACCACAGCAGCGACTGAATGGTACCGATGAACGTCCAGGACGGCACGATGACCTTTCCCGGTGCTCCAAGCGTGTGGGTCGCAATCATCAGTCCGTTCGTGGCATTGCGGACGGCGATGGCGTGCTTTACCCCGAGAAACTCCTGCAGACGCTGCTGAAACTGAACGACCAGTGGACCTGCGAAGCGCTGTGCCGTGTAGTACCGTCTCGAAAAAATGCCTCGCGCCGCTTTCTCGTATCCTTCCCATTGCGGCCAGTAAAACTGACCAACCGGCAGGAGTTCGCCGAACCTCGGTTCCGCACCCAGAACGGTCAAAGACGGCTTGGCGGTCATTCCGCTTTCGAAGGCGGCGGCAGCGCCGAGCCGTGCCGACGGATCGTTGTCAGAAGGTCGATGATCTTCTCAACATCGTCTTCGGAGACGTGCGCACCGGACGGCAGCACCATGAAGTCTTGAAAGATCGCTTCGGTGACAGGCAAGTCCGGGCAGACTCGGGGATATTCGACTACTTTGTTGGTCAGTGGGGCATAGTACGGTCTTGCGAGCACATTCTCGGCTTCCAACAGGCTAAGCGTATCCTCACGTGACAGCGGCCATGAATCGCCGATTCTGACGACGATGAGCCGATAATCCGGGCGCTGCGATTCCCTATGCTCTAAAATTCTCAACCCATCGATACTCCGCAGGCCGGCCACATACAGGTCATGCTTTCTACGATGAAGGGCAACTTGTTCATCCACTTCGTCAAGCGACGCCAGCGCCATCGCAGCATGTACTTCGTTGAGCTTTGCATTGAGCGCGTGTCCGTCTTGGACCGTTTCTGCGCCGACGAGCCCGAAGCGCTTCATATGGTCCAGCCGGTCAGCCAACTGTCCGTTATTGGTGGTGATGTATCCGCCTTCGAATGAGTTGAGCAGCTTAGTTGAGTGCGTCGAGAATACTTCCGCATCGCCAAATCCGCCGCACCTCCTGTTATTGTAATTGCGGTAGGCGGCTTCCACTGAATCGAACACCACCGGTATGCCATGTTCACGACCGACATCTTCTATGCCCTGCGCATCACAACAATTGACCATTGGATGGGGCGCGAGAATGAGCGCCGTCCTGTCATTCAACTCCGCCTTGATGGTATTGACACTGATACCAAGCGTTTCCGGGTCGACGTCGCAAAAATGTGGAACAAAACCGGCCCACGCGATCATATCGTCGCTCCTGCGGTAGCCAAAAGCAGGAGCGATGATCTCGCTTCGATGCGGCAGCGCCAAGGCGGCCATCGCCAGCACGTGCCCCCAGAAACCACTGCTCACGCAAACGGCGCGCTCGACCCCATGAAATTCCGCAAGGCGCAATTCCAGGAGGCGGCACAGTTCACCGTCATCGGTGTAGCACTTGTTCTGATAGAACACGCGCGAATAACCGAGAAACTTGTCGATACTCGGTCGATAAAGGTTGCCGGTGGGCTTCGCTTCCGCAAACAACGGCTTTTCGCCGAACACCGCAAATCGAGGCAGCCCATTCATGATCCTGGACGCCCCAGCGTTACATCGAACCGATATTTGGAAGCGTCAAACTCCGCCGGCATGTACGAACATGACGCATGCCAGCCGGCTTCCCGAGCCAGCGCCTCGAATTCCTCGGGCAGATACCACACGCCCATGCGTGCCTCATGATCGTTCAACTCGGCTGCCGTCGGATTTAGTTCCCCGAAGAATCGATCGGCGCGTCGTCGATTTGGAATATTTCCGATGAACACTTTCTGCACTCCAGAGAATCTTTCCTTGAGCGCTTTGAGCATTGCAACGCCATCATCTCTGGCAAAATATTGGAATGCACCGTAGATCAAGCCTTTGGTGAAGATCGAAGCATTGCCCGCCCGCACCAGGTACGAAACTGCATCCTCTGCGCAGAAGCGGTAGTTCGGCGACCGGGCAAAATTCTTCTGGGCGATCTCTATGAGATACGGAGATATATCGATGCCGACGAGGCCGGCGCATTTATCGAACAGATAGGATGACAGCGCTCCGTTGCCGCAAGCCAGATCAAGAACCAAATCGCTTGGCGCCAAGGACAGTCCGCTTACAACTGCATTGACGATGAGCATGATTTGCGCTTCAGCAATTGGCTCACCGTTGACCGTTCGCCTGACTTGCTTCCAATACGCATCTGCCGCTACGGATCGTGCATGAGCGTCATAATTCGCAGGGTAGTTCCTAGTCAATTTGTCATTCAATCACATTCTCCTTGCGGCACCGCCCGTGCGCCCTGGGCTGCCATTTCATTTACCGCATTTGCTCGCAGCTTGCCATGGACCGACCGGACGGGCTTCCCGCCGGACGGCGGGCCCTGGATTTGCGCCAAGCTCTCTGCGAACGTTTACATCAATCTGGTCGGGGGTCGCAAGCTGTTCGATCCCGCGGACTTCGCCGATGCGGGAGTAGCCTGGCGTTTTTGGATTTTGCGCCGTTCATCTACGACACAGACCTCCACAATTTCGAGAAGGATTTGTCGATATTGGATCTGCTCATGTGGAACAGTCCCGACGCGGTCGTGCAGGGGATTCGTAGGAATTCGTCCTTGATTTCGGGTCAGGAGTCGAGCGCAGAAACGTCGCGATATCCAGAGATAAGCTTTGGGAAGACAAAAACGACAGGCCGGCCACACTGGCGCTTGGCAGCGCAGTGTGCCGGCCTGACGGATCAAACTGCTATTGCTTCGTGATGGACCCGTTGGGAATGGTGGCACCGTTGACGGCTACAATATTGTCGCCGCTTGTGGCGATCGTTCCGCCCGCGATCGTGTAGTTGGTGGTGTTGTCGTAGATGACGTTGCGGGAAATGCGGATCACCCCGCCGGAAGTCGCGAACGCCGTATTGTTGCTTGAGACCGACGAGGAATCGACGCCAAGTACAGGGCCGGCTCCGCCCGCGTTCACGCCGATCCCCGCGGCGTTCAGGACATTGGAATTGGTCACGGTAGCAAAGACGGAGCCGGTAGCCGTGATTCCGTTGCCCGTGAGTTTTTGGATCGTCGTATGATCGACCTCACTGACCACGGTGCCGGCGGACGGCGCCAAGTTGATGCCATTGGCCGTGTTTGTTATGTTGGAGTTCGTGACATTCAGCGTCGCGTTGGCCGACGTAGCTACGTTGATGCCAGCCTGGCTGAAGCCGAAGATCGAGCAGTTTTCGACGCTGAGCACCCGGCCCGAAGTGAAGTTGATGCCGTTGAGGCCGGGACCGGCTGTCTGAAGCAGGCCATTGATCCGTATGTTGCGGATGATCACGACATCGGTTGGTCCCGCCGCAACAACGATTCCGTTGGTGCCCGCCACCAGAGTCGAGGCAACTTGCCCGCCGCCGCCGTCAAGCGTGATCGCCTTGGTGATTGTCAATGCGCCGAAGCCGCCTGGATCGAGGGCGTCGATCTCGCCGCCTGCCGCGGTCTTCGAGATGGCGCCCGGCCAGGTCTTGCAGGGCGCGGTGCGGCTGCATGGATTTGCGTCGTCGCCGACGCCCGACACCCAGGTACGGGTGGCTTGTGCTTGCGCGGCCGTGGCGAGCCCGGCCGTGATGGTAACAATCGCCAAGAAGCGAACGATTTTAGAGGATATCATAGTTTGTTGTTTGGGGTTGAGATTTCTGATCACTGACGAGACGTGAAAATACGAAACTTTTCGCAGCCGCGTCAACCTTTTTTTTGCCGCTGTTCGCCACACCTCGCGCCTTAACCCAACGGCGCAACCCCACCGCACTCTTCTGCGATCAAAACCATCCCCTTCTCGCGCCTTTGTTGGTCACGGGACGAAAATTGATCCAGGGTGGTCTACTGCGGGAGCCCGTCGAAAGAGCGTTGGCCCCTAGAAACGGCCCTTATGTTCCGCATGCCGCCCATCAGAGGCGCTTCATGATCTCCCGAATGCGCTCGACCATCCGTTGACCCGCGGCTTGGAGCGAAAGAGTTTTCAGCATTTCCGTTTTGGCGTGCGCGCCCAGGATGGAAGCGGCAGCGCGGTCCTCGAACACCTGTCGCATATAAGTCGCCGCCTGATCAACTGACGGCTCCGCCCAGAAATTTCCTTTTGTGTAATTCCCGTGATTCTCGGTGATCTCCACGCGGCGATAGTCGACCAGCATGCTATTTTCTGAACTCATGAAGTCGAGATTGCCCGAATACCTCGTGGCGATCACCGGTTTCCCCAGCGACATCGCTTCTGCCATTCCGAGACCGAAACCCTCGGACCGGTGCAAGGACACAAAGCAGTCGCACAGCTGAATCAGCCCAAGAGAGGCGGAACGCGAAAATAACCGATGGATCAAGACGATATTGGCGCCGCGGGCGATTTGCTCCAGCTCCGCCAGGGCCGGCGTATGCTCGCCGCCGCTCGCCTTGATCGCCAACGTCACTTTTTCGTCCGGAGAAAATGCCTGTTGAAACGCCCGGATCACGCCGTGCGGATTCTTTCGGCGGATCTGGCTGTGCAGATCGAAAGCAAATAGGAAAACGCAGTGGTCCTCGGGGATGCCAAGCGTCGCCCGTGGGATGCGCTCGACCTCACCGATTTCGACCCCGGGCGCCATTTGATAGACTGGAACGGGCATTCGCGCGCGCATGGCCGCCGCGACAAACTCTGTGGGCGCCCAGATTTCATTGATGAGCGGCGCGAGCTGGACCCAATCTTCCGGAATGGTTTCCAACTCCCAGTACCAGTACGCGATCCGGTAAACATTGTTTCGCCGGAAGAGCCCACTCCGTTCGTAGGCAGTTACGAAATGCGGAGTGGGCGCGTTAGTTAGCAACGTAATCGGATAAATTTCGAGTCCGAGCCAATCGGTGCGCTCGCCCGTCCTGCTGGCCACATCGACGGGGACATCCCGGCAGGACGTGCCTACGCCGCAGTTTTCCAAGGATTTTTTGGTGGCCAGGGCGGCCTGCCGAAGTCCCGACGAATAACAAAAGTGACTGAGAATATTAACGCCTCCGACCTCCGTCCTGGCGGATGCAGGTGAGGGTCTCTGGAAACGTCGCGCCAACGAACGTGGTTCCGCCCCGGAGAAAACTCCGGTCACTCTCCGAGGCGAAATTCGCGCGAAATCTGATGAAAAATGGCTCGTGAACCAGTGTCTGAACGGCTTCCAGCCCCTCGACGTGAAAGCTAGGGGGAACTGCTCCTGCCATGCAGGGTTCAGAAGATAAGTGAGCGATAGGCCGTGCATCAGATCCTCCGCTGACGCGTGCAAGAACCAAAGAATTTCCTCGTCGGTGAGGGCGTGAATAGCGCGCCCAAACGTCGTTAGCCAGGACAGAAAATCTCGCTGCCCCATAGGCAAGAGTCCCAACGGGAAGAAGCGCTGTAGCGCCGGATCGTTGACGTAGAGGTCGTAAATGCGTTTATCTGGTCGATGGTCGAAAGCTTCCACAATCTGAAAGATGGCAAGGTCCGAGAGCCCGAATTGGCGACGGCCGTTTCGGATGACCCAGTGAAAGAACTTCCCGTCAGCGCCGTCTGAGATCGCACGCGGAAATCGCCATCGCAGCGAAGAGTTTTCCCACAGCATCCTGACTACGAATCGTGCAGCCGACCCCTTGCCTTCCTCGACCTGCCTGGCAGGAACCGCGCGAAAATCGAGATCATTTTCCCGAGCGATCGAGACGAACGACGGATCCCAAATCACGAGGCGGCACGGCCTCAGCGAATCGCGCTTCTGCCGCAGCCGATCGCTCGGCACGCTCTGCGTCCCGAAACGGTCGCCATATTCCGGGCTGTTGACGAGCTGCTCCATGGCCGCCCCCCAATCCGTGCTCGCACCGCCGGCCACGAATTGGTTCCAAGCCTGGCGGTCAGGGGCCCTGGCCAAAACGCAATCATACATTGCCGTCACAATCTCCGGCGGACTTCGACCTTCGATAAATCGGCCCTTCCATTCGTCGCTCTGGAGCAATTGCTTGATCAAATCGCCAACGCTCATCGCGCCGCTTGTGAGAACCGTGGCATAGATTTCCAGGCCGACAGGTTCGACCTCCCGCTTCAAGACCTGTCTGTATGCTGCTCGAACGATCTCTTCGGCGGACAACATCGGGCCGCCTTCCTCCTTATGGTGTCTGGCGGCCTTGACAGGTTCCCCACCAGGCTCGGAATGGAACGGCTTCTTGATCATGCTGCGGCTAGACTTCGTTTAGTCATCCTCTATTTTGCAACTATCTTCCAATGCGCTCGCAGAAAGCCAAGCCCATTGCTTTGCTGAGTCGCGCTTTATTGGCGTATGGTGAAATTTTCCTGAGACCGCTCGAACCAGGCAATAAGTAAATGAATGTCCCATTCCTTGATCTCAAGGCTGCATATCGGGAATTACGAACTGAACTGAACGCGGCTTCAAGGCGCGTCATGGAGTCGGGATGGTATATCCTGGGAGAAGAGATCGAGGCGTTCGAACGCGAGTTTGCCCTCTACTGCGGAGCGAAACATTGTGTGGGTGTCGGCAATGGATTGGACGCACTCATTCTTATCTTGCGAGGCTATGGCATAGGTCCGGGCGACGATGTCGTAGTGCCCGCGAATACTTATATCGCGAGCTGGCTGGCCGTCTCTTACGTGGGCGCTACACCTCTTCCGGTTGAGCCGAATCCAGAGACCTCTAACATTGATCCCGATAAGATCGAAGACGCGCTTACGCCGCGCACGAAGGCAATCATGGCCGTTCACCTATATGGACAACCGGCCGAAATGCAGAAGATCGTGGCGATCGGACGTCGTCACGGATTGCGCGTGGTGGAGGATGCGGCGCAAGCACACGGGGCGGCTTCTCAAGGTGGGCGCACGGGTAATCTCGGGGATGGCGCTGGCTTCAGCTTCTATCCCACGAAAAATCTGGGGGCCTTCGGCGATGCAGGTGCGGTAGCGACCAATGATGACGAACTAGCTGATCGCATTCGGGTGCTGCGCAACTACGGTTCGCGAGCCAAATACCAGAATGAGGTCAAAGGGATAAACTCCCGGCTCGATCCGCTCCAGGCGGCGTTTCTGCGAGTCAAGCTCAAACACTTGGATGAATGGAATGAGCGACGGCAAACCATCGCGCGTCGTTATTTGGAAGAACTGGCTGACGTCCCGGACCTGAAGCTGCCCCGCGCAGCCGAGGGCGCCGAATCGTGCTGGCATCTCTTCGTCGTGCGACACCCAAGACGCGATGCGTTGCAGCAACACTTGAAGGAGGCCGGCATTGCCACTCTGGTCCATTACCCGATCCCCCCTCATCTCTCCGGCGCTTACGCCGGGAGCGGATGGAAGCTCGGAGATTTTCCTATTACAGAAGACCTTGCCGCGACCGTGCTAAGTCTCCCAATAGGCCCGCATCTCGCTGCCGAAGCGGTGATGCGGATTATCGGATCGCTCCATGAGTTCAATGGATAAGCTCACAAGTAGTGAGCGATAGACTTACGGTAGTAAGCCAGGGTAGATTCGATTGTCTCACGCAGCGCCCTTTTCGGCGTCCAACCAAGCTCAGATCGGATCTTTGCGAAATCAGCGTAGTAGTCACCGATGTCGATGGCACGGCGCTCCGCCGGGAATTCAGAGACGGCGTACTGGCCACTGCCGTGAATTTCCACCATGAGCTTGGCGAGGCCCGCCAACTCTATGACCTCGCTGCCACCCAAATTATAGACTTGTCCTTTAGTAGCAGGGTTACTTGCCGCCAGAAGGAAGGCGTCCACTGCATCGTCCACGTCGGTAAAATCGCGCAGCTGCTTTCCGCCCCAGACTTCGATTGGCTTGTTCTCGAGCAGCTGACGAATCCAGAGACCGACAAAGGTCTGGCGCGCATCCTTTATCCGCATCCTGGGTCCAATCGTGTTGGTTAATCTTAGAGCCGTGGCGTGCAAACCATAGACGTCGCTGTAGAGTAAGTGATATTTCTCGGCCGCCATTTTGTTGATCCCATTGATATCGACTGGCTGGAGGGGATGGGTTTCGGTGACGGGGAGTGAGACGGGCCGGCCGTAGATCTGGCGCGTGCTGGCAAAGACGATTTTAACGCCTGGGTTGCAGATCCGGCAAGCCTCCAGGATCGAAAGCTGCGCCAGACAATTGATCTCCAGATCAGGCACAGGATTGTGCATGGAATCGAGATGGCTGGTTTGGCCGGCTAGATTGAAGAGGTAATCCTTGTCCTGAACCAGGTTTCGCATGCTGTAGATATCCCGCACATCGGAGACGTTGACGTGCAGCTGGTCGCGGACTCCTTCGATATTGAAAAGATTGCCGCCATACTCCGGGATCAAGCTATCCACGAGCGTCAGGTCCGCCCCGAGACCGGCCAGGCGGCGTGCGAGATTGGAGCCAATAAAGCCCAAGCCTCCGGTGATTAAAACTCGGGCCCCTTTAAAATCGCTAGTCATCGGTGTGCAGGCAGGTTGGGGAAGACCATGGGCGATGCAACGCGGTCTGTAAAGACGTTCAAACGCGGCCAGAACGCGGCGACCGCCGAAGCTACGGCAGACAAGCTGGCGGGACTTGCGCCGCGCGATGTAAATGCGATAACAGGGCCATGACGATCAGCCGATCCGGTTCGAAGAAGGCCTACTGCTGAAGCCTACCCATGTACCTTCGCTTTAATCGCCCATCCCTTTCTGGAAAAGAATTTGAGTTTATGCAGCATGCGGTCGTCGATGGGAAGCTGTCTGGCGATGGTCAGTTTACCCAAAAATGCCATGCCTTGCTCGAAAACCAGCTTGGCGTCGGCAAGGCGCTGTTGACGACCTCCTGCACACATGCGCTCGAGATGGCGGCGATCCTTCTTGAGATCAAACCGGGGGACGAAGTCATCATTCCGTCCTTTACGTTCGTTTCCGCGGCTAATGCTTTTGTGCTGCGTGGAGCCCGGCCGGTTTTCGCAGACATAAGGGCGGATACCTTAAACCTCGACGAAACCAAACTGGAAGAGCTTATCACGTCGCGGACGAAAGCGATCGTGGTGGTGCATTACGCGGGCGTTGGTTGCGAGATGGACGCTATTTTGGAGATAGCCGGCCGTCACGGCGTCCCCGTTGTAGAGGACAATGCGCATGGGTTGCTCGGAAAGTATAAGGAACGATACCTGGGGACGATGGGTTGCCTTGCTACCCTGAGCTTTCACGAGACCAAGAATTTTACCTGTGGAGAAGGCGGGGCGTTGTTGATTAACGACCCTCGGTATGTGGAACGAGCTGAGATTATTCGGGAGAAAGGGACGCAGCGCAGCCGGTTCTTTCGGGGCGAGGTGGATAAGTATACCTGGATGGACATCGGCTCGAGTTACTTGCCTTCAGAGATTCTGGCGGCCTTTCTCTACGCTCAATTGGAAGCGCGTGAAGTCATTCAATCCACGCGAAAAAGGATTTGGGAGTACTACCACGAACACCTCAAAGATTGGGCGAGAGATCGTAATGTGCAGCTACCAGCAGTGCCGTCTCACTGCGAACAACCCTACCACATGTTTTACCTCCTCGTGTCATCCCTGGCCGAGCGCCAAGCCTTGATCGCACATCTCAGTGCCTGTGAGATCAACAGTGTCTTTCATTACCTGCCTCTTCATCTCTCAAGCATGGGCCGGGGATTCGCCGGGAAGGAAGGTGATTGCCCGGTTACAGAGGATGTAAGCGATCGCTTGGTGCGGCTGCCGTTCTATAACGAACTCACCGAGGCGGACCAGACCCGAGTGGTCGCTGCCCTGAAAGATTTTAAGCGGATCTCAGGATAGTTCTTGTTCGCTGCTCCATTAATTAGAAGCGGTTTCAAAAGTCCTTTTGACCTAATTTGTAGGGCGTCTGTGTCAGACGCCACCCTGGGGCTGCTCGATTGGCGTTTCACAGAAACGCCCTACAAATCGACTTTTGAAACCGCTTCTAGGGCACACCTTCGGACGTTGCAGGGGGAGCCGCCACCGCCTGCGGCGGCCGGTAGAAAACATAAAGGATACCTCCTATCACGCAAACGGTCAGAATCATCGCGAACGTAACAAACGATGCTGCCAGCGCGCGCGCGCCGTCTACTTGTGCGAGGACACCCAGGAACAAGACGAGAAGGTATTCGCGCACGCCAAAGCCGGCCACGGTAATGGGTAGAGCACCTGAGGCGAGGAGAATGGGAAGAAAGCTAAGCCAGACAAGGAATGGCATTCGGATACCAACTGCAAAACCCGCGAGATAGAAGAGAACGCAAAGCAATAACTGGGAGACAGTGGCGGCCGCGATAACCTGGGCGAGCGTTTTTTTGTTCGCGCATAACAGACCCCATATCCGGGTGATCTCGTCTCGCCAGGAGTGGGCTGGCAAAGAACGCAGGCGTTTTTCAAACCATTGGTGGGTGGGGTGGCCGGCGAGAAAGAATAAAACACCGCAGAGGCAGACGACGCCGCCCGCGCTGACGAGAACCACGGCTAACCAGTGCGTCTGAGGCGATGTCGCGAGGACGTTCCATTGCCATGGGACACAAAGCACCGCCAGCAAGAGCACACTGGCTAGACCAATGCAGCGATCGAGCAGGACCGTGGTGCAAGCTTCCGCCACGCGCCCCGGCGCAAGACGCGAAATGTAAAGCATACGGGTAAGATCGTCCCCCGTCGGGCCAGGCAGGAACATAACAAAGAACTGTCCGATCTGGGCGATGCAAATCAGCGGCAGCAGCTTCACCGGGATTTGAAAGACGCGCAGCAGGCGCTGCCAGCGCCAGCCGCTGATCGCCACCGTCCCGAGGCATAACAGGATGCCCAACAAGATAGGCGGACGCTCAGCGTCGCGGATACTGATCCAGACGTGCGACAGGTCGACTTTGCGACAGATCAACGTGATGACCGCTGCGGCGAAAAGAATCTTCCCGATTAGAAACGCCGTTTGTTTTTTGCTCATGAGCTTGCTGGAACCGGATGGTAGCGAGTCCTGCCGGATCCCAGACGCGCGGCGACGACGGCGGAGATTTTCGGCGGAAGAACGACATAGACGTCGCTGCCGGCGGGAACTTCGCTTGCGCGATAGATCGGCAGTTCAAGATGTTGGCCTCCGGCGCGATCTGGATCTTCATCCACAAAAAAACCGGCTTTCCCATCTAGCTCACTGAAAAGCCAGGTGGCGGCAATCGAAGTGCCGAAGATGCCGAAGTGCGCCGAGCGTTGCGCCAGGGCTATGGCATCGCGACGAACAGCATCAAGCCAGCGCATAGCTAAACTGAGATGATCTCCTGACATTGGTCGTGTTCGCTCAGCGATAGGCGGAAGCGCGCGTGCAACGACCGATAGCTCCTTCGGTATCCATTCACCAGTGACGTGGAGCGATTTGAACCCAGCCTTCGCGAGCAACGCTTCGATCGTAGCAGGTTCGAAGTGCGTGGCGTGGTCGGCGATGAGCAATTCAAATGGATTCTGCCGGAACGATGGCAGCTCGACGATCAACAATCCGCCCGCCTTCAATTTGCTTCGCACCGATCCGAGAAATTTTCTCGGCGCCTCGATGTGTTCGAGAACATGGATGAGCGAGCAGATATCGAACTCGCCTGGCAAGTCGCGCACGTCGCCCGAGAAGAATTCCTCGAAGCCCGGGATAGTTTCGATGTTGGCACGGTGTTTCTCGTCGAACTCGGAGCCGCACAGGCGCCAGCCGGGATGCCGGCGGATGAAACTGCGAAGGAATCCGCCGTTGCCGCAACCGATATCGATGAGACGTCCCTGCTTTGGAATGCCGGCAACTTCCGCGAGCCGGTCGAGGAGTTGATCGGAGCGCGAAGCGGAAGCGCCGGAAGAAGAATCAAAGACGCGTTGCTCGGCGCCACCGCCTTGAGCATAGATAGCGTAAGACTGGTAGATCTCCCGGCACTCGGCCTGCCATTGCGCGTCGACCACAGTCTGCACCGTGGCGCAAGACTCACAGGTGCCCAGTCGCCCGCCGGCGCTCCAGGGCCGGCAGTCCGAGGTAACGCGCCTCAACTGCGAAAACTCCGGAACCAACTCCACATTTCCTTCTCCACAAATGTGACAGCGCGGTTTCATTTCACTGTGGAGAGCAATTCGCGAATGGTCTCCGCGGCCGCTGGCGGTTTCAAAAGAGCGGCATCTTCCGTCCGCAGGCGCAGAGTGCCGAAGCGTGGCGTAGGGGCGGGAGCGAGCTGTGGCTGGATCACGTCAGGAGAAACATCCAGACGGGTCGCTAATGAATGGGCCAGCGATTCATAGGAAATATCAGTCTCCGCGGAAAGATGGATGACACCTCCTGTCTGGCACGAGGCAATCGATTGCAGAGCGCGCGAGACGTATTCGAGCGGAATCGGACTAAAGACCATGTCGGAATAAGGATGGATAACTTCTCGGCGCCGCAGCGCTCCCGCCCAGTCCAATAACAGGGGCATCGCGGGATGGACCACTTTCGTCAGGCGCACAATAGCCACGCGCTCTCCGAGTTCGCGCAGGATTTTCTCAGCCTCTGCCTTCTGCTGGCCATAAGAGGTCGTAGGATTCGGCGCGTCGTCGACCGTAGGAAAGGCCTTGTTCCCATCGAAGACCAGGTTCGTCGAAAGAAAGACAATGAACGCGCCGCGCTCACCTAATTTTCGAGCAAGCTCGATTGTCCTCGTCACGTTGATCAGTGCAGTTTCCGCGGGATATGCTTCGCAGTCGGCAAGCTTCGTGCGGCCCGCGCAGAGAAATGCGGCCCGGTAGCTATCCGCTAACTCCCACGTCTCCGGCAAAGCAGCGAGATCGAGCCGCGGATGTTGTCCAGCGCGCCGGCTCGTCGCAAGACAAGGCACACCCGCCGCGCGATAGCTCTCGTGCAAGGCGCGCCCGATCAAACCGTCGCCGCCGACGATGAGGACGGGATGGTCAGCGCTTGCCACATCCAATCCCAATGACGTAGTGCGCCATGGGATAAAACCCAGTGTGGACGACTTCGTCGTTCATCGAGAACACAAACACGTTGTGAAAAAAACGTTGCAGCAGCTCCCTCATCGCCGGGCCGTCTTTGCAGTTCACATGGCCTGCCTTGCTCGGCGGAGAAGCGTGTGGCTGCGACGCGAGCGATGGGCAGCCCAGGATCACGATACCATGCGCGCCCAATGATTTGACGATGTTGCCGACGAACACGTCTTCGTGCGCGGCATTGATGTGTTCGATCACATCGAGTGCGTAGGCGGCGTCGAAGTTTTCCGTGATCGGACCGTTCAGCATGTCGTGAACCTTCGCGGCATACGGCCAGCGCTCGTCCATGGTCTCGATGGCGTTGTCGATGAAGATCTGGTCGAAGTCAGTTACCGTCATCCGCTTCACCTCCTGTTTCACGATGCGCGTTCCAAAAGCATCGGCGCATCCGATTTCGAGGACGTGATCGAGGCCGCTGAGCATTTTCGCGACGAACTTGTAACGGGCCAGAAGGAAAGCGAGGCGGCGGGGATCGTCCTGCCAGACCTGGCTGCTCATGAGCCCGAATTTGGCGAGACCCTTCCGGCGGCGCTCGAGAAGGAATTGATACTGCTTTTCGCGAGTTTGCGGTTCTTTCATGGGAACGCAGTGTGATGGAACTTTACCGCCTTTTCCAGTTGCTTGTCCCAACGGCTCTCATCCCGGAGGTCCGGGTTTGAGAAAGTCCGGCGCTGATTGCCCGCCGGGAGAAAATCGTTCAGCATGATGCAGCACCACTTTGTCTGGTAAACGGGGAGGAGCAACGCCGCGCGCGCCGCGAGGTCATCGCCACCGAACGCGCCGCGGATCTCGTCGAGGACCGTCGCCAACCACTCGTTAGGCACGGGCACGGCCGGCTGACAAAAGAAATCGCAGACCGTTTTCGCGGGATCGTCCCAGCCGGCATATTCGAAATCGAAGAAGCGCAGCTGGCCGTCCAGAGAACGGATCGTGTTGTGAAATCCGAAGTCCGAGGGCGAGATGCAGCGCTCGCTCTGGGCCAGGGTGCGATCCATCCCCGCCACGGCGCGCTCGGTTTCGCGGCGCAGAACCGCCCATGCCGGCGCGAGTCGTTTGTGCACGAACGCGATCGCGGCTTCGTGCTGCGAATTTTCCGGAACAATTCTCCCCAACCGTTCAACCCGGCGATCCACCGTCGCGAGATGTTCGGCGAAGCTGAAGCACGCTTCAGAGGCAACCGGCAACGAACTGGCCGCGACCGCGTCTCGCCGCCGGTTGATTTCGATCAGAAAGCCAATTGCCTCCCGAACCAACTCGGGCGTCGCCGCGGTTGGTTTTTCACCACGCACGTACTCCAGCAAGGCAAGCCGCTCGTCCGGATACCACGCCATCGGCTCGGGGACGGCGCGGATGTTCGCGTCCCATAGAAATGTATAAAAGGCGCGTTCCGTTTCGAACCGGTTACGCGGATCATCCGGGTGCTGAAAGTATTGCTTCACCAGAAACGTGCGATCGCCGGCTTGGACCATGAGCACATGATTGTTCCCCGTGCCGCCGAGCGGTTCGAGGCGAATGTCATCACCCCAGCCGATGCGCTCAAGCGTCGCAAGCACCAGAGATTCACTCATACTGCAAAGATCGTTCGCACCTCAGGCCACGATGCCACCACGGTCAGGCCCGGCTTCGCTCGGACCGCGCGCGCCGGATCGAAGAGAATGCGGTGCAAATCCGGCGGAAGGAGTGGCTCAGCCAGAAATTCCGGAAGGTCATCGATGAAATGAGTGCAACCAGTTTCGCGCACCCGCGCGACTTTCTCCGCGCGGGTTTCTCGAAAATGAATCGCGTCGCGCGAAATGAGATCCACGAAGCCATTCGCCTCGAGCCAGCGGAACGCGGCGGCGTGCAAATCGCATGGCGCGCCCGCGATCGGTTGCCGCGTGCGATGGCTGAGGATCGACACGCGCAGCGATCGCTCGGCGCACGCCGCGAAAAAATCGAGCACGCCGGGAAACGGCCGCGCCTCCGGCATGCGTTCGCCATAAACCACTGCCTGCATCGCTGTCCAACGATCCTCCTGCCCCGCCGCGCGGAGAAAGTCTCGGACGGATGTCTTGTCGCAAGGCACCGTGGTCGGAATCAACCCTTCGGCGAGAGCCATCCGATGGAACACTTCATCGTAACAGACGATGGTGTTATCAAAGTCGGCTCCAAGGTGAAGCTCAGCTGCGGCCATACACGAGTTTCGACATCCGCCGAATGACAAGCGTCAGCAGCGAGTGCGCGACCGAGCCCATGTTGCGGAGAGTGAGGGCCGTCGAGTTGCCGGCGGCGCGTTCGTGGCCTTCGACTGGAATTTCGAGGTAACTAACGCCGCGATCCAGCAGCCGCGTGATCAGGTCGGCCTGAAAACCAAACCCATGCGTATTCGAGTGCCATCGCATGACATAATAACGGCGAGTTAACGGCAGGCCGTTGTAGTAACGAATGTGGTGGCCGCTGGTGAAGTTAACGAGCCAGGTGAAAATCTTGGAGACGAACTGTCTGAATCCCGAGCGGCTGCTTTCGTCCGGACGATATGGGATGATCAAATCGGCCTTGCCTGTCTGGCTGAAGACCTTCACCAGCGTTTCCTTCGGCTCGACGTTGTCACCGCAAACAAGGCGATACCATGTCCCGTGTCCAAGGAAGGCGGCTTCGGCATAATTATTGCCCAGTCCCTCGTTCGCCGCGTTGACCTTCAGAATAAATCGCACGTCCGGATGACTCTTCTGGAACGCTTGAATGATCTCGACCGAGTGATCCTTCGAGGCGTCGTCTATTACGACAATCTCGAAGCTTATCCCAACCTCGCGGCTGGCTGCTACCACCGTCTCCAGCGTTTTTAGGATGTTCGGTTCCTCGTTATAGCAGGCAACAAAAACGGTCAGCTGAATTTCTTCTTCGGTCATACAGAAGCAGCAACCTACTCGAATTCGCTTCCCTTGCCGAGGATAAGGCGCTTGATCCCAAAGATCACTTTGGCAATGGGTACGAACCGCTTTCGGCCGAGGAAATAACGTCCGTCCCGCAACACCAGGTCGCCGCTTTCCACCAGACGCTGGAGCCGCATCTCCATCAGCATCGCTTCATTGTATTCGCGGGCGATCTCCGAAACCGAAACTCCGTCGGATCGAGCGGCCACTCTGGCGTAAATGCGGACCCGGATGGAGGACTGGCCCAGGTTGGCAAAATTAAAGAAGCAGTAAGAAAGCGCGGCGTAGCACGGCAGATTAACGAGGAGCGCCTTCGACCAAGCTTCGAACGGATCCGAGCCGGGCGGGTAAATGCATTGCGCGATCATCAGCGCCGCTCCACCCAAAAGAAATCCCAGTGCAATCGAGCGGAGGAAATGGCGTCCATGTTGCCACCGAAAGACAACGATCTGTCCCAGGACATTGATCGCCAGCGCGGCTACCGGAGCTATCAGAGGCCACCAGATAACCATCTAACCTCCCTCTTGGATCGGCCCGTAGAGTTTTCGAAACATCAGGATCCCGCGAAAGAAGATCGAGCCGCCGCCCACTGCGAAGTAGCGGCCATTCTCCTCGCGCACGAGACCGTCATGGGTCAGTGCCGCCAGCCTTGCCTTTACGAAAGGACGCTTCTCGAGAAAAAGATGAACTTCCTCGGACGACATGCCCTGGCCGGCGGCATCATGCGCATGGCGGATAAGGCTAAGTGTGGGACTGTCCGCTTCAAAGGCGGAATAGGTGATCACATAGCACAAGCTCAAAGAAGTGTAGAAGAGGCAGACATGGACTACGTCAGGCCAGGGCATCGGCCGAACGGTCAAAGTCAGCAACCACATTCCCAGTCCAAACGCAAAAAGCAGCAGCAGCGTTCGTGTCTGGAACCTGGGCAGGCGAATCTTCCAGACAATGAGATGCAACCCCAGGGCGGCCAGAAACAAAACCAGGGTTGTCAGGAAGACGGCCATCAGTCGAAGTGAATCAGTGCGTGAATAACCTCACCCGATCGCATCTTCGCGATCGTCTCATTGATCTCTTCGAGCTTTGTCCGATGAGAGATGAAACCCAGCGGATCGAATCGGCCCGCCTGGATCATCCGGGCGATTCGGGGAATATCGAGATGCGGGCGGCTCCCGCCACCTTCCGAGCCGGTCAAGACCTTGCCGTGATGTAGTGGCAGCGTGTGCAGCGTCACCTTCTTATCGTGAGGCATCACGCCGAAGAGGATGCAGCGGCCTTTCGCGGCCGCCAGCTCGTAGCATGCCTCAATGATTTGCGGCACGCCGGTTCCGTCGATTGTTATGTCCGCTCCACCCAGGCCTACGATCTCCCGGATGGCAGTGCTGACGTTTGGATCGCGGCCATTGATAGTGTGTGTGGCGCCTACTTCGCGCGCCTTGGCCAGCTTATGATCGAATAGGTCTACCGCCACGATCGGGTGCGCGCCGGCCAGTCGGGCGGCCAGCACAACCCCGAGACCTATCCCGCCGCAGCCGAAGATAACCAATGATTCGCCGATCTTAACCCGGGCATCGTTATTGATAATGCCGAAGCCGGTGGTAAGAGTGTCCGCCAGAAGGGGCGCTATCTCGAAGTCGAGGTCTTTTGGAATAACGGTAAGTCTGTTCTCCGTTACGACCGCGAGTTGATTGAAAGTCGTTACCCATCCGGCGTTGAGGTTCTTCCCGCGCCAGCGGTAAACGGGCGCCTGCACTTGCAATCCCTCCGCGGGACGCCAATGCAAAACCACGTGATCGCCCGTGCGGACCCGCGTTACTCCGGGCCCCACTTCCTGAACAATGCCGCCACCTTCGTGGCCGAGTAAGTGTGGCAGGTAATGGTCGGGTCCCTTCACTCCGTCTATCTCGCCGATCTGCGAGCCGCAAATCCGGCTCGTCTTGAGCTCGACCAACACCTGGCCGAGGGACAAGGAAGGCAGCTCCACCTCGTCCACCACGAGAGGTTGATGCTGCTCGACGAGAATGGCTGCGCGCGTTTTCATTACTCGAAATAAATAAAGCTACAGTCGCCCGTATAACCGGTAAGCTTGAACCACCACTCCCATTCCGCCGGCGTATTGAAGGCCTCACAAGTAAGCTGCCAGTAAAGCAGGTTCGCCTTTTCTTCTTCGTTCCGATACGATTCCACGCAAATGTATTTCTGCTTCGTGCCAACACGCTCGATCTCCTTCAGTGCCGCAAAGAGGTCGTAGCAATAAAGATTATGCAGGGTGTTGATGGAAACCACGAGGTCGAATGTGCGGTCGGCAAAAGGCAGCACGTTCGCGGAACCGACCTGGAGCCGGTCTTTGATCTCCGGCTTGGCGTTCTCGATCGCATAGCTGGAAATGTCCAGCCCGCTTACTTCGAGACCGGGCAGGACCTGGGTGAAATCGTACAGGAGAAATCCTTTTCCGCATCCTATGTCCAGCACCTTGTCTCCTGCCTTCAATCGATAATGATCCACCATCGCCTGGGCGACCTTGCGCCAGCGGCCATCGTAGTGCATCCCGCCATATCCAATCCGGCGATCGCCGTCCCAGTAGTCGTAACCCCACTCCTTGGCGCGCGTCGCCGCCTCCGCCTTGGGATAACCGGTTACGCGACCGAGGTAGTCGCGTTTCGTCGACTTATGAACGAGGGAGACGAAGTCGACTATTGCCATAACGCCTTAAGTCGCGCGGAAATGTTCTCCGCGGTGAGGCCAAAAATCTTGCGGGCGGACTCCTGCTCGCACGTCTCGTGCAAGAATTCGTCTTTCGTCCCGAAACGAATCAGCCGGGCCCGCGGCGCTGGCTGATCCGAAAGCCATTCGGCGACGCTGCCGCCGAGACCGCCTAGGACGCTGTGCTCTTCCACCGTGGCGACAACCGCAAATTTGCCGAAGGCCTCCGCCAGGCACGCTTCATCGAGCGGCTTGATCGTATGAAAGCTTACCACTCGCGCCGAGCAGCCATTCGCCGCGAGAAGGTCGGCTGCTTGGAGGCAGGTGGGCAGCATGTTACCGGCGCTCAGAATGCAAACATCCGTGCCTTCTCGCACGACGATTGCCTTACCGATCATTAGGTCAGGAGTAGTTTCGTGAATAACCGGCTCGCCCTTCTTTCCAATGCGCATGTAGACGGGGCTTGTTTGTCCCAAGGCCGCGCGTAATGCCCCGCGCACTTCCATCGCGTCCGCCGGAGCCATTACTGCCAGGCCTGGAAGTAAACGAAGCATCCCCATCTCCTCGCAGGAATGATGCGTGCCCCCGAGCGAGGCATAGGAAAGCCCGGAGCCGGTCCCGACGATAATAACCGGCTGATGATGATAACAAACGTCGACGCGGATCTGCTCGATACAGCGGTAGGTAATAAAATTCGTGATGGTGTAACAAACAGGACGCATTCCAGCCATGGCCAGGCCCGTCGCCACGCCAACCATGTTCGCCTCGGCGACGCCACAGTTGTAGAACCGGCCCGGGCATTTCGCCTTGAAATCCTCGAAGAGCCGATTGCCGATGTCAGCCGAGAGCAGGACGACTCTTTCGTCCTCGACTCCGAGCTTCGTGATCTCGCTGGCGAACGCATTCCTCATAACAAGCCTAGCTCCCGTCGCGCCGCGGTTACTTCCTCGCTCTTGGGAATGCGATAATGCCAATTGTTATCGTCTTCCATGAACGAGATCCCTTTGCCTTTCACGGTGTGAGCAATGATAGCAGTGGGCTTGTCGTTGTCTGTCTTGCGCAACTCGCGCGTGATGGCCTCGATATCGTGCCCGTCGACCTCGGACGTTTTCCATCCAAACGCCGACCACTTGGCCGGGAGCGATTCGAGAGCCATGATTTCGTTGCTGCGGCCCGTAGCCTGCCACTTGTTGTAATCGATAACGACGGTAAGCCGTCCGAGTTTCTGGGCCGGTGCGAACAGAGCTGCTTCCCAGACCGAGCCTTCGTTGCATTCGCCATCGCTCATCGTGACGAAGACGCGATAATCCATTTTCCTGATCCGCGCCGCCAGAGCGAGACCTATCCCCACCGGCAGCCCGTGACCTAGCGAGCCAGTCGCCAGTTCAACGCCCGGAGCGCAGTTCGGGCTAGGTTGTTCGGCGAGCGGGCTGCCTTCCTGGGCAAAGGAGTCGAGCAACTCCTTCGGGAAAAAGCCGCGCAGGGCCAGAGTCACGTAGAGAGCGGTAGCGGCATGTCCCTTACTGAGGATAAAGCGATCCCGGGTCTCATCGCCGGGCTTTTTCGCATCAATCTTGAGCACATTCCAGTAAGCCGCTACCAGAATGTCTACAACCGAAAGCGCCGAACCAAGGTGCGGCGTGCCTGCGTTATGAGACATCTCGACCAGCTTGCCTCGAATCTCGCGCGAGATCCTGGATAGGTCCTCGGTCGTGGTCAATGAAGAAGCCATCAAAAGTTAAGCAGCGACATGCCGCTCTTGAGCAGCACCTGTTTCGAGATCGGCTGCTGGTTTCCAATCAACTTGACCGCTTGTCCTCCCGCGAGCTGTCCGAGAAAGGTCGCAAGATCGATCGGGAGCTGACGGACCGCAGCGAGTGACGCCACGGAGAAGAAGGCGTCCCCGGCTCCGACTGTATCGACGACGGCCGTCTCAAAAGGCAGGCAAAGACTGGGCTCCTGCTCATTGCGCAGGCCTATCGTTTCAACCGCGCCCCGAGTCAGCCAGGCGTATTGAGCAGAGAAGCTTTGCCGGAGGTTGTCCAACTCCTGCATGTACTCGATCGGACGGCGGGCGCAGGAAAGAAGCAGCTCCTGCTCATCGAGCGAGAAGGCATGGGCGCGCTCGTATTGCCGCGAGATGATGTTAAAGCCGTGGTTGTTGCTGTTGGTCTGGCAGTTCAAGCTCATGAACGGCGCGAGTTGCTGGACAAGGGCGCGCTGCTCCTTCTGCATCAGCCCATGGCCGAAGTCGGCTACCACCACGAGGTCGAACTCCGCGATGTGCTCAGCCATCTTCCGGGATAAGGCGGTTTGCGTCTCCGGCTTTGGTGGAATGTTATCGATGTAGTTAACGGCAAACAGCTTCGTCAGCTCCTTTCCTGTGATGTAGGGCTCGACAAAGCGCTGCTTCACGATGGTCGTGAACTCGGGGTCGCGAATGGTCCAGTCGTCCTCCGGGTCAAGTAATGTTTGCAATGCCTCCTTCGCCCAAGGCTCGGTCCCGGCCACGCTGACGAAGCTGACATGGTCGCAGAATTGTTTGAGATGCCGGTAGATGGCGAGGGCGCCGCCCGGTTGCGTCTCCTCATTCAAGAACCTTCCCGAAATGATGCGGTTCTTGGAGGTAAGCCCTTGCATCTTCACATTGGAGTAGCGGTCGAAAATGATGTCCCCGATGAGCAGCACCTTGAGGTTGGAGAAGCTCTCAACCGTTTTCTTGAATTCCTCGGGAGGACACGATTGGGCGACAGTACGGCAAAAGGCCTTGGCCGGCGCGGCCATGTTATCGAAGAAGTTGTTGATTAACTTGGAGGAACTAAAAACGACCGAGCCGAGGTAACGCACTTCGCCGCCCAGCCTGTTCACCGTTGCTACGTCGTCGCCGATATTGCCTGTCACGTCATTAGCCGGGTCGGCGTATTCTTTTCCTTTGCAGTAGATGGCGGGTTTGACGCACTCGATTGCTTCCACCGCGGCGGCATACGGAACTACCACGACATGATCGACGCAGACCAGCGCCGCGAGGCTCCTTGCTCTTAGCTCGTCATTGAAGAAAGGCCGGCCCGGTCCTTTGTTAACATGCTTCTCGGCCGTAACTGTCACGATGAGCAGGTCGCCAAGCGCGCGCGCTTCTTCCAGATGATGAATGTGACCGGGATGAAGCAGATCGAACGTCCCATGGCATTGGACAATCTTTTTGCCCTGGGCGCGGAGCTGGTCGAAAACAGCCGGCGCTGTTTCAAACGGAAGAATCTTTTCGAGTGACACTAGCGTGAAAAAAAGTTGTAAGCGCTTGGGTTCCGCGCCAACTCCATGAACTTCATGTTATAATGTTCCGGCGCGTCGATGTCGGGAAATTGGCCGGCTTCGAGTGCGGCGCGCAGCGTGGCGACTTCATGGCTGATCGAGCTGACCGGCTGGTAATGGAGCGCTTCCAGGATTTTTTTGGACGAGATGTGGTAATCGCGCTGATCGAGCGTCTCTGTCACCTTGATCTCCACCGGGAGGTCGGATAGCTCGCCCTGAATCAGCTTGGCAATCTCGATGACCTTGTGATTCTCGAAGCCGAAGTTAAAGGTCCGTCCATTGATCACGGCAGCGTCGATGTCCACGAGCAACCCGTACAAGTTAATCATGTCGGTCATCCCGACATTCGGCCGGCGCTGGTTACCGCCGTGCACGGTGATCACTCGCTTGGTGATCGCATCGGCGGTCAGCTTGTTCACGGTCAAGTCGAAGCGCTGCCGGGGTGAAGTGCCGCAGATGGTGGCGGGACGGATATTGACCGTGCAGAAGTCCTTTGAGGACGCGGCGGTGACCAGCCATTCCGCCAGCATCTTATACTTGGAGTAGAAGGTGAGCGGGGCAGGTTCGAGGCGCTCGTCGATCTCACTTTCGCCCCGCGCGCCGAAGACACTGCTCGAAGAAGCATTGATAAAGCGCTGGACGCCCGCCTCCCGGGCCAGAGCCAGAAGCAATCCCACCGCGTCGAAGTTTACCTGCCGCGTCAAAGCCTCATCGATCTCACCTGTGGGGTCGTTCGAGATGGCTGCCAGATGAATAACCACATCGATGTCCTTCAGCGCAGCCTTGACCGCTTCTGCATCGCGGATGTCGCTCTGCACCAGCTCAAATCGGGAAGACCATTCCGAGTAGCCTGGCATCTTGCGGAGCGCGGCCACCCCCGCGTCGGTGTAGAGTAACAAATCGATCACGCGCACGTGATGCCCTAGCTCGAGCAGATGCGGAGTCAGACGGCTGCCAACATAGCCGAACCCGCCGGTAACAAGAATGCGTTTGCTGCTCATCGCGTGCTTAGGGTTTGTGAATGTAATCGAGCGGTTGCTGCTTCAAGGTATCAATATTGTCCCGGACCCAGGCGATTGTCTCCTGAATCCCGGTTTCGAGTTCGTATTCGCTCTTCCATCCCAGCAAGCTCCGGGCCTTTGAGCTATCGAGCAAGTAAGCCTCGTCTTTCCCCGGCCGATCGTCGACGACTTCGGCCACGTCGTCGAACTTTGCGCCCATCATCTCGCAGATCATCTCCACGACCTTGCGGATCGAAATATTCCGCGTCGTGGAAAAGTGGTAAGCCTCGCCGATCGCTCCTTTTCGCGCGACGCGGAGCGTGCCATCGGCTACGTCGCGAATGTGAATGAAGGAACGCACCGAGTGGCCGCCACCGTGGAGCGGAAGTCTCCGGCCCAGGAGAATGTAAAGGATGGTGCGCGGGATGATGCGATAGAGCTGCTGGCCCGGCCCAAAGACATTGGCGGAGCGCGTGAACACGACCGGGAAGCGATAGTTCCTTATGAACGTCCGCAGATGCAGTTCGCAGCCGGCGCGCGAAGCCGCATAAGGCGTGCTGGGGTTAAACGGCGCGTCCTCAGTCACGTTCCCGCTACAGCTTCCGTAAACTTCCGGCGTGGAAACGTGGACATACTTCTTCAGGAAATCGAACCGGCGCAGCCGATCGTGCAGTTGCACGTTCGCGACGATGTTCGTCTGATACCAATGCTCGGGATGAAGCCAGCTCTCTGCGACCATGCCTTGCGCGACGAAATTCACGACGTAGTCCGGTTTGAAATCGCCGACGCATTCCGCGGCCTTGTCCATGTCGCGGTTCAAATCGAGTTGCTCGAAGCGAAACTCACCGGTCTCATGTTCGTGCCCTAAGTAAGGAAGGAAAACGCGGCTGGGCTCCGGCGAACGGCTGATGCCGAGGACATCCAGTCCCTCGCCCAGCAGGTAATCGACGAAATGACTCCCGGAAAACGAATTGCTTCCCAGGACAACGGCTTTCTCTGCCACTAGGTCGTCCCCGAGTTTTGCGTTTGGCAGAGAGCTTGGAGAAGCATGTGGCCGACGATGAGCTGCATGTCTTCAACCACCTGCATGTCGTCGATGGGGAAGTGGAGGACGACGTCAGCCAGATCTTTGCAGGCGCCGCCGGAGTAACCGAGAAGCGCGAAGCTTTTCATTTTACACACCTTCGCCTGTTCGAGCGCCTTGACGACATTCGGTGAGTTTCCGCTGCCGGAGAGAACAATGAGCACATCGCCCGGGTCGGCTTCCGTGGCGAGTTGGGCGGCGAAAACGTTGTCGTAGCCGATGTCGTTCGCGAGACAGGTGAGGACCGAGACGTTCGCGGGCAGGGCCGACATCTTCATTCCTTTCCCGCCTGACTTCGCGACGGGGTAGAGGAAATCGTTGGCCCAGTGAATGGCGTTCGCGGCGCTGCCGCCGTTGCCGCAGATGAACACGCGGCGGCCATCGCGCCACGCCGCGGCCAGCTCGTCCGCGAGCAAGGTCCCACTCTGCCAATCCTGGCGCGCGAGAGCGTCGGTCAGCTTGGCAGCGTAATCTTGAAACGCCGAGATGGTGAAGGCGCGAGACATTGGCCTACGTGATACTGCAACCGTGCAAAAATCCAGTGCATATTTGCCACATTCCCACTCGACGTTAGATGCATGGCTTAAGGCGAGGACGAATGGACGGCGGGATGAAATTTGGCGAGAGGCTGATAATTGGGCGGATACGGAATCTCGCCCGTCTCCTTGATGCCCAATCGCTTGCAATCTTCCACATCGCGCAGGCGGCCTTTCACGCCGCGGAACGGACCGAAGACATGCGCGATCTTGATGTCGATTTCGCCATCGAAAAGGACGCCGGTTTCCAGCAGATTCACGCGCAGCATTTTAATGGGAACGCGTTTGGAGTCGGTGCGCGTGGAAATAATCTCGAGCGAATTCGAAAACTGGAGCGGTAGAACCAATAAAGCAGGTCCATGACTGCGGCCTCGAATTCGCACGCCGCCTTTTTTGAAATTGATCGCGCCCGAGTCCGCGGGAGTTAGCCCGGTCAAGTTCGCCTCGTGCACCACGGCCGTCTCATTGAAGGCGAAAGTCGGCGAAGTCATTAGCGCAATCGTTTCGGCGGCATTTCCCGAAAGGACAGTGTGGGTCGGGGACAGGCCGCCCGTGTTAGCTCCCGCGATCTCGTAGACATACACAGTTATGCCCTCGCCATTCGTTTGCTGCGTGCGCAGAGTAAGCAACGGGTCTCGCAGTTGCTTGTCTGCCAGGAGGAAACGAGAACCTAGCGCGGCCATAAGCTTGGGATTAGCCTTGGTTATCATCGCCCAGTTGCGCGAATGGAAATCCTGTGGCCGGGAAAGCGCGCGGCTCAGGAGGAAGTGGAAGGGCGGCGTGACCAGGTGATTGTTATCCTCGAGCGTGGGAATCCGCAGGTTCCAGAAGCCTGTCATGAAGAAATTGGAATCGAAGCTCCGAAAGTAATCCTCGACAACACCAATGTTATCCTTGTCGAATGGCGCATCCTCGGGGACGCCACGATGGCCCATCAAGGTTCCGCCCGGCACGCCCGCAATGGAAACAACCGATCCACGAAAGAGACCATCCTGCGGAAGGGCCAGCTCGTCCTGCAGGTATTTGACAATCCCCAGGGGCGGAGCGGTGTTGGCAGCGGTTTGAGAATTAGCGAGGACAGGCTTGCCCTTAGCCTGCCGCTCTCTTATCTCGCCCATCGTTTCCGCCAAGCCAAGCAAAGGCAGCGCGAGGACCGAAGCATAGACGAGACTTAGCCGGACCATCGGACTTAAAACAAGATGTTTCGCGAGAAATTCTCTTTGCGAAAACCATGCGCCCAGCTTTGTGCACGCAATCCAAATTCCGAGGAAACCAGCGACGAGGTAGGCTGGAAACGCTCCGTACTCGAAATAAGCTGGGGTAGGTAGGTTCCAGCGCATGCCGCTGTAAACGTAAGCTAGACTGGTCCCGATCATAACCAACTGAAAGGCCAGGACGGAAGCAGCGAAGCCACGCATTTCCGCCTTGCCAAAGCAGCATGCCAGGATGCAACCGATCATCACCAGCATCGCCAAGGGTGTGGAAAGACCTCCCCGAAAAATGAGGTTAGTGAGAAAGTCCCATTTTTGGACCTCGACATATAATTCATTTGGGAAAACAGCGCGCGCCGCATAGGCAAAGAGCGCGAGATTGAAGCCATAAATATTAAGCAGAAGGCAAACAATCAGACAGAAGCCCGCTCCGCTCGCTCGCCAAAACAGGGCGTGCTTCGAACGAACCCCGCCAAAAAAAACGCCTGCCAGGTAGAAGCCAACCGGAACGAAGAACATCGGGGTGTAGAGCGGATTGCAGAGAATGGAGTAAACGATCAGCAACGGCGCCGCCATGACGCAGAGCGCGTTTTTCTTCGGGGACAGCTTTCCCAGCCAGGCAAACACCGCCACGAGCAAAGTGCCCAATGTCGTGCAGATCGCTATCCCCGGGCGGCAGAAGACATAGAGCGGAAATAGGTTGAAACGCGTCGTGTAAACCCACCAGGACAACATGGGTGGGAGCGATAACATTACGACTAATTGGCCGCTAATGATCGACAGATGGTGAGGCAGCCCGATGGCGCGTCCAAGAAAGAACGTCGCCAGAAACAACAGGAGCGACGTTATCAAAAACCCCCAGAGGCGTGGATCCGTGCTCGAGTGGATAAGATGCGGCAGAAGGTCGCTCGGGTTGAGCCAGACTCCGAGTGGCTGCATAAGACCGCCCAACCCCTCGAAAGGACTGATAACGCTCAGGTCAATCGGCGACGACGCGTAGGTGAAATTGCTCGTCGTCCAATGATCCCAGTTTATCGTATCTGGTATCATTTGTGGAAGTGGGACGAAGAATAGCCCAAAGCATACGTAAAGCGCGAAGATGCCAAAGCCAAAGGCGACAATGGAGCGCGGGCTGGAAAGGAATTTCAATAAACGCGTTTGCGTCCCATTCCTCTTATTTTCTTCCACCTCCTGGGTCTCTTGCGGATTCATGCGCGATGCGATTACGTCGATAGTGCAGCGTTGTGCGATTTACAAGCTATGAGTCTGCCGCTTGAGTAAGGTGCTGGACGACTTGAATGCTTAGCGAGCTTTCGCCTGGTAGATGCGAATACCGGCGACGTCCTCCTTTAGTTCGTAGTGTTCCTGAATGTAAGCAGCGAGCGCCGGGAAACTCTCGTGCCCCTGCGAGGCGCGATCCACCAGGATAAAGGCACCCGGCCCGACGGCGTCCACGAAGACGGCCGGCTTCCACGCTTCCAGGTCGCGCAGGAATCGGTCGCGAAAGTAATCCCGGTACGGGTTGGGATAAACCTGCCGCGACGTTTCGGCGTCGCGGGTAGCCATGATGGTTTGCGTCTCGACATAGAACCGGGGCGCCCAGCCCCAGATGGAGATCACGTCGCCCGGTTTGGCGTAACGTTCGATCGCCAGGCCTCCCGCGCTCCGCAACACATGAACGTGGTTTCGGATGGTTCTGACAAACTCATTCCTGGAAGACAAGGAGACGGCGATCATCGGGACTGCAAACAAGGCGATGTAGCAGATCGCCATGATGGTTTTGTGTTTTTCCCAGATGGCGCCTTGCCGGATAAGACCCAGCGCGCCGGCCACGCAACAAGCAATCGGGACCACCGAGAACAAGAGATAGTGCTCAAAGTATCGATGCGGCTGGTAGATGGAATACAAGGTCGCCAGGAGCAGCAGGAGGGAAGCCACCAGCGCCCAACGGGTAAGCCGGGTCAAGTTCCTTCTCCAAGCCAACGACAGAGCGCCAAGAAGACCCACAACAATGGCTCCCTTGAGAAATGCCGGATACAGGTCGGTGCTCCGGAAGAAAAAAGCCAGATCGATCGTAGCGGAGGCGCCGGCAATGTAGCCACCCGCCATGTAACCGAACGCCACCCGAATGTAAGAAGTCAAGGCATCGTCCCATACTCCGGTTAATGAAACGGAGAGCGCGAAGGCCCCCGGCACAAGGCAGAGCGCCGCGGTAAAGGCTTTTATCAAGCGGTTCCTATCGCCTGCGGAGCGGCCTGATGAGAGCAGCGCCATGGTCGCGATAACGAAAACGGCGAACGCAATCGGCGCGGCTTGCAGTTTCGCAAACGGAGCAGCTCCAAGGCACAAGCCGGCAAGCGTAGCTGCCATTAGCCGCGCCGACGTGGAACCTCTCCCGCTGGTCAGGAAGGCGCTGGCTCCGAGCGCGACCGTCGTCAAGCAGATCGAAAGGTGCTCGCTCGTGTAGTGAACGAAATTGAAATCCGTCGTTAAGGAAAGGAGCAGGACCGGCGGCACGATGGAAAGCCGGGCGACATCACTTCCGTAAATCCACTTCACGGCATAGTAGAGCGCCAGGATGGTTGTCAGCATCAGGAGAAGGCCGACGATTCGGACCGAGGTAAAATTTATCGGCAGACCTATCAAAGCAGGCAGCGCCAGGATGTAGCAGTTCAGCGGGCCACTGGTGCCCGCGTCAAAGTTACGCCACGGAGCAAGGTCCTTCGTGATTTTGAGGGCATCGGCCGTGAGCGAAGCTTCATCAGGACCCAGTTGGAACGGAACAATGAACACCGGCCAGCGGAACGCGAATAGCGTCAAGCCAATGACTAGTAGGAACGTAAGTTCAGAGCGCCGTTCCCTGAGACAGGGACCTGGTCGCGCGGCAAGGATGAGTAAGGTCGCGAGAGCGCCGAATGCGATCAGGTAATAATAGATCGGTTCTTCGCCGAACCACTCGAGGAGGGTGACCATGACGTAACTAACTTCCGAACAAAGGTGCGGCGCGGTCGACAATTTCCTCGGCGATCGCCAACGAGGCCGTGGCGGCGGGCGAGGGTGCGTTACAGACGTGGAGCGAGCGCGGCTTTTCGACGATCAGAAAGTCATCGACGAGAAGGCCACTGGGCAAGAGTGCTTGCGCGCGGACGCCGGCGGGGGCGGGAATAAGATCGTCTTCCATGATTTCGGGAACGAGAGTCGCAAGCGCTTTTACGAAAGCGCGTTTGCTAAACGAGCGAAAGACTTCGCCCGCCGCCGTGCGCCAGTGTCGCGCAAGTAACTTCCAAACGCCCGGATAGGTGAGTGCCTCGGCGAGATCACGCACATTGATGTCCCGTTTGCGATATCCTTCGCGAGCCAGGGCCAGAACGGCGTTGGGCCCGGCTTCCACGCCATTGTCGATTACGCGCGTGAAGTGAACACCGAGAAAGGGAAAACGTGGATCAGGCACCGGGTAGATAAGCCCGCGGACAAGATGATGTCGTTTCGGCACCAGCTCGAAGTATTCTCCGCGAAATGGAACTATCCTCGCGTCCGGGCGCGATCCGGAAAGTCGCACCACGCGATCCGAGTGCAGTCCCGCGCATGCTATGTAATGGCGGACCCGCACGTCGCCTGCCGTGGTTTGGAGTAATACTTCGGTCTCGGTTTCTCGAATCGCGGTCACACCGGCGCTCGTTTGAATCTCCCCGCCCCCTTCGGTGACTCGACGGGCCAGCGCTTCCGAGACCTTTCGGTAATCGATAATCGCCGCGTTCGGAACATGCAGAGCGCGCAAGCCCGTCGCATGCGGCTCGACTTCCCGAAGCTCTTCGGCGGATAAAAGAGCGAGGCGCGGCACGCCATTCGCCGTTCCACGCCGGTGCAATTCCTCGAGCATCGGTATCTCGGAGGCATCACGGGCCACGATGATCTTGCCGCACTCGTGATAGTGCACCGTGTTTTCGTCGCAGAATTGCCGAAGCAATTGATTTCCCCGCGCGCAAGTGCGCGCCTTGGCCGATCCCGGTTTGTAATAGACTCCGGAATGAATCACACCGCTGTTGTGACCCGTTTGGTGGTGGGCAAGGTCGCGTTCCTTTTCGAGCATGATAACCGACGTCCCGGGATAACGTCGCGTCAACTCATGAGCCGTCGCGAGACCTATTATTCCGCCACCGATAACGGCCACATCAAATCGGGTGTCAGTTGACATCTCGGATGGGAGTTTTGAAGCGGGCCATGTACCAGATTCCTCCGGGAATGCTCCAAAGAAGATCGTTTGCGACGAGGAGGAGAGAAAATGCGACCGCGATTTCCCGCACACCGCTTCCACCGAAGCCGTCGATGCCAATGCCCACCTGGGTAAAATAGGCGATCAAGAGTAACTCACGCAGCCCATGGCCATTGATCGTAACCGGTAACATGATAAGGAGCATAACCACCGCCACGATGACTGCGATTTGCAGGTAAGTGACTGCCAGGCCAAGGGCTTTGGCAAAGAGATAGGCAATCAGGAAGTTTAAAAGGTGCAGGGCGAACGCCAGCGAAGCCGCAGCCAGCACCTTTGGGTTTAAGGAAAGGTGGTTCTTCGCCGCACCGAGTGTTCGAATCAGACGCCCTCCCCATAACGTGGAGCGGATCGTGCGGAACAAAATCGAAGCGGCAAGAACTCCGATCAGGAGCAATCCGAGAAGCCACTCAAGCATTCTGGTCGAAAAGGACTGGGCCGAGAGGATGCGCAACGGGACTGGGTCGATGACCAAGGCGATTCCGGCGAGCACAAGGAGCGCCAGCAGCGCCGAGAGGCGATCGACAAAAACCGTGGCGGCCGCGGCCGCTTTCCGGTCTGGCACCAGGCGGCAAAGCTGGTAGATCTTCACTACATCGCCACCGGTAGCTCCGGGCAGGATCGAGTTAAAGAATTGTCCCGCCCAAGTCAGCGAGAAAACAGTGATGAAGGGAAGCTGGATGGCTTGTTGCCGGAGGAAGAGTTGCCATCGGAGGGCAAGACCGGCGATAAGGAGCAAACTCAAGGCCCAGCCGAGCGCGGCCCAGCGGGCGTCGAGGTGGGACAGGACGGCAGCAAGCGCTTTCCAATCCACCTTGCGCAGAATAAAAACGATCAGCGCGAGGGAGACAAAGCACCGGAAAAGGAACTTGAGTCTGCGTGCCGTCAGAAGTTAATGCGTTCCTTTTCCACGACGAGCGGGCGGCGCAGCACCTGGGTATGGATCGCTCCGATGTATTCGCCGACAATGCCGATGAAAAAGAGCTGGACGGAGGAGAAAAGGAAGAGACCGATGATGATCGGCGCCTGACCTACCGGGAAGCTATACCAGAAGATAAGCTTGTAGAGGAAGTACGCGACTGCGACCAAGAAGCTGCAGAGCGACATCGTGAAACCCAGCATGGTGGCAAGGCGAAGCGGTATTTTGGAATGGCTGGTAAAGCCCAGCATCGCCAGGTCATAGAGGGTGTAGAAGTTATTTTTGGTAAGACCGCGTTTGCGGCGAGGCTGAGTGAAAGGGACCTTGGCGCTTTCAAATCCGATCTCGGCGATCAAACCTCGCGCATAGGGATACGGGTCGTCGATTTTGCGAAGAATTTGGACGACCTCCTGATCATAAAGCCCGAAACCGGTGCTATGCTCGTTTAACTGGATGTCCGCCAATCGGTTTACCAGCTTGTAATAGGCGCCTCGGATCAGATGCAGCAATTTGGAGTCGTTGGATTCCGTCTTGATTGCGAGCACAACCTTGTAACCCTTCTCCCACTGTGCCACGAAGCTCCCGATCAGCTCCGGAGGATCTTGAAGATCGGAGGCCATCGCGATGACAGCATCGCCCTGCGCTTGCAACAAGGCGTGATAACCAGATCGGACGGCGCCGAAGTTGCGGGCATTAAGGATTACCTTGAGTCGCGGCTCATCCGCGGCAAGACGTCGCAAAATGTCCTGCGTGCCATCCGTGGAAGCATTATCGATTATGATAATCTCATAAGTGTAATCGGTAAGTGGTTCAACGGCCGCGCACACGCGCGATATGAATTCCGCGATATTCTCCGCCTCATTGAAGCAGCCAGAGACAATGCTAATCGATTTCACGGCGATCTGGCAGTTAGAATAAACCTTCCAGTCTGCTTGCGGCCAGCCAGAATCCTTCGCCCTCATTCTTGTGCCCCTGCCAAATCTCCGGGATAAAACTGGCTTTCGGACAGGTGCTATCGAGGGCCTTCGCGATGGCAGCGAAGTCCATATCGCCCTCACCGATCTGTAGCCCCTCGCCGTCGACTCCACCGGCATCGGCAACATGAAGGTGCCCCGAGTAAGGCCCAATTCTCTCCACATAATCGAGAAAGGAGGTGCCAAAGTGATTGCAGGCAAGTTTCGAATGGCATAGGTCGAAGCAAAGCCGGTAGCCATAGGTTCGGCTAAATTCCGCAGTGTCTTTGGCTTGAACAAAACAGTTAGCGAAAAGCTGACCGCCGAAATACCACGGGAATGGCGGCAACGTTTGAGGCATTACTTCTATGCCGTCGGTCGTAAGCTGCGAAAGGCTTTCACCCGCGATCACGTACAGGCGCTGGATTTCGTCTAGGTCTAATGGGGCTTCCTTCGAGAAGCCCCCAATGCTTGCGATCAAGATCGTGCGCGGTGAAACGTTCGCGAAGAAGTCACGCATCGATCTTGTCAGATCAAGCACTCGTTGCAGCTCCCGCAGAGAACGCTTTCGGTATTCGGCATCCTTGGAGCAAAGGTTTAACAAGTGATCTCCTTCAAACAGATCTGGACTGTGCACCACCAGATCAAAAGCGAGCTTCTCCTGGAAATGGTCGTGAACATTCTCATCCACGTCTTTGAAGCTAAGATGAAACTCGAGGAAGTCCGGATTCGATTTGGCCATGATCTTCCGGAAGTCATGGTACCGCACCGGAATTCCCCAAGGACGCTTGAATTGATAATTCCGGGCCTGAAAGTGTTCGTCCTCCAGGTCGCTCTCGAAGAAAAAATCACCGCTGCTGAAAGCGCGCTTCGCTCGCCGGCCAATGAGATCACGTTTGCGATTGGGCTGAACTCCGCGGCCAGGGCTTCGCACAATCACCATCTCGGCGGTAATGATTTCGCCGGGCGCGAGGTCGCGATTAATGATAAGGCTCTTCGCCAGGTTATTGCGATTCATCATCTCGCCTTGAGTCATCTTTCTCTCCGCGGCGGACCCAAGAGCTGCCTCGACTTGTCTAATGCTCTTGACCATCTCCGTCATTTCGGCCGGAAGAAGACTTACCTTGTGATCGTTGCCCTCCATGGTCTTATCGACGGTAAAATGTTTCTCGATAACGCGAGCGCCACTGGCCACGGCAGCCAGGACAACGCTGTGTCCGCGCTCATGACCCGAATAACCTACAACGCAGCGGCCTATCTCTTTTAGGCGATGCAGGTAGCGCAGGTTCACATCCTTGAAGGGGGCAGGATAGGTCGAATTACAATGCATCAGGATGTAAGGAGCGCGCTGTTCCCGAAGGACGTCCACCGCCTGAATGATTTCCTGCTCCATCGACATGCCGGTGGAGCAGATGATGACCTTGTGCGTTTCTGCCATCGCCTTGAGTAGATCGTGGTTGGTCAGGTCGGCTGAAGCGACCTTGTAGGCTTCCATCCCATACTCCTGCAATCGCTCGAGGCTTTCGAAGTCCCACGGAGTGCACATTGGGACGATGTTGCGGGACTTACAATGATCGAAGGCTTCGAACATCTGCTCGGGCTTCAACTCGAAGCGTTCGAGTAACCCCAGTGTGTATTGCGTCCCGAGATCTTCGGACGTCGTTGCCATATTTGGCGCGTGTCGATAAAGGGTCTTCAGATTCCGCATCTGGAATTTCGCGGAGTCGGCGCCAACTCCAACGGCGAGATCGATCAGCTCCTTTGCGAGATCGAGGCTACCGTTATGATTCAGACCGATCTCAGCAATAACGAAGGTGGGAGCGTCATCGGCAATGACGCGGCCACCGATCTTGATTACCTCTGCTGCCGATCGTTGCGCTATCGCCACGAGATGTTCGTTCCGATCCAGAAGCGGTATGCATGTGTGATCCCCCATTGCTGCGGAAATACGGTCCGGCTCGTCGTCGAGATAGGCCCACTTGTAGTTCTTGTTGGAGATGCGTGAAACAGGTCGCGTGATATCGAAGTCGGGATTGTTGGCCAGCCAGCGCCGGAAATCGCCATTGGTTAGGACTCCCTCGATCGTACCCCTGTCGCTAACGGAAAAGACGATGCGTCCGGCGTTCTTGCTGATTTTTTTAAGCGCTTCGCCAATGGTGTCCTCGCAATAAACCATGAAGTTGGTGAGGTTACGTTCGATGATCATTCGTGTGAGAAAATTGCCGTGGCAGGAGCGGGATGTTTGTTTCGTTACATTCCTTCGGAGTAGAAAAGGATCAAGGGGTTGTCCAGCTTTGCCTCGTTTCTGATCGTGTTCACGATATCGGACTGAAAGGCGCGCGAAGAAACAAGAATGGGTTCGTGACGTGAAGCCATTTCTCGCGGAGAAATAATCGGCCGGCCGAAAAGTTCCTTTCCGTGGTATTTGGAATTTACGTCCACGAAGACAGTGATGTGGGCCTCCTGGAGAGGAGTCGATTCCATCAGATGCAACGTGTGCGTGCCAACGCCCCACACCGCGATTTCCTGTCGCGCCTGAATCAACTCCGCGATTTTTCCGGAAATGCGCTTCTCCTCATTCATAGACTGGGCGATGTAGGCGGACAGGCCCTGCTCGCTCTCCGCATCGCGCGAGATAGGCAGCGGCTGGTCGCCCGTTCGGCGGAAAAGGCCCGCGGCGCTGGGCATGACGGTCGTCCGCGTGAATTGGCGCGGCGGCCGATCCATTTTGATGAGTTCGTAGCCAGCGAGCTTCAGCAGATTTTCGAGCGAGCTTGGGCCGAAGAAATTGACGTGCTCGATGCTGAATTCCTGATAGGGCGCATCCGGCCATTCGGAAAAGGCGGTGGCATCGGGCACCTCCGCGAAGATCATTCCGGAGGGTGAAACCAGATCGCCCAGTTTTGCCACGGCCGCGCTAACATCGCGGATGTGTTCGAGCACACCCACGACAATGACAAGATCGTAACTGCGTTTTGGAAGATCGTTCTCAAAGGCCGTGCCGGTATGCACAGATAAGTCGTAGACTTGTTTCGCCAACTTCGCGCAGGCGGGCGACGGATCTAGGCCGGTGACATTCGCGTAGCCCAGCCGCCGCAATCGATCGAGCAATCCACCAGTAGCGCAACCGACATCCAGCATGCGTGTCTCGCGGTTTTCGATCTGCTCGCTGAGATATTTCGCGATGATGTCAAAACGGGCCGCGTCGAAAGGAGATTCTTCGCCGCCCCGGTGGGCATATTCATATTTCGACATGCGCGAATAATGCTCGTCGAAGACGGATTGCTCGGGAATGCGATCCGCGAAAGCGCAGCCGCACCCAGCACAAACGACCACATCATATCCGGCGAGCAGGCTGCCTTCCGAGAGCGTTCCGAAGCGCTGTTCGAAAAGCACTCTCGACGAGGTGTCGTGACAAACCGGACAGGGTCGAGAAGAAAACGGCAGCGGCTTTATCACGAGCAGGTGCTTGTGTAGCAGGAAACAGACATCGTCAAGCGGGATAGCTTCCGGTTGGTGTCACGGCACGCTCGGCTGGGATGGCGTAGAGAACGAGATCCCATCCTTCGAGATCGTGCGGTCGCAAAAAGAAACGGTAATGATGGAGGCGCTCCGCGAGACAAAGCGGCAGTTCCCAAAGGTGTTCTTGCAGATGATATGCGCTCACGGCAAGAATCGGGCGCGCGTCCGAAAACAGACTGGCGCAGCCTTCCAGCGCCGCGGGTTCGGCGCCTTCAATGTCCATCTTGATGAAGGATGGACGTGTCGTACCGAGCAATGAATCGAGTCGTTCGCCTTGCACCTCGAGATCGCCCGCCGGGTCCAGGGTCGACGAAGCCGTGGCATCTCCGGCGAAACGCAATGTTTCTTTGCGGTCGCTCACTGCGATCGGGAAAATTTTTATCCGCTGCTTTGCGGGGCCATCCATTGTGTCAATGAGAGTTTGAAGTTTCGCGAAGTTTCCGGGATCAGGCTCCAGGGCCCAGTAGCTTTCGAAGCGTCCCCCCGAAGCGCTTAGAAAATCACGGAGAGTGTCACCATCGAACGCGCCGCAGTCGACAAAGCGCTCATCCGTTTTCAGCCTAACGATATCTTTCGGGAAATACGCCGGGCCGATGACTGGCGCGGGCAGTCCGTCGAAATCCAGTTGGGTCCGCCAGCGGACTTGTGCGTTGAACTCTGCGCGTGAAATGTCGTCGGCCCAGAGCCGGCTTGCCCTCGCCACGCTCTGAGATTGTTCAAAGACTTTGTGCGGTAAATCACACAAGTAATGAGGCAGATACGCTTTCGGGAATTTCCAGAAGAGCGGCATGAATGATACAACCGTCTCGCAGCCGAGCGCACTCCACTGCCACTTGCGCTCCGCGAGGCGGTCCCTCGAGTGCGCGCCCCACACGGTGACGACGAAAGCCGCCTCGCGACGGAATTCATTCGCCGCTTCAGTCGATGCGAGGACGCGAAGACCTTCGACGCTCTGGCCCGCCAGCGCCGCGCTGTTATCGGCGAAACAAAGCGGCTCGATGCCGGCAAGACGCAGGCCCGCCAGGATCTTCCGTCCCAAACCGCCCGCGCCACAGAGAACCAACTTGTCCCGTTTATCTCCGGTGAGCTGATCGAAGAGAGAACCTTCCCAGCGACGCACCTCCGCCGGGTCGCGTGCGAGAATTCCTGCGAGTTCTCTTTCCCGTGAGTCCTGCGAACTCACCAACAGCTCTTGCCTCCGTCGACGACAAGGTTGGCGCCAGTCAGGAAGGCAGAGGCGTCCGAACAAAGATAAAGGATTGTGCCCTGATAATCCTCCGGCTCCGCCATGCGGCCGAGCGGCACTTGCTCGATATAACGCCGCACGAATTCCTCAGGCTGATCCTGCCGCACGCCTCCGAGCGAGACGGCGTTGACGCGCACCCCGCGCTGCGCCCAATAGAGAGCGAAATATCTGCTCATACCGATGAGCCCGCTCTTAACGACCGTGTAAGTAATCGGTTTGACCGGCTGCGCTTCCTCTGCGATGCCCGGCTGCCGATACAGACGCTGGTCTGGCCCGTTGACACCATACTCCGAGCCGATGTTGACAATGACGCCTTTTCCACGGCGGGCCATCTCGCCGCCGAGGATCTGCGAACAAAGAAAAGCGCCTTTCAAACCAACTTCGAGATCGGCTTCCCATTGTTCCATCGGAAAATTCTCCACGCGCGAGAGCGAAGCCGTCGCGTCGCCTCTTACCTTCGGATCCCGCGCCGCGTTGTTGATCAAAATATCGAGCCGCCCGTGGCGTTCGAGGATCTGTTCCAAGAGGCCGCGGATTTGTTCCGCTTTTGTAATGTCGGTTTCAGTTGCCCAGGCTTGGACGCCGAAGGTGTTTGCGATCTCTTTCGCGCGCGCTTCCGCTCGAGGCCCGTCAATATCCACGAGCACCGGGATGCCGCCCGCCGAGGCGATGATTTCCGCGTGCTTCACGCCGAGAAGGCCGGCGCCGCCGCTGACTACTGCGACGCGATCCTGCAGCGAGAAAAGCCGGCGGGCTAGGTCGCGCTCGCTCATGCTACGTCGCAAGCGACAATCTTTCCGGTGGTCATCGATTCACGAGCGGCGAGTGCAACTTGCAGGCTTCGCGCGCCTTCGCGGGCTGTCACGCGCGATGTTTCCGTGCCATCGAGGCAAGCGAGAAAGTGCTTGAGTTCTTCGAGAAAAATTTGATTCCGGTCGATCATGTCAAATCGCTCCTGGCTGGCGAGTTTACCACCCGCCGTCCACACCTGCAAAATACCGTCCGCCAGATTCGCGGAGATTTTCCCGCTCTCGCCGACTACCTCGCAGCTGCGTTCGCCCGGATTCGTCAGATAATCCTGCTGGAGGTGTATCGGCACAGTCCGGCCTGCCACTTCGCATTCCATGAGTGTGCTCGCCGTGTCTTCCACATCAATCTCGAGGTTGCTCAGTTTTCCACCGATGCAAAACAACCGCCGCGGCCAGCCGAAGAGCCAACCGAGATAATCGAAATCGTGAATCTGTGTGAGCAACACGCCGCCTCCGAGCTCGCGCCGGGCCGCATAGCTCTGCCGATAGTCTTCGTACGGATGCCAGCTCGGAAGGTATTCGCCAAACTTCGCGCGCACCGCGATCACACGGCCGATCGTGTTCGCCTGCAAGACATCACGCAAAGCTATCAGGCAAGGATGAAAGCGCCATTGGTAGCCGACCAGCGTCACCAGCTTCTTGCTCTCGATGAGATCGAGAAGATCGGCGACGCCGTTCATTTCGTGTGCGAGCGGCTTTTCGATGAAGAGATGACAACCGGCTCCCGCGGCCGCGCGCGCGACGGCAAGATGCAGGCTTGTTGGATTTGAAATGATAACGACTTCCGGCCGCTCCATTAGAGCCTCATTGAGATCAGCAAAAACACGCAGACGATATTTGGATTCCAGGTCGCTTCCGCTCTCGACCTCCATCTCATCGGTCAACACCTGAGAGCTGCGTTGTTGACGATAGGCGTGAAACTCGACCTCATCGCCGAGCAGCGTTCGCAAATTCCGGAGATGCCGCTGTCCGATTCCACCAAGCCCAACGAACAAAAACCGTCGCGCCATGACTTTAGTCCGCGACCGGAGGGATGATCATATTGGAAAGGAACTCTCCCCGATCCAGAAATGGGAACATGTCTTCGAGCGGTTTGGAAACCATGGTGCCGTCGGGTTTCTGCATCGACGAGACGCGCGGTTGCCGCGGCTCATCTTCAATCACGAGCACTTCGCAGAGACAGGGCCCCTCGGTTGAAAGCACGTCGCGGATTTCCTGGCGAAGATTCTTTTGATTCGCGATGCGCGCGGTCGGCACACCGTAGGCGGCGGCGACTTTAGTTATGTCGGGAAGAGTCAATCCGCTGCTCGCATCGGCTCCGACCAACCGCCCGAAGTAAACTTTTTGGGAGGCGACGATGGAGCCATAGCCATTGTTGTTGATGACGAAAATCTTGAGCGGCAACTGCAAGCGCTTCACCGTTTCCAGTTCTTGAATGTTCATCTGGATTCCACCATCGCCATCCACGCAAATCGTGCGCCGGTTGCTGGCAACGCATGCCCCGATGCTCGCCGGCAATCCGAACCCCATCGGACCCAGGGCGGTGGTAATAAAAATCCGCTGACCGCGCTTGATCTTGAATGCAAGCAGCAGGGTCTCGATCGCGTTGCCCGAGCTGGCGGGCACGATCACGTCGGTTGCCGCCAGTTCCTCACAAAGGATTTCGGTGAAGTTAAACATACTTACCCGGCCGGAACCTTCCCGATGCTGCGGCAGGACGATGGGGTATTTGATTTTCCACTCGGCGCAGCGGCGCAGCCATTCCGTCCGAGGTTTCGCTTGAAGCTTCGATTGTTGGCGGAGCAACTCCCGCAGGAATTCTCTCGCATCAACACAGACAGGCAGTTCGATGACGCCCTTGAGTTTTTCGAGTTCTTTCGGATCGATATCCACCATGATCTTGCGCGCGGCGCGGGCCAATCTATCGGGAGCAAAAGCGGTGGCGACGAGATCGAGGCGCGCGCCGATCGTGAGCAGCAAATCGGAGTTTTGCAGTGCGAAATTTGCGCCGCGCGGCGCCATCGGTCCCGGGCGACCGACCAACAAGGGATGATCCTCCGGGATCAGATCCATGGCGGGCCATGTAAGTCCGAACGGGACGCCGAGGCGCTCGACGGCTTCTTGTAATTCGGTCTTCGCGCCCGCGATCCGAACGCCATTGCCAAAGAGAATGAAGGGACGTTCCGAGCTATTCAACATCTCGATCACGCGCTCGACGAGATGTCCTATTCCCGTGTCGCCGGGCGTTCTCTCCTCCGGTGTGAAACCCGAGAGCTTTTCTGGTTCCACCTGAGACGCCTGGACATCGAGCGGAATGTCGATCCAGACCGGACCGGGGCGCCCCGACAAAGCGAGGTGAATGGCTTTCTCCAGGTGAAGTCGCACCGTCGAGGGATCGGTGATGGTGGCGGCATATTTTGTAATGGAGCGGACCATCGGCACGATATCGATTTCCTGGACGCCGCGGTTGCGAACACCTGAGTCGCCCTTCAGATCGGCGCGCTTGACCTGTCCCGAGATAACGATCATGGGCGATGAGTCGAGCCAGCCGCCGGCCACACCTGTGATAGCGTTCGTGGCGCCGGGGCCGCCAGTCACCATGAGTGCGCCGAGCCGGTTGTCATACTTGGCGTAAGCTTCGGCTGCGATCGCGCAGGCTTGCTCGTGCAGATTGCAGACAAAGGCAATCTCTTTCCGGAGCCCGAGAGCATCGTTTAGGTGCATCGCCATTCCCCCGGTAAGCAGGAAGAAATGCTGCACGCCGGCTTCGCTGAGTCGCTGCATTACGTAATCGGCGACACGCATTGTCACAAAGCCATTCTTAGTTTCGCGGCCGTCTTCATGGCAGACATCTTATGTAAGGCTGACCGCGAAACAACCAGCGAACTCTGCCGCTAATGCTTTCGCGATTGCCAATTAAGCGGGCACCTGTTCAATGCACCCAGCGCCATGAAAAATCTTTGGGACCCAGCGGCAGCGAGGCAATGCGCGTCCGATCTCGAGTTGCGGGTCTACAGCTCACGATTGTTAGGGCAGGACACCACCCTCGTGCTGCACGGCGGAGGCAATACCTCGGTCAAGATCAGGGAGCGGAATGTGGTCGGCGAGGAGGAAGAGATTCTTTACGTGAAAGGCAGCGGCTGGGACCTGGAGACGATCGAAGTGAATGGCTTCACGCCGGTGCGAATGGCGCACCTGCTCAAGCTCGCGCGGCTCGAGGCGTTGTCCGACCCGCAAATGGTGAGCGAGCTGGCGACGCAAATCGCGCGGCCGGGCGCGCCGGCGCCATCGGTCGAAACGATTTTGCACGCAGTCTTGCCGCACAAATTCGTCGACCACACTCATGCCGACGCCGTTCTCGCCATCACCAACACCGCGGACGGCGAAGCGCGCATTCGCGAAGTCTATGGCGACGACGTCGTGGTCGTTCCGTATGTCATGCCGGGATTCGATCTGGCGAAAATTTGCGCGAGAAAGTTCCAGGCGGAGGCGAAACCGGCGACGATCGGGATGGTTCTGCTGAACCACGGCATCTTCTCATTCGGCGCGACGGCGGAGGAATCGTACGGCCGCATGATCGCGCTCGTGGGCCGCGCGGAGGAATATCTGAAGCGGCAGAAGGCTTGGGAGCTTGCGGTTCCAGAAGCGCATAGCAGCGCGAAGCCGATGCGGCTCGAACTTGCTCAACTCAGACGGGACATCGCCGCGGCGGGTGATGTTCCGGTGGTGATGTCGACGCATTGCGATTCGAAGTCTCTCGCTTTTGCGCGGGCGGAGAATATTCATGATATCTCACAGCGCGGTCCGGCGACGCCCGATCACATCCTGCGCACGAAACGCCTGCCGATGTTGGGCCGCGATGTCGCCGCGTATGCGCAGACCTACCGCGAATACTTTGCGCGCAATGTCTCAAGCGCGAAAGAGACCAAGACAATGCTCGATCCCGCGCCGCGCGTTGTTTTGGATCCGCAACTCGGCATGTGCTGCGTGGGACGTTCGGCAAAGGAGGCCGGCATCGTGCGCGATCTTTACTCGCACACGATCGATGTGATCCGGAGAGCGGAGGCGCTCGGCGGTTATCGAGCGCTCTCGGAGCAGGAGTTGTTCGAATTCGAATACTGGGACCTCGAGCAGGCGAAGTTGCGCCGCGCCGGCGCGCCCCCAATTTTTTCCGGCGAAATCGCATTAGTCACCGGAGCTGCGTCGGGAATAGGGAAGGCTTGTGTGGCGGCTTTGCTGAAACGTGGCGCCGCGGTCGTAGGCCTCGATCGCGATCCAGGTGTTGCCAGCTCTGCGGACTTTCTCGGCTTGCAGTGCGACATCACTTCCGAACAGGCGGTGGCGAACGCGTTGGAGGCCGCGGTCCGTGCCTACGGCGGATTGGACATGCTAATCTTGAACGCTGGTATTTTTCCGGCCGGCAAGCCGATCGCTGAGCTAAAACTGGAAGAGTGGCGGCGTGTCTTCGATGTGAATCTCGACGCCAATCTCACGTTGCTGCGCGAATGCTATCCGCTCCTGAAACTGGCGCCGAAGGGTGGACGCGTAGTGATCATCGGATCGAAGAACGTCGCCGCTCCCGGCCCGGGCGCGGCTGCTTACTCGGCCTCGAAGGCCGCGCTCACGCAGCTGGCGCGCGTGGCCGCGCTCGAATGGGGCGGCGCGGGCATTCGCGTGAACACGCTTCATCCGAATGCGGTCTTCGACACAGGTATCTGGACTGAAGAAGTGTTGAAGGCGCGGGCGGAGAGCTACGGCTTGTCGGTCGAGGATTACAAGCGCAACAACGTTCTTAAGACCGAAGTCCGAAGCAGCGATGTGGCCGAGCTGGCGGCGGAGTTATGCGGCCCTCTCTTTGCGAAAACCACCGGGGCGCAGATTCCGATCGATGGTGGGAATGACAGAGTGATCTAGCCGTCTCTATTCGGCGAAGAAGGTCTCTTCCAACTCTGTCGATAACCAATGGTAGACTGGCAGATGCAGCTCTTGTATTTCGGCTACGCTATCGGCGGGGACCTTGATCGCCACGTCGGCCATGGGCGCGAGCGCGCCGCCGGCCCCTCCCGTCAGGATGATTGTTCGTAGTCCGAACGCTCTGGCTACAACCACGGCGTTCACGACATCCCTCGAGTTCCCCGAGGTGCTGATTCCAAGCAAGACGTCGCCCGGGCGGCCGAGTCCGTAGACCTGCTGGGCGAAGATCATGTCGAAGCCTGTGTCATTGCCGATTGCAGTAATCAGTGACACGTGCGAGACCAACGAAACAGCGGCCAGACTTCCTTGCAGACGCCCGGCAACCGCCTTGCCATCGGCTTGACCGGCTTGTTCCAACTGAGTCGCGTGTTCGGCAGGGATAGGGCGTCGTTTAAAAAATCCTTTCATCAACTCCGCCACGATGTGCTCACTATCCGCGGCGCTGCCGCCATTGCCGCAGACGAGTAGCTTGTTCCCGGCCTTGTATGCCGCGATCAGGATGCCGAGCGCCGCGGTCAAATGATCCGCGCATGGCTTTAGAATGGGATAGCGATCGAGAAGCTGTGGTAGATGGTTGTTGGTCATAGCGATGTTACTCAGGGATGGCTTTTACAGTTCGCCTGATGGCATCGGCAAGATCGATGTGCTGTTCCAGTCCCAGTTCCTCGCGCGCGCGCCGGCACGACGGGATATAACGCTCCGCGGGCCGGGCCGGATCCGGTTTCTCCTTAACATGAACTGCCGGTGCGTGACACACTTCGGCGACAAGCTTCGCCAGGGAATGAATGGTGTGCGCTTCTTCGGAGCCGACGTTGTAGGCGCGGCCAGTTTTGCCTCTTAGCAGCATGGTCCAAAGCCAAATCACAAGATCGGCGGAGTATAAGTAGGAGCGATAAGGAGTGCCATCGCCATTAACCTCGATAGGTCTGCCAGCCACGGCGTCGCGGATGAAGTTGCCAATGGCGAAATGGACATCGAGTGGGAGGAAGGGACCTACAAAGGCGAAGCCGCGCGCGATCACGGGCTCTATTCCATGTTGCTGATGGTAAGCGGAACAAAGCTCTTCGGCTTTCCATTTCGCCTCTCCGTAAAGCGACCTCGTTTTCACCTCAGCGTCGTCCAGGTAGCTTTCCGGAATGTGTGTCATGTCACCTGGTTGCCGGCCATAGACAGCGCCCGAGCTTGTGAAGAGGAAACGTTCGGCGCCAGTCTCAACAGTGAATTCAAGAGCGGCCCGCGTTCCTTCCACGATTGTGTCTACAATGAGAGAGGGGGTTTCGATGTAAGCGCTCCCGCTCGAGGCCGTGGCGGCGTGAATCACGAAACCAAAATGCTCGGAAGTCTCCGATCCGAGTTGTCTCCGAACTTCGCTTGCTTTGAGCGTTAGAACATTGCCCCGGACAAGTGTGATCGCGGGATTCGCGGATAGCTCTGGCGCCTTCGCCATAAAGGATTCGGGGTTACGGGTCAGCGCTACCATTCGCGCGCCGAGACTTAGCGCCTCGTTCCCGTGCGCGAAACTCTCCAGCAGCCAGCGGCCGAAGAAACCAGTGCCACCAGTAACGAAAATGCTTTGTCCGCGCAATGGCTCCCATAGTCCCTCGGTGTGTGTCAGGACGTGCTCCAAATCCGCGGCGAGCGGATTCTGACTATCAGGACTCACGCCTTCTTGCAAAACGCGCTGACAGTTTCCACGATGTAATCGAGCATGGCGCGGGTGAGCCCGGGATAAACACCCACGAAGATGGCTTCGTTCATAAGCCGATCGGCGCCGCTCAGGTCACTCATGACGCGCATCGCGCCGGGATTCTCCTTGCGCACTTGGACGAAGGCAGGCTGCCGTAAGAGGTTTCCGCCGAAAAGCATTCGATTGCCGATTCTATTTTTGTCGAGATGACGGGCCAGCTCAGTCCGGCTAAAAGGCGCGGCCGGTTTTACCAGCATCATAAAGCCGAACCACGAGGGCGAACAACGCGGTCCTTCCTGGGTGCGCCATTCGAAGCCTCGCGGTGTCCACTTACTCGCATGAGTAGGTAGATGAAAGTCGAAGAACTCTTCGAGACCAGCGAGGCCGCGACGCAGGTATTCCCAATTAGCTCGGCGCGCCTCAATGAAGGCAGGTAGCTTCTTGATCTGCTGCCGGCCAATTGCCGCCTGGATGTCGAGCGGCTTCAGGTTGTAACCCAGATGCGAGTAGATGTATTTGTGGTCGTAACCCAGTGGTAGCTCGCCGAGTTGCCATTGAAAGCGTTTGTTACAAGTGTTTTCTTTGCCACTCGCGCACCAGCAATCGCGCCCCCAATCGCGAAAGCTTTCGACCAACACCTTGAGCAGCATCTTGCCGACGATGTTGACGGCGCCTCCTTCCCCCAGCGTAAGGTGATGAGGCGGGTAGAAGGATTGCGTCGACAGATCGCCGAAAGTGCCGGTGAAGCGGGGAAGTTGAGGGGTCGATCCGCCTTCGCCTTGCTTCGGCGCGACAGGGGGGTCGAGGAGTTGAGAGGAAGGAAGGGTGTAGGTAGCGCCAAGCGCGTCGCAGTTATCCTCGATGAGCCAAAGCTCGTGTTGCCGGCAAAAGTTCGTAATTGTTTCCAGGTCGAACGGGTTTCCGAGCGTGTGCGCCATCATGACAGCTTTGGTTTTGCCGGGAACAACTGCTTCCTCCAGTCGTTCGAGATGCGCGTTGAGCGTCAAAGGATCGGCATCCAGAAAAACGGGCACAGCATTGTTTTGGAGGATGGGCGCGACGGTAGTTGGAAACCCGGCGGCGCAAGTGATCACTTCGTCGCCAGGACGGATGCGGCGATCACCAAGCTTGTGACTAGTGAGCGCCGAGAAGGCGACAAGATTGGCCGAGGAACCTGAGTTAACCAGGATGGAGCGCTTGACGCCGAGGAATTGTGCCAACTCTTCTTCAAAGCATTCGCCTTCCTTGCCGAGAGTAAGCCAGAAATCGAGCGTGGCTGAGATGGCGGCTTCCACTTCGTCTTCGGTAAAGACGCGGCCGGCATATGGGATCAACGTCTCGCCGGGAACAAACGCCCGCTGCGCGCCTTCGCCATAACCAGGGCGGTTGACGCCGTGCGTCAACGCAGAGTAGGCGCGAGTGAGGCCGAGGATTTCGGCTTTGAGTTCAGCGGCGGTTTTCATCCGGTCGCGGAAACCTAGCCGGAGTTCGCCGCCCATGCCATCCCGAGATTGCGAGCGTGCTCCGCGTATGCGCCGATCTGCGCGCGAGTGAGTTGCGCCGTGTGGTTGCTCGCGGCGGTGGAGCGATACCAATGCATAGTCACAGCAACGGCTTGCTCGAAACTCCAAATCGACCGCCAGCCGAGCAGGTTGTCAGCCTTATCAGTCGCGAGGTTAAGCAGCTCAGCCTCGTGCGGAGCGCCGGGCTCGTGCCGATCCAGCCAACTGCCCGGCCAATGCTTCAAGATTTCTTCAATTAATTCCTGGACCGTTCGGTTCGATTCCAGAGCAGGGCCGAAGTTAAAGGCGCCGCTGAATTCGGCGGCGGCGTTTTGCGGCCGGAGTGATGGACGGGAAAGAACGGCGGCCAGCCACAAGTATCCGCTGAGCGGCTCGAGGACGTGCTGCCATGGGCGAGTTGCGCTCTTATTGCGAATCGGAATTGGTTCGCCGTGGCCTAACGAGCGGATGGCGTCCGGCACGATCCGGTGGGAAGCCCAATCGCCGCCGCCGATCACGTTCCCGGCGCGGGCGCTGGCGATTTTCACTGGCGAATTCGTGGCTGGATCGAAGAAGGAGCTGCGCCAGGCTGCAATCGCAATTTCGGCCGCGGCTTTGCTCGAGCTGTAGGGATCATGGCCGCCGAGCGCGTCCTCTTCGCGATAGGCATGAGGCTGTCCGAGATTGAGGTAGCACTTATCGGTGGTAACGAAAACCGCGGCGCAGGCCCGATGCAATGACCGCAGGGCTTCCAGCACGTGCACTGTTCCCATTACATTAGTCTCATAGGTCGCGACAGGTTCATGGTAGGACAACCTAACGAGTGGTTGGGCCGCGAGATGAAAGACATAATCGGGCGCGGCGGACAGGATTGATTTCTCGACCGTGCTTCTATCGCGGATATCGCCGGTCTCGTGCTCGAGCTCGGAAGCGAGGCCGAGCTGCTCGAACAAACTGGGCGTGGTGGGCGGTCCGAGCGAAAAGCCGTGGACGCGCGCGCCCAGTTGCAAAAGCCAGGTGGCGAGCCAGGAACCCTTGAAGCCAGTATGACCGGAGAGCCAGACCTTCTTCTTTTCAAACAGGCCGCCGAACATGTGGCCTACCAGACTTTCCAGGGAGCGCGCCCTTCCTGCCAGAGCTTGTTGAGCAGAGTGAACTCTTGGAACGTATCCATCGGCTGCCAGAAGCCTTCGTGCTTGTAGGCGGCCATTTTGCCTTCCGCGGCCAGCTTGCGCAGGGGTTCTTGTTCCAGCATGACGGCAGGATTGCCTTCCAGGTAACCAAAGAGTAGCGAGCTGCACACCATGTAGCCGCCGTTGATGTAGCCGCTCTCGGTCTGCGGCTTTTCGTTAAAGCCTTGAACGCTGAAGTCCTCCTTCAACCCAAGCTCGCCGAAGCGCCCAGGTGGATGCACGGCCGTGAGGGTGCAAACCTTGCCCGCGGCCCGATGGAATGCGATCGACGCGGGTATGTCCATATTTCCGACTCCGTCGCCATAGGTAAGAAGGAAGGTGTCATCGGCGCCGAGATATTGTTTGATGCGATAAACCCGATCGCCAGTCATCGAATCCTCGCCGGTCTCGGCCAGGGTCACCTGCCAGTCTTCTTCGTTGTGCCGGGTATGGAACTTCGCTTCCGGTTCGCGGCCGAGAAACAAAGTGGTGTCGCAAGTGTTCCAGAGATAGTTTCGGAAATATTCCTTGATCATCTCGCCTTTGTAACCCAGGCAGAGGACGAACTCGTTGAAGCCATAATGCGCGTAGGTCTTCATGATGTGCCAGAGGATGGGCCGATCGCCGATGGGCAGCATCGGTTTCGGGCGGAACTCCGTTTCCTCGCGCAGCCGCGTTCCTTTGCCGCCGCATAGTATGACTACTTTCATTGTCGCGTTTGGTTGCCGGACAAGGCTCGAAACTCTGCCAGGCACGGATGAGTTGATAACGGGCGGCGAAGATTAGTCAAGTTATCCGGCGATTGCTACGGCGCGCCGTCGACAGTCAAAAGCTCGTAGGGGCCGGCAGACAGGATGATGGAGGAGATCGGTCCGTGGAGCGCGTCTTCGATGTAGGCGTGGTGATTTGGGACGCCGAGAAGGCGATTGATCAACACGATCTTTTTTCCCGGCAAATTACCCAGGCTATCGACCCTCTGGAACTTGACTTCTTTATTCAGATCGAACTCGACCGCGTGCGATTCCGCGCGATTCACGGTTCCGACGACCAGCGGTCCCTGCTCGCGCAGCCCTCGAATCGCGACCACGATCTTTTTCCGCGCATGTCGCTCGGCCGTCGCCTTGAACAAGCCGTGGTCCGCTGCCCGCGTGATTGTGGCGGGGATGCGTCGCATGCCTCCAGAAAAAGCTGCAACGCCGAAAACAAGAAACAAAAGGGCGTGGCGAAATTTGAGGAACCCGAAAATGGGAACACTCAGGGCGAAGCAAACCAGCGCCATCGCGATAACCAGATATCTCGGCAGACCGATGGAAAAAAAGGTCCAATACAGCGCCAGAGAAAAGAACGAGAGGAGCAACCCGAGAAAAAGCCAGGTCCAGTTCTGCCTGATCCGCCTGATTACAACGAAGAGGCTGGCAAAAAAGAAGAGAACGAAAGCAGGGACATTAATCAGAAAATTATCCCGGAGAACTGTGATGCGTTGTCGAAGCATTTCGAGAATTTCATGGTTTCCCGAGTTAAGACCTTGTAACTTCGCCAGCGCCAAAAACGCCGCCCAATTGGCGCTATAGCCATAGCTGCCTAGTTCCGTTAACTTCCAAAGCTCGAAAACCGCGGTCGGCGCCAGACAGCCAGTTAACCAGATGGCCACCTTGCCTAACGATAGCTTTGCTTCGTCCCGTGAATACTGCCATCGAAAAAAGAGAATGACGATGGCTCCGATCGTTCCGAAGGCCGCCAGGTATTTTGCCTGGACAGCCAAACCTAAACAGAGTCCCGAGAGGGAAAGCCATTTCGAAGAAAGCTTTTCCATGGCAAGAATCCAATGCCCTAGAAGCAGCAGGGCCGCCGCCGTTACTTCACCGAGAAAGGCATACCATGCTCCAAACCGCCAGACGAAGGTCGCCAGGACTAAGAGAAGGAAGAAGGTTATGCCCAAGAGGAAGGAGGAACCGGTAACGTGTCGGCCTATTCGTAGGAACAAGAAGGTTAAGATGGTCGCCCAGACAAGAAGGGCTGACAGGCCTGGAACAGCTTCCTTTGTTCCGAATAGCTTGAGAAGGGTGGCGCAGGGAAGAATTAATGTAGGTCCCGCGCTGATGCCCGGCTGAAACTGCGTCATCTCCGTTATGTCGGCTTCAGGCGATGTCGAGTATCCGGTTCCGTGAGCGAGCGATTGCGCGACCAACGCCATCTCCGCATCGTCGAAGTAAGAGAGGCCCGTGCTCACGGACGTGCCGGCGCAAAGGATAAGGAAGGCGATCCAGAGGGCGAAGGCCAAGGCACGGCAAGCCTTGTCGCGGTAGTCCGCGGGTGAGGCTGGCGCGGATCTCATTTCGAAATGCTGGCCAAAGCTCGCGCGGTGGCTTCGAGGTAGGCGCGGCCCCATTGCTGGCAAGGCTCGAGGTGGCACCCTTCCGCCCATTCATTCCAGGCATTGATGAAAACGAACTCGTTCGCGTTCTCAAGTGCGTTGCATTCATCGAGCACCCGCCGCAGCCAGCGTTCGTAGTCGGCGGGAGTCGCGTCGCGGATGCCGGCCCCGCCCGCGCCGCGCCGCGGAGTGTTGTCCCAGCCGGGCGATACGCCGGGAAAGCGAGGATAGTTTACCGAAGGACGCCGCAACATTGCGTCGACCACTTCCGGATACGAGAACCAGAGTTCGTCTTCACTCGAATGCCAGCGGCGGTCGGCGGGTAACTCGGCACTTAGCTCGAAGCCCTTTCTTAGTTGGTGAAGAGTTAACGCGTCGGGTTGAAATTCCACCGCCGCATCGAACCCAAGCGGCCGCGGATCGCCGCGTTCGCCGGCAAAGTTACTTTCCACCCGGACAAGAAACAGTTCGCCCACTCCAAGCTTCGCAGCTTCTTCGCGCCAAATGGCGGTAGTCCGGCGCGCCTCGGGCAAGGAAGCGGCGCGGTAAACGAGAAAGAGCGGTTTCCCTTCGACGCGAATGTAGCGCTCGTCGCGAAAGGCGTTGCACAACCAACGGATATGCGCGCGGTCATCTTCTTCGCTATAGGTCTGGGCCAGTAACACCTGATCGTCCAGGCCATCCCAGGTGCGGGTCCAGTTTTCGTTTGCCCAGGAGAGACAAAAGGGGAAATCGGGCCGGTCGCTCGCGAGGACTTCGTCGAAAGGCCGCTCGAGGATGCGGCGGCCGTGGAACCAATAATGATGGTAACAAAAGCCGTGGATGCCGTATTGGCGGGCGAGGTCGGCCTGCGCCTGGCGCGCCTCCGGCAGGCGCAAATCGTAGAAGCCGAGATCGGCCGGGAGATGGGGCTGATAATGGCCGGCAAACAATGGACGGGCCTTGGCGACGTTGATCCATTCGGTGAAGCCTTTGCCCCACCAGGCATCGTTCTCCGGGATGGGATGAAACTGTGGAAGGTAGAAGGCGATGAGGCGCGGCGAGGACATGGCGGAGCGGCAACCTGCTGGCCGCCGAAACGTCCAACGTTCAACGTTCAACGTCCAACGTTCAACTCAGAAAGAGAATGACAGCGCGACGGCCTAACGAGTGGCTGCCGCCCGAAATTATCCACCCTGCTTCTACTTCGCTTCGCCGCCCGGTCCGCGCACGAGCCAGCGCACGACCACACTCAGCAATGACAGCGCGATGATGACCTCGGCCCAAAAGAAAGCGAGGAAGTCGCTCCAGGTGCCGATCGGCGGAGTGCCGGGCTGGCTGTTGCGCAGCGCCGGGAAAGCAAAGAGGAGAGCGCCGAGGAACGAGAACATGCCGATCTCGATCTTGCGGTGCCCGGCCAAAACGCGAAAGACCAGGCAGACGACGCCGATGGCCAGCGCCCACATTGCCACCATGATGAAGAGCGAAAAGAACATCGTCGTGCGCGCCCGCGAAACGGAAATATCGACGGCCACGTTGTTGTCCTTGTTCTCTTCCGCGTAACTGGCGTCGATCCTGAGGCCGCTGACGGAGCCGCGCAGTTCCAGCGCCACCGGGATTTGTTCCGCCGTCGCTTCCGCGGCCTGGGCCGCGCCGGCCGGCTCAAAGAAGAAAGCCAGCTCGCCTGCGTGTTTGTCGAAAGGAAAATCCATCGGCTCGCCGTCGTACATATCCACGATCACCTCGACCGGATCCATCTTCCGGCCCTTCTTGAATTCAATAACATGCTTGCCGGTCGCGGCGCTGACATCCAGGACGAGGTCCCGCGCGAGTTTGCCATCAGCCGTGGCCAATGAGCCTTGCGGCGTAAAAACGAGACGGATCGCGATGTCGCCTTTCATCGGATCGGCGGTAACGATCTTGGCGTCGGCGGCGATGCGATTCTTATCGAGCTTCTCCAGTTTGTCGGCGTCGTAGGATAACTCGGTCTTCCGTGTTTCCCCTTCACTTTGGTACGCTAAAAGGACGAAGGTGTAGGCTCCGGCGAAGACGAGCAGAAGGACGATGCCAACGAGGAGCCCCTTTTTTGATTTCTTGGTTTCTTCCATGGGATGAGTCTCTGTTTTGGTTGCCGAATGCTGGCTATCAGTGCGCGCTCTGGCAAGATTTCTTTGGAAATGTCTGGTAGGGACGCCGCGCTGCGGCGTCCGGGGCGCGTAGTGGTGCCAAAGACGGGATGCTTAGAGAAATTCTCCACCCTGGCACTTCGGACGGCGCAGCGCGCCGTCCCTACCATGGAGAGGCTGCCATCAAGCTTCTGCCCGTTTCCTTTCTGCTTGACGCTTGTCTGAGCGGTTCAACAAACTTGCCGCATGCAAATCCATGTCGCGCGCAATGGACAGAAAATGGGGCCTTTCTCACTCGAGGAGGTCAACCGACAGTTGGCGGCGGGAACCCTGAGCCTTTCCGATTTGGCGTGGTATGAAGGCGCGGCCGGCTGGGCGGCTCTCTCCACCGTCCCCGGTGTGAGCGCGGGCGCCGCGCCGGCGGCCGCCGCGAGTGTGAGCACGCCGGCAATCACCCCATCCCCGAGCGGACCTGTGATCCCAGCGGCTTCAGTTGTGACGGCAAAGACCGAGCCGCTCGCCATCCTGTCGCTCATCTTCAGCGGGCTCGGCGTGTTCGGATTTTGCTGCGGCTTCTTTCTCATGATGGCAATTGCCGGGGTGGTCTGCGGCCATCTCGCACTTTCGAAAATCAAGAAGAACCCGGAGTTGCAGGGACACGGCCTTGCCATGTCCGGAGTGATCGTCGGCTATGCCGCGATCGCGGTCTGGCTGGTTTGGATTGTCCTTTTCGGCGGCCTGGCTGTTTTGCAGGGCATCACCGAAAGCATGAAGTCGAAGCACTAGACCTGAAGGAAAATTCTCTAAATTATTGCGTTGACAGTTTCTCGCGAAACCTTGTAATCAAACGTCCATGAAGCGACTCCTAGCCGGTTTACCACTCCTTTTCTTCACTGCCGCCAATTTGCTGGCGCAAGCAAGTCCGAGCCCAGAGGACAGCGCGACTCCACCGCAGATCAGCGGCGGAGCCCTGGCGGGTGTCTTCGGAGCCATCTGCCTGTTCTATCTGGTCCTCATCGCGATCTGGCTCTTTATCGCGATCTGGATCATGCGCGACGCCAAGCGGCGCCAGTCGCCTAACGCGACCCTGGTAACCATCCTGGGATGGATTCCGGCGACGACGATTATTGGACTGATCGTCCATCTCGTCACGCGGCCCAAGACGATCCCGGGCGCGCCTAATCCGTAAGGGTAAGGCTTCGGGATCAAATTAATTTTCGCCGCGGTTGCATTCGCTCGCAGCCGCGGCGATGCCGCGTACAGAGGCGCCGGTTGCCAACACCGAATGCTTATTACGTTGACAGCGGATGGGAGAAATCCGTAAGCAAGTGCACATGAAACGAGTTTTGGCTGGGCTTCCTCTTTTTTTCACGATGGGCGCTCTGTTTGCTCAGAGAGTGGCGCCGACCGCCACTCCCACGCCCATTAGCACGCCGGATGCCGCGGCAGCTGCCGTTGCAACCACGGCGATGGCGGGGATCTTTGGAGTGTATGGGGTCTGTTGTATTGCCTATGTGCTCGTGATCGCCACCGCGATCGCGGCCTGGATTTACACGGCCGTTTGGATCATGGGGGATGCCAAGAGCCGTCAGTCTGAAAATGCTCAGTTGGTTACCGTGCTCGGCTGGGTTCCGGTTACCTGGGTAATTGGTCTAATCGTCCATCTGGCAACGCGGCCCAAAGGCAATCTAATCGCATGCCCGCACTGCAAGAAGAAGCGCCTCGAAGGCAGCGCAATCTGTCCACATTGCGGCCAGCCATAAAAAAACGCCAGCGCTGGATTTTCGTCGCTGCAGCTGTGCTGGCCATCGCGGCCATTTGCGATTGGACGCGGCCACCACGGTCGCAGGTCTCGGTTTTTGCCTACAACAAAATCGTTATCGGCGGATATCGTCTGATCCTTCAACCGCTCGGCCGCCATTTCATCCGGTGCCGGTTCCGGCCGACGTGCTCCGTCTATTCCGAGGAAGCGATGCTCGCGCACGGTTTCCCGAAAGGAGTCTGGCTGACGACGTCGCGATTGTTCCGCTGCATGCCGTGGGTGCCGCTGGGGACGAGCGATCCGGTGCCGGATTGAGGATAGCTCGCTACCCGCCTCCGCCTTCGACGGGCTGCGCCGTGGACTTGGTGTGAGGTCCCCAAGCAGCCGGTTTACAAATCGCGCCGCATCGTGTAGAAAGCGCGAACATGAAAAAATTATCGCTCGCACTTCTATTGGCTCTTGCTCTCGTCGCCCCAGCCTTCGCCAAGACGTTCAACCTTCCGGACGAAGGCTCCTTTGCGTCGATCACGATTCCGGATTCGTGGAAATCGAAGGAGATCGACAAGGGCGTGGAATCGCAATCGAGCGACAGCGAGGTTTATTTCGCCGTCGAAGCCACCGATGCCAAGGGCGTGGACAAAACCATCGAGGACGCGATCGATTTCCTGAAGGAACAGGGCGTGACGATCGATCCGAAAACGGTGAAGCAGAGCGAGGGAAAAATTAATGGGATGGACGGGGTCGACATTACCTGGAGCGGCAAAGACAAGGAAGGCGACGCGATCATCGCCCTCACCATTCTGGCCGTGACGCCGAACAAGGTCCTCCTCATGACCTATTGGGGCTCGCCCGCGGGCACCAAGAACCACGCCAAGGAAATTGGCGACATCCTCAACAGCACGAAGAGCCTCGTGATGAAGTGAGAAAAAGAGAACCGCGGATTACACGGATGCCGCGGATGGGGAAGAAGATCAGGAGAGCTGTGAATGAATTCTCTTTTATCCGTGCTATCCGCGTGATCCGCGGTTGAATCCTTTGTGACCTTTGCGGACTTGGTGTGAGCTCCCGCCCCCCGAAAAAAATTTCTAAAAAAAAGCTGGACACGTTTTTGTGCTCCAGATAACAAGGAAGTCATGCGTTTCCCCCAAAGAGGACGCCGCTTCAACCCGCAAGGGAAAAAAAGTTTTCTGGCTGAAGACACCGCGAAAAAACAGCAAATAGCGATGCGAACTCGACTCACGGCTGAAGCTTCTCCGATAAACTCAACCCGCCTCACACACCATGGCTGAACCATTCCTTGGCGAAATAAAAATTATTTCCTGGAACTTCGCCCCCAAAGGGTGGTCGTTCTGCAACGGTCAGCTTCTGCCGATCAACCAGAACCAGGCCCTCTTCTCCATCCTGGGCACGACTTATGGCGGCGATGGCCGCGTGAACTTTGCCCTTCCGGATTTCCGCGGCAGGGTGCCGATCTACCAGGGCGGGGGTTGGCTCATCGGCCAGACCTCCGGCGAGGAGTTTCACACACTCACTCAGCAAGAGATGACGCTGCATCAGCACCAAGCCATGGCCCAAGCGGCGGCCGCGAACTCGCCGGATCCCACGAACTCGTTCCTCGCGGATGTTTCGACGAAGGCTTACGGCCCGCCCGTTGCATTGCTAGCCCTGGCTGCTTCCAGCGTGAGCAACGTCGGCCAAAGCCAGCCCCACGAGAACCGTCAGCCATTCCTCGTCCTTAATTTTATCATTGCCCTCCAAGGCATATTCCCGTCGCGGAACTAACCGGAGAAAGGGAGAAAAATGTCTCAACCATTTGTCGGTGAAATCAGAATGTTCGGCGGCAATTTCGCGCCATCGGGGTGGGCGATGTGCCAGGGTCAGCTCATAGCGATCTCGGAGAACGATACTCTCTTCCAGCTGATCGGAACCACCTACGGCGGAGACGGGCAGTCGACGTTTGCCTTGCCGGACCTGCAAGGGCGCGTTCCCATACACCAGGGCCAGGGTCCCGGAATTACGCAAAATTATACTATCGGCGAGAAAGCCGGGGTCGAGAACGTCACCTTGACAACCGGACAGTTACCCGTGCACACCCACAGTCTGCTCGCCTCGACCAATAACGCGCTGAACACCTCGCCGACCAATAACGTTCTGGCGGCTGGCATTACCACGAAAATGTATACGGAAGACGTCGCCAACCAGGCGATGAATGCCGGGGCGATCACTCCGGTCGGCGGCAGCCAGCCGCATGATAATATGCAGCCCTTCCTCGTCCTCACATTTATCATTTCGCTCTTCGGCGTCTTCCCGAGTCAGTAGTTAGGAGAAAGGCGACAACCTATGGCTAATCCATTTGTAGCAGAAATCAGAATGTTCGGGGGAAACTTCGCTCCCACTGGCTGGGCCAGTTGCGACGGACAGCTTCTGCCCATTTCGCAGAACACGGCGCTGTTCTCGCTTCTCGGCACGTCCTACGGCGGCGACGGCAAATCGAATTTCGCTCTGCCTAACCTCGCGGGTGCCGTTCCGATAGGGCAAGGTCAGGGGCCAGGCCTGTCCGAGCGCTTCCTCGGGGAGATGTCGGGTGAGACCAGTATAACCCTACTTACATCAGAGATCCCGCTGCACACCCACTCGATGAATGCCCACACACCCGACAACGCCGACCTTCTGACGCCGACGGCCCTCGACGTTCTGGCCAAAGCCAATCCCGGCAACGCTTTCAACTCGACCACTTCCGGAGTGCAGGCCATGAACATCCAGGAACTCACGCTCGCGGGAGGCAGTCTCCCCCACAACAACATGATGTCGTTCCTGACGGTGTTCTTTATCATCGCGATGCAAGGCGTCTACCCGCCAAGGTCGTAGAGTTAGGTGGATCGAGCGCTCCGTCGCTCGATGTTATTGTTTCCTAGCGTCGCTGGCATTAGTTGTCATCGAGCGATCCGTTCGACTTCGCTCAGGATAAACTCAGCGCTCGATCCACCTATGACATCAATCGCTCTTCGCCCCATCACGCCGGAGGACGAATCATTTTTGCGCCGCTTGTTTGCCAGCACGCGCGCGGAGGAGCTGGCGATCACCGGCTGGAGCGAAGAGAAGAAGGCGGCCTTCTGCCGGATGCAATTCGACGCGCAGAGCGCCGATTACCGGAAAAATTACGCCGATGCGTCCTTTGACATTATCGAGCGCGACGGTGTGGCAGCGGGAAGATTGCTGGTGTGGCGATCGGGAAAAGAAATTCTCATCGTCGACATCTCGCTTCGGCCCGAACACCGCGGTGCCGGCATCGGCACTAAGCTGCTAAGAGAGTTACAAGACGAAGCGCGCGCAGCCGGCAAGTCGCTGACGATTCACGTCGAGCGTTACAATCCCGCGCTGCGGCTTTATAAGCGGCTCGGGTTCAAGACGGTCGAAGAGCAGGAGGTGTATCTGTTGATGGAGTGGATCGCGTAAACGCGCTCCCCCCTGTCATCCTGAGCTGAGAGCTTGTCATCCTGAGCGTCAGTCGAAGGATCTCTTGACAGGTATGGCGTTCGACTAGTCAAACCAATCCGCCGCCAGATCATCCCAATCCGGATTCAGTGTCGCGATTAGCGCATTCTTTTTCTCGCGCCGCCATCCCTTGAGTTGCTTCTCACGTGCGATGGCATCGCGGATCTCACGAAAATGCTCATGATAGACGAGATGAACGCAATGATAACGCTCGGAAAAACTGCCGGGCTTGCCGGTAGTGGGATGCTGCCATACGCGACCGCGCAATTCACTCGTGACGCCAATGTAGAGCGTCGAACGCGTATTGTTGCTGACGATGTAAACCCAATAATCGTTGTTAGCTCGACTCCTGGCCCTGGGGAGAAATTAGATCCTTCGACTTCGCTCAGGATGACATTAGCGGCGGCGCATCAATTAAAGACTGCTTCAAAGGTGCTGCTCGTTTGATCGGCGGCGATCTGGACCAGGAAAATTTCCATCTCGCCGAGCTGAGCGTTGCTCATCTGGTAGATGCCCTGGCGCAGACGCAGCGGCGGCGGACCGCGAAAGGTGAGCGCGAACGGCTCACGCTTCCCCTCACGTGGGGACGGTCCCAACCGGCGTGCCTCGGAAAGTTGCAGGATCAGCGTGCCGCCGCTGGTGATGACTTCGAAATCCTGATCAACGCAGGCGGCGAATTCAGCGCATTGAACTTTGTCGAGGGGCAGCATCGGAAGGAGAATCTCACACGAAGGTCACAAAGGTCACAAAGTTTTTTTGTCCTTGGTGTCCGTTGTGACCTCCGCTCGCCACGGCGTAGCCCGTCCCAAGGCGAAGGCGGGTGCGAGGTCCCGATTCGCGGTCACTTTCCTTGAAATCCCCTTGACTTCACCCCGCAATCCATGGTCAAACTAGCCCGCATTACTCCTGCTTCCGATTGATTAAATGAATTCCGATCGCCGCTCTTTCCTTCGTCTCGGGTCATTGCTGGTTTGTGGCAGCCTCCTCCGTCCTCAGGCGCTCTTCGCCCTCGGGCAGGAGAAAAGCACCACGCTGGGCGTTCTCTCGTTTGACGCCACGGAGCTGAGCATGCTCGATTTCATCGCGAGCTATAGTTCCATCGCGCGGATCATCGGCGCCTCCGTCCTGGGCCGGATGCACCCCGACAGCGGCTGCGGCATGCACGTGCTCGTGGCGGTGAGCGATTTTCGCGAGCTCGCGGATGCCATTCCACGCGCGCCTTTCAAAAACATTTTCGCCAATGGGAACGCGCTTTCTTTTTCGTCGCTGGGTAGCGCCGATGTCATCGAGAACCTCTCGCCGGGAGATTTCGCGGCGCGCGTGGGTGGATTGAGCGCAAAGGACAAGATCGTCTTTGCCCACGATGCGATCGTCTATGATCCGATCGCGAAAACGTTGGACGATCCATTCGGCGGCCTGAGCGCCGGCGAGCTGAAGCTGATCAATCGCCCGTCGAAGACGCCGGCGGCTTTGGAGGTGGCGATGCGCGGCACGGCCGACGCCCGCACCGCGGCGCTGCCGGAGGGAAAAGATTTCGCAAAATGGAAAGCGCAATTGGTGAAGTCGGTAGCGCATCCCAAAGCCGCGCAACCGATCGCGGCCGCATTTGTGAGACAACTCCCCGCGTTTTCCGCGCTCGCCGGAACGGACGACGTGAAAAGCGCGGTCGGGACGCCGCTAATTTCCAGCTCGATCAAAGCCGCGCTCGGACTGAACGCGCGGAGCGTGGTCTCGGAATTCGACCGGGTGCGCGAGATCTTCGGCCAATCTTACTCCGACGGCGCGGTCTGGCTTTACGTAGTGCTCGGCAAGCAGATGAAGAAGGACACTCGCGGCTGGATCGACGCTGCTCTCCTGGAGGACGTCCATTGGCGCGACGCGTTCGACAACGCAATCAAGATCGAACAAGCGTTCCAATCGCCCGAGCTCAAATCCCAGGCCCCATAAAAAATGTTTCCGGCGCAAAATAAATCTGGACACGTTTCCGCAATTCCTTTAAAAACCTCGCCGACGTTACAACCACCTTTGTTTAGTAACCGCTCTTGAAAATTCACCCCCCATTTACTCATCGCCCGATTGCCGCCCCACTTGGGAGGGACGACCTCCGTGTCGTCCGAAGAAATGGGACGGGACAGAGCCCGTCCCTCCACGCGTTTAGGAAAACCCTTCACGGCGTCCTCTTCGCCGCGCTTCTCTGCTTTGGCGGAAACCTTTTGGCCGTCGCTCCTGCCGCGCCGGACGTAAAGGCGACGCAGACGGGCACGTTCCCGAGCCATCCTGATAGTCGCGCCCGGGAAGGCGACACGATCGATTACACCACCATCATCTCGAACGCGACCGGGACAGCGGATGCCACCGGGGTTCAGCTCACCAACCCGACTCCGGCGAACACGACTGATACCGGCACTGTGACCGTCTCGCCGCTCGCGTTTCCCGATGCCTACAACGCGGGCAAAAACACCCCACTCAACGTCGCTGCCGCCCAGGGTGTGTTGGTCAATGATACCGGCATACCTGCGCCCACTGCGGTTCCGATAGTCGCCGGAGCGACCACCGCCGGCGGAACCGTCACGCTCAATGCCGATGGCAGTTTTAACTACACACCGGCGAACAACTTTACCGGGACCGATACTTTTACCTACACGGTCACCAATGCCAATACGCCGGACGATTCGGCCACGGTCACCATCACGGTCCTCCAGGCCCCGGTAGCCAACCCAGACACCTACAACGCTGCCCAGGACACGCAGCTTTCAGTGGTTGGCCCCGGCGTGCTCGGGAACGACACGCTGAACTCCGCTTCGATCACGAGTTATGGCGCGACGACGGGCAGCGAACAAACGACCATTGGCAGCTCAACACCGACCGCCGATGGCGGTAGTGTGAGCTTGAATGCGAACGGCAGCCTGACCTTCACGCCCAAGGCTGGCTCCACCACTCCCGACTCATTCAAGTACACCATTACCAATCTCACCGGTAGCTCGACCGCGACGGTGAACTTCACGTTCCAAAACGCGCCCACGATCACAAGCGCGGATAACACGACCTTCAAGACGAGCACGGCCGGCACCTTTACGGTCACGACGACCGGGACCCCGAGCGGCGCGTCGATGGTGATTAGCGAGAGCGGCGCGCTGCCCGCCAACGTCACCTTTACTAATAACAACGACGGCACCGCCACGCTCGCGGGCACGCCGAATGCCGGCACAGGCGGCAGCTATTCCATTACCATCACCGCGAACAACGGCACTGCGCCGCAGGCACAGCAAAGCTTCACGCTCATTGTGCAGCAGCCGCCAGCCATTACGAGCGGGAACAGCACCACCTTCAAGGTTGGCACGGCTGGCACCTTCTCGGTCACTACGACTGGCTTCCCGACCAATGCTGGCATGGCCATCAGCGAGACTAGCGCGTTGCCCAGTGGAGTGACGTTCGTCAATAACAATAACGGCACGGCTACACTGGCGGGAACGCCGGACGTGGGCACTGGTGGCACTTACCCGATCACGATCACCGCCAGCAACGGAGTCGCGCCCGATGCGACGCAAAACTTCACCCTGACCGTTCAACAAGCGCCGGCCATCACAAGCGCGAATAATACTGCTTTCAAACTTAATACGGCCGGAACCTTCACTGTAACCACGACTGGCTTCCCGACCGGAGCCAGCATGGCTATCAGCGAAACCGGAGCGCTGCCCGGTGGAGTAAGTTTCGTGAATAACAACGACGGCACGGCGACCCTGGCCGGAACTCCGACCGCCAGTGGCAGTTTCCCAATCACCATTACGGCCAACAACGGCGTGGCGCCGAACGCAACGCAGAACTTCACCCTAACCGTTCAGCAAGCGCCCGCCATCACGAGCGCGAATAACACCACCTTCAAGGTTGGCACGGCTGGCACCTTCTCGGTCACTACGACTGGCTTCCCGACCAATGCTGGCATGGCCATCAGCGAGACTGGCGCGTTGCCCAGTGGAGTGACGTTCGTCAATAACAATAACGGCACGGCTACACTGGCGGGAACGCCGGACGCGGGCACTGGTGGCACCTATCCCTTGACCATCATCGCGAGTAACGGAGTTGCGCCCGATGCGACCCAGAGCTTCACCCTGACCGTCCAACAAGCGCCGGCCATCACAAGCGCGAATAACGTAACCTTCACGACGGGCATCGCCGGGACCTTCAGCGTGACGACGACGGGCTTCCCAACCGGCGCAAGCATGGTGATCACCCAGACGGGTGCATTGCCGGGCGGTGTGACGTTTGTGAACAACAACGACGGCACGGCGACGCTAGCCGGGACACCCGGCGCCAACAGCGGCGGCACTTACCCGCTTGTGATCACGGCCAATAACGGAGTAACGCCAAATGCGACCCAGAACTTTACCCTTACTGTTAACCAGCCGCCCGTCGCCTCGGCTGACAATCCGGGCATAATCAATGCGAACACAACCCTGACTGGATTGTCCTCCGGCCCGACGAATCTGCTCACGAACGATTCGCGCGGATTCCCGATTGCCAACATCACCTCCTATGGCGGCGGATCGATGGGCGGCTCCGTGACCGACCATGCCGCGGGTACCACGACTACTCCGCTGCCAACCTTCGCCTCGGGCTCGATCGTGGTGAACGCCAACGGTAGCTATAGCTTTACTCCGCCGACCGGTTTCACTGGCACCTACACGTTCCAATATCGGCTAACGAATGTCGCGGGCACTTCAGACGCGACGGTTACGGTCCAGGTGCGACCGGTTGCGACAGCCGATACCTTTGGCCCTCCCAATGTTATCGGTAACGTCAGTATCGACATCGCCACCTCGGTCTTCCTCGCCAACGACATCTACAACAATCCGGTAACCTTTAATCTGGTCAGTAACACGACGACCCAGGGCGGAAGCATTACCATCGCCGGCAGCACCCTGACCTACAACCCGCCGAGAGGTTATGAAGGCGCCGATACCTTCACCTATACCATCACGGACAACAGTACGTTTACTTCTACCTCGGCCACCGTGACCATGAACGTGAGCGGGATGATCTGGTTTATCAACAACAACGCCGGAGCCTGCTCGTCGAACTGCGATGGGCGTCTTTCGAATCCTTATACCACGCTTGCGGCCTTCAACACCGCCAATGGCTTGAGCGGCGGACTCAATCCGGACAACAACGACAACATCTTTGTCTACGAGAGCGCCACCGCTTACGACAGCCCCAGCACCGGCGCGGTGACATTGCGCACTGGTCAGAAACTCATCGGGCAGGATGCGACGGCCAGCCTCGCGACCATTACCGGACTTACTCCACCGGCTGGCAGCGCTGCTCTGCCGGCGATGAACAGCGGCAACGCTACGGTTACCAACATCACGAGCACGGTGACGCTGAACACCAATACGACTGTAAGAGGCCTTCAGATCAACTCAACAACGAGCACCGGCATGAATGATCCGGGAGGTGCCATCAGCGGCGTCAACGTCAGCGAAGTGAATGTCGCCAGCACGACAGGCACTGCTGTTTCCTTGTCGAACGTTGATGGGACCTTGTCCTTTATCAGCATTTCCGCCAACGGCGGCAGTAAAGGGATCGCGCTTAACAATGTGTGTAACACGTCCGGCAGCTTCACGGTCAACGGCGTGGGCACGACGGCCGGCAGCGGCGGCACGATCCAGAACATCAGTGCTCGCGGGATCGAGGTCATCTCGGCGAAGAACGTGACGCTGAAGAACATGAACTTCACGAACGCCAACACAACAAACGGAGCGGACCCAACCATCACGCCTTCGACCTGTGGCGACATTGCCAGTTCCACCGACGACAACATCGGCTGCAACGCGTCGATCTACTTGCAGACCGTGACCGGCGCGACCTTGGATCGAGTCGTGGTCGACACCGCGGCGCAGATGGGCATCAACGGAAACTCCGTGACGAACTTCTCACTCACCAACAGCACTGTGCAGAAGGCGGGGAACCAGGTGAAGGAGAGCGGCATCACCATCAAGAATCTTCTCGGCACTAACACCTTTACCAACGACACCCTACAACAGAACAACGAATGGCCTTTGCGGGTGCAGAACTGGACCGGCACATCGACCATCACAATCGATACCGTGACCTTCAACGGTCTGGGCAAGGCGAATGTCGCGGCCCAGGACGGCTTCCTCTTCGGCCTCTCCACTGGTGCGACCTCGGCGAACATCACCGTGCAGAACTCGAAGTTCTACAATAACCACGCTTATGGCTCTCAGATCGATACCGTCAGCGGTGCGATCACGGTTACCTTCGATAATAACGACTTCGGCCAGACCAATGGCACGACGATCAGTAACTCCAACAGCAACGGCATAGCCCTGACCATGTCGAACGGCGGCACGCTCGACTACACGGTCAATAACAATCGGCTCTACGGTCAGGATGTAGTAGGTATCGTTCTGGACGAATCAGGCTCGAGCACGGGCACGGCCCATATTAGCGGCACGATCAGCAACAACACCATCGGCGATAATGCTGTCGCGAACTCGGGCGCCGACACAAACGGCAATGGCATTCAGATCAACGGTCAGGGCGCCGGAACAGTGTCGGCAAACATCACCGGCAACACGATCTCGCAGGTGCAGAACACCGGCATCAACATCGAGACGATGACGAACAGCTCGAAGGGCATCTTCCATATTAAGGGCAACACCCTTAATCCCGCGACGACTATCAACAACTTCGCCATCTCGATCTGGGCTGGCAACTCCTCCCTCGACACGACGAACGTCTGCGCCGAGATCGGCGGCACGGTTCTCGCCGACAAGAATACGATCAACGGTGTTTGGTCTAGTAACATTGGCATCCGCACCCGCCAGCGCTTCACGACTACTTACAACGTCTCTGGCTTCAACGGGACAGCAAACTCGGCTGATTCCTCGCAACTCCAGACGTATATCGCCGCCAGAAACACGTTGAATGCCGGGCAGACCGTAAGCTCGTCCACAACCACGGCGTATGTTACCGGCGGCGTAACGTGTGCGACGGTGACGCCGCTGCTCTTCGCGCCAGGCGGCGTCGATGCGAACGCGGCCTTATCTAAAGGCGCGCTCCTCACTCAGGCCGCGTTGGACTCCACGGTCGCCACTGCTCGTCAGCGGTGGGAAGCGACCGGAATCACAGCCGAGCAAGTCGCGACCTTGCGCAGTCTGAGCTTTGAAGTAGCCGATCTACCGAGCCTCAAGCTCGGCGAAGCGGACGGAAATCACATCCGTGTCAGCAGAAACGCCGGTGGCAACGGTTGGTTCATTAGTTCTACAGCTAAGGATGACAAACAGTTTGGTAAGTCGGTCTCAGCTACTCGCAGCTATACCGAACCATCAGGGGCGCCGGCCGGCCGCGTCGATCTGCTGACCGCGATCATGCACGAGATGGGTCATGCTCTGGGTCTGCCCGATACCTACGACGCGAAGGATCGCGACAAGGTGATGTATGGCTTCCTTACCAATGGCGAGCGCCGCGTTCCAGCAAAGGGAGACGCGACCGCGGTCAAACCCGAGGCGCAAACTAGGTCGCAGTTCCTGGCTGCGCCTGTAACCATCGGCACGATCCCGCAAGGCAAGAGCGTCACGGTGAGATATCACGCTGCTATCAACAATCCTATTCCGTCGAGCGCGTCGCCCATCTCAAGCCAGGGCACAGTCAGCGGCAGTAACTTCTCCAACGTCCTGACAGATGATCCGGCTGTCGGCGGCACGACCGATCCGACTCTTACTCCTGTCACCGTCCCGCCGCGCTCCTACAGCGCCGGCGGTCCGCCGCCCGCGACCGGAACCGTGAATCAGCCTTATGCCGGTTACACCTTTATCGCCGATGGCGCTCCGGCGCCCACTTACACGGTGCAATCAGGCACCTTGCCTCCAGGAATTACTTTAAGCTCCGGTGGCGTGCTCTCGGGGACACCTACGACGGTCGGTGTTTACTCAGGCATCGTGGTGCGTGCTAGCAACGCGGCCGGCGTCCTCGACACGGCTGCCTTCACCATCACCATCAATCAGGTGGCTGCTACCATCAGCACGCAAGCTTCCGCCGGAGTTGGCCTGGGCAACACCATTTTCGACACGGCGACTATCACTGGAACCAGTCCGACCGGGACAGTGACCTTCAAGCTCTTCGGCCCGGGCAATGGCAGCTGCACCGGCACACCGATCTCTACCACGACAAAACCAGTCAATGGCAACGGCCCCTACACGTCCGCTACCTTTACGCCGACGGCAGCCGGGACCTATAACTGGGTTGCCTCTTACAACGGTGACACGAATAACGTCGGCGCATCCGGAACGTGCGGCGATCCGAACGAGTCGGTCACTGTGGCGAAGGGGACGACGACAACGGCTGTGACCACGTCCAAGACTCCCACGGTGTTTGGCGAGAGCGTGACCTTCACGGCGACCGTGTCGCCGGTGGCGCCGGCTACGACCACACCTACAGGGACCGTCCAGTTCCTGGTGGATAACGTGAACGTCGGCAGCGCTGTTACCCTAAGCAGCGGCCAGGCCCAACTCACGACCTCATCGCTCGCTCTGGGACCGCATACGATCAAGGCCGATTACCAGGGAGATACGAATTACGCCGGCGGCAATGGTACGGTTGCCCAGACGGTCAACCAGGACAGCACGACCACGGCTGTGACGTCGTCGGTTAACCCGTCCAGTTTCGGACAATCGGTCACCTTTACCGCGACGGTTACGGCAAACTCGCCTGGCGCCGGAACGCCGACCGGGACCGTGCAGTTTACGGTCGACGGCACAAACCTTGGCGCAGCCGTTACCTTGAGCAGCGGCTCAGCGCAGGCCAGCACAGCTTCGATAACAGTGACCGGCAGTCCGCACAGCGTGAAGGGCACGTACAGCGGCGACGTCAACTTCCTTACCAGCAACGGATCGGTGGCTGGCGGCCAGACCGTGAACAAGGCCGGCACGACGACCAGTGTAAGTTCATCGGCTAACCCATCCATGCCCGGACAAAACGTTACCTTTACCGCCACGGTCGCCGTCTCGTCACCCGGCGCGGGAAGTCCCACCGGGACCGTGCAGTTTGCCGTTGATGGCACCAACCTTGGCGGAGCGGTTGCACTGAGTGGCGGCACGGCGCAGGCGAGCACCTCCTCGATAACGACTGCCGGCAGTCCGCACACCGTCACCGCGACTTACAGTGGCGATACTAACTTCGCCACCAGCGGCGGCTCGCTTCCTGGCGGCCAGACGGTCGGCAAGACAACTCCCACGATCAGCACGCAAGCGTCGCCGAACATCATCGTCGGGAGCGCCACTATCTCCGACACCGCTACGCTCGGCAGTGGCCTCAATCCGACCGGGACGATCACCTTTACCCTCTTCGGACCAAACAACGGCTCGTGCAGCGGCGCCGCGATCTTCACTTCCACCAAGACAGTGAACGGCAACGGGAATTACACTTCCGATCCGTTCACGCCGACCACCTTCGGCACCTACAACTGGATTGCCACCTACAATGGCGACGCCAATAACAACACTGCCGCGGGAGCTTGCGGTGCGCCGAACGAATCGGTCTTCGTCGATCAGGCGCCGTCGCTGCAATGGAGCTCCGCCACCTACAGCGTGAACGAGAACGCCGGCACGGTGACCTTGACCGTGACACGCACCGGCAACAATTCCGCTACCGCCGTGGTGCACTACGCGACCAGTGACGGTTCGGCCAAGGCCGGCAAGGATTACACCGCGTCTTCCAGCGACATCACGTTCAATCCTGGCGACACGAGCAAGCCGGTGGTCGTCACGATCCTGAATGACAATCTGCCTGACGGGAATGAGATCTTTACCGCGACCCTCAACGCGGTAGCGGGCGCGCCGGTGGGCACACCGCAGACCACGACCGTCACAATCGTCGAAACCAACGGCACGCCGACACCCACACCTACACCGACGGCGACGCCGACAGCTACACCTACCGCCACACCGACCGCCACACCTACACCTACTCCTACGCCGACCCCGGCTCAGGCATTGAACATCTCGACCCGCCTGCGAGTAGACGTAGGCGACAAGGTCATGATCGCGGGCTTCATCATCACCGGGAACGCGAACAAGCCGGTGGTGCTGCGCGGGATGGGACCGTCGCTAACGGCGTCATCGAATATCCCAGCCAATCTAGTGCTGGCCGATCCCGTGCTCGAGCTGCGCGGCGCCAACGGCGCCTTGATCATGCGGAACGATAACTGGAAAGACGACCAACGCGCCTTGATCGAAGGCACACCATTCCAGCCTACGGACGATCACGAGTCGGTCATCGTGGCGACGTTGCCGCCTGGAAATTACACCGCCATCCTGACCGGAAGGAACCAGACCACCGGCATAGGTCTGGTGGAAGTATACGACAATGGCCAGGCCGTCGACTCACAGCTGGCTAACATCAGCACGCGCGGCTTCGTCCAGGCGGCGGACAACGTCATGATTGGCGGCTTCATGCTGGGCGGTAACAACAACCCGACCCGGATCGCCGTGCGCGGCCTCGGACCTTCGCTCGCGCAATTCGGTTTGAGTAACGTCCTGGCCGATCCGACGCTCGAGTTGCACGACGCCAACGGCACCCTGCTGATCTCGAACGACAACTGGCAGGACGATCCAGTCTCCGCGGCGCAACTGACCGCCAACGGCCTCGCGCCGCAGAACCTGAAAGAATCCGGCATCTTCACGACGCTGCCACCGGGCGCCTTCACCGCGATCCTGGCCGGGCAATCCCCGGGCACCGGCATCGGCCTGGTGGAGATCTACAACTTGAAATAACTGTTCGCCTGTAGCGGCGGTCTCTGACCGCCGTGTTACCCATTCGCTTCGGCGGTCAGAGACCGCCGCTACAGAAGCAGACTATGAAGCCGCGGGCTTAAACACTAACATATACCAGGTGAGTCCGAAGCAAGCTTTGGCCTTCGTGAAGAAAAGCGGCGTCGTGCTGGAATCGGTGCATGGAGTTGTGCCGAGCCTGGCTGAGGCTATCGCAGGAAAACCCGTCCGCGGTAATTGGTGGGCGCATCCCAAGGCAGACATCATATTCCATTGCTCGCGCGCGGTGCGTGCTTCGCCGGACGTAATTACCTGCCGTCTAGTTGCTGGGAAGATAACTTATGTGCATCGACGTCTTTGGCCCGCCCTGGTTCGCCTGGCGGACCGGTTCGAGGCGAGCCGGCTCGCTGCTATTCGAGAGATTCACACTGCCGCCGGGAGGCACAAAATTGAGGTAACACTTTTTCCGGCGTGGGTCTCTCCGGAAGTAAGGCGAGCGGCTTCGAATCTCAGCACCGCGCAAGCGGCCGATCTTCTTCGGATTGGTCCTTGATAGTTCGCCCGGCGCCGCGGTTAGCGTTGCGGAAAATCTTCCACCGACATGATCACATCGCGATCATCGAATGGCACGTGAGTCGACGCTTCGAATTGGAACGCGGTGCGTTTGGAACGAATTTCCTTGATGGTGAAATGGACCGAGCGCTCTCGGATCGTAAACCGAAGTGACAATCCGACTTTGCGAAAGCGCGCGTCGGTTTCCTTGATCCATTCCTTGAAACGCTCGGCATTGAAGGTGCCCATGTCGCGGATCAAAACGGAATGCAGTAGCTGGCGGACGGCTTCTCGCTGCTCCTTGGGGCTGGAATGCATCTGGATCATACCTGGGTTTGAGCAGAACGAGTGCCGCGGCCGCGCAAGCGCCGACGGTCTGCCAAACCCAAATCGACCTGATCCTCTCGATGGAACCATTCGATGTCATCAAGCCCCCAAAGATTCCAACGGCTTTACTTCTCTGGGCTGATCTTGCTTCACCGGCTCAACTGTTGCTAAAAGCTCTGCAACATGGCGCGAGTCATTCTACTTTCGGCAACTCCGGCGGACGACGAAACGGAATTCAATCGTGCGCCGCTTCTCGAGCTGAGGAAAGGCGCGGAGCACGATCGCTTCGGCATCCACACGCTTACAACCGATCCGGAGGACGCCGACGTGATTCTCTTCGTGGAATTCTATGGCGCTGGTTGGTACTTCGAGCGGGTGCGGCATCATCCATTCGTGCGGAAGTATCGCGAGAAATGTTTCGTCTTTTGCTCGAACCCTTTCGTTATTCCATTCCTGCCCGGAATCTTTTCGTCGGTCGAAAAACGATGGTCATCTCCCCGCACCCGTGCCGGCTTTTACCTGGGCCGCACCACGAACGAGTTCACGACCTTCACGGCTCCCACTGACGACATGCCGTATCTCTTTAGCTTTATGGGCTCGATCCGGAACGCCCGGGTCCGGCGGGATCTGGCGACCTTGCGGCACGCGAGAAGTTTCTTTCAAAATACCGTCGACGATTTCGATCGCATCCTGCACCGGAAGATGGATGCGCGTGAGAGACTCGACTACCACCGGCGATATGCTGAACTGACCAAGGCCAGCAAATTCGTCCTTTGCCCGAGAGGTCTGAGCGCGTCGAGCATCAGGTTATTCGAGACCATGCGGATGGGACGTGTGCCAGTGATTCTGTCCGATGGATGGGCTGGGCCCGCCGGCCCGTGCTGGGACAAGTGCGCCCTTCGCGTAAAGGAAAAGGACTTTGCCCAAATCCCACGCCTGCTCGAACAACGGGAGGGCGACGCCGTCGCCATGGGAGAGTTGGCTCGTAAAGAATGGGAGGAATGGTTCTCGGACGAGGTGGTCTTTCACCGCGTCGTCGAGCTCTGTCTGGACATCAAACGGAAGCGGTGGGTTCCGGAAAGTTTGGCGCGCTGGCCGGTTTACCTCCAGTGCCTGCGCCCGTTCCATCTTCGGCACATGCTCGGGGCAGGATATCGCGCGGTCCGGCGGGCAATGAGAATCGGGTCGTCGCCGTAAGCCCCTGCGATCACCTTGCCGCCCGCGCGGAGAGGAATCACGCTTTCTCAGTCCGCTGTGCCAGCAAGTGTGCGATGGAACTCTCGATATCCGCGATGCAGACCGGCTTCTTGAGATAAGCATCACCGCACGCGGTTAACGCGTTCTCATGATCCTCCTCGTTGCCGTAGGCCGAATAATACAGAATGGGAATGGTGGGTCGCAGGGCACGCAGCCTTTGGCATAGCTCCACTCCCGTCCCATCCGGGAGCCGCACGTCCAGAATGTAGAGATCGAAATCGATTTCTTTCGCCAGCTCGAACCCTTCGGCCACGCTTCCAGCGGTGAGGACGCCATAGCCGCAGTCCTGCAACAGAGCGGCCATCATCAGTCTTGTATCCTGATGATCATCGACGTGAAGGATGCGAGCTTTTGTGCGTTCCATGGCTGGTGATTCTGCAGTCAGCCGTTGAACGTATCAGGAAGAGCCGCGATGCGCGACCATTCTCTGTTCCGATTTTGGAGAGACTCGCCAACCGCCCGCAGGCCGTGTTTTCCAATTCTTGGTCCGTGAACATCGGGACAATTTTTCATTGACACATTCGATGCGCGGCAGGCATTACTGAGGCCGACAGTCTGGAGTCAACAGGAGGCAAACCAAGACCATGCGCATCCGCAACCCTCGTCACCAAATCGCCAAAGGTTGTTGCGTGATTTTATTCTCCGGCCTGATGGCCGCTTCCTCGTGGGCCACCCTTGTCTGGGACCTGAATCCCTTGCACCAGGACGGAGCCTTGGGTTCGAGCAGTCACACCTACACGTCGATGGGATTTTCGATCATTGCTTATGGTTTCGATAACCCTGGCGGCATTGGACTCACGCATGGCCTGTTCTACAAAAGCGACGCCGATAGCGGCGGCGCGGGGGAATTCGGCAACGTTCCGAACTTCGGCCAGCATAACTTCTACTCGATCGTGGCCGCGGCGGACGATGTCTTCCCGATCTCCTTCGCGGCGGACCTGCCTCCTGTGCCGGGAGTTAGCACCCTCTTGTCGGAAATAGCCGCGGAATGATCGAGCCCCAGCAACCGCTCCGCGTTCTCTGCGCGGACGATAATGTTCTCGTGCTGGATATGCTTGCGAAGACGTTGCAATCCGTCGGTCACCACGTGGAAGTGGCGATGGATGGACGAGCCGCTGTTAGTCGCGTGGCGAAGGACCCCGCCTATTTTCATTTGATCGTCACCGATACGCGCATGCCGCGCTTGGACGGCTTCGGCCTCGTCCAGGAAGCCCGGTCCGCGGGCTACGAAGGGAAGTTCATTGTCTTTGCGAACGCGCTCAGTCCCGAAGAACGACAGCGTTATGACAAACTGCGAGTCGACCGCGTCATCGATAAGCCCGGGAGAAGCGGCGAACTGGTTGGGGCCATCAGCGAATTGAGCGCCGCGCTCCGCTAAACAGCGGCCGCCTCGGGCATGCGGGCCGCGGGCGACAGAGCCCGCAACTTGGCGATGACTTGCGCCAGGATCTCCACGGCCTTGTCCACCTCCGCTTCGGTATTAAATCGGCTGAAGGAAAAACGCATGCTGCCGCGCGCGCCCTCATCGCTCAACTTCATCGCGCGCAAAACCCGCGACGACTCGATCGCACCAGTGCGGCAAGCCGAGCCGGCCGAGCAGCAAATCCGCTCGCGATCCAGCATCATGAGCGCCGCGTCCGATTGAATGCCGGCGAATGAAAAGTTTGTGGTATTGGGCAGGCGCGCCGCGCGCCCGCCATTCACGGAGCTTCCCGGCACCCTCTCGAGCACGCTCGTTTCGAATCGATCGCGCAGAGCGCGGACGCGCGTTTCTTCATCCTCGAGTGCGGCCATCGCGCATTCCGCGGCTTTGCCCAGCGCGACAATGGACGCCACGTTCTCCGTCCCGGCGCGCCGATTATTCTCCTGGCTTCCGCCGAGCAACGACGGCCGGAAAGCGGAGCGTTTGTTTACGTAAAGCGCACCTACGCCTTTCGGTCCATGCAGCTTGTGCGCGGAAAGTGAAAGCGAATTGATCGTCGAATTCGCCAGGCGAATCGGGATTTTTCCCGCCGCCTGGATTGCATCCGTGTGAAAGAGCACGCGCTTGCGCCGCGCGATCTCGGCGATTTTCTCCACGGGAAATAGAACGCCGGTTTCGTTGTTGGCCCACATGGCGGAAATGATGGCGGTTTGCGGCGTGAGCGCGCTCTCCAATTCCTCCAGATCGAGATTGCCCTCGCCATCGACGCCCACGGTCGTGACCAAACACCCGCGTTTCGAGAGCACTTCACAATGGCGAAACGTCGCGCTGTGTTCGACCGCGGTCGTGACAATGTGCTGCCGGGCCGGATCGAGCTGAAGTGCGGAATTGAGCGCCGCATTGTTCGCCTCCGTCCCACAGCTGGTGAAAACGATTTCGCCCGGCTCGCAGCCCAGCAGCGCCGCGACCCGCTCCCGTGCGAGATCGATCGCGCGCCGCACCTGCGCGCCGAACGCGTAGCCGCTCGAGGGATTGCCGTAGTAATCCGTCAGGTAAGGGAGCATCTCCTCGATCACGGCTGGATCGAGTTGCGTCGTCGCGTTGTTATCGAGATAGATGATCTGCTCGCGGGAGATCATGGAACGGTCAGTTTATTGATTCGCTGCGTCGAGGTAAAGCGCGCTCTGGCGGAAGCCGCATCTATTCCGGGGGCCGCGGGGCATTCCCGGGATGCTGCGGCGCGTGATGGGTGTAACGAAAATAAAGATTCCGCAGGTAGATCGGCAGCGGCAGCAGGCTTTGTAAAACGCCCACCGAATCGTGCCGGTAAATCGCAAAATAGCTCAGGGTCAAAAAAGATCCGAGCGCGCTGCATTCCCAAAAGCCGAATGGGATCACGCTTTTGCGCGCGCGTTCCGACGCGATCCACTGGATAATGAAACGAACGCCAAAGATCAGGCTCCCGCTCAAGCCGATGATTTTCCACGGATTGAGCGCGATGCCGAGCACCTTCGTCTCGGCGAGGAATTGCAAGCTGTTCATAAGGCGGAAACGTTCCGACAGATCGTCGCGGGCGACCAGCTTTTTGTGTTGGACTTGATCTCCGCGCCGCGCGAGCGAAGAAATTCCATGCCGGAAACAAACGCTTCGCCGCGCACCGCTTTTATCTCAATCACGGCATGGACATCACTGCGCACCACTTCCAATTGAAGCTGGCCTCGTAAGTCAGCGCACTCGCTCACAGCGCGATCTGTTCATCCTCCGAAATCCATCTAAGATTCCAGCCGCATGTCATCCATCTGGGATCTCGCCAATCCGCAACTGCGCGACTTGCGCGTTTACGAACCGGGGAAACCCATCGAGGAAACCGCGCGCGAGCTGGGCACGGACGCCGGCCACATCATCAAGCTCGCCTCGAACGAAAACCCTCTCGGTCCTTCACCGAAAGCTTTGGCCGCCATCCGCGCCGCGCTGGAATCGTCGCACCTCTATCCCGATGGCGGCGGCTATTATTTGTGCGATGCGCTCGCCGCGCAGCTCGGTGTCAGCCGCGATCACCTCATCCTCGGCAGCGGGTCGAACGAAATCATCGAGTTCCTCGGCCACGCCTTTCTCGATCGCGGCGATGACGTGATCACTTCGGAGCACGCCTTCATCGCCTATAAACTCGTCGCGGCGATTTTCGGCGCGCGCACGATCGAAGTGCCGAGCCCCGATCTGCGGCACGACCTCGACGCGATGATCGCCGCCATCACGCCGAAAACGCGACTCATCTTCATCGCGAACCCCAACAATCCCACCGGCACGCTCGCCGGGCAGGAGGAGATCGATCGTTTCATCGAACGCGTCCCGGAAAACGTGGTCGTTGTTTTCGATGAAGCCTACTTCGAATACCTCGATGATCCGCCCGACACGCTCCGTTTCGTCCGCGAAGGCCGGAACGTAGCCGTGCTCCGCACGTTCTCGAAAATCCAGGGCCTCGCCGGTCTGCGGATCGGCTACGGCATCGCGCGTCCGGAGTTGATCCGGGTCCTGCAAAAAGCGCGGCAACCTTTCAACGTGAACGGTCTCGCCCAGGCCGCCGCGCTCGCCGGCCTCGCCGATGTGGAGCACCGGCGCGAAACCAAACGCATCACCGACGAAGGCCGCGCCTGGTTGCAGGAGCAATTTGCCGCGATGGATCTTCGCTACGTCCCAAGCGTCGCGAATTTCGTCCTCGTGAATGTGGGCGATGGCGCGGAAATTTTCCGCGCACTGCTCCATCGGCAAATCATTGTGCGCGCGTTGAAAGGCTACAATCTGGCGGAGTGGATTCGAATTTCAGTCGGCACGATGGAACAGAATCGTCGCTGCATCGCAGCGTTGCGGGAAGTCTTGGGCAACCGGCCAGGGTGATGGACGCCAAGCAATGTGCGGTCGCCGGCGAAACCATCGCGGCGATTTCTACTCCCGCGGGCGAAGGCGCCATCGCACTGATCCGCGTTTCCGGCGAGGACGCGCTCGCGTTGGCCGATCGCATTTATCGCGGCAAAGAAAAGCCGTCGGAGTTTCCGTCGCACACACAACGGCTCGGTGAAATCGTCGAAGCCGATCGCGTGGTCGATCAGGTGATGCTCGCGGTCCATCGGGCGCCGGCCAGTTATACCGGGGAAGATTTGATCGAGATCAGTTGCCACGGCGGGGTTCTCGTCGCGGGGCGCGTGCTCGAAGCGTGTCTCCACGCCGGCGCGCGCATGGCGAATCCGGGCGAGTTCACCGAGCGCGCTTTTCTCAACGGCAAGATGGACATGACGCAAGCCGAAGCCGTCATGGATTTGATCCGCGCCCGGACCGATCTCGCGCTTCGCTCCGCGCACGAGCAACTCGAGGGACGGCTCGGTTCCGAGATCACAGCCGTCCGCGAGAAAATCGTCGAAATGCTCGCGCACGTCGAGGCCTCGATCGATTTTCCCGATGAAGACATCGCGCCGGATGAAGGCGGAAAGTTGCGGGCGCGGCTCGATTCCATCATGCAACGGATGCGCGATCTGCTGGCGACCGCCGAGCATGGGCGGATTTTGCGTGAAGGCCTGCGCGCGGTCATCTACGGCCCGACCAACGCCGGGAAATCGAGTCTCTTGAATCGCCTGCTCGGTTACGATCGCGCCATCGTGGATGAAACGCCGGGCACGACCCGCGACACGATCGAGGAAGTTATCAACCTGCGCGGCATACCGGTTCGGCTTCTCGACACTGCCGGTTTGCGCGCTTCGACCGATCCCATCGAACAGGAGGGCATGGCGCGCACCGAGCGATCAATGGCCGCGGCGGACCTTCTTCTCCATGTCCTCGATCGCAACGCGCCCAAGCCGGCCGGTTTCGATGAGAATCTCACCGATCAAACTCGGCTCGTGCTTTTGAACAAAAGCGATCTTCCGGAGCATCCCGACTGGAAAAATCACGAAGCCCTGCGGATTTGCTGCGTGCGGGAAAATGGATTGCGCGGTCTGGAAGAAGCGATCGTCGCGAGCATTTCCCGGCATCACTTGCGGCCCGAGAGCGCGCTCGCCATCAACAGTCGGCATCGCGATTGTCTCCGGCGTGCTTTGGCGTCATGCGAACTCGCCGCCACGACAATGACGAACGGACTCGCGCCGGAATATATCGCGGTCGATCTCCGGGGGGCGTTGGGCGCGCTCGGCGAAATTACCGGCGCGGACAACGTGGAGGAAATCCTCGACTCCGTCTTCGCGCAGTTTTGCATCGGCAAATGAACCGTCATCCCGAGCTAGCTTGCCCTGAGCGAAGTCGAATGGGAGGGACCCCGTAGATGAACCCCAACGCCCTCTACGAACATCTCGTTAGGCCGCTGCTCTTTTCGCTCGATCCGGAGACGGCCCATCACCTCGCGCTTCGCTCTCTGCGCATCGCGTCGCGGCTGCCCTTCGCGCTCCAGACGCTTCATCGCTTCCAGCCGCGGCTGAAACCGACAACGCTTTTCGGTCTCACCTTCCCAAATCCAATCGGACTCGCTGCCGGCTTCGATAAGAGCGGCGTGGCGATCCCGGCCTGGGCCGCGGTCGGCTTCGGCTTCGTCGAGATCGGTACGATCACGGCAAAAGCGCAGCCGGGAAATCCAAGGCCGCGGATCTTTCGCTATCCACAGCAGGAAGCCCTCATCAATCGGCTCGGCTTCAACAACGACGGCGCCGACATCGTCGCGGCCAGGCTCCGCAAATTGCGCGGCAGCGGTCGCTGGCCCCAAATCCCTGTTGGCATCAACCTCGGTAAGTCGAAAGTCACGCCGATTGAAAATGCGGCTGGCGATTATCTCCATTCTTTCCGTCTCCTGCGCGAGTACGCCGATTACATCGTGCTCAACGTCAGCTCGCCGAACACGCCCGGCCTGCGTTCGCTCCAGGAACACGACGCCCTTGAACAATTGCTGCGCGTCATCCGCCAGGAAAACCAAACCGCGCCCAAACCGATCCTGTTGAAAATCGCGCCCGACCTAGCGCTCTCCGATCTCGATCAAATCATCGCGACCTGCGAAGCGAATGAGATCGCCGGAATTATCGCGACGAACACGACACTCAATCACACCGCAATTCCGCGAGCGCTCGATCAAGCCGGCGGCCTGAGCGGCCGGCCATTGCGAGAGAAGTCGACGGAACTGATCCGCGCGATCACTGCGCGATCGCGCCTGCCCGTCATCGCCTCCGGTGGAATTTCCGATGCCGAGAGCGCCCGCGAAAAACTCGAAGCCGGCGCGCAACTTCTCCAAGTCTACACCGGCTACATCTACCGCGGCCCCGGTTTGCTCCGCGAGATCGCGGAGAATTTGTAGACCAGCCTTCTATTTCGGGCCGGGCGACGCGGCGATCGTTTTCAGATCGCTGATGCTCCCGTCCGCGAAGACAATGAGATTGCCATTGCCGTGGACGGGAAGCAACAACGTCGCGAGGATGGCGAGGATGACGATCGCAATGACAAGCTCGAGGAGCGAAAAGGCAGCGGGCTTTGAACGCATCGTCCCCGCGAATTCCTGCACGGCCGCGATCGTGTTCAGGCGATCGGCGAAGGTGTGCGTGCTCACGATCTCGGGATAAAACTCCGGAGAGGTGTCGATGTTGTGATTGTAGGCGGTGACGCCGGCGGCTTTGAGTTTGCGCGCTTCAGTGGGTCCGATCTGGCCGAGCGTGACGCACACCTCCATCCCGAGCCGGCTCACTTCGCGCACGGTCTCGAGGACTTGTTCGAACTTTGGTGTGCCGTCGCGCACACTGCGCCAGGCGGCGCCCATGCAGAAGCGCGTGGCGCCCTCCGCGCGAGCGCGGTGCGCGGCGGAGAGAATGTCGTCGACGGGAAGAAGCTCCTCGCGTTCGAGCCCGGTCGCGTAGTGCGAGCTTTGGGCGCAGGAGCGCAGTCTTCGCTGCAACCGCCCGTCTTGATGCTGAGCAAACTGCAACGCTGGAGTTGTTCGCCGCGCCAACGCCGGAGGTGCACCTCGCGGCTTTGCGAGATCAGGTCGAAGAGCGTCTGATGGTAGAGCGTTGAAAGCGTCTGGAAATCCATCCCGCACTCGACGCGATGGAGCGCGTCCGATGGCCGCAACTCATTTCGCAATCAGTTCGTCCACTTGCCGGTTTTCGTAATCAGGATCGGCAATTCTTCCGACATGTATTGCGTTTTCCCGATCACGCCCCACATCGCAATCCCGGTCGCGGCCTTCCATTTTTTCGACATGCTCTCGCCGGTGTGGCAGCCCCAGCTCTTGACGAACGCGCCACGCGCGAAATCGCGGGAATTGATTTTTTTCAGTTCGCTCTCGTGCAGCCACGATTTGCAGGCGCTCTCGATGTTGCTGCTGTAATCGAACATGAAACATTTCGCGTTCGAATGCCCGAAGTATTCGAAGTCGGCGACCTTCACGCTGTCGCGCGGCTGGCCATTGTTCAGGTAGTTGATGACGTCGTCGCCGTTCTGAAAATAGACCAGCTTCAGGTTAAACTTGTCGCGGACAGAATTGATGAGGGCGATCAGGTCCTGCTTGTCCTGCTGCGCCCGATCGAGGTAACCCTGTTTGTAAACCAGCCATGTGATCATGGCATTGGGCCCCGATTCCGTCCGAATCTGCTCGGTCCGAATCCGCGCGGCGTGGACGAAATTCGCCCACCAATGATCGTGCGGCTGGGCTTTGTATTTTTCCCATTGCATGAGCGACGGGCCGCCGACCAACAGAATGTTTTCGCCGGGGACCGCCGCGGCGGAAGCGAGCCGGACCAGGAGCGCGAAAAAAAGAATCGGGAGCAGGCGTTTCATCGGAAAGGGTGGGAGCAGTATTTATGCTCATAGCGAAAGGAGCGCAAGTGCAACGCGGGGTTGTGAGGTGGATCGCGCGCTCCGTCGCGCGATGCTATGGGGCGACTTCGACGTGATTATCTGCCGTCGAGCGCGGAGCGCTCGATCCACCTACTCGCATTCGCCGCGGACCAGATCTTCCATCGTCTGCCGCTCGCGAATGAGCGAGAAAGTTTCGCCGCGCACGAGCGCCTCGGCGGGGAGCGGGCGCGAGTTATAATTCGAAGCCATCACGAACCCGTAGGCGCCGGCGCTCATCAGCGCGACGAGATCGCCCTCGTTCATTTCAGGCAAGTCGCGATCCTGCGCGAAAAAATCGCCGCTCTCGCACACCGGGCCAACAACATCGACACACGCGCGCGCGGGGCCGGACGGTTCACGAACGGGAACGATCTCGTGGTAACTTTGGTAGAGCGCGGGCCGGATGAGATCGTTCATCCCGGCGTCGACGATCACGAATTTCTTGTGCTCGGTTTGCTTGATGTAACGGACCCGAGTGAGGAGGACTCCGGCGTTTCCCACGAGAAGACGGCCCGGCTCCAGCAGCACGCGCAATCCAATCGCGCGGAGCGGCGGCGAAATGGCGGCGACATAATCGTGGATCGTGAGCGGCAAATTAGTGGTGGCGCGGACGCGATCCTTTTCGCTCCACCAATCGCCGCTCCCGCTGGCCATCGACGATTCGTAAACGATCCCGACCCCGCCGCCGACGCTAAAGAATTCGAGCGCGTACCGTTCCTTGAGGTGTTGAATGAGCGGCGTCACTTTCCTGATCGCCTCGACGAATGGCGTCGCATCGGTGATCTGCGAGCCAATGTGCATTTGCACGCCGTGGATGGCGATGTTGGGCATGGCGGCGGCCCGCTCATAGATTTCGGAGACGCGTTCGAGGGCGATGCCGAATTTATTTTCGCTCCGCCCAGTCGACACATAGCGATGCGTCCCGGCATCGACATCGGGATTGACGCGCAACGCAATCGGCGCGCGCACGTCTTTCCCCCGCGCGACGCGATCGATGTAGGCGAGCTCCGCTTCGCTTTCGACGTTGAAACTCAGGACCCGTTGCTCGAGCGCGTATTCGATCTCCTCCTGCGATTTGCCCACTCCGGCAAAGGTGCATTTCTGCGGATCTCCACCGGCCGCGAGAACGCGAAAGAGTTCACCGCCGGAAACGATGTCGAAGCCGGCGCCTTCATCCGCGAGCAAACGGAGGATCGCGCGATTCGAGTTGGCTTTGACCGCGTAGCAAATGAGGTGATCGATCTCGCCCAGGGCTGAATCGAGCCGGCGGTAATGATCGAGAATGGTGCCCGCGCTGTAGACATAAAGCGGTGTTCCGTATTTCTCCGCGACGCGTTCGAGGGCCACGCCTTCGCAATGGAGGCTGCCGTCGTGATAGCGAAATGAATGCACGCGAAAAGGTAGCGGCGGTTGTGGGACAAGGAAGGGCGATTTGCGTGTCATCCCGAGCGAAGTCGAGGGACCTCGCCGTGCGTCTAGCGACTCATCGGGGTCCCTCGACTTCGCTTCGCTACGCTCGGGATGACATGCAACTCTACGTCGCCGGTTTTCGGCGCAGAAGCGAGATCGCGGAAACCACGATGAGCAGCGCGCCGAAGGTGCAGACGATCGCGGCGCCGGAAGGCAGGTCCCACCAAAACGAAAAAAAGAGGCCGCCGACACCGCCGATCAACGCGATGAGCCAGCCGACCAGGAGACGGCGCGAGAGCGAGCCAGCCAGATTGATTCCGCAGACCGCGGGCACAATCAGATAACTGAAGACCAGCAGCACGCCGGCGATGCGGACAAAACTGGTTACGACCAAACCGAACGCTGCATAAAAAAGAAAATCCCACCAGCGCACGCGCAGACCGCTCGCATACGCGCCATCGCGATCGTACGAGACGAGCAGGAAATTTTTCCGGAGAACGAAGTGCAACACGCCGACGGCGGCGAAAAGCCCAAAGCAAATCCACACGTCTGTCGGTGAGACGAGAAGAATATTGCCGACCAGCATTTGTTTGATTTCCTCGTCGCCTTCCGCCGCGCGGCTGAGGAGCAGGACCGCGGCGGCCGCCGCGACAACGTAGGCAATGCCGATGATCGCTTCCTGCGGAATTTGGCTCGTTCGTTTTCCCGTCATGGAAAAGATCGCGGCGCCGAGGAGCGTGAACCCCAACGCGATCCCGAAAGTCGCGGGGCTGTGCAGATCGATGCGGAAGAGCAGAGCGACGCAAATTCCGAGCGAGGCCATTTGCGCCATCGCGATGTCGATGAAGATAATGCCGCGCTGCACGACGTGCAGGCCGAGATAGACCAGCAGCCACGGCAATAGAACACAGGCCACGATCGGCCAAAACATTACTTCCCACATAATTTCCCTTTCCGTTTCATTCGTTAGGCGGCGGATTATTTCATCGCCGCCGTCAGTCGCGAGACGAGGGCATCGATCAACTTCACGTAACTCTCGGTGCCGGGAATGCCGCCGGGAAATTGGGAGAAATCGATGACCTTCGCGCCGGTCGCGCTGGCTGCCTTCTCCGCGATTTTCCGATCGTGATACGGCTCCACGATGATCACTTTCACATTCTTGGCCTTCATTTGCGCGATCACTTCGACGAGATGCGACGGCGACGGCGGGATGCCCGGTTTCGGCTCGAGGAAAATGTCGATGTTCACGCCGAAGCGGTGCGCGAAGTACGGCCACGAGTCGTGATAGGCGACGACGTTCTGACCTTTGAACGGCAGGAGCGCGGCGCCCCATTCCTGAAGCTTCGCGTTGATCGTCGCTTCGAATTTCTTGTAGTTCGCGTCGTAGGACGCAGCGTTGGCCGCGTCGATCGCGGAGTAGGATTGCGCGATGTGCTGGGCGACAGTCTTCGCGATAATCGGATCGACCATGAAGTGCGGATTGCCGAGCGCGTGAACGTCGCCGGCCGCCCGCGTGACATTCGCGGGCACATTCATGAGCCGGATGCCCTGCGACGCTTGCACGCGTCCGGGTTTGCCGACTTCGATTTTCGGATTGCGCGCATTTTGCAAGAGTGGCGGCAGCCAGCCGATCTCGAGCTCCGCGCCGCCGTCAATGAGCACGTCGGCCGTGCGCAATTGCACGACGAAGCTGGGACGCGCATCGACGAAGTGCGGATCTTCCGTGGGCTTGGCCATGACGGTCACGTCCACTTTGTCGCCGCCAATCTCTTTCGCGATCGAACCGAAATCGGCCAGCGTCGCGACGACATTCAACTTCGCTTGCGCGGCGACGGCCGAGGCGCAAATCACCGACAGGATGAGCAGGATTTTTTTCATGATTTAGAATTTGTGGGCGCCGTGCGCGCCGAGAATGAACTCGAATTGGAAGAAGATGGAATCGACGTCGCGACTGGCAAGAAACGCATTCTCCTCCAGGAAATCGTGATTGTATTGCAAGCGGAGCTTGGAGAATTCAGTCGGATACCAAGTCAGATTCACCGAGACGCGCGAGCGGGTCTGGCGCATGTCGTCATCGGTGAAGAGCGAAGGTTCCATATGCAAGTAATCCCCGCGGATGCCGGCGACCCAGCCCTTCTTGAAGCCCCAGAGCACCTGCGAATAAATTCCCCAATCGTGAAAGGTCTCGGCGACGGGGAAAGAATCAGCGAGGCCTTGTCCGGCTTCGAAGCGGCGATACATCGCTTCCGTTTGCCATTTCACAAAAGGAAATCCGCCTTCGGCCCGCGGGCTCTTCCATTTGTAAAGAAGATCGGCGCCGTAAATCTGGGTGTGCGCATTCGGACCAGTGTCGTTCGAGCCGAAGGCGCCTGAAGCACCCACGAGGACCGTCTGGGTGTCGCTGAGGTTGAAGGAATTTTCGACACGCGGAACGAAAACGAGATCGCGCAGCGCGCTCGCCTCACGATCGAACGTCATTCGTCCGTAGAAGACACCGTTGTCGCCGGGATTCCGAAACGAATACGCGGTGCCGCCGCGGCCGTTCTGCACGGCGAAGATGACCTGCGAATACCATGGCACCGGCACCGTCCACGAAATCTGAGCGCCGAGGCCTCGCATGCCATCCGGACCAAGCAGCCGTCCATTGACCAGCGGAGAATCAGCAAACTCCCAAGTGTGAGGGTGGGTGGGATTGATCCGTCCGAAGGCCTCGAAGAACTGCCCGGCTTTGATTTGGAGGCCGTAGGGCAGGTCCGTCGTTTGCAGGAACGCCTCTTCGAGTTCGATCTGCGTCGCGTTGCCGTTGTCGAGCTTCAGAACGATGTTCGCGAAGCCTTCGAAGTAGGGATCGACGGCGCCGTCGAGGGCGATCTCCGCGTTGCGGCCATTGAACCCGCGCTGCTGCGGATCGTGGTCGCCCACTTCGAGGCGGTCCAGGTGTCGCTCGCTCGAAGCGGCCAGCGCGAACATGCCGTCGAACGAAATGTTCATGTAGTTCTTGTTTCCCCCGCCGGTGAGTGAGATCGGCTGCGTCAAGGAAGAGCTCGTGTCCGTGCTCGAGACCGTCGCGGCCGTCGCCGTGACCGACGCATCTGTGGTGGGAAATAAAGTGCCATTGGCGTTAACCGGCGGCGCGGCTGCGACCACGGCATTATCGGTCGTGGGAAAAAGCGAGGGCGCGCTCGCGGCCGGCGGCGATGTGCTTGGCGCGGCGGCGGTTTCCTGTTCCGAACTTTGCGGAAGCGCGGGCGGATTGGAATTATTTTTCTCGTTCGCAGTCTGCTGTTCTTTCACCTGCTTCTGGAGCGTCTGCACCAGCTCGGTGAGGGATTGGACTTGTTGCCGCAGCGCTTCGACATCAGCCGCGGTGGCCGCCGGGCTCGGGGCGGCGGGAGAAGCGGCAGGCTCGGCGCCTTTCGCTCCGTCAATCGCGAGCACGCCACAGGCGAGCGCCACGAATATATTGTTTTTCATTAATTCTCCTGACTTGGATCGGGATTTAGCCCGACATGAAACGGACCGCGTCCGGCGCGCATTGGATCAGCAGCCCGCGGAACGCCGCGCGTGGCCACCGTCCGCCGAAGCGGAACACCAATGGTCAGGAGAGGACCGGAGGCGCGTGCTCGAGGAGAGAGAAATCGAGGCGCGGACTAACGATCTCAAAGCTGCGAAGAGAAAAGGCGTCGCCTTGTCGAGGCGCGGGGGGAGCGATCGAGATCGCGTCACAAGGAGTGTGCTGGCAATGACCCGACGCGAGCAGAGTCACCGCGCATTGATGGCTGGCGTCCGCACTGGCTCTGTGAATGCGCTCGTGCAGTTGGGGCGTGGCGGAGAGAACCAGCGCGAAAAGAAAAGCGCCCATGAACGCCGCTGCCACGAGCGAATGCCGGACGCTCATTTTGCCAGCGAGGAGACGCAGCCTCATTGGGCATGAGTGTGCTTCCTGCCTGCGAAAGGGCAAGCACGATCTGTGGGTGCTGGACAGCGGTGACACGAATCCTCCTTCGACATTCTCGCCGGACTCAAATAATCTTCAGCGTTTCCTGAGCTATGGAATTGACGCCCACTGAGCTGACTGGTCTGCGGAGCGAATATGCCGCGCACGGTTTGCGCCGCGCCGAGCTGCATTCCGATCCGATCAAACAATTCAGCGCCTGGTTCGCCGCCGCGCTCGCCGCCGATATTCGCGACGCCAACGCGATGACCCTGGCGACAGCGACTCCCGACGGCCGCCCGTCCGCGCGGATCGTTTTGTTAAAGGGCTTCGATGAGCGCGGTTTTGTTTTCTTCACAAATTATCTAAGTGAGAAAGGCAGGCAGCTCGAAGCGAATCCCTACGCGGCGCTTGTTTTTTATTGGGTCCAAATCGAGCGGCAGGTCCGGATCAGCGGTGCGGTGGAGCAAACATCGCGCGAAGATTCCGGGGCCTATTTTCATTCGCGGCCCGCGGGGAGCCAGCTCAGCGCCTGGGCTTCGAAGCAGAGCCAGGTCGTCGATGCCCGGCAAGTCCTCGATTCGCGGCTCGAGCAAATGAAGGAGCGTTTCTACAAGGGGGAGATTCTGCTGCCGCCGCATTGGGGCGGGTATCGGGTGAACCCGGACACGATCGAATTCTGGCAGGGCCGTCCCAATCGCCTGCACGATCGGTTTCGCTATTCACGTCAAACCGGGGGCGCGTGGAAGATCGATCGCCTCGCGCCGTGACTTCAGACGAGTCGCCGCGCTCGCGCGCGTGGAAGGATAATCCGCATCCGCGTTATTGGTGGCATCACCTGGCCGGCACCGACTATGTCCCACCAATTTATTCTGAGCTGAGCGAAGCCGAATGGCGGACACTGCGCGATTGGTATGGCTGATTTCGTTTCTGCATGGGTTCGTGATGGGAAATCGCATCAGCCGGATCGTCCAGCTCGGCACGTGCGCGGGTTACTCGGCGCTGCTTCTCGGATGGATGCTGCGGCGAATGAACGCGCCGCGCGGGCTCTTCAGTTTGGATCTCGATCCGGCGATGTGCGAAATGTCGCGGCGCTGGATCGCGCGCGCCGGACTGAAAGATTTTGTCGAAATTGCCGAGCGCAGTTCGCTCGATGCCGGGTCAACGGCCGCCGCGCGAAATTATCTCGGGGGCGAGCCCGCGCTGATCATTCTCGATAGCTCGCACGAATATCAATCCACGCTGGTGGAACTCGATCTCTGGTATGGCGCACTCGCGCCGGGCGGACTTCTGGTTCTTCACGATGTGAGCCGTTTCGCCGCGGAGTTCGATGTCACGCGTGAAGGCGGAGTCCGCCGTGCCTTTGCCGAATGGCGGAAAGCGCATCCCGACGTGGAAACATTTTCTCTCAACGGTGAGGCACGCTCGATGGATTTACCGAGGCCGCTTTACAAAGATGCATGCGGCATCGGTTTGATTCACAAATCGGAACTGCCAGGAGTTTGACACCAATGTCTGATTCGAGACTTGCCCTGGCGCGCGGCGACATTACGAAGCTCGCCATCGACGCGATCGTGAACGCGGCCAACACGGCTCTGCTCGGTGGTGGTGGAGTCGATGGCGCCATTCATCGCGCCGCCGGCCCGCAACTGCTGGCCGAATGCAAAACGCTGGCCGGCTGCCGGTCCGGCGAAGCGAAGATCACGCGCGGCTATTCGCTTCCCGCGCGTTTCGTCATTCACACCGTGGGACCGGTTTGGTCGGGCGGCGAAAGCGGCGAACCGGAGACGCTCGCGAATTGTTATCGAAATTCCTTGCAGATCGCGGTGACGAACGACTTGCGCACGATCGCGTTCCCGGCCATCAGTTGCGGCGTCTATCGCTACCCGATCGTCGACGCCGCCAGGATCGCGGTCGACACGACGTCCGAATTTCTGCGCGAAAACAATTCCGTCGAGCAAGTCACATTCGTCGTCTCCACCGACGAGATCTACGCAGCGTATCGAAGACTTCTCTGAGTTCGACATTGGACGTTGAACGTTGGGCGTTGGACGTTCTCCCCTCATGCGACGCGAGGACCTTCCAATCTTCGAACTGGAACAATCACTCGTAGCCGAACTCAACGCGCATTCCCGCCTCATCATCCAGGCCCCGACCGGTTCCGGAAAATCCACCCAGGTCCCGCAGATCCTGCTCGATCACGGATTGCTCGGTGACGGGCAGGTCGTGATTCTCCAACCGCGCCGCCTCGCTACGCGTCTGCTCGCCGCGCGCGTCGCGTCCGAGCGCAATGGCCGGCTCGGCGACGAAGTCGGATATCAAATTCGATTCGAAAATGTCACGTCACAGCGCACCCGCATCCGTTTTGTGACCGAAGGCATTCTGCTGCGGCAACTGATCCAAGACCCGGAATTGCGCGGCGTCGCGGCGATTCTCTTTGATGAATTTCACGAGCGCCATCTGTATGGCGACATTACCCTCGCGCGCGCGTTGCAACTCCAGGCGACTTCGCGCCCCGATCTAAAACTCGCTGTTATGTCCGCGACTTTGGACGCCGGCCTCCTGCAAGAATACTTGGAGCCGTGCGACGTTTTGAGTTCGAGCGGTCGCGCCTACCCGGTCGCGATCGAATACCTGCCGAAGCCAGTCGGCGGCGAGAATTATCCGATCTGGGAACTGACGGCCGATGAACTGGAGCGGCTCGCGTCGCGCACGGAAGGCGACGTGCTCATCTTCATGCCGGGGAAATACGAGATAGGGCGCACCATTTCCGCGGTGCGCGCTTCTCGCGTGAGCGACCAATTCGTTGTCGTGCCGTTGCATGGTGAGCTGCCACCAGGCGAGCAGGACGCCGCGCTCCGCCATTATGAAAAACGCAAGGCGATCGTCGCGACGAATGTGGCCGAGACTTCGCTCACGATCGACGGAGTCCGCGTCGTCATCGACAGCGGCGTGGCGCGGATGGCGCGGTTCGACGCACGCCGCGGGATCAACACCCTCCTCGTTGAGAAAATCAGCCGCGCTTCCGCCGATCAACGCGCCGGACGCGCGGGACGCACCGCGCCCGGCCATTGTTTGCGGCTCTGGACGGAGCGCGAGCACATCGAGCGCGCCGCGCAGGAACTCCCCGAAGTGAAGCGGCTCGATCTCGCCGAGGTCGTTCTCACTCTGAAAGCGAGCGGCGTGGAAGAGATCGGCAACTTCCGCTGGTTGGAGCCGCCCGATCCGCAAGCGCTCGCCCGCGCCGAACAACTGCTCGTCGATCTCGGCGCGCTACACGCGGAGGGGGCTGCGCAAACCGTCACGCCACTCGGCCGGCGCATGCTCGCGTTCCCGGTCCATCCGCGCTATGCGCGCATGCTGCTCGCCGCGCAGGAATATCATTGTGTGCGCGCCGTCGCATTGATCGCGGCACTGACCCAGGGCCGCAATCTCTTGCGCCGCCTCGAGAATAAACAGGCGCGGGAAGATCGCGAAGATGTCCTCGGCAGCGCCGCGGAATCGGACCTTTTCATTTTGATGCGGGCGTTTCGCTACGCGGAAAACAGCCGGTTCGATGGGCAACGTTGCGCGCGCCTTGGGATCAACCCCGGCGCGGCGCGTGAAGCCGCGCAGTTGGCCGACCAATTCCTCGCGATCGCTCGCGATGAAGAGCTCGATCTCGAAACCGGCGAAGTGAAGCCCGGCGCGATCGAGCGATGCGTCCTGGCGGGATTTCCAGATCAAGTCGCAATGCGGCTGGACGCCGGGACGCTCCGGTGCGCGCTGGTGCACGGCCGGCGCGGGGTGCTGGCGCGCGAAAGCGCTGTGCACGGCGCGCCTTTGCTCGTGGCCTCGGAAGTTCGCGAAATCGAAAGCAGCGAGAAAGAGCGTCAGGTCCTGCTCACGCTGGCGACCAGGATCGAGGAAGATTGGTTGCGCGAATTATTTCCGGAATCGCTTCGGGAGGAGACGCGGGTGGAATTTGACCCCGCTCTTCGCCGCGTCGTCGGCCGGCGCGCCGTGCTCTTTCACGATCTCGTTTTGCGGAGCGAAGATTTTTCGCCGAAGGGCGACGTGAGAACTGCGCAGATTCTCGCGCGCGAAGTTCTGGCGGGAAGTTGTCCGCTCAAACACTGGGACAACGCCGTCGAACAATGGATCGAGCGCGTCAGCTTCGTCGCGACGCAATTTCCGGAATTCGAATTCCCGCAAATTGACGAAGCCGGCAAACTTTTGCTCCTGGAACAAATCTGCCAGGGCGCCGCGAGCTACAAGGAGATCAAAGAGCGAACGGTTTGGCCGGTCGTGAAATCGTGGCTGAACGCGGCGCAGCTGCAACTGCTCGACGATTATGCGCCGGAGCGGATCAAGCTGGCGAAGGGCCGTGCCGCGAAAATCGTCTACGGAAATTCCGCCGCGCCGACAGTGGCCGCGCGAATTCAGGACCTCTACGATACGCCGCGCGGGTTGAGCGTCGGCCGCGGGCGGATCGCGTTACGAATCCAGGTGCTCGCGCCGAATCATCGTCCGATTCAAATTACCGAAGACTTGGAGACCTTTTGGCGAGAGAATTATCCCAAGATCAAGAAAGAGCTGCAGCGAAAATACCCGAAACATGAGTGGCGGTAAGCCTTTCTCTTCGATCATGAGGAAGAAAGATTGAACGAGAGACGCAAACCGCCCTCCAATTACGAAGAAATAGTATGATCAATCCGAACGGTGACGAATTTATGGAAGACGATCCGATGGCGGCCCCAATGAGGGCGAACGAAGAACGAATCTCCGCGGAAAGCCCCGGGCGACTCCGGCAGGCGGCCGACAAGGTTTCGACCGTGGCTGGCGAGGCCTGGGAACAAACAAAAGAGAAAGCGAGCACGGCGCGCGAGCGCACGGAATTTTTCCTGCGCGAAAATCCGGTGCCGACCGTGCTGGGGGCGCTCGCCCTCGGCGTCGCCATCGGCCTGGCGATTCGTTATTCTTCCAGCTCAGCCGAGAAGGAAGTCGAATCGAAATCGCCGCTCGCCAATGTGGATTTGGGCATGCTTTCGCTTCCGTTCCTCTGGCCGCTTTTCAAATCGGTCCGGCGCAAATACGAAGATTCAGCCGATGCGGTGAAGGATGGCGTCGAGCGTCTGAAAAAAGTGGACGTGGATCGCTACGTGAAACCGCTCCGCAAGAAGTGGAAGGCGTGGGCGAACTGAGTCCGAATGTTTGGTAGGGCGAGACTCTGTCGAGCCGTCCGTTATCTAACGCCTGCCTCACGGCTCGGCGGAGCCTCGCCCTACCAGTAGAAGAGAAACCAACCTTTGCAGTGGCATTTTCCAAAATGCCGGTGCTAGACTTTTCGCGTGTTGCTGAAAGCTGCGCGCATATGTCTTTTCCTCGCCGCGGGTGCGGGCAGCCTCCTGGCGAAAGAGCCGCTGCAAATCCGTGAGAGCACCTTTATTGGCGCCGTCGGATGCAAATCGTCGAGCTGCCATGGCGGCGCAGGCCCGAAACGCAGCCAATACATCACGTGGAGCCAGCACGATTATCACACGAAGGCTTTTCCCGTGCTGCTCAATGCGCGCTCGGCCCGGATCGCGGAAGGGCTCGGGATCACCGAGGCCCAAACCAGCGCTCGCTGCACGGTTTGCCATTCGCCTTTGCAATCGGTCGCGGCGAGCCGGCTCGCGGCTACTGCGCGTCCCGATGAAGGCGTCTCGTGCGAAAGCTGTCACGGCGCCGCCGGCGGCTGGCTGCGCGGTCACACCCGGACCGACTGGACTTACAACATCCGTGTTTCCGCCGGCATGCGCGATCTTCGCAGCCTTTACGTCCGCGCGAATGCCTGCGTGGCTTGCCATCAAAATGTTCCGGCGGATGTTTTGAAAGCAGGTCATCCCGAATTGTTCTTCGAACTGGATGGTCAATCGATGGCCGAGCCGAAACATTGGCGCGACGATGAGGAAGCGTGGAGCGGTTTGCGCGAATGGTTGACGGGGCAGGCGGTGGCGTTGCGGGAAATCAGTTGGGCGTTGGTGAACGAGCCCGGCGACGATTTGGCGAACGCGCGCTGGAACGGTGTGGCCTGGCTTTGCGCGACGGCCGCGTCGGCCAATGGCGCGTGGCCGCAGATGAGCCCGCCGCCGGGCGCGCCCGGCATTTCCGATTTCACTCAAGCGCAAAAAGAAGCCGATGCGCTCGCGCGCAAGGCGGCCATGTCCAACTGGAGCGAAAGCGTCGCGCGGACGTTGCTAAGCAGACTCGCGTCCACGGATGCGGAGTTTGCGGCCAAAGGGACTGCGAATCCTGTGCTCGCGCAGCGCGCGAAACGGCTCGTCCTCGCGCTCGACCGGTTGACGAACGCGCTCAATCCAAATCGCGGCGGGCCGCGGAAGATTGATGCTGAGCTCAATCAGCTTTTTGCGGATGTGAAAACGCCAGACGCCTTCGATCCGTCTGCCTTCACCGCTCATCTGCAAACTTTCGGCGCCGCGCTGGAGTCAAGGTAGGGACGCCGCGCTGCGGCGTCCGCGCGCTGCCTTGGATGCGCGAAGAATTACGACGGACGCCCGCAGCGCGGCGTCCCTACCCTTCGAACTCTCGCGTTGATCGTCCCGCACTTCTCGCGGAAAATGTCCGTCCATCGCATGGCCACCGCTTCCCCGACTTCACGCCCGAGCTGGCAACGCACCCGGCTCTTCCGTTTTTTTTCGTCGCTGAAGCTGGCGGTGGTCTTGCTCGGCGTTCTGATCATTGGCGCGATCGCGGGCACGCTCTACGAATCGACTTTCGATGCGAAAGTCGCGCGCGCCTATGTCTATGGCGCGTCCTGGTTCAATCTCTGGCTCCTTTTTCTCGCGGCGAATCTCACCGTCTCGGCCCTCTCGCGCTGGCCCTGGAAAAAACATCACGTCGCGTTTCTCATCACGCATCTCGGTATCATCACGCTTCTGGCCGGTTCGCTCATCGGACGGATCTGGGGAATCGAAGGCACGATCACGCTCTTCAAAGGCGAGCCGCCGACCGATCATTTGCTCGTCGATCAACATCAGCTTCGAGTCCGCGACACCGACGGCCTCGTGAAAGGATACGCGGCGGAATTCATTCATCGGCCGCCCACCCCGCAAAAGCCGTGGGACCTCGGCACGCTCGCGGGCCGCGCGCGGCTCAGCATCGTCGACTACGCGCCGGCGATCGAAGGCAAATTGAATCCGAAATCGCTCAAGGCCGGCGGCGTGCCCGCGCTGCATTTCACCATCGCCACCAAAATGATGGGCCAGCATCTCGAAAGCTGGCTCATGGCGGATGATCGCCAGCACGGCGCGTTCAACATGGGCCTGGCCACGATCGAGCTGAAACGCGGGACCGCGCCTTCGAACGCCGCCTCGAATTCCGCCGCGGAAACAAAGAGCGGCGGCGAAGTTGAAATAGAGGAAGCGATCTTTGCCTTCGCGAAAGCGCCCGAGGAGCAGATCGCGCGAGTGGTGAAGGGCGGGAACAGCGGCGCGAAAGTACAGTTGTCTCCGCCGCAAAATGGAAACAAAGGCAGCGTCGTCGTGAGCATGAACGGAAAAACGTGGACGTTCGATGTCGCGCAAAATCTTGGGAATGACGCGCCGCTCGACGGCACGTCCTTTACGTTGCGGATCGATAATTACTGGCCCGATTTTCGAATCGAAAACGGCAAGCCCACTTCATTGAGCGATCAGCCGAATAATCCCGCCGTGGTCGTGACGCTCCGCGGCAAGGGAGTGCCCGCGACTTCCGCGCCGAAAGCGCATGGCGATACTGCGACGGGCGCGGCGCCAGAAATGCCTGCCGATGGCGAGACGGCTCCGAATCGTCTCACGCTTTTCATCGCCGATGACGGCAATGTGACCTACGACCTCGCCTCGAGAAAACTCGGGCATTCCACCGGCAAGCTCGAATTGGACAAGCCGCTCACGACCGGCTGGGCTGATTGGCAATTGACGCTAGACCGTACCATCCCGCACGCGCAGGAATGGATGGATTTTATTCCCGCGAAATCAGCGGCGCCCACCGCGGAATTGCCCGACGGCGTCCGCGTCCGCGTCGAACAAGGCGCGGAAATTTCCGAGCAATGGATCCCCGCGGGCTGGCAAGTCAGCGTGCCGGTTTCGACGGCGGAAGTGCAGATCGCGTACGGCTGGAAACAAATCGCGTTGCCGATCGCGCTCGAGCTGGTCGATTTCGAAGTGCAACGCAATGAGGGCAGCGACAGTCCGGCCGGCTTCAAGAGCACGGTGCGCGTGACCGATCACGAAGGCCGCACCGCCACGGGCCAATGTTGGATGAATAATCCGTTCAGTTATCCCGGCGAATCGTGGCGGACCTGGACGGGGCTGACTTTCAAAATGTCGCAGGCCTCCTGGAATCCGGACAATCTCGGACAAAGCACGATCCAGATTTTGCGTGATCCGGGCTGGCTTCTGAAATGGGTCGGCTCAATCCTGATCGTTTCCGGCATTTTCATGCTTTTTTATCTGAAGGGCTTCCGGCGTCCACCCGCCGCGTCTCCACCTCGTGCTGCTCTGCGCCCGCGCGTCGAAGCCGAGAAAGCTTTGGTTTCATCCGCGACCTAACGACACGTTTCATGCTGGATCGAAATTTCAATCTTACAGGATTTGTTTTCTTCCTGATCATCGCCGCCTTGTCCGCTTCGTGCGCTTCGCACCACCACAAGCTCGGCAAGGGCGAGAACTACAAGCCGGGCGGCACGTGGGGTTATTTCACTGGTCCGGTCGACACACGCTGGAATGCGGACGGCAGAACCATGACGGTTCTAAGCGAGTTGCGTTACACGGATCCGCAGGGCGAGGTCTGGATCGCGCCGGCCGGCTCGCAGATCGATGGCGCATCGATTCCGCGCACGCTCTGGTCATTTATGGGTGGACCGTTCGAGGGAAAATATCGGAATGCGTCGGTGCTGCACGACGTTGCCTACGATCAAAAAAATCATCCGCCGCAGGAAGCCGATCGGATGTTTTACAACGCGATGCGTTGCAGCGGCGTGAGCGCGCTCGAAGCCAAGACGATGTATTACGCGCTGCTCCGTTTCGGCCGGCATTGGAAATTTTCGATCAAGAAAGCGAAGCCAGTGCTGCCGGAGTCGACGGAGCGCGTCCTCGAATCTCAGGGCCCGAGATCCACTGAACTCGGGCCGAATGACGTGAACGCGATCGAACAATGGATCAAGCGAAACGATCCGAGCCTGGACCAGATCGAATCACGGGTAGACGCGAAAGGGCGCTAGACGTTATTATCGTTTGAGCGCTGTCATCCCGAGCCGCGCAGACGGCGAGGGACCTCACGCAGGCTCACCGGCGCGCTTGCTCGAGTGCCTGGTCGCCCACGGTTTCGACGCGGAAGGGCGCAAGGAAACCAGCATTGCAACTGTGAGGTTCCTCGCCGTCTGCGCGGCTCGGGATGACACCGCTCTATCTTTGTCAGGCAGTTAACGAACCTTGCCCGGCCCCCAGAGCGCCCGGCCTGGTTTCGCTCCGGTGTGCTCACCATCTTTCAGAACCTGGACGCCATTCACGAACACATGCTTCATCCCGACGGCGTACTGGTGCGGCTTCTCAAACGTGGCCCGGTCCGCGATCGTGGCCGGATCGAAAACAACCACGTCCGCGAACATTCCTTCCCGGACGAACCCGCGATGATCCAGGCCGAGATTCGTCGCCGGCAATCCGCTCAAGCGTTTCACCGCTTCGGCGAGCGAAATGATTTTCTCGTCGCGGACATAGCGGCCTAACAAACGCGCGAAATTTCCGTAGGCGCGTGGGTGCGCGTTCGCCTTTAGGAAAACACCTTCGGGCGCTTGCGAGGCTTCGTCCGAGCCGAACGAGACCCAGGGCTTCGCGATTTCCTTGCGGATGTTTTCTTCCGACATCAGGAAGTAAATCGTGTCGATGCGCGATTCGTCTTCGCTGAGCAAATCCATGATCGTCTCGACCGGGTCCTTGCCCCGCAGCTTTGCCACTTCCGCGAGCGACTTGCCGGTGAGCGGCTTCAATTTCTCCGACTTGAAACCGCAGAGCAAAATCCGATCGGGCGAACCGGCGGCGAGATAAAGGTTTTCCCATTTGTTGGTGGGAGCGCGCACTTCCGCGGCGATCTTCTCGCGAGTGGCGGGGTCGCGCAGGCGTTTGAAGAGTGCCGGATAACCGCCGTCCTCCGTCCATGGCGGCAGACAAGCGTCGAGGCCGGTGCCGGCGGCGGGATAGGTGTACATGTCGGCGGTGATTTTGAGACCGGCTTTACGCGCCTCCTCAATTTTCGCGAGCGCGGCCGGGAGCTTCGGCCAGTTCTGCTCCCCCGCGGCTTTGAGGTGATAAACTTCCGCCGGAATTTTCGCTTCGCGGCTGATGCGAATTAGTTCATCGATCGCCTCGAGTAATTTGTTTCCCTCGCTTCGCATGTGCGAAATGTATTTGCCCTGATACTTCGCCGCGACTTTGCACAGCTCGATCAACTCCTCCGTCTTCGCGTAGAAGGCCGGCGGGTAAATGAGCGACGTGCCGATGCCAAGCGCGCCGTCCTCCATCCCGCGCCGGACGAGCTGGCGCATTTCTTCCAATTGTTCCGGCGTCGGCGCCTTGTCTTCGAGGCCGATGACGTATTCGCGAATGGTCGTCGCCCCGAGGAACGAAGCAATGTTCGGCGCCACGCCGCGCCGCTCCATGTAGGTGAGGTATTCCGCGAGCGTGTTCCACTTGATCTCGAATTTGATGTCGCGTTGCTGCTCCAGCATCCGCGTTTTCATCCGGTCGTTCAGCGGTCCCATCGATTCGCCTTCGCCCATAATCTCGGTGGTGATGCCTTCCCGGATTTCACTCTGCGAACGGCCATCCTCGATGAGCGATTCGTTCGACCAGGAAAGCATGTTGATGAAACCAGGCGCGACCGCCAGGCCCTTCGCGTCGATCACGGCCCGCGCGCGATCCGCTGGGAAATCTCCAAGCGCGACGATGCGGTCGCCACGAATGGCGACATCGGTAACGCGAGGTTTTTCGCCGCTGCCATCGTAGAGGGTGCCGCCTTTGATGAGCACGTCGAACATCTCCGGCGCCGGCTCCACGCCCCGGGCAAGAAAGGGAAGCGCCACGGCCAGAAAAAGCGCCGAGAGCATCTTCGGAAATTGCCGGCCTAACGAATGCTTTCGGAATGGCATTTCATTCATAACGAATATCTACAATCTCCAGCGTCTCTTCCCCAGACGGAAATTTGAAATGAATGCGCTGACCACGTTTGCCATTCACGAGCGCTTTCGCAATGGGCGAGAGCCAGCTGACCCAGCCGCGGTCGAGATCGATTTCGTCCACGCCCACGATGCGGTAGCTCACCTCGGCGCCATCGCTTTCGCGCACTTTCACGGTCGCGCCGAACCGCACCACATCCGCTGGACCGGCCGGAGGCGCGACGACTTCGGCTGATTGCAAACTCTCCTCGAGCTGCATCATTCGCTGGTCGAGCCGGGCCAGTTGCCGCTTCGCGTCCGGATCGTCTTGTGCGTCCGTGAGTCGTGGCCGCGCGATCTCAACCAACTGCTGAAGTTCCTCGCGCAACTTCTGCGCGCCGGTGGCGGTAATGTAATTCCTTGCGCCTGGCGCCAGCGCGGAAGTCAGCGGCGGGAGATCGGGAATGTCCGGTCCATCCGTTTCCTCGCGCGTGAACGCTTTGCTCATGCGCTCGGCGATGGAATCGGAAACGCGAACGTGGCACTGGGTGACGCTCCCGGTGACGCGGAGGCCGATGGCGTTGCAGTTGGTGACGGCGTCGGTGTCGGCGTTGGCGTCGGTGTCGGCAATGGCGGAATAATATTTTCCCAATGGTGCAGCGGAACGCTCGCGCCGCCGATTTCCTTCACCAACGCTTCGCTGCGCGCCTGAAGCTTTTCGAGATCGGGAGGCCCGAATGGCGGGTCGGCCGTGCCGGGAAAGATCAGGTAAGTCACTTTTAGATCGCTCACCGGCCGGTTGTTCGGTGTCGCCAGCGCGTTGATTTCCTTGGCGATGCGTAAGGATGCTTCGCCGGTTTTGTCTGGCGGACCGACGTCACCGACAATCGCCGGGAAAATGCGATCGCCGAAAATCACCAGGGCGTAGTCGCCCACTTTGCCGCCATCCGCTTTGCCCAGGCCCGACGGAATCACGATGTAGGGATCGGTCGCGCCGATCAAAAAGCTGTATTTCTTCATCGACTCGATTTCGTCGCGGGCCACCGAGATGCCCGCTTTCAAATCGCGTTTGCGCTCCGCGGTCGTGGTCTTGATTGCGAGTTCCCCTTCGTAGCGTTTCAATCTTTCTTCCGTGGGCGCGAGGTAAGGATTCGGAAGCTGGCTCTTCTTCGGCCACTTGAAACTTGTGAATGGTTTGAAATTTGGAGACGAGCCGGAGCCGGCCGGAAGCCGATCGGAGTCGGAGCCATCGGCATCGACGTCCATGTCCGCTTGCAAAAGGACAACGCGCCGATGGCTCTCGGGGTGGCGCAATTGCAGGACCGTCTGGCAATCGTAAAAGTTATGGCGCGAAAGGAGTTGATCGAGCCGGACGAGGTTCTCGCGCAAATTTTTCAGCTTGGTGTCGTAGAGTTCCTTGAAGTAGGGCGAGACCGATTCCGGCGTGATCATCGCCGCGAGGCCCGGGAGCAGCCGCGGCAATTCCGGACTTACCTTCGCCAGCTCGTCGATTGTTTTATTCGGCGCGGGAACGCGCGCGTGCAGCTTTAATTCCAAGACATAACTCTGGGGATCGGCGCGCTCATCGGAAGCCGCGCCGCCGGGCGTGGGCTCGACCGCCGCTTGCACGGTGATCCCGCTGAAAAGGCGCGCGGTGTCGAGCTTGCCGGTGATGAGAGGCGGCTTGTTCGGCTGCGCGGGCGTGGGCGATTTCTCCGGCGCCTCGATCTCGATCGGCTCCTCGGGATTGACCTGAGTGCGGTGCCATTGTTCGAGCGAAATCCAGCGCAGAACAATCGCCGCCAGAACTGCCGAGAGCAGAAGAAGCGCGAAAAAGCGCAGCGTCCTCACACGAAATTTTCGCACGCGGCTGTTACTTCTTTATCCAGGCGACGATTGCCACGATGACGCCGAGGATGCTCAAGACCGACATCAAACCTGCCGGCATCGCCTGGCCCGTTTTGAGAAACGCGGGGACGAATCTGCCCGCGAGCAGGATTGAGATGACGCCCGCCAGGATCAAACCAGCGGCCAGATTTTGCGGCAACAAAAAGGCCGCCACCAAGAGAAGAATGCCGGAGATCGAGCCGGCGATGATCGACGCGGTGCTGCCGGCTTTCACAAAACCGATCACGCCGCCGATGATCGTGAGCAGCCCGAAAATAATGAAATAGATTTTAGCCGGGCCGATCATCTCTTCGCATTGGTAACCCGGGCCGCTGCTTCTGTCTAGGCGGCCCGCGCGGCTCGAAGCGGGCCTACCCTGACGAAGAGATGCCGGCGCCGCCGGCCCAGCATGTGAAGGCCGCGGCGCCGGCGATTAGTTGAATGGCGACCAGAAGGTATTGTCGGTCACATCCGAAAGCGCGGTCTTCGAGGCTGCGGGAACGGAGGGGAGTGAATCGACGGCCTGAGCGCCATACGCGTTTCCGAGAATGTCGACTCCCGTCAATTGGAGATTCGTGCCGGCCTTGAGATACCTGGTCCAATCCGTGACCGCCACGGCGGAGCCGGTGCTCTTGTTGTTTTCGATCGCGTATTGGTCGACCGCCGAGTCGATCAAGCGCAAGTCGTTAATGATCCGGCTGGCTTGCGAGCGTTTCCGCGCGCGGAGGAATCCCGGCACGGCGATGGCGGCCAGCAAGGCGATGATCGAAACGACGATCATTATTTCCACGAGCGTGAAGCCCTCGTTGAACTTTGCAAAAGCTGATTTCTTCATGTCTCCTATTTTAGCAACCGGGAGACCAAGCGGGACGCGAGCGCGCCGCGTCTTTGTGTAGGGCGCAGTCCTACGCGCTGGCCGCGGGCAAATTACTCAGGCCGTCGCGGCGGCGTGCGCATCTTCCCAGCGCGTGGCGGCGCGGCGCAGCTCGATTGCGGTCGTCAGGCCGAGCTTTTCTTTGGCGCGCGCGCAATAGGCCTGGACCGTTTTGAAGTTGATGTGGAGGACGCTGGCGATTTCCGAAGTGCTCAGGCCCCGTCCAAGAAGGCGAAATATTTCCAGCTCGCGATCGCTCAATTGCTCGACCCGCTCCGCGCTGACCGACTCGCGCTGGCGTTGCCCGGCCACGAGGCTCGCCATCCGCGCGACCACGTTGTCGCTTAGGTAAACGCCGCCTTCGAGCACGCGGCGGATGGCTGTGAGCACATGGCCGGTCGTCTCCCGTTTCATCACGTAACCGCGGGCGCCCGCCCGCAACGCGCGCTCCGCGTAAAGCATTTCATCGTGCATCGAGACCACGATCACGGCCATCGCGGGCTGCTGGATTTTCAAATCCTTGATCAATTCCAATCCCGACGTGTTCTTGAGCGAGATATCGATCAGCGCGACATGCGGCCGGCTCGCCGCGATCGCTGGCAAGGCCGAGACCGCATCTTCCGCGACGCCGCAGATTTCGAGGTCGCTCTCTTGATTGATCAGCGTCCTCAATCCGTCGCGCACTAGCGGATGATCGTCGACCACAAACACGCGGCTCTTTCGCGCCAGGAAATCAGATTTCATCGTGCTCCCTTCCGTTCCGCCGCGCACCTTGTGGGAGGACACAGGAAATAATTGTCCCCCCCGGGCTGCGCCGCAACGCTCTGAAATCAGCCCCGATCAAATTTGCTCCATGGCGCATTATCTTAAGACCGAGTCCATTCGTTTCGCTCGCATCGTCGAGCCCCACGCCGTCATCGAAGACATTGAGGCTCAGTTCTCCATCCGCCGCGTCGAGTTCGATCACGATCCGCCGCGCGCGCGCGTGCTTCACCGCATTGGCGACCGCTTCCTGCGCGATGCGATAGAACTGCGTCAGCACGGCCGTATCACCGGACTCGCTTTGGCTTTCGTTATGCTGAAATTCACAATGGATGCCGGTGCGTTCCTGCGTGTTGTGGGCCAGCCCTTCCAAGGCGTTCGCCAATCCTCCTCGTTCGAGATCGGGAGAGAATAATCCGCGGGCCAGGTTGCGCGTCAGATCCATTCCCTCCTCGATTAACCCGACGAGCTTCCCGGCCTCCATCGCTTCTTCGGGCAGCTTCGAGTTGAGCTTTGCTCGAAGCACCTGGGCGGCCAGCGCGGTCCCGGTGAGGTGTTGGCAAAGATTGTCATGCAAATCGTGGCCCAGCCGGCGCCGCTCCCGCTCCGTCACCTCGGTCATTTCCTTTTCGAGCCGCATTCGCTCCAGAATTTCTTCCTGGAGATCGGCCGTGCGGAGACGCACCCGATCGTCCATTTGCCGGAGCGAGGCGCGCCAGCGGGCGAGCAGCCAGACAAAGATCGCGTACGAAGTCAGCCCGACCGCTTCATTCCAGAATCGCACTTCCGGTATGCCGCAGGCGAGATCGGAGAGGATGGAAGTGCCGACGCTTAGGCCGGACAGGAGCATTCCAAAGCTCCGGCCTACGAACCAGGTTCCCAGGGTAATGGGAATGAGATAAAAGATCAGCATCGACCGCTCGTAACCGGTCCAGTAATCGACCAGGCCCACGAGACCAATCCAGATCAACGAAAGCGACGCCACGCTGACGCGGGAGGCTTTCTCCAAGGCGATGTTCGCAGGCACAACTGCGCGGCCGATCCAAGCCTCTGCCGCGCTTTCCTTTTCGAGCGGGGCAGACCGTGGCGGCGCGAATGTGTCGGAAACCAAAGCGTCCATCTCGCTTCCACGAAAGCGATTCGCGTGCTAGGCGACCAATGGACCCCGCGATGCGAGAAGGGCCAGCGCGGTAGCGCTCGCCCTAATCTCTGGAAACTACGGCAAGAGGTTTTTGAACCGTTCTTAATCGGAATAGCTGTTGCCCTCGACTGGCTTGTCTCTTTCCTTCAGTGGCGACGTAGCTACCCTCTCGATATGAAAGCGAATCGCCTGGCACTCACGCTTCTGTTGCTAGCGAGCGCCACGGTCTTTCCACTGGCCGCGCAGCAGACCAAGGCTGATCAAAAGCCGCTTGAGGAAGTGAAGGCCAAGGCAGAAGCAGGCGACGCAAATTCCCAGGTGGAACTCGGTCTACGCTACGCCAAGGGCGAAGGCGTGGCGAAGGATCCGGTGGAGGCGGTGAAATGGTTTCGCAAAGCCGCCGAGCAGAATCTCGCCGAGGCTCAATCGAGATTAGGCTTCTGCTATTCCACTGGCGAAGGCGTGGCGAAAGATCCGGAGGAGGCGCTGAAGTGGTATCGCAAAGCCGCCGAGCAGAATCTCGCCAAGGGTCAATTCAATTTGGCTCTCTGCTACGAGGAAGGCGAAGGCGTGGCGAAGGATCCGGTGGAGGCGGTGAAATGGTATCGCAAAGCCGCCGAGCAAGGTTACGCCCCGGCTCAGCTCAATTTGGCTTTCTGCTACGCCAAGGGCGCAGGCGTGACGAAGGATCAGGTGGAGGCCGTGAAATGGTATCGCAAAGCCACCGAGCAGAATGACGCCAAAGCTCAATACTTTTTGGCCCTCTGCTACGCCGATGGCGCGGGCGTGGCGAAAGATCAGGCGGAGGCGGTGAAGTTGTATCGCAAAGCAGCCGAGCAGAATCTTCCCGAGGCTCAATACAATTTGGGCTATCGCCTCTCCACGGGCGACAGCGTGGCGAAGGATCAGGTAGAAGCTTACAAGTGGCTGCTGCTGGCGGCGAAGCAAGGAGATGAGGATGCAAAGAAAACCGTGCCCCTGTTGGAAAAGGATCTGACGCCGGAGCAGATCGCGGAGGGACAAAAGCGGGCGAACGATTTTAAGCCGCGGTAGGTGGCCATTCACCACGGCGATCATTCGACGCACATCATTATGACTAAGCGTGCCCTGACTTCCAACAAAGAGAGCCAGAATCCAATTGTCCGGTTTTTCGCCAATCTTGGACCGGGCTTGATCACCGGTGCGGCAGATGATGATCCCTCGGGAATTGCGACCTATTCCACGGCCGGTGCTCTCTTAGGCACCGGTCAGCTTTGGACGGCGCTCATCACCTGGCCGCTGATGGCGAGCGTGCAAATGATGTGCGCACGCATCGGCATGGTGACCGGGCGAGGACTAGCAGGAGCATTTCACCACAAATTCCCCAAACCTTTGATTGCCATATTCGCGGCGGCACTGCTGATCGCGAACACCATCAACATCGGCGCGGACCTCTCTGGCATGGCGGACGCGGCGGAAATGTTGTCAGGCATCAACTCGCACTACTTCGTGATCCTCTTCGGCCTCGCTATCTCTGTTGCTACCGTGCAATTCCGGTATCACCAGATCGCCAACGTTCTAAAATGGCTGGCTCTCACGCTCTTTGCCTACGTCATCACGGGTTTCGTGATCGGGCCGGACTGGGGCAAAGTCGCTCACGACACTTTTATTCCATCATTGCCCAAGGGGCACGAAGGATGGGGGATGCTCGTTGCGATCCTGGGAACGACGATCAGCCCGTATCTTTTCTTCTGGCAGAGCTCACAGGAAGTTGAGGAAGAAAAGGCCATCGGACGCCGCATGCTGGCCTGGCGAAAAGGGGCGACCAGGCGCGAGATCGGAGCGCGTAAGATGGACGTCGGGATCGGCACATTTTTTTCGAACCTGGTGATGTATTTCATCATTTTGAGCACCGCGCTGACTCTGCACGCGCATGGCACGACGAACATCGAAACGACCAAGCAAGCAGCCGAGGCGCTCCTGCCGCTGGCCGGCAAATTCGCTTATCTCCTCTTCACCGTCGGCATCATCGGTGTCGGCTTTCTCGCCATCCCCACTCTTTCCGGTTCGGCTGCGTACGCTTTCGCCGAGACATTCCACTGGCGACAGGGACTTGATTCCAAATTCATGGCCGCACGCGCTTTCTATGGCGTGGTCATTCTCTCCACTCTCATGGGTGTCGGGCTCGATTTTGCCCGTGTGAACCCGGTCAAGGCGCTTTATTGGACAGCGATCATCAACGGCCTCCTCGCGCCCTTTCTTCTGGTTGGAGTTTGGCTCGTCGCATCCGACCGGAAGATCATGCAGAACCAACCCAGTTCTCCTCTGGGTTTGGTGTGCGTCGGGCTGACGACCCTGCTAATGTTTGCCGCCGCCATCGGAATGTTTGTTTTCTGACGGGAGGAGAGGACCGCGCTCCTAACGAGAATAAGATCAGCGACGGCTACCGGGAGCGAGCGCAAATCGAAGTGGGAGTGGTTCAGTCATGGCGCGGGGAAGTCAGGCCGAACCTTCTCTCTGCTCGTCGAAGAGCTTTGTCGAGATTGCCTCTGGTCGATCTTCTTTTAGACCGCGCTGACAGTGTGCGGTCGGTCTCAGCTAATAGTTCTTCAATTTCGGATGCGAACCCTCGGTTTCTTGCCTTGCTTCATCTCTTTGAGCTTAATGCAAACGACGGTGAGCCAGGTGATGTCGAAAGCATTGCCGAGAGGCTCGTCATCTTGGTGGCTCATGCTGCTGTAGGTATCGTCGATACCCACCGCCCAGATTTCTTCGCCAGCCTGCTTGAGCGCGGTGACGACGTCTGAGCCATCCATGCCCTTAGCCTGTTCTTTGAACAAGTCCCATAGCTTGTCCCGAAAAGGAGAAACCGCATCACGCTGGAATTTCTGCGATTTCTTCACCTCGCGCCCTCGTATTTTGCCCCCGGTTTTCAAGAACAAGTCGCACGGGGCGTAACCTTTACAGGCGACCGAGCAAAAACAGAATCACAACGATTAGGAGAATGATTCCGATTAGGCCGTGCGATCGGTAGCCGAATCCATAGCCGCGTGTCGGGAAAGCCCCTACTAACAACAGAATTACAACGATAAGAATAATTAAACCCATGCGATCATTTCTACTTTCATCCTCGCACTTTCACAAGTCCCGAAGTTAGAAATTCAATTGCCCGAAAGCCGCCGCAAACTTCGCGTTCGCTTTCCCGCGGAGATAAATTTTGCCTCAGGAAATTATCGATTTATTGCCGGAATAGATTATCTTGGGCGTCTGGACGCGCTCACCAAAGACGTGCGGAACGACCGCCCGACGCTGAAATCTCAAATCGAAATGGTACGACGGGAGATTCAAGAATATGGCGAGTGCGTCGTCGGCTGCGCGGAATTACGCGTGCTCTGCCCGGATGAAGTTCCGGCAAGCACTCAATGGAACGCAATCGCCAGGATCGCTAAGAGCGAAAATTGGAGTTTCACCTATTGCCCTGACGGCAGTGTCAGTTTCGCGAAGCTCTAATCCGAAACTGAGCCACTACCCGCCTTTTAGGAATTACGAATCCGATTGCGACCGACTGCTAGTGCTGCAAAGACGCCCGCACCAACTAGGCCAGTCGTCGCGCCCTGAATCAGCGCATCCCAATGAACGTACTGGCACCTCCGTTACAGCATTTCGGTCTGCTTATGCCCAGCCAATTCCCGCACGGCCATGGCGAAGGGGTTGATCTGGCTGGGGGCGTCGATCCGCTCGGTGCCGGTGAGCAGGCCTTCGATGGTGACGACCTCGTTAGGGAATTCGCTGCGGTCGCAGAGCCACTGTAAATTGTCGCCGAAGTAGAGACGCGGGGGCGCAGCGTCAATTCAGGAACTCTCCCGTTCGAAGGCGCGTCGTGCTTGACTGCGGCCATCCTCCGTTTGCCTTGGGTTGGGCGCGACTCGAACCCGCAACCAACGCCCTAAAAGGGCGTGGATTTGCTTGGTAACGGGTCTGCGGTTGCGGTTTAGTTGCTATTTTTTGGGCCTCGTGGCGTCGAAGCGCCTGTCTCAGCAAGCGTGCAGATTCAGCGACGGAGCATTCTGCATCGCGAACTGTCGGCTGGTCTTCTCGTCCGATTTCACTTTGCTGCGGAGATCATCGACGAGCTTCTGGAGCTGGGCGCGTTCTTTCGGATCGAGGGGTTGCTTGAGCACCCTCTCAAAATACGAGAGCGCCTCTGCTTCTTGGCCTTGGATGTATGCGTAGCTCATGATGTTGAGGTGCGATTGTCTGCTGTGTCCAGCATACGGTAAAGCTCCTTTTGCGCAATCCACTGGAAGCCGCGGTGGTTCGTCAACAGGGCAATGTCAATATCCCCGCCCACGGTCGGCATGTTGCCAGAGAAGCGTTGGTAGTCTGATGTGGTGCGGATAAGAAATTTCGCGTAATCCACGGCATCTTGAAGCGAGAACGATGCCAGGTTCAGCCGGTGTGAAGGCGCCTCCCAGAGCATATTTACTACGGTTGGATCGCCCGAGATGGTGCAACCGATTTCATCATACACGTCGACCTTTGTTTTCTTGCCGATGGAAATCAGGTGGGTGCGTGAGATCGGCTCTCCATTGCCTGCCCGTGCGAAACCAGCAAACTGAAATCCGAATGGAAATCAGTCGTCAGGCTGCAACTCAATCGACAGTTCCATTTTCTTAAGCTGCGCCACCAGTTGCGCATGAAAATATTTCACAATGAAATCCGACATAGTTCCAAAAAAGTCGTCATCGGAATCCACCTCCGCGGGGAATTTAGGAACTAGGTCGATCATGTGATTGTAAATGCTGCGATTATTCACAAACCCCCAGCCGTAGATCGCCAGCCCGAAACGGTCCTTCACTGAAAATAGCTTTTGCGTGTAAGGCCAAGTGGAACTTGGGATTGTCATCGGAGGAGCCTGCGCATCTTTTATCTCCGTGATCTCCCCGCATTTCTCGCACTTGCCGGTGACAGTCAGTTTTTGATTGATGGCTTGCGTCAGCGTCGAAAGGCTGTCGGAGGCGATCACAATTCCATCGGGCACGCGGAGGGAACGTTCAGCGTCATTTGATCGGATGACGCTGACAATCGCGAGTATTTCCGTCAATGAAAATTCCCGTCTCGCGGGGGCGTTCTTCAAGGCTATTTTGTGCGCGATTGACGCCCTTTTCACTTTGGCAATTGCGACGGCGGCTAGGGCCGCTACGGTCGTCTGATCCCGGTCGCGCAGCCACTGCAAATTATCGCCGAAGTAGAGCCGATTCATTAACAGCGACAGATTCCTCGACTTCGCTCGGAATGACAATAGAGGAAGAGGCGGTTCATTGAGAGGAACAGGAGGAGGTTCCCATTCGCCGGCGCTCAGTGCAAGCTCGCGTCTTCGTTGGGTCGAAAGCGACCCGACCTCGGACACGCACAACTTCCGCAACCGCTGCGGATCGTTACTGTGCGCGGCGGGCCAGCATCAAGCAAAGCTGAGCCAGCACCAGACAACCGATCAAACCGAGGGCGTAGGTTGCCATTTGCAACTTTCCGTTAACATCTTCGACGCATGCCGAGCTAAAAAAAGAGCGTAACGCGCAATCACTTTAAGGCAGTGCTGCGTCACAGACCAAATCCGCCCGCGTGCATGAACTCCGATTACGAGCAGGCCAAATACTGGCCACACCGCCCAGTGGGTGTATTCCGGGACCACAACCAAATTAAAGTTATCAAGCGAAATGTCGTTGTCGTCGGTGCCACCCGTGTTATCGACGCTTGTTCCGCCGACGGTCATGAACGTAAAGCGGATCAGGCCCGAGTTGCTTCCAGTGTTGAAGGTCAGGGTGGCGTGGCTCCACAAACTGTCCGGGTTGCCGTTGGAGTTGGGTGTCTGAAAATTCGCGGCGGCAATATAGAACAAACTGGATGCATTCTGCGGCACGTTTCCTTTTGAATCCAGGCTTACATAGGCGTTGAGAAAAGCCTGTTGTGCCTGCTGGACAGATTCGCCGCGGAAATCAAAGGTGAGGGAATAACTAGTGTTGGCTGTTAGATTCACAGCCTGGTAAATCGAATTACCCACGGTGTAATTTCCGGTTCCGGCAATACTGTCCAATTGCACGGAGTAGTTGCCATCCGAAGCTGGAGGTATCCAGTTATCGCCTGTCTGGTTGGTGCCAGCGATATAATTGTCTGCGCCCGATGCCCCGCTGAGTGTGGTCGTCCAACCAGGAATTTGAGAACCTGCCCCCACGGCTACGGCGGTCGTTGGAGTCACTCCAGTTGTTCCCGTGTCTTCAAAGCTGGGATTCTGGATCAGGTTTCCATTGGCGGGAGTAGGCGCTCCGCAGAAAAGGACGAAACGGGCGAGCAAGACGGCAAGGCCGGCTCTATTGCAAAGAGACATCGAAGCCTTTCTAGCAAAGGCAATGCCAACGACGTTGGAATCCAGCCTAGCGACAAGGGAGTGCGGACGCAATTCATCGCTAAAAGTTCGCAAGCCATCGGCAGCGGGCGCGCCGCGCTTCTGCTAAGCGTGCCAGATGGAGAAATCTTGTGTCCTTCTCGCTGGTCTCGCGGCGTTCGTGTTTCTTTGCTCAGCCCATTCTCTTTGCGCGTCTGAACCTCTCTTCGCCTTCACTTACGAGGTCACTACCGCGGACAAAGGTGAACTGGAATTGGAGAATTGGGTCACGTGGCAGTTTCACCACGGTCGAAATGGCGAGCCGAACACACACGAATTCGATTTTCGGCATGAGCTCGAGTACGGCGTCACGGATCGGTTCCAAGCCTCGCTCTACTTCGCCGATTGGCACATCAACGATCATCCCGGCGGCGAGGACCGCGTCCATTACGATGATGCGGCGCTCGAAGTCATTTACCGGCTCTCGAGTCCCGACACCGATTTTCTAGGCAGCGCGGTTTACGGGGAAATCCGCGGCGGACCGGATTTCCTTGAGTTTGAAGGAAAGATTCTTCTCCAGAAAAATTCCGGAAAATGGATCGCGGCGTACAACGCGGAGCTGGAAGGAAGGTGGATGGGCGAGCGTCTGGAAGAACGCGCGGGTGAATTCGCCCAGTCGATCGCGGTGAGCTTTGAGATCAATCCGCGCTTCACGGTCGGCGCTGAGGCGCTGCATGAGATCGACATTCCGAACTGGGACAAAGCGGATGAGCCGAGTGTGCAGACGCGATTGATTACCGGCTTCGAATTTTAGCGGCGGAGCAGCAACAATCCCGCTATCGACATCACGACCCCGAGCAACCGGAACGGCGACGCGGGCTCTTTGAAGAAGAATATTCCCGCCACCGCCATCATCGCGGCGCCCACCGCCAGGATCGCCGGCACCGCGGAGAGCGGCCCGCCTTTTTGGAAGAGCAAAAAGAAAACGATCGTGCCCACGCCCACGCACAATCCCGTCAGGATCGAGTAGTTGATTCCCGGCATCGACGCCGTCTGACTCCAGCGCCCCGAGAAGCGCAGATAAAGCAGGTAGAGCAGAATCGTGATCGCAGCCGACGCCTCCACTACGAAACCGCCCAGCCCATCGCTGATATGGTCCGACGCCAGCTTGGTGAAAATCTGGTGCGCCCCGTAAAGAATCGCCGCGACGAACGCGTACCAAAACCAGCCGGTCATGAATGACCGTTGACCGAACCAGACAGAAAGCAAACTCTAGAGACGCCGCCTCATGGTTTCGCCAGGTTGAGCGCGGCTTTGATGGAATTGGCCAGCGCAGCAGCTTTCCCGCGGCCCAATAATGCAGGAACATCATGCGCGGTTGTTCATGGGTCATGTGCTGATGGATCGCGACGATGTTGATGTTCGCGGCGCGCAATGATTTCAGCACCGGCTGCAACTCATCTTCAGTCACGGCAAAATCGCCATCGACGATCGCGTTGTCGTCCGCGCCGGCGAACGCCGCCCAGGTGTTAACGCCGATTTCTTTCCCGATCTCCATCCCGTTCATCTGCGACTTCCTGCCAATCGTGAATTTCACCATCCCGTCTTTCACATCGCCTTGTAGAGCGAAGATCTCATTTAGGGGCGCGGGCGTGATCGAACTTTTGTCGGGCAACGATTTCTTTTCATTCTCGCTCTGAGCAAATTCGTTTGCCGGTGTCGCGTTTGCCGTGCGGATCGTTTTGATGGTGTCGTAAACCTTCTTCACCGCACCGGCCAGTTTCTCGCCGCCGCCTTCGCCGCTGATGTGCATGAAATAAACTTTCGGCTCGTCGAAGAAGAAATGATTGTGCAGCGCGGTTACGCTCAGTCCATTGTCGAGCGCGGCTGACATCACGGGATTCACTTCATCTTCAAAGAGGACGGTGTCGCCCATCATCATGGCTTTGTCGTTCGTGCCCTGGAACGCGGCCCACGTCCCGAGTCCCATGAACGGAGGCATCTGCCAGCCAGCTACGGAAACTTTCACGTCGTCGCGGGGGAAGGTGACTTTGTAGACCCCTTCCGCCTGGTTCATCTTCCCTTGAGACCCGTGATTTCATCGATCTTCGCCGTATCGAGCGCAGCTTCCGCCGCGCAGACAGCACCGAACAAAGCACCGGCCAGACAAATAACGCGGAATGTTCTCATGTTAATGAATTCGTTTGGCGGACTGAGCATGCTCGCCTTATTGGTGAATCCTTCCAAATGGAACTGTCTGATCGCGACTGGAGGACGCAACCCCTTTTCGAGTGAGCACCCCATCCCAGCGCGCCCCGAGTTTCGCCGAAGCATTCCGGTTTTGGCTGAAGCTGGGCTTCATCTCCTTCGGCGGACCGGCCGGCCAGATCGCGATCATGCAGACGGAATTGGTCGAGCGCCGGCGCTGGATCAGCCAGTCGCGTTTTCTGCATGCGCTGAATTTTTGCATGCTCCTCCCTGGTCCCGAGGCGCAACAGCTCGCCATCTATTGCGGCTGGCTCCTGCACAAAACCTGGGGCGGTATCGTGGCTGGCGCGCTCTTTGTCATCCCGTCGATGTTCGTCTTGTGGGGATTGAGTTTCGTTTATGCGGCCTACGGTAATGTGCCATGGATTGCGGCGATCTTTTACGGCCTCAAGCCCGCGGTCTTCGCCATCGTCGCGTATGCCGTCCTCCGCATTGGGCGAAAGGCGTTGCGCAATCCGGTCATGTGGATCATCGCCGCCGGTTCCTTCGCTGGAATTTTTTTCTTGAAGGTGCCGTTTCCCGTCATCGTGTTGAGCGCGGGAATCGTCGGTTTTGTTGGCGGCAAATTAGCGCCGGCGATGTTCTCCGCCGGCTCGAATAAGAGCGAGGGAGAATCGAGCGTGTTGGATGATGAGGGTGAATCGCCGGCGCACGCGAAACCGTCGTTCGGCAGAGCGGTGCGGGTGTGTCTGGTCTGGGGACTGTTGTGGTGGTTGCCGATTCTGGCGCTCGGATTCTGGCGCGGGTGGGACCACACGCTGTTTCAAGAAGGACTTTTTTTTGGCAAAGCGGCGGTCGTCACTTTCGGCGGCGCGTATGCGGTGTTGCCGTACGTCGCGCAGCAAGCGGTCGAGCATTATCACTGGCTCGGGCCGGGACAAATGATGGACGGGTTGGGCCTGGCGGAAACAACACCGGGTCCGCTGATCATGGTGCTGCAATTCGTCGGGTTCATGGGTGGTTGGAGCCGGCCGATGGGTTTGTCTCCGCTGCTCGCCGCGACGCTGGGCGCGTTCATCACCACGTGGGCCACCTTCGTGCCGTGCTTCCTCTGGATTTTTCTCGGCGGCCCGCATATCGAACAACTGCGCGGCAACAAGACGATCGCTTCCACGCTCTCAGTCGTGACCGCGGCAGTCGTAGGCGTGATCCTGAATCTTGCGGTCTGGTTTGGTCTGCACGTGCTTTTTCCGGGAGGCCAGGCGATCGATTGGTTCGCGCTGGCGATCGGCGTGATCGCGTTCAGCGGAATGCTAAGGCTAAAGTGGAGTGTTGTGCCGGTCGTGCTCGGCAGCGGCGCCGCCGGTTTGATCTATCAACTGATCGTGCGCTGACCTTTCGGTGCGCGCTAGTTGATCATCACGACCGTGCCGACGGGGATTTCGACAAACAATTTTTTTGCCGCATCGGACGGCAGACGAATGCAACCATGCGAGGCGGGGTAAGGCTGCACCACGCCTTCGTGCATGCCGAAGTCACGACAATTGAGGCGCATGAAATAAGGCATGGCGCACTTGTAGATGGTCGAGCGATGGTCGCGGTCTTTGTCGGTGATGACGTACTGGCCGGCGGGCGTCCCGAAGCCCTGGCGGCCGGTGGAAACTTTCGTGGTGAAAATAGTGACGCCGTCCTTGATGATCATGGCGTTTTGTTTCGCGAGCGAAATCTCCACGCGCAATTGATCGGGCATGGGGCCGCAACCGAGGAGCATTTGCGTGCACTGCCAGTTTTCGCTCCACGCGGCAAAATAAAGCGGGAGCATTTTCTCGTGTGGCGTGGCCCGGTTCCGGTCGGCGCCGGCATCGAGCAAGGCGCGGACGTAATCGGCCTTGCCGAGCCCGGCCGCGAGCATCAACAAATTGATGCCGCTCTCCTGCTCGATATAAAGGCGCAGGTATTTCGATTTCAGGAGCGACATGAATTCTTTCTCGCAATTTTTCGGCAAGGCAATGTTCGGGTCGCTGCCGCAGGCGAGGAGAGTGCGGAACAGCACCGCGTCATCCTTGGCGATGGCGTAGGCAATCAGCGGCGTCGTGCCTCCTTCGCGGGTGGGAGGCGCGGGATGCTTGCTCAAGAGAAGCCGGACCTGATCTTTCATGTCCGCGTGCAGTGCGACCTCGAGCGCGTGCCTGGTGCTGGGCGTCCAGTGCAGAGTGGCGGGGGATTTCTCCAGGACGCTCTGAAAAATCTTCATGTCGCCGGTCTCGAGAGCCATCGTCAACAAGTCGCGATCCGGGGCCGAAACCACCTCGAGGTTCGACATACGCGGCAGAAGAAGTTTGACCGCCTCGAGCTTCCCGGCGCGGATCGCATAATGCAGCGCGGTGCGTCCGGTCGAATCCATCGAATCCACCCGGGCTTGGTGTTCGAGCAAGGTCCGGAGCATTTCGACATTGCCATTCGTGGCCGCCACCATGAGAGCCGTAAGACCGGAGTCGTTGGTGGCCTCGACGGATGCGCCCACTTCGATGAGGCGGCGGACGACCTCCCAATCCTGTTTCAATGCAGCCGCCACCAGCGCTGCCTCGGCCGGCGCAAACGGCGCCTTCACGTCAATCTCAGAGAGGAAACAATGATCGACGATGTGATTTCGACGCGCGGCCATCAGCGGTAGCAATGCATCGCGGGTAAGCGATGAAGAGCGGGTTTCCGCGCTTAACGACGGTGGCCGGGCAGGCAACCGAGGCTGCGCCTGCGGGTCGGGCGCGAGACTTGTCGATCGAACGATGAGCAGCGCGGCGATGATGCCGGTAAGAGTTCGAAAGGCGGAAACACGCATGTCGGGAAAAGACGCACCAAATATTACACCTTGCGTCAAGAGGATAAGAGCACGGGAGAGGCCAGAGAGAGTTTTGGCCAATGCCGACGCGGCTGCTGTTTGTCTCGGTCAAATGGCTTGACCAGGCTTCCTGCGCCCCAATAGGGTAGTAATCCGCTCTAAAAAAGGAAAACACCGATGAAAACAATGATCCTCGCCATCTCTGCTCTCGTCATTGCTGCTGCGCCTTTGGCACGCGCCCAGGAAGAGGCGAGCCCCATGCCGGCAGCCTCGCCCGAAGCGACCGTGTCCGAGAAACCAACCGCGTCTCCTTCCGATACCAGTGTTTCGGTGACGACCGAGAAGACTGCTTCGCCGTCGCCAAACCCGAGCGCCTCGCCATCGGCCTCACCGAAATCGTCCCCGGCTGAGAAAAGCAGCGCCAAGACCGCGCCAACTTCGGCGGCGGTCATGCCGGTGAAGAAATCGACCCCGGAAGCGACGCTCAAAGACATTGAGGACAAATGGGAAGCGTCCATCCAGGTGCACGATCCGGCGGTCGCGAAGGCCTATCTGGCAAACGATTTCCGAGGCGTCAGTTCAAAAGGGAAGGTGATGAGCAAGTCGAACCTTCTTTCCGAACTCAAAAAGGACACCGATACCTACACCTCCACCAAGAACGGCAAGCTGGATGTGCGCGTATTTGGCGGCCAATTCGCGGTGGTCATGGGCACGTCGACAGAAATCGGCAAGGACAAGGCCGGGAAAGCCTTTAATCGCAGCTTTCGTTGGACCGATACGTGGGTAGCCCGCGGCGGTAACTGGCAATGCGTCGCTTCCCAAGCGATGCTCATGTCGTCGAAGTAGTTCCTTAGAGTCAGGCAAGCGAAGCGGCCGCGCGGACGAGAACATTCCGCGCTTGCCCGGTTTACTCGTACGCTCAGGCCGGTAGCTTAGACGCTCATGGCTATTTCAGAGGGCGAAATCAAAGAAGCGTTGAAAGCGGTGAAGTATCCCGGCTTCAGTCGCGACATTGTTTCGTTCGGCTTGGTAAAGGGAATTCAGATCGACGGTGGAGCCATCACCGTGCAACTCGCGCTCGCCACGAATGAGCCCGCGATTCCGCAAGCGATCAAGACAGAGGCCGAGCAGATTCTCCGCGCCATGCCTGGCGTCGAAAACGCCCGCGTCCTGATCGATATCCACGCGCCGCCGGCTGGAGCAGGAGCGGCCGGAGTGGGGACGACACGCATTGAAGGAATCAGACACGTCATCGCGATCGCGAGCGGCAAAGGCGGCGTCGGGAAATCGACCGTCGCGGCCAATCTCGCTGTCGCCCTGGAAAAAACCGGCGCACGCGTCGGCCTTTGCGATTGCGACATCTACGGTCCGAGCATCTCGCTTATGTTCGGAACGCGCGATCGGCCCACGGCCACGGAGGAAAACCGGATCATCCCGATCGAGCAATACAATCTCAAGCTGATGTCGATGGGATTCCTCCTCGAAGACTCGGCGCCCGCGATTTTGCGCGGTCCGATGGTGACGCGCTACACCCAGCAATTCCTGCGGCAGGTGGAATGGGGCGAGCTCGATTATCTCGTGCTCGATCTGCCGCCGGGCACCGGCGACATTCAGCTCACGATCGTGCAAACCGTCGCACTCGCCGGTGCGATCATCGTGACCACGCCGCAGGAAGTGGCGCTGATCGACGCCCGGAAGGCTTCGACCATGTTCGAGAAAGTGAATGTGCCGGTCCTGGGCTTAATCGAAAACATGAGCTACTTCGAATCGCCGAGCGACGGCAAGCGCTACGACATTTTCGGCTCGGGCGGCGGGGCGCGCGAAGCGAAACGTCTCCGCGTTCCGTTACTGGGGCAGATTCCCATCGACATCGCCACTCGCGAATCCGGCGATCGAGGCATGCCGATCACCGCTGAGGACGTTAATTCACCCGTCGCCGCCGAGTTCATGAAGATCGCCCAAGGGCTTCGCGAGACCCTGCCGTAGCCTGGAATTGAATAGGTACGCCCGCTGCTACATCTAAGTCAGGACGATATGGTTTTTGTTGACCAAATCTGGGTTATATGAAAAACAGTCCCGAGATGACCGCCGCCCAAGGGGAACAATCTCAGTTCGTGAAGAACTCGGTGCTCTACAAAGAGTTCCTGGCCGAGCGGGAAGAAATTTTGAAACATAAATGGATCGAGAGCGAGAAGGTCGGAGCCGACATCGGCTTTGAAAAGGCCCTGCTTGATTGGATCGTGAAATATCGTTCCAGCTGGCGGAACAAGCGGATGAAGGAGGCCAAGGCCGAAACAACCGCGTCGTAATCTTTCCCACTATCCTTTAATGCGATCCCGCGAGGTCGCCAAGGAATCCGCTGACCACCCAACCACATCATCCCGCTTCGCCCGCCAGCGCCACTCCTCCGGTGCTGGATGCCGACGCCATTGGGCGCGCCCTACGCCGCATCGCGCACGAAATCGTCGAGCGCAATCCGGAGCTCGGCTCCGTCATTCTCGCCGGGATTCCTTCGCGCGGCGTCGAGATCGCCCTCCGGCTGGCCGGCATCATTGAGTCGTTGCGACAAATTCAGGTTCCGACCGGCATCATCGATGTTTCGATGCACCGCGATGATGTCGGCACCCGCGCCGAGCTGCCGCGGATGCAAGCGTCTCACCTTCCACTGCCGCTCGAAAACAAAACCGTCATCATTGTCGATGACGTTTTCTTCACCGGCCGCACGGCCCGCGCGGCGATGGACGCGATCAGCTCGTTCGGCCGGCCCGCGCGCATCCAGCTCGCCGCGCTGATCGACCGCGGTCATCGCGAGTTGCCGATTCGCGTTGATTACGTCGGCAAGAATCTGCCGACCGCGCCCGGGGAACGGGTCCGTTTGCGTCTTGAAAATGTGGATGGAGAACCGGATGCCGTTTGGCTGCTGAAGGAGGAGAAGGCATGACGGAACCCGGCAAGTCGAAGATGCGCTGGCAACGGAAGGATCTGCTCGGTATTCGCGAGCTTTCCGCGGAGGAAATCGTTTTCATTCTCGACACGGCTGGCGCGTTCAAAGAAGTCGGCACCCGCGAGATCAAGAAAGTGCCTGCGCTCCGCGGCAAGACGCTGGTGAATTTTTTCGTCGAACCGAGCACACGCACGCGCACCTCTTTCGAGATCGCGGCGATTCGCTTGAGCGCGGATGTCATCAACATTTCGGCGGGTTCTTCCAGCCTGACGAAAGGCGAAACGCTCAAGGACACCGCGAAAATTCTCGAAGCGAACCACGCCGATCTCATCGTCCTGCGGCACAGCTCGGCCGGCGCGCCGCAGTTTCTGGCCGAGCGCCTCACCTCGAGCATCATCAACGCCGGCGACGGCGCGCACGAGCATCCCACCCAGGCGCTCCTGGATCTTTACACGATCCGACAAAGGAAAGGCGCCGTGGCAGGACTCCATGTCGTCATCATCGGCGACATCCTCTTCAGCCGTGTCGCGCGCTCGAATATCTTCGCTCTCCTGAAACTGGGCGCGCGCGTGACCCTGGTGGGTCCGAGCACGCTCGTGCCGCGCGAATTTGAAAAGCTCGGTGTCGCCGTCTCCTACAATATCGATGAGGTGTTGCCGAGCGCCGACGTTGTAAATCTCTTGCGCATTCAACACGAACGCCAGCGCAAGGAGTATTTCCCCGGCATCGGCGAATACATCCGGTTGTTCGGCCTAACGAAAGAACGCGCGAAGCTTTTGAAACCGGATTGCCTGATCATGCATCCCGGCCCGATCAATCGCGGCGTCGAACTGGATAGCGATTTGGCCGACGGCGCTCAGAGCGTGATCCTCGAGCAGGTCACGAACGGTCTCGCCGTCCGGATGGCGGTCCTTTACCTCTGCGGAGGAATTTCGGCGTGATGAATACGCTTATTCGCAATGGCCGCATCATCGATCCCGCGAACAAGCGCGATGAGATCGGCGACCTGCTGATTGTCGATGGCCGCATTGCTAATCAATCCGCAATCCGCAATCCGCAATCCGAAATTGATGAGATCGACGCGAGCAATCTCATCGTCTGTCCCGGCCTGATCGACCTCCACGTACACCTCCGCGAGCCAGGCTTCGGCTGGAAGGAGACGATCGAATCAGGCGCGCGCGCGGCCGCGGCCGGCGGATTCACCACGATCGTTTGCATGCCGAACACATCGCCGGCGGCTGATAGCCCGAGCACCATCGCCTGGATCAAGGATCGCGCGGCGGAAATCGCGTGCGTCAATGTCTTGCCCACCGGCGCCATCTCGAAAGGTCTGATGGGCGAAGAGCTGGCGCCGATCGGTTCACTCGCGCAAGCCGGCGTCGTTGCGATCACGGACGACGGGCGTTGCGTGCAGAACAACGAACTCATGCGGCGGGCCGTGGAATATGCGCGGATGGTCGGCCTGCCTCTCTTCGATCATTGCCAGGATTACAATCTCGTCGGGAACGGCGTGGTGCACGAGGGATATTGGAGCACGCTTCTCGGGCTGCCGGGCTGGCCGAGCGCCGGCGAGGAAGCGATCGTGATGCGCAACGTTCTCCTGGCCGAGCTTTGCGACCATCACATTCATTGCCAGCACATCAGCGCCGCGGGGAGCGTCCGAATTTTGCGCGAAGCGCAGGCGCGCGGCGTCAAGATCAGCGGCGAAGTTTGCCCGCACCACATCGCGCTCACCGACGACGCGATCCAGAACTTCGATACGAACGCGAAAATGAATCCCCCGTTGCGCGCGAAAGAGGACGTGGCGGCGTTGCTCGGCGGAATTGCCGACGGCACGATCGCGATCCTCGCGAGCGATCATGCGCCGCACGCGAAGTTTGAAAAGGAAGTCGAGTTCGATGCCGCGCCCTTTGGGATCGTGGGATTGGAAACCGAGCTGGGATTGTTTCTCGATCTGCTCGTGCACAAGAACAAAACGATCGATCTGCCGCGGTTGATCGAAATGTTCACCGTGAATCCCGCGCGGCTTTTGCAGATCGAGGCGGGAACGCTTTCGCCCGGCCGCGCCGCCGATGTCACCTTAATCGATCCCGAGCTGGAATGGACTTTCGACGCGAAGGCGTCTCAATCGCTCTCGCGCAACACGCCGTTCGACGGCTGGAAACTGAAAGGACGCGCCGTTCGCACGATTGTCGGCGGACGGACCGTTTGGAAATTGTAGCGCTCCGTCATCCCGAGCGTAAGTCGAGGGACCCCGTGTTGTCAGCTGCACGTTTCGCCACGGGGTCCCTCGACTTACGCTCGGGATGACCTTGCTGCGGACCGGCGCTCCAAATCACCCGGAATAGCCGCCGGAGATATAACTCTCCAAATGCGCGATCGCGGCCGACTGCGTGGCGATGACGCATTTCACCAGGTCACCGATGGAAATAATCCCGCGCAGTTTTTCGCCATCCACCACTGGCAAATGCCTGATCCGTTTGTCGGTCATCATGCGCAGGCAATTCTCGACTGGCTCGCGCGAAGTCACGACCGTGAGATCGCTCGACATGATCTCGTGCACCTGGGTTTCGCGCGAACGTTTCCCGCGCAGCATCACCTTGCGCGTGTAGTCGCGCTCCGAAATCATCCCGACAAGTGCGCCATCCTTGATGACAAGGAGCGCGCCGACATTCTTGTTCGCCATGATCTCGACCGCTTCGAACACGGTCGCTTCCGGTGAGACGGAAAAAATCTCGGCGCCTTTCTGGCCGAGGATCGCGTCGATTGTTCCGCTTACGTCCATGTTCGTGAAGCGCTGCCTTGGCAGCGAATCCGCTGAAGTGGAATGCGAAACTAACGACGCGCGCCCCGCCTGGCAATACTTCTCTGCGCCAGGATTCAGGCTCTTTTAGAAACAATGAACTCGAATTCGCGTTGCTGCGGTCGCGTGGCAGGGGCCGGTGACGCGGCGATGGAGTAACGCAAGGCGCGCAGAATTCGCAGGCCGCGCTCGATCCGGTCCGGGCGGACCGAATAGGGCACGGCGATCAAATTGCGGCGCGGATAATGAATTTTGTATCTTTTCATGGCCTCATCCTGAAACAGGGGGTAGGACATTGACTGTCCAATGGTGAAGAATTACCAAATTATTTTTCCCTGTAGCCGCGCCCCTGTGGGGCGCGCGGGATCGCGCTAAATGGCAGCGAGGGCGTCTATCAAGCGGCCCACAGGGCGGCTGCTACAGAAACCCGATCATGGGTCTTCGCGTCCGCCGCTTCAGCGGATGATGCGGCTGCACGCGGCGCTCAAGTCGCATCACCTGCCGAACTGCCAGACAATCGCGCGCGAGCTGGAGGTTTCGCCGAAAACCATCCAGCGCGACATCGATTTCATGCGCGACCGGCTCGGCTTGCCGATTGATTATGACGCGAAACGCTTTGGTTTTTATTACACCGAGGCCGTGACCGGATTCCCGAGCATCGAAGTTTCAGAAGGCGAGATCACGGCGCTCTTCGTCGCGCAGAAGGCGCTCGCGCAATACAAAGGCACACCCTTCGAACGGCCGCTGCGCTCCGCCTTTCGAAAAATCACGGATGGGCTGAAGGATCGCGTCTCCTTTTCGTGGACCGATCTGGAAGATGTCATTTCGTTTCGGAGCGCGGGAGTGAGCCCGGCCGATCTTGAACTATTCGAGCTGGTGAGCAAGGCGGTGCTCCGGTCGGTCGAGATCGAATTCGAGTATCGGAAACTGAAGAGCAACGTCTACGAAGCGCGGCGGGTCCGGCCGTACCATCTCGGATGCCTCGAAAACCAGTGGTACCTCTTCGCGGAAGATTTGGATCGAAGGCAGGTGCGGACATTTGCGCTTCCTCGCATGCGAAAGGGCTCGCTCACTACGAGGGGCTTTCGCCGGCCGGCCGACTTTTCCATCAGCAAAATCTTACGCGGAAGCTTCGGCGTTTTTTCCTCGGGGAAGACGCACCGGATCCGGCTGCAATTCGATTCTTACGCTGCGCGACTGGTCGCCGAACGGACCTGGCACGAATCGCAGCGCATCCGTTCGCTGCCCGACGGCTCGATCATTCTACAGCTGGAACTCGGTGGCCTGGAGGAAATCGAGCGGTGGATTCTGAGTTGGGGGAGCCATGTTCACGTGATCGAGCCTGCGGCGCTGCGCGCGGTGATTCGCGATGCGGCTGCGTCCATCTTGAAGCTTTATCAATGAAAAGAAAGCATGTCATCCCGAGCCGCGCAGACGGCGAGGGATCTCACAAGCGGCCTATCGCTTTCGCGCCATGTCACGCGTCTACGTCAAGTGGCGCCGCACCTTCGCAAGGCAAAACAACTTGCAGTTGTGAGGTCCCTCGGCGCGCTTCGCCAGCCTCGGGATGACACGCTCGCGTTAGCGCCGGGCGAATTTCGCTTCGATCAATTGGTGCACGAGCGCGTTGATCGCGGAATGATCCAGGCGATCGACGACTTCATTTAGAAAACCGCTGACGAGAAGTTGCTTCGCGACGGACATCGGGATGCCGCGCGACAGCAGATAGAACATCTCGTCTTCGTCGATCTGGCCGGAGGTCGCGCCGTGGCTGCACTTCACATTATCGGCGAGAATCTCCAGGCCGGGCATCGAGTTCGCTTCGGCATCGTCGCTCAACAAAAGATTGCGGACCGTCTGATACGCATCCGTGAAGTGCGCGTGCGGCTCGACTCGGATGAGGCCGCCGAAAGTATTTCGGGCCCGGTCGGTCAGAGCGTTTTTGTAAAGAAGATCGCTGGTCGTGTGCGGACTGATGTGATCCTGCAAGGTGCGGGCGTCGAATTCCTGGCTGCCATCGGCCACGCAAACGGCGAGGAGATCGCTCCGGGCGCCTTCTCCGGTGAGCCGGCTCAAACTTTCGAAGCGCGAGTAAGCGCCGCCGAGATGGACATTCAAACTCAAACCGGAAGCGTCGCGCGCCACGGTGGTGGCGTTGATCTGGATCGACAACACCTTGTCATTCCACGTCTGCGCGCAGATGTAATTGACCTTCGCGCCCTGGCCGACCACGAGGTCGTTTACGCCGCAGGCGAACCCGCCACGGTCCCGATGCGCCGAGCGGAAATTTTCGATCACGGTCACTTTGGAAAGGTCGTCCGCGATGAGAAGCGTGTGCGGGAAGACCGCGGCGTTTTCTCCGTGCAGCCAATGGAAGATTTCGATCGGCAGTTCCACTTCCACGCCGCGTGGCACGTAGAGAAACGTTCCGGATTTTGCGAAGGCCTCGTGGAGCGCGGCGAATTTCGCCGATCCGAGCGTGGCCGGTTGCGCCATAAAGTGCCGGCGGAACAATTCTTCGTGCTCGAGCAGCGCCCGCTCGAGCGGCATCAAAAGCAGGCCGCGTTTCAGCAGCGCTTCCGGCAACGGATCGCGCCGCAGTAATTGATCGTCCGCAAAAATTAGCCGGCCCGCGACCGCATCGAGGCCCGTTGACCGCTCGAGAATTTCATCTCGTTCGGTTTGCTTCAGGCTGCCGCCTTGTTTGTAACTGGAAAGATCGAGCGCATTGACGCTGGAAAATCGCCAGGGCTGGTCCTTCCGGTTTGGATAAGGCAGCGTTTCGAACTTCGCCCAAGCCGCGCGTTGTTGCTCGTGAAACCAACCGGGAAGGTCGGCGGTACGCGCGTCGGATGGACCGGAAAGAATCGCCGGCTCGGATTGTTCCTGCGGCGATTCGAGTTCCATTACATCATCAAGAACGGCTGTCGGGTTGGTCATGCTCGCAAAATTAGACGCAAACGGCGGCCCACTTCGGCCTGACTCAGTGCAGGCTCCGACCGCCGCGGTTCGCTCTTGTCTTGGGGGCGGAACCTAGCCGACCGAGCCTTCCATCTCAAGCTCGATCAGGCGCTTGAGCTCGACGCTGTATTCCATCGGGAACTGCCGGACGAGATCGTTCACGAACCCGTTCACGCTCAAGCTCATCGCCTGCGCTTCGGTGAGGCCGCGCTGTTGCATGTAGAAAATTTGCTCGGCGCTCACCTGGCTCACGCTCGCCTCGTGCTGAACGGAGTTGCCCGTGCCGCGAACCGTGATCGCTGGATAAGTGTCGGTCCGGCTGGTGGAATTGATCAGGAGCGCATCGCACTCGGTGTTGTTCTTGCAATTCTTCAAGTGCTTCGGGATTTGGACGAGACCGCGATAAGTCGCCCGGCCTTTGCCGATGCTGATGCTCTTGGAAATGATGTTGCTCGTCGTTTCATCCGCCGCGTGCACCATCTTCGCGCCGGTGTCCTGGTGTTGCCCGTCGCCGGCCAACGCAATGGAAAGCACTTCGCCGCGGGCGCGCCGGCCTTTCATGATGACGCCGGGATATTTCATGGTCAGGCGCGAGCCGATATTGCAATCGATCCATTTCACCTCGGCGTCTTCGTGGGCGAGGCCGCGCTTCGTCACGAGATTGAAAACGTTCGACGACCAGTTCTGCACCGTGATGTACTGGAGCTTCGCGCCTTTCAACGCGACCAGTTCAACGACGGCGCTGTGCAACGTCGCCGTATTGAACTTCGGCGCCGTGCAGCCTTCCATGTAGGTCAGCTCCGAGCCTTCATCGCAGATGATGAGGGTGCGCTCGAACTGCCCGAAGTTCTCGGCGTTGATCCGGAAGTAAGCCTGGAGCGGATGCTTCACTTTCACGCCCGGTGGCACGTAGATGAACGAACCGCCGCTGAAGACCGCCGAGTTGAGTGCGCTGAATTTGTTGTCGCCGGTCGGAATGACTTTTCCAAACCATTTTCGGAAAATTTCCGGATGGTTCTTTAGACCTTCCGTGCTCCCGACGAAGATGACGCCTTGCTCGCCGACGGCTTTCTTGATGTTGGAATAAACGGCCTCGCTATCGAACTGCGCTTCGACGCCGGCGAGAAACTTCCGTTCCTGCTCCGGAATGCCGAGCCGCTCGAATGTCCGCTTCACATCGTCCGGCACATCTTCCCAATTGCGCTTCGGTTGGGTTCCCGCGCTGAGGTAGTAGCGGATGTTTTCGAAAACGATCGCTTCGAGATCCTTGCTCGCCCAATGCGTCGGCATCGGCTTGCTCATGAAAGTCTTGTAAGCCTTAAGGCGGAACTCGCGCACCCAATCGGGATCGTCCTTGATGTCCGAGATGAAGTGGATCGTCTTTTCCGTCAATCCGACTCCAGCGTCGTGCGTGTGCGTTTCGGGATACGCGAAGTTCCCGATGTTCCGCTCGATTTCCAAAGGTGATGCTTCTTTAACCATAAGAGTCTCCCAGTTATGCCAGCGCCGGCTCGCCGACTTCATCCTTCACCGTTTCGTAGCTTTCGTAACCTTTTTCTTCCAGCTCGAGCGCGAGTTCTTTTCCTCCGCTCCGCACGATCCGGCCCTGGACCATGACGTGAACGTGATCGGGGATAATGTAATCGAGCAGCCGCTGGTAATGCGTGATGAGAAGAACGCCGAGATTCGGGCTGCGCAGAGAGTTGACGCCATTCGCGACGACTTTCAGCGCGTCGATGTCGAGACCGCTGTCGGTTTCGTCGAGCACGGCATATTTCGGTTCGAGCATCGCCAGTTGCAGAATTTCGTTCCGCTTCTTTTCGCCGCCGGAGAAGCCTTCATTCACCGAACGCGAAGTGAATGAGCGATCCATTTCGAGCAGGTCCATCTTTTCGTAAAGCTTCGCGTAGTAATCGGTCGCCTCGAGCTCCTCGCCCTCGGGGAGGCGGGCCTGGACCGCCGCGCGCAGGAAATTCGCGATCGACACGCCCGGGATTTCGCTCGGGTATTGAAAGGCAAGGAAGAGCCCTTTCCGCGCGCGTTCGTCCGGCGCGAGTTCGAGAACATTCTCGCCGTCCATCAACACTTGACCGGTGGTGACCTTGTAATCCGGATGGCCGGCGAGGACTTTCGCGAGCGTGCTTTTCCCGGAGCCGTTCGGCCCCATGATCGCGTGGATCTCGCCTTTTGGAACGTCGAGCGACAGGCCGCGAATGATCTCCTGGTCCGCGATGGACACACGCAAGTTATGAATAGACAATTGGCTCATTTAGTGGGGAACGAAACATAGCCGGTTTGGGCTGCTTTGCGAGGAGCGAAATGGCGGCTCTCCGCCACAGTGGCGCGAGGATTTCAATCCCGGGCCACCGTCAGTATGGAAATTGTAAAACCGGGGCACTTTTCCTGCTTTATTCCGCTGGAGGCTGGTGCCGATCGCCAACCCCATCTTAACCGCATGACGATTGACTCAACCATCGCTCCCGACGCCAGCACTGCCCTGACGGCAGCTGCGAGCGAGTTGAACAATCTTCTGGAAATCATTTCCGGCACCAGCTCAGTCATCGAGAATATTTGGGAGGGCAACGAAGGCTCGCAGAAATATTTCGACATGCTTCGCGCGAGCGTCGATCGGGCTGCGACGATAACCGCGCAACTGGTTGAGCACTCGGGCGGCACGGACAAAAAGATTTTGCTGCATCCCGAGCTGACCGCATACGCGCAGCCGCGAAAAGCGCCTGCGCCGGCTCCTAAGAAAGCGCGCCGCCTTCTCGTGGTGGACGACGAACCGATGGCGCTCGTCCTGGCCAAGCGAATTCTTTCGGAGGCCGGGTTCGAAGTCGTGACCGCGCAGTCCGGTTTCGAATGTCTGGATATTTTCCGGCAGAGTTCCCGCTCCTTCGATCTCGTCTTGCTCGATCTCTCGATGCCGTTCATGGATGGGGAAGAAACTTTTGGCCGGCTCCGTGGGATCCATCCCGAGGCCGTCGTGCTGCTCAGCACTGGCTTCATCGCACAGGAGCGGCTCGACCGCATGCTCGCTGCCGGCATGGCTGGATTCCTTCGCAAGCCGCATCGGCCGGACGAAATGGTCGCGCACGTTCGGCGGGTGCTGGAATGCGTAAAGATGTCGCGCGCCGGCTGCGTCGTGGACACGCTCGCAGCTTCCTGATCGCCGCGGCGAAATCATGAGCGCATCTCTCGCCAAAGCCTTCGATCAACTCTCGCATAACCGGTTGTTCGAAGGCATCGAATCCGCGCTCCTCGAGAAAATCGCACCCGATGTTCACCTCGTAGAACTCGACGACGGCGAGGTGATTTTCCGCGAAGGCGATCCGGGCGATCTGCTTTATCTCGTCGGGGAAGGTTCCGTGAAGATTTCGAAATCCGGGCGCGGCGGCCAGCAGGAGACGCTCGGCTTCATTCAATCGGGAAACTTTTTTGGCGAAATGGCCCTGCTCGACGGCGCACCGCGTTCCGCCATGGCGACCGCGGCGGAACCGACGCTTCTGGGCACGGTCGACGAGCGGACTTTCCAGCACATCCTCGAGCTCGCTCCCAGCCGGTTGCACATGAATTTCTTGCGCTCCGTTTCCGAACGGCTCCGGAGCGTGAATTCGCACTTCATCAGCGAAGTGATGCGCACCGAACGCTTGAGCCTGGTCGGCGCAATGGCCAATTCCATTATTCACGACCTAAAAAATCCCATCTGCATCGTGCGGTGTTGCTCCGACCTGATCGCGCGCGACAGCACCGATCCGCGTGTGCGCGAACTGACTTCGATGACCGAAAAGGCCGTCGACGGCATGCTCTCGATGACGCAGGAGCTGCTCGATTACGCGCGCGGCTCCACCTCGCTTTCACTCGAAACCGTTTCGATCTGGCGTTTGCTCGACGAGTTGAATCAGCAATCGCTCCGTCTTCTCCCCGGGCACAACATTCAGTTCGCAAAAAATATCCGTTACGACGGAAACGTGGTGGTCGATCTACCGCGGTTCATTCGCGTTCTCTGCAACCTCATCAAGAACGCGCGCGAAGCGATGCCGAACGGCGGCATTCTCACGATCAGCACCGATCGTGTGGGCGACCAGGTCGTCCTCCGCGTCTCCGATACCGGCGTCGGTATTCCGCCGGAGATTCTGGCGAAAGTCTTCGAGCCCTTCGTCACCCACGGAAAATCGCATGGCACCGGTCTCGGAATGGCGATCGCCAAATCAGTCATCGATGCGCACAGCGGAAAAATTTCCATCTCGAGTGTCCACGGCAACGGCACCACGGTGGACATCCGCCTTCCCGCGCCGCCAGCGACTGCCTAGCGGCGAAGTTGCGAATTGCAATTTGCGATCTAAGAATGTGATCGGTGGTCGCCGAAACCCAAAATCGGCAATCGAAAATCCAAAATGGATTTACCCCGTGGTGTAACGGTAACACAGCGCCCTTTGGAGGCGTTATTCATGGTTCGAATCCATGCGGGGTAGCCACGTAAAAGGCTTCGCCTCACGTGGCTGGGCTTGACGGGACGGACCGTGCGGAGCCAAAGCTGGCTGCGATTCGTCCAGGGAACCGTTTTAGATAGTGACGTAACTGGGTACGCAAAAGGCGTCCCCCGGGCCCCGCTTTTTAGAAATTGCTCCCGGGCGCGTTGACCTACTTTCCTTCCGCGTAGACGAGGATTTTGAAACTTCCCGGCACCATATTCGGGCGCTGGCGCGGGGCGCCGGGAGAGGGCGTCGGAAGCGGTTCGAATTTCGCGGCGGCCAGGTAGAGATTGTGAGTGACTGAATCGAGCGCCATCGTGCGCGAGCCGCGCTCGGTCGAGAGAGTTTGCACCACCGTCATTTTGTCCGGCGTCTCTTCTTTCGCGATTGTGACGACGCCTTCGCCGCATGAGCTGAAGGCCAACTGGCGCTGCGCATCAAAGGCGTTCGCGTCCACGCCTCCGCCGATCGGCACGGTGTTCAGAACCTTTCCCGTCTTGTCGTCCATCATGATCATCAGCTTGTTGCTGCAACCGATAAAGAGGCGGTGATGCTCGGCATCGATCGCCATTCCGGAAGGCTCTTCGCCTGGGGCGAGCGGCCAGGTGTCCGCGACCTGGTGAGTTTTCGCGTCGATCGTGACGACTTCATTCTTGTCTTCGATGTTGCAATAGACGCGCCCGGTTTCCTGATCGAACGCGGCGAATTCAGGTTTGCCGGGAAGCGGCACCGTTGCGACGACGTTACCGGTTTTCGCTTCGAACACGGTCGCCGAATGGCCGCGGCCATTGAACGTGTAAACCTCCTGCTGCGCCGGGTTGTAAAGAATCGCATCCGGGTTCTCGCCCGTTTTCACCTTCGAAATTGTCTGCAACGTTTTGAGATCGACGATGCTGGCGGTCGACTCTTTGCCATTACTGGAAAAGCCGCGGCCCAAGTCGGCGGCGATCGCGAAACCGTGGATGCCCTGCGTATCGGCGATCTCGCCGGCGATCGCATCTTTCGTCAGGTCGATAACGACAATCTTCGTCGCGTGCGTGACGTAGAGCCGGTGCGCGGCCGGATCGATCGAGAGATAATCCCAGCCGCCTTCGCCGCCGACGGGAATTTCCTTCACGAATTGATACTGACCGGCCAGGCACTCCGCAGCGCCGCAAAAGGCGAGCAGAATGAAGCTGAGTTTCGCGAGACGCGTGACGATGGGTGTTTTCATAGAAGTAGTGAGGGGACTGTAGAACTGATCGGCGATCTATCCAGTTTCGCGGCGCGCGTCGAAGAGTGAGAGCAGCGTCGGCAGGACAATCAGGACGAGCGGCAGACCGAACAGGAGCCCGGAGATGATTGCGATCGCAAGCGGCTGTTGCATCGCCGAGCCTTGACCGATTCCCAGCGCGAGCGGCAGCAACGCGAGGATTGCCGCGAAAGTCGTCATGGCGATCGGCCGCATGCGATTGATGCCCGCCACGATGAAGCGATCGTCGCTGGGCGGCAGGTCGCGATACTCCGAGTAATAAAAAATCGCGATCTCAGTGACGATGCCGATGATCATCGTCATTCCCATGCGCGAAGTGATGTTGAACTCAGTCCGCGTCAGCCAGAGACCGAGATAAACTCCCGCGACGGCAAAGAGCGTCGTCAACATCATGGCGATGGCGGCGCGGAATGACTCGTAAAGAATAAGCAACAAGAGAAACACGAGCACGATGGCGGCGATGAGAATGATCGTGAGTCCGCGAAACGCGATCTGCTGTTGCTCGTAAAGTCCGCCGAGTGTGTAAGGCACTGCGTTCGGTAAAAGCCCCGGTTGATCGAGAACGCGTTTCACGTCCGCCGCGGTCGATCCAAGATCGCGGCCGCTGATGCGCGCGGTCACGGCGACCATCCGCCGCAAATCGTCGCGCGTGATTTCGGGCTGGCCGGTCACAGTGGTGAGCGATGCGACCCGATTCAGCGGGAAGAGATGGCCATCGGGCGCGCGCAAGAGCAGCCCTTCGATGTTATGCATCGTCTCGCGCGCCGGGTGCGGGATCCAAACCCGCACTCCGACGAGTTTCGGTCCACGCTGGATTTTCGTCGTCACGTTACCGCTTAGATAATCGTTGAGTGACTTGGTGACCGCGTCCGGGTCCATACCTTCGAGCCCGGCTTTCACGCGATCAACTTCGATGTTCAAGGCGTCACCCGCCGGGACGATGCCGCTCTTGACCTCGACGATACCGCGCACCTTTCGGATCGCCTCCGCGACGCGCGGTGCGATGGCATTGAGCGCCTTCTCGTCATCGTTGTAAATCTTCACCTCGATGGGCTGCGGCACACTCGTTAGGTCGCCGATCAAGTCTTCCATCAATTGCAGGAGCTCGACCTGGAGCGCCGGAATGTGTTGCTCGATGTGGGTGCGGACGTCGTCCATCACTTCTTCGATATCGCGGCGCGGGAACGGCTTCAGGCGCACAAAAAAATCGCCGATGTTCGCTTCGCTCAATCCGCCGCCAAGTTGGAGGCCGGTGCGGCGCGAATAAGTTTCCACTTCTGGCGTCTCTTGCAGGATCGCTTCGATCTGGCGGAGCAAGCGGTCCGTCTCCGTAAGCGAAGTTCCCGGTGGCGCGACGTAATCGAGAATGAAACCGCCTTCGTCCATCTTCGGCATGAAGCCGGAAGCGACATTCTTGAACGCGATGAACCCGAGCAGGAGCAAGGGCAGAACAAGAAGCAGCAGCCGCGACGGACGTGCCAGTAAAGGCGTCATGATCTTCCGATAGCGCGCGTGGATCCGGGTGGTGAAACGCCCATGTTCTTCGATGGACGCGTCTTTCGCCGTCAGCAGTCGCGCGGAAAGAATCGGCACGGCCAGCCACGCGATTAAGAACGAGATCACGAGACTCGCGGCCATTGTGAGCGAGAGCGCTTTGAAGAACGCGCCGGTCACTCCCGTGAGAAAGGCGAGCGGCGCGAAGATCACGATCGTCGCCGCGGAGGAGCCGACGAGCGGCTGGGTGAATTCCGTCGCGGCGCGCAAGACCCGGCTGCGCGAGTTCTCCGCATGTTCCGCGCGCACGCGCCGCACGATGTGCTCCACCATCACGATCGCGTCGTCGATGATGAGGCCGACAGCCGCGGCCATGCCGCCGAGCGTCATGATGTTGAAGCTCATCTTGAAAACGAAGAGGAGCAGAATGGTCGCGGCCAGCACGGTGGGAACAGTCAGCGCCGCGATGAGCGTCACCTTCCAGTTCCGCAAGAAGAGAATGAGAATGAGCGAGGCCAACGCAATGCCGATGAGGACGGCGTCGCGCGTGCTGTGCGCTGAGGCGACGATGAGATCGCTCTGATCGTACCAGTTCGCGATCTTCACGCCTTCGGGAATTTGCTTCGCGATCTGCGTGAGCTTCGCCTTGATTCCTTCCGCGATCCTGACCGTGTTGCCGCCGGGCTGTTGGTAAACTTGAAAGATCACGGCGTCGCGGCCGTCGGCCGTCACCCGTGTCCATTGCGGCTCGGTCGAATGCTCGATCGTCGCAACGTCGTCGAGCAACACCACGCCGTCGGGCGTCGACCGCAGCACGGTGTGTTCGATTTCCTCGAACTTTTTAAAACGCGTGTCCGAAATGACGAGGTAAAGTTTATTGTATTGCTCGAGTTTGCCGACGGCGACGAGCACGTTCGAAGCGGAGAGCGCCGTCGCCACTTCGTTCAAGGTCATGTGAAACGACTGGAGCTTGTCGGGATCGACCGTGACGCGATATTCCTCGGTGCGCCCGCCTTGGACGCCGACGCGCGCGACGCCCTGCACCGTCGAGAGCGCGGGACGCAAGGTGTAGAGCGCGAGATCGCGCAGCTCGACGAGCGATTGCAAATTCGAGGTGAGGCTGTAGGCGATGACCGGAAACACCGTCGGGTCCATCCGCTCGACGTTGAAAGTCGTGCCGGTCGGAAGCGTCGGCAGAATCTTGTTCACTTCCGATTGCGCCTGGAGCATCGCGGAGACCATGTCTTCGCCCCAATCGAAGTTGATGGAGATTTCGGCGCTGCCACGGTTCGTGGCCGAGCGCACGTTGCGCACACCGGGAATCGCGCGCACCGCTTCCTCGACCGGCGTCGTCACTTCGATCGCCATCCGCTCCGCGGGGCGGTCGCCGGAATCGAGATTGATGCGGACGCGCGGGAAACTCACCTGCGGAAAAAGCGCGACCGGCAACGAAAAAGTGGCGACGGCGCCGGCGAGCGCGAGAGCACCGAGCAAAAATAGAATCGAGCGCGCGTGCCGTTGCGCCCACGCGGTGAAGTTCATTTGGCCTTCGGCAGTTCCACCGCCATGCCGTCTTCCAGTTCGTAATTGCCGACGGTCACGGCCTGGTCGCCTTCCTTCAGATCGGGCGTGATGATCTGCACCTCTTTTTCATTCTGCACGCCGAGCTTTACCACGTGCTTCTTCGCGTGCTCCTTCTCGACGGTGAAAATCTCGAAGCCGCCTTCTTCCTCCGGCAAGGCGGCCGAACGCGGAACCACCAGCGCATTTTCGGCGGTGCGCTCAAAGTCGCCGCGGACAAAACCATCGAGCAAAAACTTCGTCCCCGCCGGCAGCGCGACGTAAACATCGACGAGTCGCGTCGTCGGCTCGATCCGGCGCGTGATCAATCGCACCGTCGCCTTCACTTCGCTTTGGTCGGGATTGTTCACGGGGAAAATCGTGATCGGCTGTTCGCTTTGCAGCGCGGACAAATCTTCCGCTTCGACGCCGAGCTTCACTTCGATTTCTTCTTCGGCGACCAACTCGACCAGTGGATTGCCCACCGCCACGATCTGCCCGTCCTGGACATTCACCTTGCCGACCACAGCCGTCATATCGGACTTGATCCGGTTGTCGCCACCCGCGCCGGCGCGTTGCAAGGCCGCGAGTTGCGCTTGCGCATCGCGCGCCGCTTTTTCGGCCGTGCTCATGTCCTGATTGGTCGCGAGCTTCAGATTGAACCGCTCCTGCGCCTGCTTTAGATCTCGCGTTGCGATTTCCGCGGCGTTCTTCGCTTGTTGCAATTGCAATTGGGCCGCGGGGCTGCCCTCCACCTCCACGAGCGGATCGCCTTCGTGCACAAGCTGTCCCGGTGCGACCAGGATGTGCCGCACGCGAACTTCAAACCCGACGGTGACGGAATGCGTTTTGCCCGGCTGCGCGATCACGCTTCCGTAGGCGGTCAGTTTTTCGGCAATCGTCTTGCGCACGATCGCCGCCACCTCCACTCGCGCCGTGGCGCCTTCTTTTTTTTCGGATCCATTCGCGCCGCTAAAATGCCGCCACGTGCAACGCGCGATCAGCCCGAGCAGAAGCGCCAGGACCGCGACGACGATGATTCGCGACGGCCGTTTCATTTCAAGTGCACCGCCCGGTTTGACGGAATGAATCGGCCCGACGCGATCTCGAGCGCGGTCCGCGCTTCCAGCAATTGCTCTTTGAGTTTCACCACCTGCACCCGTTTCTGAATGAGACTGCTGCGCGCGGCATAATACGCCAGAACATCGGTGTTGCCTCCTCGCATCGCGGTCTCGGCGGAACTGACCAGCCGCTCGAAAATCGGAAGCGCTTCTTCGGCCGCGGCGACCTCGCGGTTGAGCCAGCGAATGTCGGAGAGCGCGGTTGCGATGTCGGAATGCGCTTCGAAAACGCGCTGATGATATTCATCGAGCAACTTTTCTCGCGTCGCGCGTTCCGTGGCGAGCGTGCCCTGGTTGCGATCGAAGATCGGAACATCGATCGTCACGGCGAAGCCGGACGTGTGAACGTCGGTCGTGTCGCTCGCCTTCGCGAAGCTGAGCGAGATCTTTGGAAACTGCGCGAGGATGGCCGCGCGCACCGTCGCGTTCTGGCTGCGGTAACCCTGTTGCAACGCGAGCAAATCGAGGCGCCGATTTTCCAAGCCCTCGACGCATTCGTCCTGGCTCGGAACGTTCAAATGCGACGGAAGTCCAATGCCTGCCCGCAAACGCACTTCGGCCTCGGGCGCCACGCCCAAAATTCTTTTCAAGCCGAGCGTTTGTTTACCGTGGTCTTGCGCGAGCCCGAGCGCGGTGGCGCGCGCATCCTGGCTCGATGATTCGGCGGCCGCGTAATCGAGCATGGTTTTCTCGTGCGCTTCCACGGCGCGTTTCAAAGTCTCGGCGCTTTGCGTCAGCTCGCGATCTGCTTCCGTCGCGCTCGCCAGCTCATCGCGCAAAGCGATCACGCGATAAATGGCGAGCCGGGCCGATTCCGCGATTTGCCATTCGTTCCACGCGATGTCGAGATCCACGGACTGGACGTTCGCGCGCGCGGCGGTGCGCTTCGGCAGCAGAGGAAGAAGCGCCGTCACTTCCCAGCCCGCGGTGAAATTGTATCCGGTGGTTGTTCCCGCCGTGTTCCCGCCCGTGACGTAATCGCGACTGTAAGTCACTTGCGGATTCGGGAGAATACCCGCCTGGATTAATTGCGCCGCGGCGAGGCCGCGTCGATCGCGGATCGAGCGCAAGGCCGGATTCAAATACGTCGCGATGATCGCCGCTTCGTCCGGCCCGATGCCGCGGCGCAGATCGAAGGGCAGCGAGTCGAGCCCCGAGTCAGAGATGCGCGACGCAGGAATGCGCAACACTTCCGTTTGCGCGACGAGCGGCGAAACAATTCCGCTCCATACCGCGCAAAGCCCAATCAAAATGGTCCGCCGTGCGCGATGATTCATGCGCCAGGTCAGGCCGGCAAAAACAGGTAGAGCAACCGGAACAAAACATAAGCGAGTCCGCCGGCGCACGGGATCGTCAAGACCCAGGCCCAGACGATTCGCTCCGCGACCACTTTATCCACGCCGCCATGCGGTTTGGCCGCACCGACTCCCATGATCGAGGTCGTAATCGAATGCGTGGTGGAAACGGGCATGCCGAGATTTCCCGCCACGAGCAAGATCGTGGCGCCGGTCGCTTCCGCGGCGAAGCCGTGAATCGGGCGCATCTGCACGAGCTTGTGCCCGAGGGTGCGGATGATGCGCCAGCCGCCCGCCCAGGTGCCGAGACCCATCACGATCGCGCACGAGATTTTGATCCAAAGATGAATCTCGAAATTCGGCGTGTGGAGAAAGCTGAGAAAGGGCGGGAGATGCTCGAGCGTTCCGGCCTTCGTCGCCGCGAACGTAGCCAGCGCGATAATTCCCATCGTCTTCTGCGCGTCGGCGAATCCGTGGCCCCACGCCATGTAGGCCGCGCTGAATATTTGCAGCTTGCCGAAAGTCATGTTCACCATTCGCGGGGTCCATTTCTGCACGAGAATGAGGAGCAGCGTCATGACGATGAATCCGCCCACTAATCCCGCGATGGGCGATGAAATCATCGGGATGATTACTTTCGGCCACAGTCCATCCCACGCCGCCTTGCCGGTATGCGCATCTATTTTTGTGACCGACCATTTGATGACGTTCCAATGGTTCCCGGCCGAGGCGAACGCGGCGCCGCACAGCCCGCCGATGAGCGCGTGACTGGAACTCGTCGGCAAGCCGGACCACCAGGTGAAGAGATTCCAACAAATGCCGGCCAGCATCGCGGCGAGGATCGTCGTCGAGGTAACGTAGGCGGTATCCACTAGGCCGGCGCCGACGGTTTTCGCCACGGCCGTGCCGGAGAGCGCGCCGAGAAGATTGAGCGCGGCGGCCATGATCACGGCGACGCGCGGCGTCATCACCTTCGTCGAGACCACGGTCGCGATGGCATTGGCCGCATCGTGAAACCCGTTGATGTATTCGAAGATGTAGACCGAGAGAATGACGATCAGCAGAAAGACCATACGCGCGAACGTTTCTCTCTTTGCCTCAACTGACTTCCCGACGCGAGAACAGAATGGCGCGGAGTCGCGCACCCTCCGGGAATCGATGGGCACTGTTGTAACGGCATGACAAAAGCTGTACGATGACCCCGCATGCAACCGGCCTTGCGATTGGTTTTCAGCTTCGCGATCTGCGTTTCGATACCGCTCGCCATCTTGCCCGCCCAATCCGCGATTCCGCAGATCGAGAAGGCGGACTGCTGCGCGAAGGCGAAAGCGGCCACGCCGGCAAACAATTGCGATCAGCACGCGCCCAAGTCCGAGCAGGACAAACAGTGTTGCGCCGCGTGCATCTATGGCCTCGGCCTTTTCTTATCCACGGCAACGCCGTTTGTTTACCCGCCGACCGGTGAGGAATCTTTCGCCACGCTTTCTGTTCGCGAGCAGGTCCGCTCGCATCGCCCGCCCGTCCCGCCGCCGCGATTCTCGGAGGTTTGATCGCGTCGGCTCGTCCCGCGACTGCGGGGCGAGAGGAAAGGAAATTCAACAGGAGGAATCTGATGAAATACCTATTGATGATCGTGGCGGCCCTGGCCTTCGTCGGCACAGCAAACGCGACTTCGCGTTCGGCTGATTGCTGCGGCGGCGGCGGGTGCTGCCTGGTCAAGACCAGTTGCTGCGCGAAGTAAGCGCAGCCGATAGTTCAACGAGCCCCCGCCGGAGAAATCCGGCGGGGGTTTTGTTTCAGAATCGTTATCGATGCTGACTCTTTCATCGTCTGGCGTGGTATGCTTCCTTTCGTTGAAAGAGCGCAAGGTGTTCCTCAATTTCCTTACGGTACTCGGGGTGTGATTCGATATGGGCGATTGTCATGTTCATGTATTTGATGGCTTGGTCGAAGTCGCCCACCTCGGCGAAAGCGGCAGCCAAAGTGTCGAGGTACATGGGATCCTTCCATTGTGTTAATTCGCAGGCAGACTTCGCATGCACGACCGCTTCCAGCCCGTTCCGGTAGGCGGCATCGGGACAGGTGGCGAGAAACCACGCGAAGGCATTCTGCGCAGTGGCGGACCGAGGGAAACGCTCCGCCGTTTCGCGAAATTCCATGTGCGCCAGTTTGAAATTGTTCTTTGCGTTGAAGGCGTGGGCGCTGGCAAGAGCGGCTTCGATGTAATTTGGATCTAGCCGATCTGCTTCGCTAAATTCTGTGGCCGCTTTCTCGTATTCCTGTTTGCCGGTGTAGGCGCGGCCCAGCGCGTAATGCGCGTCGGCGAGCCTTGGATCGAGACGAATCGCGATCGTGGCAGCCTCGACCGCGGCGTCCCACTGTTTCGTCAGTTGAAGCGAATCGGCGCGAAGCGCGTAAGCCAGCGCATCATTCGGCTTCAATCGAATGATTTCATCAAAGTCGCGCAGGGCCCGGTCCGTTTTATTCTGGTGCCCGTAAGAGATTCCGCGCTCGGCGAGGGCGAGCGTCGATTGCGGCTCGCGGTGAACCGCCGCGGTGAAATCCGCGATGGCATGATCCCATTCGCGTTTTTTTTCGTAGGAGAGTCCACGGTAATAGAAGGCATTGCTGAGGGGCTGGCTGGCCGACGCGGCCCATGGCACGCGGCTCTTCTCATCATGTGTGCCATCAAAAAAATGAAACAACGCAGCGGTGACCGAGCCGCCCGGATTTGGAGGCAGGACGGCGTTGAAGCACTGGATTGCGCGGTCGTAATTCTGTCGAGCGTAGGCCCGGATCCCTTCCTCGATGACATTGCGACTCCCGCCCGAAGCTCCCACATCGCGGACGGCGATGCGATGTTCGTAGAGCGACAACCGTCGTTCCATGAAGATCCGTTCCTTTGGAGACGCGCCCGGCATCTTCAGCGCGAGTGTTACGTAGCGGACGGCCGCGTCGAAATCCCCATATTCCGCATAAGCCGCGGCCAGGGCATCGACGCCATACCAGGTGGTCCAATGAGATAAGTCGCAGCCTTTCATGGCTTCCGCGATCGCTTCCGTGCCGTTGCGATACGCGTCATGCGGACAGGTCGCCCGGAACCACGCGAGGGCCAGATGAGGCGCTTCCGAACGCGGGAAATTGGCGAGAGAGCGCCTCAACTCTTGCAGAGCGCGCGAATATTCACGGCGGTAGCCATAATTTTCGGCCCGCCGGATCACAGCCCATTGGAAGGAAGAATCGAGCCGAAGAGCTTCATTGAATTCTTCGATAGCCCGGTCGAAATCGCCTCGGAAAGTAAACGCTCGGCCGCGCAGAAAGTGAGCGGTGGGAAGTTTCGGATACAGCGCGAGCGCGGCCGCCGTGTCGCTCAGCACTTTGTCCCAATCTTCCAGCTGAGCTTCCGCCCTGGCGCGGGCCTCATAACCGAGATCGTAATCGGGAGCAATGCGAAGAGCCTCATTACAATCGGCGATCGCTTCTTCGATGGTGCCCCTGTCCAGATGGATCAGCGCGCGGGCATACCAGAGTTGCCGTGCTTCAGGTCGTTGCCGGATCGCCTCGGTCACATCCGCGAGTCCTTTCGGGACATTTCCTTCAAGGCTGTAGGCGGCCGCGCGCTGGATATACGCTCCGGCGTGCACCGGATTGAACTCAAGGGCTGCGTCAAAATTCGCAATGGCAGGGTCCAGCTCGTTATTGGCGGCGAAGGCCATGCCGCGATCGACAAAAAATTGCGCGTTCGTGGGATCGCAGCGGATCGCCTCGCTCAGGTCCGCGATGGCTTTCGCCCAATCGCCTCTGCCGGCAAAGATCAGCCCGCGGCTGTGATACGCATCCGGCAGGTTCGGGTCCTTGAAGATGGCGGTGTCATAATCGCTCATCGCTTTTTCAAATTCTCCTTTGCGATGGTAGGCGAGTCCGCGGTCCAGTACCGCGTAAACGGGTCTCGGATCGAGCCGGATCGATTCAGAAAAGTCCCGGATCGCTCGATCATCGAGACCTTTGTTGGTGTAGGTCCAGCCACGATTGCCGTAAACAAGAGCGAGGGTCGTTCGATCCAGCTTTTTGTGCGATGCGGCATCGAACAGCGCGATGGCCGCATCGTAATGGCCGGCGTCAACTTCACTGTACGCTCGCCGGTACAGGTCCATGCCTTCGGTATAACTGACGAAGTAAGATACGGACGTCAGTAAGGTAGCGATCACCAGGACGCCGCCGACCGCTACGATGTATAACCTGGTTCTAGGAGACATGTGCCGGGAGATGGATTTGCACCATTACGCGGGTGTGTTCTTACATCTGGCGTGCGCCCTCGCAAGTCGCGCCGGCGGGCATAGTGAAACGATTGGTCGTGAATATGCCTGCCGCGGTGCAAAAATGGTTCCTCGATTTCGAGCTGGGATGACGGAAACTTGGGCGTGAAGATTCTCTGCGTCGTCGCCGCTTTGATTCTTGGCGGAGCAGCTCTTCACGCGCAGGAGACCATGGTCGATCTGCCTGGAGTAGTCGTGACCGGCTCATTTGAGCTGGGACGAACGCCGTCGCCGGCTGATTCGTTTATGAAATATCTCGACAAACAAATCGACGTTAAGCGCGCGGCTGAAGAGGCAATCACGCGCGCCCCCTTTTGGAATGCGCGCTTCTGGAGTTACATCCCGATACGCTTGGGTTCCTCTTCCATCGACCCGACGCAATTTTTCACTCCGAGCTATCTCACCCTGGATTATAGGAATGCCGCGCGGTCGCTTGAAGAATCGCGCAAGCAGTCGCTCTTCGAAAAGCGCTAGCGGAATCCCTTACTCGCGATCCGCTTTCGCGCGAAGGAGTGTGACGACGCGCTTCACCGCGACCAGGTTGTCAAAGAACCTGACGTAACCGTGATTGCAAGAGCTGTGACCTACACCTGCCCAATGCATCCGGAGATCCGGCGCGATTCTCCGGGCGAATGCCCGATCTGCGGGATGGCCCTCGAGCTTGAAACGATTTCCGCGGATCGCGAAGAGGACAATTCTGAATTGATCGACATGAGCCGGCGTTTCTGGGTGGGCGCCGCGCTGGCGCTCCCGGTGTTTCTCTTGGCGATGTCCCATCTGATTCCGAATGCGCCGCCGTGGCTCTCGGGTGACGCATCGCGCTGGATTCAATTTGCGCTTAGCACGCCGGTCGTTTTGTGGGCGGGCTGGCCATTCTTCAAACGCGGCGCGCGGTCGATCCGGACGCGGAATCTCAATATGTTCACGCTCATCGCGATCGGCGTCGGCGTGGCGTACTTCTACAGCGCCGTCGTGATGTTATTGCCGGGCGCGTTTCCAGAGTCGCTCTCGCACCACGGAAAGATCGGGATTTATTTTGAAGCGGCGGCCATGATCACCGTCCTGGTTCTGCTCGGCCAGGTGCTCGAACTCCGCGCGCGCGGACGAACCGGCCACGCCATTCGGGGCTTGCTCGATCTCACGCCGCCCACCGCTCGACTCGTCGTAAATGGCGACGAAAACGAAGTGCCTCTCTCCCACGTGAAGGCGGGTGATCACTTGCGCGTGCGGCCCGGCGAGAAAGTTCCGGTCGATGGCCGGGTGATCGACGGACGGACGACGATCGACGAATCCATGATCACGGGCGAAGCATTGCCCGTCGAAAAAAATCCCGGCGAGAAAGTGATTGGTGGCACGCTGAACAACACCGGCAGCGTTGTCATGGAAGCTGAACGAGTCGGCAGCGACACCGTGCTCTCGCAAATCGTGCGGATGGTTTCGGAAGCGCAACGCAGCCGCGCGCCGATCCAGCGACTCGCCGATAAAGTCGCCGGTTACTTTGTGCCCGCGGTGTTGCTGGCAGCGCTCGTAACATTCGTTGCCTGGGTATGGATCGGTCCCGAGCCGCGCCTCGCGCACGCAATCGTAAATGCAGTCGCCGTCCTCATCATTGCGTGCCCCTGCGCGCTCGGACTCGCGACACCGATGTCGATCATGGTCGGCGTCGGCCGCGGCGCGCACTCCGGCATTCTCATCAAGAACGCGGGCGCGATCGAGCTGATGGAAAAGGTGACCACGCTCGTGGTTGATAAAACGGGGACGCTCACCGAAGGCAAACCGCGCGTCACCAAGATCGTCACCGCTGGCGGGATGAGCGAAGAAGACCTGCTCGCCGCCGCGGCCGCGGCGGAGCAGCAAAGCGAACATCCGCTGGCGTCCGCCATTGTCGCGGAAGCGAGCGAGAGAAATCTCGTGCTGGAAAAAGTCAGCGACTTCATTTCGGCCACGGGCGGTGGAGTGACTGCGACAACCGCGCGCGACCGGATCCTTGTCGGCAAACTGGTGTTCCTGCGCGAGAACGGCATCGCGGGCTTGGAAGATTTGGAAACGCAAGCGACGTCTCTTCAGGACGAAGGGCAAACCGTGATGTTCGTTGCAATCGGTGATCGCGCCGCTGGAATGATTGCGGTGGCGGACCCGATCAAGAAGTCGACGCCGAAAGCCGTGCGCGAACTGCAACGCCTCGGATTGAAAGTGATCATGCTGACCGGCGACAACGAACGCACCGCGCGCGGCGTCGCAAAGAAATTGGGCATCGACCAGGTGGAGGCGGGCGTCGCGCCAAAGGACAAACACGAGCGGATCAAAGAACTGCGCGCCGCGAGATCCGTCGTCGCGATGGCGGGCGATGGAATCAACGACGCGCCCGCGCTCGCCGCCGCCGACGTGGGAATCGCGATGGGAACCGGCGCCGACGTGGCGATGGAAAGCGCCGGGATTACCCTCGTGAAAGGCGATCTCAACGGCATCGTGAACGCGATCCATTTGAGCCGCGCCGTCATGCGCAACATTCGCCAGAACCTTTTCTTCGCGTTCCTCTACAACACCCTCGGCATTCCGATTGCCGCCGGCGTGCTCTATCCTTTCTTCGGACTGCTCCTCAGCCCGATCATTGCCGGCGCCGCGATGAGTCTCAGCTCGGTATCGGTCATCGGGAACGCGCTCCGGTTGCAAAGATTTCGTTTTGGTGGATCGAGCGCTCCGTCGCTCGATGTTTGAGTAACGGGCTTCGCCGCAATAATTGGAATCGCGCGGCGGAGCGCGCGATCCACCTGTGGACTTTCGGCGGCGCTCGAACGAAATCTGTCGGCGTTAACTTTCGATAATGCTGATTTTTTTCCTCTGCGCGTTTTCGCTTCTGGCCGGATTCATCGATTCGGTCGTGGGCGGCGGCGGCCTCATCCAAATTCCCGCGATGCTCATCTTGCTGCCGGGAACGCCGGTCGCCACGATTCTCGGCACGAACAAATTCGCTTCGTGCGCCGGTACCGCCATCGCCGTCCAACGTTATGCGCGGCAAGTCCCGATCGATTGGCCCACGGTCGCGCCCGCCGCGCTTTGCGCATTCGCTTTCGCCTTTCTCGGAGCGGCCGCGGTCACGCTTCTCAACACGGAATTCCTTCGCCCGATCGTTCTCGTACTCCTGATCGTGGTGGCGGTCTATGTCTTCTTCGTCAAAGACCTCGGGCTCATTCATCAGCCCAAACACGCGCAGAAAAAAGCGCAGTGGCTCGGCATCCTCATCGGCGCCGGGCTTGGTTTCTACGATGGATTCTTCGGCCCGGGCACGGGCAGCTTTCTCATCTTTCTTTTTGTCGGCGTCTTCGGATTCGATTTCCTCTCCGCTTCGGCCTCAGCCAAGGTCATCAATCTGGCGACGAACATCGCGTCGGTCATTTATTTCGCCGGGAGCGGCCACATCATCTATCAGTACGCCGCGCCAATGGCGCTCTGCAACTTGCTCGGCGCGGCCATCGGCACGCGGCTCGCCATCGCCAAGGGCAGCCGGTTCGTCCGAATTTTTTTCCTCGTCATCGTTTGCGCGTTGATCGCGAAACTGGCGCAGTCGATCATCGCGCCGTAATGCCAGGCATGATGAGATCGGCGGCGCTTCTCCTTGCGGTTTTGCTGCCCATCACCGCCAGCGGCGGCGAGATCGTTTTCGAAAGCAAACCGGCGCGCACGCATTTGCTGGAGCTGTTCACTTCGGAAGGTTGCAGCAGTTGTCTGCCCGCGGAAGCGTGGCTGAGCAATTTAAAACACGAGCCGCGGCTCTGGCAGGATTTTGTTCCGGTCGCGTTTCACGTCGATTACTGGGATCACCTCGGCTGGCGCGATCCGTTCGCCTCGAAGACGTGGACGGAGCGGCAAGCCGATTATTCCGCGCGCTGGAAACAAGAAACCGTCTACACGCCGGCCTTTGTTCTTGATGGGAAGGAATGGCATTACGGCGCGCTCCCGCCCTCGGCCACAGAGACGCCGGGCGTTTTGAAAATCACGATTAATGGCGAGCGCGTCACGGCTCTCTTCAAACCCGCGACGAATGCGGGGCGGCACTACGAAATCCATGTCGCGCGGCTCGGCTTCGCGCTCGGCGCGGACGTGACGGCGGGAGAAAACAACGGGCTGAAATTGGTGCACGATTTCGTCGTGCTCGGGTTGACGAACGAGGGAATAAAATCTGGCGCGAAGGAACTGCGGTTGCCCGCCGGCTCGACGCAGCCGGTTGCCAATTCGCGGATAGCGATTGCGGCGTGGGTGACGCAGGCTGGGCAGATCGAGTCGATTCAGGCGGTCGGTGGCTGGTTGCAGTGACGCGCGTTGACTCGAGAATTGGATATGAGCGAGAAGATCGAAAAGACGGAGGCCGAATGGAAGAAGACGCTGACGCCGGAGCAGTATCACGTCTTGCGCGAGAAGGGGACGGAGCGCGCGTTTACCGGCGAGTATGCCGACACCCATGACGCCGGCGTTTACAAATGCGCGGGCTGCGGAAATCCACTCTTCAGTTCGGAGACGAAGTTCGAATCCGGGAGCGGCTGGCCGAGTTTCTACGAACCGCTCGCGAAGGACGCCGTCGCCACGGAGACTGATCGCAAATTCATGATGACGCGGACCGAAGCGCTGTGCGCGAGCTGCGGCGGTCATCTCGGCCATGTTTTTCCCGACGGGCCCAAGCCGACCGGTCTTCGCTATTGCATGAACTCGGCCGCGCTGAAGCTAGAGAAAGAAGAATAACGTTCTGTGGGAACAGCCCCTCGTTCACGTGTCATCCCGAGCCGCGCAGACGGCGAGGGACCTCACCCATGCAAATTTTGCAATCGCAAGCCATGACCCTTCACCTGACGTGAACGCTTTCCATAGCGCGAAAGCGGAGAAGCGCTTGCGAGGTCCCTCGCCGTCTGCGCGGCTCGGGATGACAACGCTATTTGCGCTTTCTTTTTGCGGTCGCGACTTTTGCCGGCTTCATCGCGGTTCGTTTAACCGTCTTCTTCACCGTCATCGCTTTCGGCCGCGCGTGGCGTGCCTGATAGACACCGAGTTTCCCGCCGCCCGGGAGCGTGAGCTGACTGAGCAACCCCCAGCGCATATCCCGCACCGGCTCGCACGTGATGCGCTTCTTCTTCATCTGCGTGACGAACGCTTCGATGTCGTCACACATCAGATAGAACTCGTGCACGTCGTTTTTATCCGAAGGGTGGACGGCAATTTCCGCGGGCGGCAATCCGAAGATCAGCCAGCCATGGCCCACGTCGACATGTGTGAGCTGAAGCACGTCGCGCAGGAAATCGCGGTCGGCCTCCGGCTTGTTGCTGTAGATGATGGAATGGGCTCCGGTGATCATGCCGGAATCCTATTACCATTTCATGACGGATCGCAAACCGGTCTATGGCAATCGCGCGACAAAGATGCCTTCAAATTCCGCGGCCGTCTCGCCTTCTTCCACGACGTTCACGCGAAGAGTCACGCGCGCCTTGCCCTTCTCGGCGAATCGAGTTTGAAACGCTGACCACTCATCCCGACCCGGGCGCGAACAAATCGCGTGAATCACCGTGCGCACCGGCCGCAGAAATCGAATGGAACTTTCCGCGACGACGACGTGAACCGCCGGATCGCGCAGTTCCACCCAGAGCAATCCGTACGCAGCCAGGGTCGCGACCGCATTAATGCTTCCGCCGAATCCGGTGCGCAGGTGATTCGAGTTCAACGCCACCGGCGCTTCGATCGCGAATCCACTCTCGTCGTGAGCCACCACCCGCACGCCCATGGCCCGCGTGATCGGGATCTGCTCGTGAAAATATTGCTCCGCGTCACGGAGCGCAATCGCGTCGGTCACGATCAGACTTTGGCGCAGCGTGTCGCGACGGTCGAATGCAAGTTAGGAGGGCGAAGCTCGGGCAGGGGTGGATCGGGCGCTCCGTCGCGCGATGCTGATTCTTTCCCGGCATCTTGTCATCGAGCGCGGAGCGCTCGATCCACCAACGTCTGCTGAAACGTTATGTATCTGTCTACTTCTCCGATTGTTTTAGCAGCACCTCGAGGTCGCCCTTCCACAACGTCGCGATGGTGTGGCTGCCGTGACCGCGCGTCTTGTCGCTTAACGGAAGCACCACCGCGCGTCCTTTCGCCACGCGTTTGATTTCACGTTCGAGAATTCCCAACTCGGGTGGATTGATCAGATCGTCGGCGGAATTCAGCGCGAGCAGCGGCGCGCGGATTTTTTCCAGACCCGGCCCCGGGTCGTAATCGCGCGATGCTTCGAGAGCGTAGAGCATATCGTTGGCGTCCCCGGTCTTGAGATAATCCGCGACGAATTTGTCGAGCGCCTCATCAGTCTTCGCGAGCGTGGGAGAATCCTTCTGGCGCAGGATCGGGTTGCTGCTCATGAACCAGAGCATTTGCGCGGCGGTGCGGAGACTTTGCGGCTGCGCGGAATAATCGCCGCGGCGCCATTCCGAATCGTTCCGGATCGCGTCGATGATCATCCGGCGCCAGGCGCGATTGCGCCCGGAAATTTGCGTCGGCAAACTCGCCAGCGGCATGAGCGCGTCCATGAAATCCGGATGCGCCGCGCCCCAAAGCCACGTGTGCATTCCGCCCATCGAAGTCCCCATCACCAGCCGCGCGTGATTCATCCCGAGCCCGTCGGTGAGCAAACGATACTGCGCCTCGACCATGTCGACGTAGCCGTAACGCGGAAACTTCGCGTGCAGGCCGTCGCTCGGCTTGCTCGATTTCCCGTGACCGATTCCGTCCGGCAACACGATGAAAAATTTCGTGGCATCGAGCGGCTGGCCCGCGCCGAAAAGTTCTCCGGCAAATTCCGGCCGGATGAATTGCGCGCCGCTGCCGGTCGTCCCGTGCGTAATGAGCACCGCGTTTCGCACGACGCCTTTCTCATCTTTCGCCGCCTTCCCGATCGTCCGGTAATGGACCTTCAGTTCCGGCATCGTCTCGCCCGAGGTGAATTTGAAATCGCGCAGGACATAATCGCCCTCGGTCGGCGGCGGATAATCGGCAGCGCGCAATCCCGCCGTGGCAACGATCAGCAAACTAAGAGCGAAGAATCGAGAATTCATGATGTTCGAACGTAGCGGCAACTTCGCGGAGCGCGAACGCGCCCTTTCATTGTCATTCTGAGCGAAGTGAAGCGGAGCGGAACGCAGTCGAAGAACCTCTAACTTTTTCGGTGGTCTCACCGCGCGGAAATATTTAGAGATGCTTCCACTTCGCTCAGCATGACAAAAATGAAAATGCAGCGACGCTTTCGCGATGACGATTCCCTATTACGAAGTGCTGGCTTTCACGAACCGGCAGTTTGCCGGGAATCCCGCGGGTGTTTGCATCCTCAACGAATGGCTGCCGGACGCGCTCCTGCAGGCGATCGCGGCGGAAAATAATCTGGCCGAGACCGCGTTCTTCATCGACCGCGGAAACTTCTACGATATTCGGTGGATGACGCCGACGGTGGAGATGGATCTTTGCGGACACGCCACCCTCGCTTCCGCGCACGTGCTCTTTCAACATCTCGGCCGCCCTGGCGACAGCATCCGTTTTCAATCGCACACCGGCGGCGAACTGAAGGTGGACCGAAGCGGCGATCGGCTCGTGCTGGATTTTCCATCGCGACCAGCCGCCGCGTGCGAGGCGCCGTCGAGACTCGCGGAAGGATTGCGCGCGCAACCGCGCGAGGTTTTCAAGGGACGCGATTATCTCGCCGTTTTCGAGAGCGAAACGGATGTCGTGGCGCTCGCGCCGGTCTTTGACATTGTGGCCGAGATCGATGCCCACGGCGTCATCGTCACCGCGCCGGGCGATGATTGTGATTTTGTTTCGCGCTACTTCGCGCCGCGCGTGGGCGTTCCAGAAGATCCGGTGACGGGCTCAGCGCATTGCGCGCTCATTCCCTATTGGGCGAATCGCCTCGGAAAGCGTGAGATGCGTGCGAGGCAGCTTTCAAAACGCGGCGGCGAATTGTTCTGCGAAGACCGCGGCGCCCGCGTCGGGATCGGTGGAGCCGCCGTCACTTATATTGAGGGAACCATGCACGTCCCGAATGAGTGAATGGTAGGGCGAGACTCTGTCGAGCCGAAACGACTAGCCCACCAGCTCGGAGGCTCGACAGAGTCTCGCCCTACCAAAAAACTTCCGCTCGATCACCAATCGACGGTGGCGTTGCCCGCCGGATCGAGCGTGACGTTGCGGCCGAGCAAACGGATGTAGAGAAAGTTCGCTTCCGAATCGCGCGCGACCTGGCCGTAAACGACAATCTCCTGCGCCGACCTGAAGTCGCTCGGGATCGATTTGAAAGCAGGGAGGTCCTTCTTCGCCACGTAAACTCGCAGAAAGGTGAACTTCGATTTTTCGTCGGGCGCGGAATGCCAGATGGAACTTTCATACCAGTTTGGTTTCCGGTGGCTGATGCGATCGCTCCGGTAATTGATCCGCACGCCGACGACTTGCCCGATCATCGTGCCCTGGATTTTTTGCAAAGCGGGAATGTCGTAGGTCTGAATATCCCGCCACGCCGCCGCATCGAAACGTTGGCCGGAGAAAGCGCTCAGCGCGGCGGCGAAACTGAGAATGACAGTGAGAATTGTTTTCATGGGATTTGGATTGGTCGTTAGGTCTGAAGATTGTCGGTTGTTTTGCCAGTTTTGTTTGAATCCGAAATCAAATCAACCAAGGAGGGCGGTTTACAAATCGCCCCTCCTTTTAAAGACAAATCACTCGCAGCGCAACGCGACCATCGGATTCACGCGAATCGCGCGCCACGCCGGCAGGAGACATGCCACCAGCGCGATGCTCATCATCAGGAGCGCGACCTGAAAATAAGTGCCGGGACTCGCCGGACTCACCCCGAAGAACAGACTCGCGAGATACCGGCTCAGCGCGACCCCCGCCGCCACGCCAATGACCACGCCCAGCGCGACCATCCGAAATCCTTCACCGAGGACCAGCCCCAGCACGTCTTTCGTCTGGGCGCCGAGCGCCATGCGAATCCCAATTTCATGGGTGCGCTGGCTGACCAGCGAAGCGAGCACACCGAAAAGTCCGATCGATGCGAGCACGAGCGCGAGTCCGGCAAAAACGCTCATGACGAACGATTGAAATTTTCTCTGACTCGTATCTTCGTCGAGGATTTGCTCCATCGTTCGCACTTCGAAAACCGGCAGATTTTTGTCCACCGACCAAACCTGGCTCTTTACGCTCGTGATGAGCGACTCGGGGTCGGCATTGCCGCGCACCCCCAGAGTCAACTGCGTGTAATCCACCATCGGTTTCGTGATCTCGGGCCGCGTCCGGCTCTCCAACGATTCCTGGTGCGTGTCGGCGACGACCCCAATCACGGTTGAAACAATCGGCGGCGTGTCGGGTTTCGACGGCACATTACGCAGATGCTGACCGACCGCGTCTTCGTTAGGCCAAAGGCGTTTGGCCAGAGTCTGGTTGATCACGAGCACCGGCGCTTTGTTCGCGAGTTCTTCCGCCGTGAAATTACGTCCGGCGATCAGACGCATTCCGACCGTGTCGAAATAGGTCGCCGAAAAGATGCCGCGCATGTCCGCCGTCGGCTCGCTCCCGCGGGGCGGCGGCGCCTGACCTTCCAGGACAAATCGCGTGAGGCGAATGCGCGTGAGCGGCAGGCCGTCGGAAAAACTCGCGCTCTTTACGCCGGCCATCGCGGAGATTTTCTCCTGGACCTGCCGGCAGAAGGCGGCGATCTGCGCGTCGTTCGCGTAACGCGAAGCCGGCATGCTGAACTTCATCGTCAGCAAATGATCGGGGCGGAATCCGGGATCGACGCTCAAAACGGCGAGCAAACTTTTCATCATGAATCCGGCGCCCACGAGCAGAACGCAGGCGAGCGCGACCTCCACCACGACGAGCAGTTTCCGCATGCGGCTCGACGACGAAGCCGCCTGCGCGCCGCGGGTTTGATTGAGGAAAGCGTTTACGTCCGTCCGCGCCGCCTGCAGCGCCGGGACAATTCCGAAGAAAACGCCGGCGAGGATGGAAACCAGCATCGTGAAAGCGAGCACGGTGATATTGAGCTGAATGTCCTCGGGCCGCGTGATCCCGGCCGGCCGGAGAGCGACGAGCGCTTTGATTCCGAAGTGCGCCAGCCCGAGACCGAGCACGGCTCCCGCGCCGCTGAGCAACAAACTTTCCGCCAGCAACTGCGAGACGAGCCGGCCGCGGCCCGCTCCGAGCGCTTTGCGAATGGCCATTTCTTTTTGGCGCGCGGCCGCGCGCGTGAGCATGAGGTTGGCGATGTTCGCGCCGCCGATCAGCAAGACGAAGCCGACCGCCGCCAGCATCACGAGCAAATTGCACCGCAAATCCTGACCGAGGTTTTCCACCGAAACGGGAAAGACGTTGATGCCGAAGCCGGCGTTTTGGGTCGGATCCTGTTCGGCCAGATGTTTGGCGATCCCATCCATCTCGGCGCGCGCTTGCGCGAGCGTGACATTGTCGCGCAGCCGGCCGTAAACCTGCATCTTGCGGCGGTTCGCCTCGACCGGGTTCTGCGTCGCGGAAGAATCGTACGGCACCCAGAGTTTCGGCGAATGCTGGTCCTGTCCTTCGCGCGCGGCGGGCAAATGAAATTCCGACGGGAGCACGCCGACGATGGTGTAAACGACGTCGTTGAGGGTGAGCGTCTGGCCGAGCGCGCTGCGCTGGCCGCCGAAATGACTTCTGAAAAAGGCGTCGGTCAAGACAGCGACGTGACTGTTGGCTGGATCGGCAGCTGCGGCGTCGAAGCTCGTGCCCAGCGCGGGCGTCACGCCGAAGAGAGTGAAGATATTCGCGGAAGCGCGCGCGCCCTCGATCCGTTCCGGCTCCGGACCACTCGTTAGGTTGAAGTTCGCGTCTTCAAATCCGGCGATCACTTCAAACTGTGTGGCCTGCCGGGTCCATTCGAGGAAATTCGTGTAGGCGGCCGGAACCCGCTCGCCAATGGAACCGCCCAACGCCGGATTTTTTTCCCATAACATCACGACCCGTTCCGGAGCGCGCAGCGGAAGCGACCGGAGCAAGACCGCGTCGATCACGCTGAAGACCGCGGCGTTCGCGCCGATTCCCAGCGCGAGCACCGCGATGGTGGTGAGCGCGAATCCCGGCGACTTCCGCAACATGCGCAGACCAAAACGGAGATCAGCCAGGAAATTTCTCACCGTTTCAATTTAGGCGCGGCCCTTAGAAAAAATCGAGAACCTTTGGTAGAGACGCCGCGCTGCGGCGTCCGCCGTGAGCCGGCCCCCAGTTCCAAGAGGCGTCGCCGGGTCAAAAAGCTAAAAGGAAGAACCAAGGCTTCACCTGGTTCCATCGCTTTGGATTAGATAGGATTCAGCCGAAGCGAACAAACACGAAGTTTAGCAGTCAAGGAGTTGAGGATTGATGGTTGAGAGCTGAGAGAAAAGGATGATTTGAACGTTTAACACTCAACCACGAACCCAAAACCACCCGACATGTCCCGCTTCATGCAAAGCCCTTCACTGGCGTGGGCGATGCGGGAATCAAGAAAACAGCAGTGCAGGGCATTCTTGAGCGTGCCAAGGGCAAGAAATCGTCTCGCGTGGTTCTGAAAGTAGTTCCCAACACGCGACGGCCTGAACTGTGCGGTAACGTGCGCGAATACGTTCTGGAAGGTTCGACCGTTTGCACCGACGCGTTCATGTCGTACGACGCCCTGGAGGACGATTACGACCGCCAGGTTGTTAATCATCTGGAATGCAATGCACGCGGCAACGTCCACACGAACGGGCTTGAGAACTTCTGGAGCCTGTTCAAGCGGTCTCTCAAGGGAACGTATGTGAACGTCGAACCGTTCCATCTTTTCCGCTATTGCGATGAGCAGGCGTTCGGTTTAACGAGCGGAAATTGACAGATTTAGAGCGTTTCTTGGGGGCCGTTCCGTCGATTGTGGGACGGCGCTTGACATATGCAGGGCTGACCGGCAATGTGAGCATCAACTGAATGCAACGGCAACGCCGTGGCGTGCGAAAACCCCAAATTCAAAGACACACGCAGTCCGGTGAATAAATCGCGATCACTGACGCTTCTTGCTGAAGAATTATGCCGCTCGTATCTGTAGACATTCCCGAACAGGCTTTGCCAGACCTGAAAAGAGTTGTTGACCTTGACGATGCACATTTCAGCTCGTTGATGGCTGCAATCGGTGAAACGGCGCCGAGTTTGACGCGAGACCAATTTTTCAAGAAACTCTCCGTGCAAATTGATTTACCGGCCGAGGATATTCTTGCAATCCTGCGAGCCGCATTTGCTCTGTACAATGCGAAAGAGCGAGCGGAATGCTCCAGCCAAGAGATGGCGGAAGCGGTTACAAATTCACCGACGATATCAGCAGCGGCAGACTTTCCTCCAGAGAAGAAAGACATGCTGCGAAGTCGGCTGACGCTATTGCTGGGCATTGACCATTCGCTAGGTATAACCGTGAAGGCGCTCGACGTAATGACCGAACACGAGCGAATTTTCTGTAAGGCGAGAATTTTATCCGACATACGCCCAGTTTTTACAGACAAACTTGAATCGGCAGCTGCGATGATAATTCACATGTTGCAAATCGGATTTCACACCGGCGGAGAGCATCGTGAATACTATTTTGCTTTGGATGCAGACGACATCCGCAAACTCAAAGGCGTTATAGAGCGTGCCGAAAAGAAGACGACTGCTTTGCAGGCCATTTTGAAAAAGGCAGAAGTGAATTACCTTGAGGTCTAGGTATGGAGGCACAAGCATTCAAAGAAGAAATTGGCAACTGGGTAGTCGAGGATCGGGAGAGCAAGTTTACGCACGAGCTAAAAGCGGAAGCGGGAGCAGACAGCATTTCCTTGTGTCTCTTTGACGAACGGCAAAAACGCAAGCCGGACAGAGTATTTTTTCAGGCGAAAAGCCGCGCGTCAAATTGTGCATCCATAGGCTCATGGGCCGAGTTAAAGCGAGAACTGGAATCTCATAAGTCTGAACAATTCTCGGCATTTATTTTCGAAAACACTTGGGGTGACTTTCATGTCTCTGCCAAGCGGGTTGAACGCTCTTCGTCCGCTGAATTAGAGCTAATCTTTAGCGGACTTGTAAAGCACTGGCAGGATGCGACCGGTGGTTATTCTGTAACAACCCGTCGCTATGCTCATCCATCGTATCACGCCATCTTGGTTCTAAAAGAGGATGTGGTGCCGTTGATTCTGCGAGAATTGGAGACACGGCCTGATTGGTGGTTTGAGGCGCTACAGGTGCTCACTAAGTCAAATCCGGTGAAATCGAATGCTTCGTTCGAAGAAGCCGTGAACTCTTGGATTGAATGGGGAAAGGCTAATAACAAAATTCCGAAATAATACAAATCCCCCTAAATGTTTCTCCAGTCTGACCGCGAACAACTGTATCCAAACCTGCGGACCCACGGGTACGAAGTGACGAGCGAACAGACGCTTTTTAAGAAGATCAGATATAACTGTGTGGCGTGGGCGGCAATCGGTGATGCAGGGAAGTGGTGGCAGGCGGGAATTAGTCCTGATTTCTTTTGGCCTGTCGGCGTTCTTGATGATGGCTCGTTTAAGAGTTATGTTGAGCTCTTTGAGTGGTTAGGATACGAGCGTACACCAAGCAGGCGGCTCGAACCGTTTCACGAGAAAATCGCGTTGTTTGAATCTTTAGCGGGCGATTTTGAGCACGTGTCCTACCAGCTCTTTTACGGGTGGACTAGCAAACTTGGTGGTTGGGAAGATATATGGCACAGGACACTTGAAGCAATGGAAGGGGGAGACTACGGAAACGCCACAGTAATAATGAAAAGGCGCTCCAGACTACGAGGCTTCCTGGCGCGAACATGGTTCTCGCCTACCGCTAAATGGTGGCCTATTCAGCGAGAGAAATTATCAAATGCAAAAAAATAGGTCTGCAAGCGAGATATCGCTCATTTCTTTCAGCGAATTTAGCAAGGGTGGCCGGTGAATTGAGTAAGACGAGAAACGGTGCGGCGAAATGCCACACCGGCTCAAACAAGGTGGGAAAAGCCAGGCTCAATGCCAACGTGAAAGCTAAGAGCATCCGGTTGTCATAGATCGCCACGAGTCTGAATCGCCCCGGCAAAGTCGGGCCCAGCGAAAAACGTCGGTCAAATGGCTTGGAGAGTGAGGTGAATGATTTCCGCCGGGCCTCTCGTTCTCAAATGGAAACCAGTTGCCGACGGCGTTGGAGACGATGAGTTCGCGGTCGCCGCGCGTTATGGGCTGGTGGCGTCCGAAAGGTATTTTTTCAGCACTTCAGTTCTTTGATTGATCAACTTCGTTTGGGCGTTTGCGAAATCGACGCGAAACCCGCTGCCGTGTCCAATACCGCCTCCTAGGCGCGCGATAAGATCCGCTTCGGTGTCGCGCCACTTGATCCAGGCACGTTGCGCTTCTTGCAGGCTTTTGCTCTCTTCCGGCCCTAATTTGTTTCGGAGCTGGGCGTAGACGGCGTCGATGGTCGCGTTTGCCCGCTCCACCGCAGCGAGCTCTTCGGTCCCGGGCGGAGTAAAATTGGGATCTTTCTGACCAAAAGAAGAAGCGGTAAATGCGATTACAAGAGCAACGGCAAGAGCAGCGATGGATGAGGAAGTTTTCATAGAATTCGATTAGCATTTCGGATTGTGAGTGTCCGGGAAACGAAGTCGAGGCCATTTCGGCCATAGGTGGACACGCGCGCACTTTTAAAGGTGGATCGGCCGCTCCGTCGGGCGATGCGAAATCCACTCGGCTTTGCCGACATTATTTCACCATCGAGCCGCGCGGATGGAGGATTGTTCACACTTGTTGAATCCAAATGTCCCCCGCGAGGCATCATATGGATATGCTTCACGACTTCAGATTTGCGTTTCGGCAGCTCGGGAAGGCGCGGGCTTTCACGGCGGCGGCAATCATTGTGCTCGCGCTCGGGATTGGGGCGAACACCGCCATCTTCAGTCTCATGAACACGCTGCTGTTCCAGCCGCCCCATTACGCGAAGGCGAACGAGATCGTGCAGGTCTTTTCGCAGGATAAGAAAAATCCGAAGACGTTCCGCGGGTTTTCGTATCCGACCTACCTCGATATCCGCGATCAGAACAGCGTCTTCTCCGGTGTAATGGCGCACAACCTCGCCATGGTCGGCGTGGGCGACAAGGGCAGCACACGGCGCGCGTTCACCGACGTGGTGAGTTCCAATTATTTCTCGGTCATGGGAGTGATGCCGATACAAGGCCGCGCGTTCCGGGCGGAAGAGGAAACACCCGGCCGCGACGCGGCGGTCGCGATCCTGAGCTACAACTATTGGAAGAAGGAAGGGCTCAATCCCGCCATGCTGGGCTCGACCATCCTGATCGATAGCCGCCCCTTCACCGTGATCGGAATTATGCCGCAAGGATTCACCGGCACGACGCAGGTTTTCGCGCCGGAAATCTGGCTGCCGCTCGGGGTTTACGATCAGGTTGCGAACGATTTTGAAACCGGGAATAAGGACAAACTCGATAATCGCGGAGGCCGGCAATTCATGATCGTCGGCCGCTTGAAGCCTGGTATGACGGCCGCGGCGGCAGCTCCGGCATTGAAGACGTTGGCGGCGAATCTCGAACAAGCCTGGCCAGTCGAGCAGAAAGATCAGACGTTCATGATCGAAACGCTTTCGCGTTTTTCGCTAAGCACCAGCCCGAGCAGCGGTAATAATATCAAACGACTCGCGCCACTGCTTTTCGGAATGTCGGGTGTCGTGCTCCTGGTCGCGTGCCTGAACCTCGCCAACATGCTGCTCGCGCGCGGCGCGGCGCGGCGAAAGGAAATCGCGATCCGGCTCGCGCTCGGCGCCAGTCGCTGGCGGATCGTGCGTCAGTTACTCATCGAAGGTTTTGTCCTTGCGCTGGCCGGCGGAGTCTTTGGGTTATTGCTCGGCCTTTGGTCGTCGGATCTTCTTGTCGCCTCGTTAGGAAAGAAATTGCCGATCGATATCGTTTGGCAAAGTGGCCTGAGCACGCCGGTTCTTATGGCAACCTTCGCCTTTTGTCTGCTCGGGACGTTTGCCTTCGCGCTCGGTCCGGCGCTGAAGTTGTCGAAATCCGCGGTCATCGGCGATCTGAAGGAACAGGCGGGCGAAGACACATTCGTCAGGCGCTGGAAGTTTTTGCCGCGCAATCCACTGGTCGTGGTGCAGATCGCATTTTCGCTCGCGCTGCTCACGGCGGCCGCGCTTTTCATTCGCGGCGCGGGCAAGGCGGCAAACGTCGATACCGGTTTGCAGACGAGTTCGAATTACCTCCTGGAAGTCGACGCGAGTCTCGCGACCTACGACCAGACGCGCTCGCAGGATCTGTATCGCACACTCGAGGAACGGCTCGCGGCCTTGCCCGGCGTCGAACGCGCCAGCATCTCCTCCACGGTCCCGTTCGGGATGATCGAGCTCGACAAGTCAGTGCAGCGTGGCGGAGCAAATCCAGCGCCGGACGCGAAGCCCGCGACCGCTGCGGAAGGTCTCGCGTTTAAAGCGAACCTGAACAGCATCGGTGCGGATTATTTCAAGACCGTGGGATTGCCGTTGCTGCGCGGCCGCGCGTTCAACGTAGCGGAAGCGATGCATCAAACTTCGCCGACGGTCGCCATCATCGACGAAGTGCTGGCGAAAAAGCTCTGGCCCGATGGCGATGCGCTGGGCCAGCGAATTCAATTTGCGGAAAAGGATCTGACGCAGGCCAAGAGTAGCGGGGAGACGAGAGCGCAGATCGAAGTCGTCGGCATCGTGCCTTACACGCGCGACAATTTGTTCGAGAAAGATCCCAGCGGCACGCTCTATCTTCCTTTTGCCGGCGGTTTCCAGAGCAACGTGTTCTTCCACATCAGATTCGCGCCCAACGCCGGCCGCGATCCCGGAGCGACCGCGGATCTCATTCGCCGGACGGTGCGCGAAGTCGATGCCGCCGTTCCCATCCTGAGCCTGAAAACGTTCGCGCAACATCTCGATGGCAATATCGAGCTTTGGATTGTGCGGGCGGGCGCGGCGTTGTTCAGCATCTTCGGCGGTCTGGCCTTAGCGCTCGCGACGGTCGGCGTGTATGGCGTGAAGGCCTACTCGGTCGCGCGTCGCACCCGGGAAATTGGTATTCGCATGGCTCTCGGCGCGCGCCGCGAGACGGTGCAATGGATGATCCTGCGTGAAGGCGCGGTGATGCTGACGAGTGGAGTGGCGCTCGGTTTACTGCTAGCGGCTGGGACCGGCAAACTCATTAGCGGAATGCTCTATAACGTCGGCGCGCTCGATCCGCTTGCGTTCACGATTGCACCGGTAGTGCTCGCGGCGGCGGCGTTACTCGCGACCTGGCTGCCCGCGCGGCGCGCGACGCGGATCAGCCCAATGGCCGCGCTCCGCACGGAATAGGCGCGAATTTTTTTAGCTTGCCTCGGAAAGGCGTTCCCACCTGCGGCTATTTGACCATGCCGAAGCGCTTGTTTCGCGCGGTCATTTTCAAGAAGTAGCGCAGCCGCCACGCTTTCCGCGCCGTCACCTGAAGAGTCTTTCCTACTTCCATGTGAAGATGAGCGGAGCAGGATCGATATCGATACGCCCGCTGATTTCGAGCAACTAACGAGCTGAGGTGGTGGCGGGCGCTCTGGTGGAAACGATTTTGAATTTCCAGTTTTCGATCGGCGTGCCCGAGGTCTTGAGGTTGGACGTCAAGTAGTAGAGCCTTTTCGTGGCCGGATAATTGGGCGCTTCATCAAAACGCATCTTCAAATAGTAGGGTGGAATGCTCTGGTGATAGATCGTTGCCTTTAGCGTCAGGGACTTGGGATCCATTCCATTCAAAGGCACCTCGTAAGTCACCACGCTTGTCCCGCTGCCATCCTTGTAATGAGCGTCATCTCCCACGGCGTGCGGGTGGGTAGCTTCGAGGAAAATACCGGAGAGCGAAGGATCAGGTCCTTTGGCCGACCAGCCGAGCGGCAGTAACCGGTTATCTTTTACCGGCGTATCGCGCCGGATAAAACTGGTGGTGAAGTTGCCGTCGGCATCCTGGATCAACTCCTCGTAAATCTGCACCTGGTCCTGGCGCGTGATCGCATGTCCCGGCTGGTCGTAGTAATGCGGCTGGTAATGCTGACGCGGCTTGCCCGACTCATCCTGGTAGCGCTCGAAAAATTCCGATGGCAATCGCTTGTTATTTTCATCCACGATGATGCCCAGTTCATCAGTGCGACCGGAAGCCCACACGGTCTTTTCGTGATTGTCCAGTACTTGAAACTCGATGAAGGCCCGGCGAAAGCCGACTCCGCTGGGAAAGCGATGTCCGGTCTTATTCGTCACGGTCACGTTCGCAACCAGCTTGTCGTTCTTGGTTGAAACCGAAGTAACTGCGATCGTGGCCGTGGAATTTTGTGCCTGTTCGACGAAGGCGTCGATCGCGTTCGGGAGATCGGCGTTCACCGTGAGCATGTAGTCATTCTGCCGGACACCTAGAACTTCGTTATACGGAAAGCTTTTTTCCGGCGTGGCTTTGGGATCCTTCATGAACTGGGAAAACATCTCGAGGAGCGGAACGTTGAGTCCCTGAAACTGGTGCCGGACGAATCCACTGTCCCGGAAGCGCACCTGGATCTTGTCCGCCGCGGCGCGATGTTCGACGGCGGGGTAGGTGTCGTCCTCCACCGTGGCAATCGGCTGTTGGATCAGCGACACAGTCAAAGTGCCGGCGGCGTTGCGGTAGCTATTGCGCATGTGACAATCCTGGCAGGTCTGCGGGTTGGGATTGTGGCCGAACTCATTCTGGTAACTGCTATTGAGCCACTCCAGATAAGTTAGTTGCTCCAGGTTATGCCCGATCGGTTTCTGGTCGACGACTGGCAGATTAATCGTGTGACAACTGCCGCACATCCGCGAGGACTTAATGAAGGGATCGTGCTTCGGCTTGATTCCCAGAGCATTGTTCATCGGATCGGTGACAATGACATTGTCTTCGAAAGGCCCGGCCAGCTCGTCGGCTTTGCAGGTTTGGAACAAGCCCGTGATCGAATGATCGAGGAAATACTTCAACGGCGGCACGCCCGGCGGCGTCTTGTCTTCCGCGAGGTGGTGGCAGGCCGCGCAACTGACTCCATCGCGCGCTAGAGCGCCATACTTAAAGTTTGGGTCCTTCATCTCGGTGAGGTAAACGATCTCGCGATTGAAGTCCGCGCTACCGCCATGGTCCAGGTCGAACTGGCGCTTTCCCATCACGCCATGACAGCGGAAACAGGTGTTAACTACTTCACGAGCCAGCTTCTCTCCTTCCGCCTTGTCCTTGAAAGTTTTCAGGTAAGCCAGCTCACTGTCCAGTTGGGAATAGAAAATCGGATCGCGTCCCGCCAGACCCATCGGCGACCAGCGCCACTCACCAAAGGGCGAGACATTCATCAAGGGCGTCTTGCCGTTCGGTTGGAGCTGGCCGGTGTAGACCATGGGGTTGCCGTAATACATGGCGCTGTGGCAACCCATGCACGAATCCGAGGTGAGGAACTGCTGCGGGCCCTTGTGGTCGGCGACAATATGATCGTAGGTCTCCGGCGGTAGCTTCTGGACGTCGGTCAGCGGCACGGGAGGGATTGAGTGGTAGAATTCAACAAAGGCCGGGTTAGGACTCGACGCGGGAGGTATCTCGGTAGTTTCTTTCGCAGGTGCCAGTAGCGCCATCTCGTCGTGATGGCTCATGGTAGGTTGTCCTAAATGGATCTCGGAAGGCGAAGGTCCAGGAGTCACGGGCTGCTTTCCTACCCGCACCGGCTCCGGTGTTGGGGAAGGCTGCGGCGTTGGTGAAAGCTGTGGTACCCACGAAAGATCCACGAAATAGGACAAGGGTTGCCCCGGAAAACCTTTGATGTTGCTCAAAGAAACGAAGGTGAAGTCTTTCTCAGCGGAAGTATGGCACCTCGTGCAGTACAATCCGAAACCTGCGTTGGGGACGGAGTAAGGCGGGTTGTTGTTGTCGATAGTCTGGCCGTCCCAGATCTCAGCCCAGTACCATCCGTCTTTCGAACCCTTGGAATCCTTGATCATCACGGTCCAATCGCTCACCTTCGGCGGCGGCTTGAGTTTATATTGCGCGGCGGGCGCTGTGTACTGCTCTTTGATGATCATCGCTCCGTCGGGAATCGTCCCGTCCCGTCCTTCCATCAGCCACTTCATGATTCCGGGTGAGTAATAGATCTTTACCGTCGGATGGACTCCGTAAAGTTTTCCGTTGATGTAAGGTCCGGTGTCGCGCAGACCTTTGTCTTCGCACCAACCAAGCTCCAGGTAGTAACGCTTCTCGAGGAACTCGGTCAGGCGTTCTTGGAATTTCGGCAATCGGTCGGGCAGAAAGGTGCTGGGCAAAGGCAGGTTAGCGTTTTTTCCTGTAGAAGGAAGAGGCGCCGGCAATTGAGCCGTGACGGAAGAAGCATGGCCCAGGATCAACGCGCAGCCAGTAGCGAGGATCAACAACCAGAGCTTAATTCGTGGAAGCATCTTAGGGGGACTCCTTGGATAGTTAAGGAACGGCCGTGGACGCTTTTGTCTTAAGCAGGGGGAATAGTCAATACTTTTGGGCGTTGTCAGGCGCGCGCTCGCTCTCTCAGTGTCTGGGGGAGCACAGGCTGCCAGCCTGTTCGTCTCGGCAGCTTGCCGAGACGCTGCTGGTTTAGGTCGCGCTCAACACTGGCGTAGCGTCATCAGGTGTCGCCGGCAAGCTGCCGGCAACTGCAGGCTGGCAGCCTGCGCTCCCCAGAATTACCTCAGCAACAACAGTTGGCTTCCACCGGCAACTTGCTGGATGCGTCGATCGCGCGCCTTGCAAGTCGTGGTTGGTCGCGTGAGCAGCACGGGTGATATTCCCGCCCCACTGTGGTAGAGCGACGGGAAGAAATTCTCGTCGCCATATTCCACTCGGATCTCCGCCTTTTCTTTCAGCGGTATCATCGCCCTGACTTTGTCGACGATGCTCAGGAATCTTCCCTCCGGGTGCAACCTCGCGTTTCCAACCTTGCTTCCAGTGCCGAGTCGGCGCTAAAACATGGGACATCGCCATGAACTACTCCGCCGCCATCTCCGATTTCTTCAAAAGCCCGAAGTGGACGATGAACATGCTCCTGGGCGGCGCTTGCGCGCTGATTCCATTCGTGGGCCAGATCGTGGTCCTCGGTTGGGCCGTCACGGGGTTTTGGGGGCGAGACGAGGAGAACTACGAGACGTTCCCTGATTTCGATTTTTCCCACTTCGGCAAATACCTCGAGCGCGGCCTCTGGCCATTCCTGGTCACGTTCGTCGCGAGCCTGGTGATGGTGCCGGTGATCTGGGTGGTGACCATACCCACCATGCTGATCGGCACGCTGGCCGCGGGGAGCAACGAGAAAGCCGGCGGTTGTTTCGCGGTCGTCATGCCGGTGGTGATGATGTTTCTCATCATGCTCATTGTCTTCGCCATGATGTTGCTCATAACGCCGCTCAAGATCCGGGCGTCGATCACACAGGATTTTGCCAAGTCATTTAATTTCGCCTGGGTGAAACGGTTCGTAAGCCTGATGTGGAAGGAGATTTTTCTGGCTTCGCTTTTCCTCCTGGTAGCCGGCACTGCACTCGCGATCGTCGGCATGGTTCTCTTCTGCGTCGGCATGTATGCCGCCACCGTGGTGATCTATTTCGCGTGGACCCATCTGCACAAGCAGCTCTACCGCCTTTATCTCAGCCGCGGTGGAGAACCGGTGCCATTCAGTCCGAAACTGCGCGACACGCCGCCGCCAATGCCGGCTTAAACAGTTCCTAACGCTGGCTCGAAGGAAATCTGTGTTGAAACTCGTTCGGCTCCCGCCTCTCTCGCCGCTACCCATCGCGGCTTTACCTTCTATGTCGCTCATCCCATTCGCTCCATTCATCTGTGGCTCCTTTTTCTTCGGTGCTCTCCATTTGAAAGTACGATGAAGTCTTTCCTGTCCGCTCTCCTGTTGCTGCTGCCCGTCGCGGTCACGGCGGCTGAGGCGCCTCCGAAATTCGACGCGGCGGCGGCGGAACGATTCGCGCGCCTCGCTCTCGCCTGCGTCGACAAGGAGTATCCGAACAAGATCAGCCACTTCATGAACAGCGACGCCGACGTGGCGCCGCCGCGCAAATTGACTCCCGCCTTCTACGGTTGCTACGACTGGCACTCGTCCGTGCACGGCCATTGGCTCCTCGCCCGGCTGGTGCGCACATTTCCCGATGCGTCGTTCGCCAAACCGGCCCGCGCCGCGCTCCGCAAAAGTCTCACCGCCGATAACCTGAAACAGGAAGCCGCGTATCTGCGCGAAAAAGGCCGATCCAGTTTCGAGCGGCCGTACGGTCTGGCCTGGCTGCTTCAACTCTGCGCCGAGCTGCGCGCATGGGATGATCCCGAGGCGAAAGAGATGTCGGCGAATTTGCGTCCACTCGAGGACGCCGCTGTCGAGCGGCTCACCGCCTGGTTACCGAAGCTCTCGCATCCGGTCCGCATCGGCGAGCACGATCAAACCGCGTTCGGGCTCGGCCTCATGCTCGATTACGCGCGCGCAGCCGGGAACGAGAGCTTCGCCAAACTCATCATCGAACAAGCGCGCAAATTTTACCTCGCCGACAAAGACTGCCCGCTCACCTACGAACCTTCCGGCGAAGATTTTCTCTCGCCGGTTCTCGGTGAAGCAGACGTAATGCGCCGCGTGCTTACCCCCGCCGAGTTCGCCGCGTGGTTGCAAGACTTCATGCCGCAAATTCCAACCAAGGCGAACACGAACTGGCTTCCCGTTGTCGTTTCACCCGACCCGAGCGACCCGAAGCTCGCGCACCTCGATGGCTTGAACCTGAGCCGCGCCTGGATGCTCGAAGGCATTCTCTCAGCGCTTCCGGCCGACGATACGCGCCGCCCCGCGCTCAGCGCTGCCGCCGAAGCCCATCGTCGCGCCGGTCTCGCCGCTGTGACCGGCGAACATTACGAAGGCGGACATTGGCTCGGCAGCTTCGCCGTTTATCTCGTCACGCAGCGCGGTATTAAGTGATGGGGAGCGCAGGCTGCCAGCCTGCACCGCCCGGCAGCCTGCCGGGCGGAATCTTCAACGCGTCTCGGATAATTTTCGTTTTGGGTGTTTGCGGCAAGCTGCCGCAAACTGCAGGCTGGCAGCCTGCGCTCCCCATAGCGTTCAATCTTTGAAGCTGTGATCCACATTCTCGACACGCGTCATCTCGGCCGCGCCGGCATCATCGCCAGCACCGCGCTCGAGACAGATGAAGGCTTGGTCCTCTTCGATACCGGGCCCGAGTCGACCTTCGAAAATCTCGCGACGGAACTCCGCACGATTCATTTCAGCGCGGAAGACGTGCGCCATGTCTTCCTCAGCCACATCCATTTCGATCATGCCGGCGCCGCGTGGCGATTCGCGGAACTCGGCGCCACGATTTACGTTCATCCGCGCGGCGCGCCGCACCTTATCGATCCCGCGAAGCTCATCGCTTCCGCTACGCGCCTCTACGGCGACGACATGGAAAGACTCTGGGGCCGGCTCGCACCGGTCCCCGAGGAGCGCGTCAGAATTTTGCAGGACAACGATATCGTCCGCGTCGCTCCGTTCGAAGTGCGCGCGATCGCAACGCCTGGGCACGCCGGCCATCACCACGTTTATCACTGGGACGACAACGTTTTCGGCGGCGACGTCGCCGGGGTGCGTTTGGGCGGAGGCCCGCCTACGCCTCCCTTCGTTCCGCCCGAGCTCGACATCGAGTCGTGGCTAGAATCGATCGCAAAAATCCGGGCGCTCAATCCCGCAAAACTTTTTCTGCCGCACTTCGGATTGGTGAAAGGCCCAGTCCCTGTGCATCTCGATGCGCTCGACGAACGTGTGCGCCGCTGGTCACTCTGGTTCCGCGACCGCATTCGCGCCGGCCACGACGAACCGCAAATGACGCCAGCCTTCGCCGCCTATATCGCCGAAGAATTGCGAGCCGCTGGCGCCACCGAAGACGAAACGCTCGATTACGAATGCGCCGACCCCAGCTTCATGGCCGTCAGCGCAGCCGTGCGCTATTGGCGGAAGCATCATCCGGAGCAACTGAGCTCTCTCCGGTCAGACTAAGTTTTCTTGTCGCGCGACTTGTAATTGAGCTGGCGGGAGAGGAGCCAGCGGACGCCGAACATGTCGACAGTGGCGCGGAGCGCGCGGTTGCCGAGGCCGTATTTGCTCTGGCCGAATTTGCGCGCGCGATGATTCACCGGGATCTCGACGAGGCGATAGCCGGCGCCTTTCACGAGCGCGGGAATGAAGCGATGCATGCCTTTGAAGGGAATGAGCGCGCTGATGCATTCGCGGCGCATGGCTTTCAAGGTGCAGCCGGTGTCACGAACGCCGTCTTTCGTGAAACGGCTCCGGACGAAATTTGCGACGCGGCTGGTGACGCGCTTCACAAGAGTGTCTTTGCGTTCGGCGCGATAACCGCAGACGAGATCGGCGCCGCGCTCGATCTCGGCGAGTAACTTCGGAATATCGGCGGGATCGTTTTGCAGATCGCCGTCAATCAACACCGCCGTCGCGCCGCGCGCGTTTTTTAATCCGGCGTAGAGCGCGGCACTCTGGCCCGCGTTTTTTTCGAAGCGCAGAACCTCAATGCGCGGTCCGGGCTCGATCTGGTCGGCGGTGCGATCCGTCGACCCGTCATCGACGAAAACGATTTCGTAATCGAGATCGCTCAGGGCGCGGGTCAGCTCGGATTGGAGGAGCGGGACGTTCTCTTCTTCATTGTAGAGCGGCACGACCACCGAGACCGCGGGCGAATCGTTTCCCTGATTCATAACGGGAGCGTGTGATAATTCCGGCAGAGGAAGACTTGCCATTGCCGCATGGGAACACCGAAGCGGCGGACTTCGATGCTCGCAACTTTCTCGGTGGATTGAAACGCGGCGGTGATGTTGTGCGGCAGAAGGTCCGTGCGCGCGCTTTGAATGTAAAGCGCGCTCCGGCCCGTGAACGGATTGATGCCGCCTTCCTCGGTGTAAACTTCTCCGTCCGGTCGCGGCGCATCGGGCGGCGCTTCGACGAATTCATCGTAGCGCGGCCAGAAGGAAAATTGATTCACGATGTCCTGTGATTCGACGATGTAAACGGGCGGATGGCCCGGGCCTTCCACTCTTTTGTTTCGAAGATAAAAGGACAACTCGGAAGCGCGGTCGCGCTGATCGGCGATGAGGAAGAGCGGCTCGCCGATTTTTTTCTCGAGATCGGCGCGCAAATTCTCCACCGCGCTCGCGGACGATTTCCAGCCGCGCATGCGATCGGCCGGATCGCGCCGGGGAAAGTGAACACCGGCGCTGCGGAGAATATCGGTATCGAGCGCGAGGACACTCATGGCGAGACCGAGGAGGATCGCGACCGCCGCCGTCAGCCTAACGAGTGCATTTGACGCGAGGCGTTCCTGCCAATACGCGCTGGCCAGAATGCCGAGGCTGACAAACGCGAGCACGTCCCAGTTCGGCGCCGCCTGTTTGTTGAAGGAGAGGAAGAAATAGAACGCGAAGACGGGCAGACCGAACCAGACCAGATAAAGCACCTTGAACTGCTGCCGGGCGCGCCGCCAATTCGCCACGACCGCCCAGGCGATTCCGAGAAAGAGGAGCGGCGAGAAAAAAAGAAAATGCGCGGCGAGAAATCCGAGCGTCTCGGTGGGATGCAGGCCGGACGTTTCGTCAAGGCCTCCGCGCGAGCGCAAATGGCCCATGGTGGCCCAGGCATGTTGCGAGTTCCAGATGATGGGCGGAAGCGTGCAGAGCGCAAACGCCGCGAGGAGCAAATAGAGGCCGCGCCGTTTGAATTCGCGGCGCAACCGCGGGACGAGCGCGAGCACGAGCACGATCGAGATCAGCTCGAACGCGTTGGTGTATTTGCAAAGAAACCCGAGCCCGACGAGCAGACCCGTCGCGGGCCAGAGCCACGAAAAATTCGGGCTGCGCTCGAGGGCGAGCCAGAAGGTGTAGAGGGCCGCCATCCAAAAAAAAGCGGAGAGCGGATCGATCGTCATGAGTAAATTGCCGACGTTGCAGAGCGGGATCGCGTTCATGGCGAGCACGGCCCAGAAGGCGGTCGTCGCGTTGAAAAGGCGGCGAGTGAAATAATAAACGAGCAGACTTGTGCCCGCGCCGAGAATTGGACTCCAGAAGCGCACGCCGAATTCCGTCGCGCCGAACAGCGCGGTGCTGGCGTGGATCGCGAAGGCGATTCCGGGTCCCTTGCTGAAATACGCGGGTGCGAGGCGCTCCGACCACATCCAGTAATGCGCTTCATCGAACTCGAGATCGCTCGTGCCCAGGAGCGCGAGACGAATCGCGGTGAGACCAAGAATGAAAAACCAGACTGCGCGCGTGTTGCTCATGAAGTCTGAGTTACATTCTCGCCGAGCAAGCGCGGATGACGCGCGTAAAGGCCGGGCGCCCAGCGCCGCGCGGTCCAACGCCAGAGCGCTTCCAGCAACGCCATCATCAAGAGCGCCGCCGCCGCCGCCATGAAAGCAGTCGCGATCACGTCACTCGGCCAGTGCGCTCCCAAATACATTCGCGACCAGGCGATGGCGGCGGTGAGAATGAAATAGAGCCAGCCCCAGCGCCGGAAAAAAAGCGCACACATCGTCCCGATGATCATGTTATCCGTCACGTGCCCGGAGGGAAACGACGGCCCGGATTTGCTGCGATCGGTCTGGTCGGAATAACGAATGGTCGGTTTCCGGAAGAGCGTCAAAAACTCCGGATGCGTCCGTTCCAGTTGCACCATCCGCACGGTTTGCACCTGCTTGGGACGCCGCCGCTCGATCGCGCTCTTCAACGGCCGGACGAGCGCTTGCTCCGAAATGAGCAGCGTCACCACCAGGCAAAAAACAAAGGCGCGCCCCTTGAATCCCATGAAAATGAGCGCATACACCCCGAGCGCGATGAGAAGCGGCTTCCAGATTTCCACGTTGCTGATCGCGGCCATGAACAAGTCGAGCGCGGGACTCGTCCATCGTTCGTTGATGAGATGAAAAATCGCCTGATCCATGCCGGAAAGTTGTAAGCTTACCTAACGCTTCCTGTTATGCAGAAACAAATCACGCTGATCTTGCTTTCCGGTCTTGTGGCGCTCGCGCTCACCGCGGCAGCGCCGCCGCCGTCCGCGAAGGAAATCCTGGAGTCGGTCCGCCTGCAACGGGCCCAACAGCAAACCGATCTCAACGGACAACTGCGCGAGGACGAAAAAGTGATTCCGTTCCGTCTCAGCCAGAACGGGCCGGTCATTCGCTACAGCTTCTCGAATCCAGACGAGGCGCTGCAATTGCGCTTGGGCGACAACGATTCGCGCCTCGAGGAAGTGACCCGCGCCGGGGTCGAGAAAATTTCGCCGGCGCAGTTCGACAAGAAAGTGCGCGGCACCGGTGTGACCTACGAAGATCTCGCGATGAAATTTCTTTACTGGCCGAATGCGCGCGTCGGCGGCGAGAACTCGATCGAGATGCGCAATTGCTGGAAACTGGAATTGAAGGCGCCGTCGCGGCAATCGGCCTATTCGAATATTTATCTCTGGGTGGACAAAGAGGGCGGCGCGCTCATGCGGATGGATGCGTTCGATTGGAGCGGGCAACTGGCCAAACGTTTCAGGGTCGTCTCCGCGCAAAAGATCGAGGGCCGCTGGTTCTTGAAACAAATGCGAATCGAAGAGTTCATCCCCGGCACGCAGAAAGTGCGGACGCGCACTTATCTCGAAATCAAAAAGTGAGCAGGAGCGGAAGCGATATGAACGGCGAAAAATCCGAGACGGCATCCGATTATCCCTACGAGACGCATCTCAATGTCTTGCATCCGGCGCTTGAAGTGATCGATGTGCCGGGGCTGGTCGCTGCCTGCACGCATCCTTGGTACAACCAGACGCTTTGCCAGGTGGACGAATCGGTCGTGCGGCTCGGCGTCGTGCAGGGGGAATATCACTGGCACAAGCACGAGAAGGAGGACGAGTTCTTCTACGTCGTGAGCGGCCATTTTCTGATCGATCTCCCGGATCGCACGATCGATCTGACACCGGGCAAGGGCGTCGTCATTCCGAAAGGCGTCATGCATCGTCCGCGTGCGCCCGAGAAAACAGTCATCCTGATGGTGGAACGCGCGGGCATCGTCCCCACCGGCACGACCGCGACGTGAAATTGCTTCGCCTTCTTCTGGCCCTGGCGAGCTGCTGGGTTTGCACGAATCTTCCGGCCGCGGAGCCCGACACGCCTTTGGGCGATTGGAAATTCATTTCGGGAAACGACAACGTCACGCTTTATCGGCGTCCACGGTCCGGCCCGGGTCATTATGAATCCAAGGCCATCGGGGAAATCGCCGCGAGCACGGAAGTGGTCCATGCGGTCATCGACGATGTGGAATCGTACATGAGTTTCATGCCGTACACCGCGGAATGCCGGGTCTTGAAACGCGAGAGCGATTCCGTGCTGACCTACCAAAGAATAACCGCGCCATTTGTGAGCGATCGCGATTACACCCTGCGGGTGCGCGTGAGCTCGAAGGCGGTCGAGGGAGGAACAAGTTACCTCAGCCGCTGGGAAACCGAGAACGCGAACGGGCCGCCGGAAAAGCACGGCGTGGTGCGCGTGAGTTTGTGTGAAGGCAGTTGGTTGCTCGAGCCGACGGGTCCGCAGACAACGCGGGCAACTTACACGATTTACACCGACAGCGGTTCGGCGATTCCCGGATTCATCAAGAACGTCGGCAGCCAGATCGGGATCCGGAAAATCTTCGCGGCGCTTCGCAAACAAGTGCGCGAGCCGAAATATAATTCGCCCAAGAATTGAGTTCGCGTTTTTCTAGCTGAGCGCTGTAGCCGCTTCGCTGTGCGAAGCGCAGTCGTAGCCGACGCGATACTCGCGCCGCCCACAGGGCGGCGGCGCGCTCAACCACAATTCACTACTTGGAATCGAACGAGCCGTTTCCTTCGTCGATGTAGGTGAAGTCTCCGACATGCGACAGCCGCAGATGTTGGCGCCATTCGCCGGCGGGAAATTTGCGCGTTGCTTCCACGGTTTCCGTTTTCGTCGCCGATGGAGCGGACTCGGCATTCATCGCTTCGGATAAAACACGACCGTCGAATTTCCCGGGCGCGTTCACAGCGAGCAGGCGCAGAACCGTCGGAGCGATATCGACATTCGCGCTTGGAAGATCGCTGGCGAAGTCGCGGCGAAAATCGGGCCCGGCGGCGATCAACGTGTTATGGACGTCGAACTCACTCAGCGAGGCGTGGCTGCCTTCACCGGCGGGCCGCGCGGAATCTGTCGTGATTTCGCCGGCGATGCCGAAGCGATTCGCTTTATTGTTCCAGCGCAATGCGACCAGCACATCGGGCGCGTCCGCCGTGTTCGCGTGAACGGATTCGAGCGGGAATGTGCCTTCGAATTTTTCCCGTGCGAAAATCACGCCGGCGAAATCGGAGTGCTGAAGCCACTCGACTAATCGAGTGACGACGGCCTGCTCGTGTTCGACCACGTAGAAAAGAATCGAGCCGCCATTTCCCACGATCATGACCTGGCCGGCTTTGGGCGCGCTCTCGAATTCAGTTACCGCGTCGAAACTGGCCGCGCGCAGGACGGCGGGAAAATCAATCGAGCGCCCGATCGTGGAAAAGCCGTGATCGGAAACCACGAGGATGTCGGTGTTCGCGCGCGCTTTTTTCTTCGCGAGGACGTCGAGCACCGTGGCGAGATTGCGATCGGAGCTCCGCACGGCTGCCAGCGAGGCCTCGGAGCCGGGCGAAGTCTCGTGCTGAGTGAGATCGGGTTCGCTCAGCCACAAGAGCGAAAACGCCGGGAGATCCGCCCGCCACAAAATTTCGGTGAGCGCGCTGGTGGCGAAGGCGTTGCGGTCTGCGCCCGAATGTGCCGGCTCTTTGAGAAAGGGCCCGAGCAATTCTTCCATCTCGTTGCGCAGACTTGCCGGCATCGGCGCGGCCGCGAAAATCGTGAGCGATTTCTTTGAAGTGGCGGTGGCCCATTCGGCGTGACGGTCGTGAAGAAACGCGACGGACTTGGTCCCGGCGATCGCGGCGGGCCGATCGGCGGCACGAAGGATTTCGGCGACGGTCGGCAACGCGAGATATTTTCCGCCGCTGGTTTCATCGCCTTTCTTGATGACGTCGGGCTCGCCATTTTCGATCGCTTTGCGCGGATTGATCAGCGGCCGGTATTCGCGGTTGGCGAGCAGGCTGTTGTGATTCGGGTAGGCGCCTGTCGCGATGGCCGCGCCGTTCACGTTCGTCGCGGTGGGATAGACGGAGTGATGATGGCGGAAGGTCACGCCTTCGCGCGCGAGTTTCCAAAGCGCCGGCGTGTTGCGCTCCGTGACGAAATCGGGGCGCATGCCATCCCAGACGAGCACGACGACGTGGCGGTCGTTTGGCGCGGGCTTGGTTTCGCAAAGGATGGTTGCCGGAAGGAAGCAGGCGAGGAGAGCGAGGAAGCGCGTGGGGATAAATGACGATTTCAATTCCATGGCTCGAAAGGGGAAAACGTCCAACGTCCAACACTCAACGTCCAACGCCCAATTACGGAAAGAGAGAGATCGCCGGCTGGAATTATTCTTTGGCAAATTTCGGCGGGACGAGCCAGCGCAGTTCGCCTTTCATGGATGAGATGTCCAGGTCGACAAGCGCCACGCCGGCTTTCGGGAGTTTCGTGTTGCCGCCAGTCAATTGGAAAATGGTGCGGGTGAAGTCGGGCTCGTGTCCGACAATCATCAGGCTATCGCCGGAAAAATCCTGGAGGATTTTTTTCAGTTTGCCGGCGTCGAAGCCGGGCCGGAGCAGCGGTTCGACGCGAATTTTCTCGCGCAAATGTTTGCCGGCAATTTCGGCGGTCTGACTCGCACGCGGGAGCGGGCTCGTCAGGATGACCGGCGCAATCTCGAGGCGCGCCAGCATCTTCGCGACCGCGGCGAGCTGCTTCCTGCCCTCGTCGGTAAGCGGCCGGTCGTCGTCGGGCTTGTCCCAATTCGGCCAATCGGCCTTTCCGTGACGAAGAAGATAAAGTTTCACCGGGGTAAGATGAAGTTTCGCAATTAAAGAAGCAACCGCCGGGGCGGGCCAAAAGCGTTGCGGCCTCGGGCTGCCGCCGATAGCGTGGAACCGCTTTGACCGAGAAGAAGAAAAAATCCCGCAAACCAGCGCCGCACGAGGAGGGCATTGTGCTCGTTAGGCCGGGGGAGGAAATCCGTCTGGCGAAGGTCGACCCGGCGGCGACGGCGGGATATTCCAAGACGGACGCGGCCGAAAAGATAGATGGATTGCGGGCGCGCCTAGCGAAATTGCAGGAAGCGCTTTACGCGGAGCATCAACGGAGCCTGCTCATCGTGATCCAGGCGATGGACACCGGCGGCAAGGATGGCGCGATCAAGAATCTTTGCCTGGGGCTCGACCCGAATGGCGTGCAATTGACGAACTTCAAGTATCCCACCGCGGAAGAACGCGACCACGATTTTCTTTGGCGCGTGCACCGGGCTGCGCCGCGGAAGGGCGCGATCGGGCTGTGGAACCGATCGCATTACGAAGACGTTCTGGTGCCTCTGGTGCACGGCGAAATCACGAAGGAGGTCTGGCGCCGCCGTTGCGAAGACATCAACGCGTTCGAAAAATTATTGAGCCACAACGGCGTCACGATCCTGAAGTTCTTCCTGCACATTTCGAAAGAGGAACAAAAATGCCGGCTGGAAGCTCGGCTGAAGGAACCGGACAAACTTTGGAAATTCAATCCGGGCGATCTCGCGGAGCGGAAGGTTTGGGATGATTACCAGAACGCCTATGAAGATGTGATCAACAGTTGCACGACCGCGCACGCGCCTTGGTGGATCGTTCCCGCCGATCGCAAATGGATGCGCAATCTCGTTATGCTCGAGACGGTGGTGGCGGCCCTCGAGAAGATGAAGCCGAAATATCCGGCGCCCGCGGTTGATCCGAAAAAGATCGAGATTGAGTAGCTAGGTGGATCGCGGGTAAAACCACGGATTACACTGCGTCGCATTGGTGACGGCCCACAGGGCCGTGGCTACAAGGCCACCTTATGAGATGGGCCTTTCCAGTTCGATCACCTCGAAGGAAACGAGATCGCTCCACGATGCTATCCACTTTTCGAAAAGATCGGGTGAATCGGTTTCCATGAGCTGGAAGCAACGGTCTCCATCCTTCTCGAGCCAGCTATCGATGTAGCGCAGACCATCCGGCAGCATTCTCCCCTTCTGCCGGAATCGCTCATAGACCAGCGCCTTAGATCCCGGCCGAAATGTTTCAACGACGATATACTTCATTGGCGTCAGGCCTTCGCTCGTCTGACCTCTGGCCTCAGGCTTCTGACCTCCTCTGCTCGATCCGAGTCTTTACTAGCTTCCGCACTAGCTTAGCCGGCAGAGGACTGTCCGCTGGGAAGCGGATCGTGCCCTTGCTGATGTCGTAGCTCTTTAGTTCGGCCTTGAGAGTTTCCACAACGGAACCGGCATAAAAGGCGCAATGCTTCGCGGCGGCGCCATAGGCCACCAGGAACTTTCCGTTCAGACGGAAAGCGGGGAGTCCGTAGCTGATGCACTCTTCCGCCTTGGGCGCGGCGGACTTGATCGCTTTTCGCAGCTTTTCCAGCGCGCTTCGCTTGTCAGCGCTTAATGTAGCGAGGTAATCGTCGGTGTTTTTTGGCGTTTTTGGTTTCATCTCATTGTTGTGTTCAGTGGATCATTCCGGCGTTTACGCGCCACGAACGCGGCTATCGAGACAGCTATCGTCATAAGCAGCCATGACCCCAGGGGAACGACAAGGAACACGAAAGCGGGCTTCGGCCGCGGTGGCCCAAAAGCAACATTCCCGTAAATGGCCAAAGAGCCCACCGTCAGAAACAGGATCACGCTATAAAGTGTCGCCCGGGTAATAAACGACCAACGCTTCGAAACTACATTGGCCACTAGGAGAGCTACGAACGGCGAGAGCACCCAGATTGCGAAAAGAACTCGCAGGAAAAGGGGCGGATGACCCGCACGGAGCATCAAGCCGAGCGAGCCCACGGCCCCAGCCACCACCGCGACCAGGGCGACTCCGCGTAGGAGGTGAAGCAACCCACTATCGCGTCCTTCCGGGTTCGCTTCAGGTTGCATTTAGGTTCGCGGCTTGCTGAATGCTACAAGTAACAACGCCACGGCCGCGGCTGAAACCAGGGCAGCGCCCAGGACGAAGAGCGGCGCGTCAAAATAGCGGAAGCCCATCAAGGCAAGCAATGTCACGGGGAGCGTCGCAACCGTGACTGCTGTAGTGCGTACGACCATTTTCGCCCATGGCATGCCAGCCGCCGAATGCGGCGCCGCATAAAGCATTAGCCAGCCAAGCGGGAAGAGCAGCACTCCCACAAGCACGTGATTTAGCAGCATGGGAGGTATAAGCTCGTTGGCCGCTTCAACTGAGGCAGAATGCCGAATCAAGCTGGAGATGTGGGGCGTCGCCACCAGGTGCACAATGCCGAGCAGAATAAGCAGGATTCCACTCCCGCGAATGATCCGAGTGTGAGTAGAAGCCGACATAAACTAACTTAATAACGAATGCCGTGAGATTGTATCTAACGCCAGAGGTCGCAATTGCCAACAACGTCTAGCGATTGTCAAAATATTTAGACGCGACCTCATAACCCCACCGCCATTAGCGGATGAAGTTCAATCCATTGGGAATGTATTGCGGAAAAACGTAGGCATACAACATCACGATAATCCCGACGATGGCCGCAAGCGCCACGGAGTGCCAGAACAGGAAGCGGAAAATGGAGCCTTCGTTCCCTACTTGATTGGTGGCGGCCGTGGCAATGCAAATGGATTGCGCGTCAACCATCTTGCCCATCACGCCCCCGGCGCTATTCGTGGCGCACATGAGGATAGGACTAAGATGGAGCTGCTGCGCGGTGATTCTTTGCAGATTTCCAAAGAGAGCGTTCGACGAAGTGTCGCTGCCGGTCAGCGCGACGCCGAGCCATCCGATGTAAGCGCCGAAGAACGGAAAGAGCCAGCCAGTCCGCGTGAAGGCCAGCCCTAACACGGCGTCCATGCCCGAGTAGCGCGTCACGTAACCTATCCCAAGCATGCAAGTCATCGCGATGATGGCGAATCGCAATCGCACGAGAGTTTTGCCCAAGATGCCGAACATCCGGCTGAAACTGAGCCTGAGAAGAAGTCCGGCAAGGATGGCGGCCAGGAAACAGCCAGTGCCCGTAGCAGTCAGCCAGTTGAAATCGAAGCGGGCGGCTTCAGGTGTTGGCTTGGCGACGACAGGGGCCGTGCGCGAAACTTTTCCGTGGAGCCCGGGCCAGTCCCAGCCGGCTGGACCGGGGCGCGCCTTGCCATCGGCCATTACTACTTTGAACGAAGGAGTCGTGGCTTGGTTCAGGGCGTTCTTAATCGAGGGAAGTCCCCAGCACAGAACGAAGATCGACAGGATCAGGAAAGGCATCCACGCCTTTGCGGTTTGTCCGGCGGAGTAACGTTCGCCGGAGCTTGTCGCGGAGGATTCACTCACGGCGGCCTCGTCGGGGAACCGCCATATTTTTTTCGGTTGCCAGACGCGCAGAAAAAGCATCGTCACGACGAGCGACACTATTCCCGCGGAAATATCCACGAGGTTACTGTCCATATGATTGGACCAGAACCATTGCGTCGCGGCGAAAGAACCCCCGACGACCAGGATCGCGGGAAAGACCTGGAGTGTTTCCTTCCAGCTTACCATCGACCGCACGAGCCAGATGGGAACGACCACGGCGGTGATCGGAAGGATGCGCCCAATCATCGCGTTGAGATCGCTCTCGTTCAGCGCGGTGACAGCCGCCAGGGTGTGCACTGGCGTGCCGATGGCGCCCCAGGCCACCGGCGAAGTGTTGGCAATCAAATTGAGGGCCGCGGCCTGGAACGGCTTGAAACCAAGTCCGATCATGAATGCGCCGGCGATGGCCACCGGCGCGCCGAACCCGGCGCAACCTTCAATGAACGCGCCGAAGCAGAACGCCACGAGCAAGAGCTGCAAACGCCGGTCCGGCGTGATGGCCGCGACCGACTGCTTCATGATTTCGAACTGGCCGGTCTCGACCGAAATGTCGTAGAGAAACACCGCCGCAATCACGATCCAGACGATTTTGAGCAGACCGAAAGCCGCGCCGTAAAAGAAACTGCTGACTGCGAGAACGGCCGGCATCTGGAAAACGATGATGGCCACGAGCACGGCGGTCGCCGCCCCCGCGATAGCACAAAGGTGTGGCCGCACCTTCAACCCCGCCAACAGCCCTAAGAGGACAACGATCGGCAAGGCGGCCAGCAGCGTCGAAAGCCACCAATGCCCGAGAGGATCATAAACTTGTGTCCAGGTCACAGGAACGAGAAATCTGTTTTCTACTTTCTAATTCTCGATGCTGCCAGCCGTTCGCTGGCATAGTTCATGGCGTTTTAGGTGCCGGGTAAATCGCCTCTTCCGTCCATTTTTTGATTTCAGTTTCGGGCGGATCAAACTCAGTGTTCGTGACAACAAACTTACCTTCGATTTTGTAAAAGGTCTCTACGACGCTGCTCTTCTTTCCCATAGTGTTGTAGAAAAGCACATATACCCTGATACCTATCTTCGCATCGTTAATTTGATTCACGACTGCTTTCGGATCGCCATTTGCCGTCAAAAAACTGGCGCGCAGATTCACTGTTTGATGCGGCATCAACGCACGATCATTGGTATCGTCCAGCTCCCGGTCAAACGCGCCTCTGATGTTGGTCAAAAAACACTCGGAATAAATTCGCGGAGTAGCCGACTCCGAATGGTTTTGCAGCGAATAACTAACTTCAATCGTATTCTTAAATACTCGGCCCTTGCTGTCGGTAATTCCCAGAACACCATTTACCGGAGGCAAATCATTCTCCGCATCGAAACGGTCGCCCGAACGGGAAGTTACTGCACTGATATTAGCGTCTATCCAAGGGGTGTTTGCGGCGTCCACGGTTTTCCGCGTAAGGGCAAGAGCATCTCTTGTGAGGCTGTTGGAAGCCTCGTATGCCTTTAACTGATAGATCAATACAACGCCTATGCCAATCTGAGAAATCGCTCCTATCGCCACAACAATATCTAGAATCCAGGTCGCCCAATGCTTCTGCTTTGTGTTATTAGCTTCGTTGTTAATCACGGCACTCGCGTCACTCATGTTGTTTCTATGGAAGGCTGCCGGATTAGGTTTTTACCACGTCGCCGCTGTAGGGACCATCACTGCTGCATCGTCTGGCTAGGTGTCCTCATCTTGCGCCTTCTTCGGTGCTTTCCGCATTCCGTAAAGAGACAGCAACTCCATAGCAAGCTGCGCTCGAAACTTGTCTGTGTCTGGAGACTTCATGGTGTCAAGTATCTGAATGGACATGCCGACGGCGTTGATCTTCTCCAGCATGGTAACATACGAACGAGCCTGCTCCATTGTGGACCTATAAATCAGTAAGAATGTGGCGGCGATGAACTCGATGAGAACACCGGAAACCGTCACAACAATAGACGGCTTGAAGCTTTCTGGTGACTGGTAAACGTGAATGACCCCGTATCCAATAATGACGAAGCCGGCTATCATGACTATCAGTGTCAAAACGAAAATCCACTGCACCTGTCTTAGATTGCGATTCAAATAACTCTCAAGCTTGACTCGCGCGAGATCCCAAGCAGCCTGGGGCTCATTCGGGTGCTTCCGGGCTCTTTCCTCGACTGCTTCGATTACCTTTTCTCGTGCGGTGCTCGCCAATGCCCGTCGATAAGCCCCAATCCCTAAAATGCACATCGTCCCAACGATTGCCAGTCCAGCTGCCAGCGGTTGCTGCCAACTTTTTTGCAGGCCATAAAACTCGGCAAACGCCGCAAGGCCAATCGCAATAAGGATTAATGTGAACCCACCGAAGAAAACAAGCCGGATGCGCCGTCCGCCGGCAAGAACCGCTTTGATGGCGTCTAAAAGAAGCGATGTGATTTCTTCCATCATGGGGCAGTCATCTAACGAGACACAAGATCAGCGACCGCGCGAGCATCAGTCGGTTGGTAGCGCATCGATCTTGTCTTGTAGTTTCTTCTTTTCTGCCTCGAGCGTTTTTTCATTTTCCTCCGCGTCTTTTATGATCTGCATGGCAGCCGCCTTCTGATCGGCTGGCGCGAACATAAGCCCTGCGCCACCTCTACGCTTCTCCATCTCCATCGTCTCAATCTGCTGATCGACTTCGTGCAGCCTCGCTTCCAGTTCGCCTCTCTTTCTAGTTCGACTCGCCTCGCGTAGGCGGATTTCGTTCGATGCTGCATCCAACTTCTCCTGAGACTGTTGCAGTTCGGTTTTCTTTGCAGCGAGCGATTGATACTGAATCCAATTGCCGAACAGTGAGACGGCGAGTCCGGCAATTGCCATTACGGTTTGCCATGAAAACGATTTACTTTCACTCATATATTGACCTTTGCATTACCTTTGCAAGACGTAGCTCCGGCCTAACGAGAATGAGACCAGCGACGGATGGCGGGCTGCGCGGAATGCTTCGCGTAGCGATGCGGGCGTGGGTGGCGCATCGTTGCGGATTGGGAGTGGAATTTCATAGAAAGCGAAGAAGCAAGGCTGCCAGCCAGCCTGCTCGCGAATGCTTTCGTAAGTTCACTGCATCGCATGGCTAGGTTTTTCGTCGGAGTTCTTCAAGTTCGTGTCGAGCCGCATCGATGAAGGATTGATACGGAGGTGCCGCTTTCGACTCATCTTCCTCCTTCGGTTCCTTTGCGTGAGCATCCGCAACATCCTTTGCGAGTTTTTCGGCAGCCTTGATGACGCCTGGACTCGCGACAAGACGAACGCGCGCTAACAGCGAGAAATGCACTGAGAACCCTGCGACATCGGCGGCCTTCTGGTCGATCGCTGAAAGTAGAAGCCTGCCTGACTCTGCTAAGAATTCGCCGTAGAGCTGCTCTCGTGATGCGGCTAGCCTCTCTGTTTGTTCTAACTCCCACTTGTGTCGATTAAGATTCTTGTTGGTAAGGTAAGAAATCAAACCGCCCATCAGTGTGCCCACCACTGCAGAAACCGCAGCGAGGAGAGCGATCTGGAGTTGAGGAGACATGTGGCTTAAGGCCTAGCGAGAATTAAACGGAAAAGTTTCGTCTAACTCGGAATTGGGGTAGGGCGGAATGGGAGGGTGCATCCGTCGCAGGATAGCGGATCGGGGCGCGGCCGGCAATGCGGAAATGGGGGGATGGAGGACCCGCCTACGCCAAGGCTACGGCGTGGCAGGCCCGACTACTCCGAGGCTACGGCGTGGCAGGCGGAGGTCAGAGGTCGGAAAGATCGCAGCCAGATGTTGAACGACGAAATTCGCTAGCGCGACAGCGGATTTGCATTGAGCGAATTGGGAACTTTTGTTCCGGTGGACCGCAGGCCTGAATGAAATTGCCCAATGCCGAAGCAGCGGTGGTCGAGCGCGCAAAGATCGAGGGGTATTTGCTCAACGTGGCACATCGCTTCGGCGCGAGTAAGGCACGCTTCTTCACGCATTTTGGCTTTCGCCGGGAGGCATGGGAGCAATTGGCGCAGGCTTTGCTCGAACACGGGCAGAAGCATGAACTGAAGAGAACGCGCAAGACGGGTTTCGGTCCGCGCTATGAGGTGGAAGGAAAACTCAATTGTCCGAATGGCCGCCGCCCGCTGGTGCGCAGTGTGTGGCAGATGGATGACGGCGAGATTGCGCCTCGTCTGATTACCGCATACCCTTTGGAGGACGAATGAAGATCAAAGAACATGATTGCGTGGTCCTGACGGCCGATTTACCCGACGAAAAACTCAAGTCGGGTGATGTCGGCACCGTCGTCCACGTCCACAAAGGCGGAGCGGCCTATGAAGTGGAATTCATGACCCTGGATGGTCACACCGTGGCGGTGGCAACCGTCGCGAACAATCAGCTTCGTCCTGTCTCGCGCCGAGACATCTCGCATGTGCGCGAGTTGCAGGCGGTCTAGGCAAGCACAGAAGTCAGAGGACAGAGGACAGAGGAAGCACAGCTTCCAAGACAATGGCATTCCCAAGTGCAACTTGGGAACGAGGCGGGGCGCGCGGAGGCCAGGGGAAGGGAAAGTGGAAAGTCGGGGAGGTCAGAGATCCTTCGTCCGCATCACGGATCACACAAGATCAGCAGATCCGAGCGGAGCCGGGTCGACGCGGTCATCACAGCTTCGCGCGACGAGCGCGGCTGCAACAAGATGGCCAGTTGTGTTCAGCACCGTGGCGAAGACATCGGGGAGCGCGTCGACTGCGATCAGGATCCCGATTCCCTGGGTCGGCAGACCGATGGCAAGAAAGAGTGGTGTCAGCATGATGAACGCGCCGCGCGGAATGCCCGGCACGGCGAACGCAAGGAACACTGCAGCGAAAGCGATCGTCGCTACGCTGTCGGCGTGGAGCGGCACGCCGTAGAACCAGCCGACAAAGAGCGCGCCGATCGTCCATGACACCGGCGCTGCAATCTTGAACGTGGAGACGGCAAGAGGCAGGACAAATCCGGTGACCCGCTCGGGCAATTGCAAGTTCTTCTCGGCCGTCTCGACGAGCGCCGGCAGCGACGCGATCGACGAGCTCGAGCTGAAGGCAATGAGCTGCGGCGGCAAGGCGGCACGCGCGAAGCGGCGCAGCGGGATCCGGCCTGCGATTGCCACAACGGGGTAGAGCAGCAGCGTTACGGCGATGCTCGCGGCCGAGTAGGCAGCGACATAAAAGCCGATCGCGCCCGCCAGCGTGGCGCCGGCATGGACGGCCAGTGGAAGGACGAGCGCGAATACGCCGAGCGGCGCAGCGAGGATGATCCAGCGGACGAGGATGAGCATCGCGTCGCTCAGAGCGCGGAAGAAGCGCGTCAGCGTCTGACGCGATGCCTCGGGGGACCGCGCAATTGCCAGCGCGAGGAGCAGCGTGAAAAGGATCAGTGGCATCATCGCCCCACTCGCGGCGGCGGCGATCGGGTTCGCCGGGAGGAGCGAGACAAGCCACGCCGAGAACGTCTGCGCCTGTCCTTCCGTAGAGATTTGATTCGCCGCTTCGACCGCGCCGGCTGGGAGTTCCAGGGCACTGTGAGGCGGAAGGAGCGCGAACATCGCCAGCGCGACCGGAATGGCGATGGTCGCGACTCCAATGAGAAGCAGCACAAAAGTAGCGAGCGTCCGTCCGCCGAGCCGGCCGATCGACTTGATGTCCGACACCGATGCGACTCCGGTGATCAGCAGCGAAACGACGAGAGGGATTACTGTCATGCGAATGCCGTTGATCCAGAGCGTGCCGATCGGCGCGATCGCGTCGGCGGCGCGGATTAGTGAGGCGTTATGCGATGCCGCGATGAGGACGCCGAGGAGGATCGCGGCGACGAGAGCGAGAAGGAGGCGCGTGCTCTCTTTCATCACATCATCAAGTCGCCACCGTTGATATCGAATGATGCGCCGGTGATGTAGCCGGCGGCCTCCGAGGCAGCGAAGCAAATCAAGTCGGCGACTTCGCGTGCGGTGCCGATGCGCGGGATCGGGTAACTTGCTGCGAGGCGTTGCAGCGTTTCGTCGTTGGCGTGCTCGCGCGTCAGCTCCGTGTCAATCATCCCGGGGCAGACGGCGTTCACGGTAATCCCGAACTTGCCGAGTTCCTTCGCTGCGGCGCGCGTGAGTCCGAGCAGGCCCGCCTTTGATGCGGTGTAGTGCGCGCCGCCCAGGGTGCTGACCATTCGGCCGGCGGACGAGGAGATATTAATAATGCGGCCGTAGCGCTGCGCCTGCATCGCCGGAAGTGCCGCCTTCGTGAGCAGGAATGGCGCGGTGAGATTGACCTCAAGTGCGGTGCGCCATTCCTCCGCAGTCAGATCAGGAAACCGCGTGGAGCGCGCGAGCGCGGCGTTGTTAACGATAACGTCGACGCGGCCAAAGCGCTCAAGTGTCATTCGCACGATCTCCTCCGCCGCACCGGGCGCGGCGATGTCACCCGGTACAGCTAGCGTGCGTTCGCCGATCGACGCGGCGAGACTTTCGGCACGTGCGCGGTCACGCACATTCACTGCCACCGCAGCGCCGCGTTCGTGGAAACGCTCCGCCGCGGCCCGCCCGAGACCGCGCCAGGCGCCGGTGACGATGACAACGCGCCCGGCAAAGTCCTGCGCTGAACGCTGCCCGCTCATCTCAATATCAGAGCTTCCCATTTGCTCCAACGCAACTAGCTTTTCACGACCGATGGAGATGGGCCTAACGAGACACAAGATCAGCGACTGCTGGCGAGGGCGCGTGTCGCTGCGGATTGAGTGTGAAACTTCATGGAATGTCGCCTGGTTAGACTATTGGTGATCTAAACCTTCATTTATCGAGCCGGCATCGGAGGATTGAAGCGTTGGTCGGCGGGGTACGGAGGCATTCCCGATATAACCTTTACGTGCCGCGGAACCGGAAGATTCACCCGCTCGCGGTCGAATGGGTATGCCAGCTTCAGTCTGACGTCGTACCGGCCGGTGAACTTTGAATCGATCAATGCCCATGTCCAATAGGTTGTCCCTGGAACCTGATGCAGCTCGTAATCCGCAATACCGTCACGGTTGCGATCGTAGTAGGTGACGACACTGCGATCCTCCGGCGAACCGGGAGCGATGGTGCAGCTCGCGAGAAACGCAACAAGCGAAGCGATAATTTGGAAGCGCATAGGTCTAAGGAGACACAAGATCAGCGACCGCGTCCGACGGTGCGCGCGGCTGCAAGCTGGACGAACTCTTGGTTAGATGTCTATTCGAGTTTCAGTGACTGCATCATCTGCTCCATGTACTGGGCGCGAGACGACTCCTGCCGCTCCACTTCTCCAGGGGTGTTGGTGGAAATGCCGGTATCGAAATAAATGTGCCGTTTGCCGCGCGGTGTCCTAACCATCCAGTAGCTACACCACTGCCCTGCGTGCTCAAGCGTGGCGTGCTGCCAAGGCGTAGGAGCGTGGACAGCCTTCTTCGTTGCCTTCGCTCTGCGGACGGCGTCAACCATAACATCGCGTGTGGCGAGCAGAGGAGTGTAATGGAACACCTTCATCATCCACGCCATCTCCTCTTCGATTGCTTTCGGTCCGCGCTGCTTTAGAGGTATGGCTCTTTCCTTGGTCGATCCGTCTTGGACGGTCGACTTTTCCGCGTGACAGGGTGCCACGGTCAGGAGGGCGGCGACAGCGAGGATGGCAGCGCGTGCTAGCATCTAACGAGAATAAGATCAGCGACGCCTGCCAAGGGCGAGCTTCGATCGGATATTGAATGGTTTAGTCATGGGAATTCCCAGGCGAACGACGGGTAGACGTTCGCTGCATCGGCTGGTTAGATGCGTTCCGGAACGCATCGACTGCCTGCTCACACCTCGGACAATAAGTGATCGAGGTAGGCGCCGCAAAGGGGCCGCGCCGCTGCAATGAGTAATGCGGTTGAACACAGTTGGGGTTGCATGCGAACACCGTTCCTTCGTACTGCCGAAATGCTTCTCTTGTCATTTCATTGCGCTGGAAACCATCCACATGCGCAAATCGCGGTTCAGTGAAACCCGTGACGGTGAGAAGCGGGATGCGGTGGTGCGTGCAAAACAGCTGTTCCCCAGTCTCTGGCATGATGTAGCGCGTATTCTGTAGATATTGGCTGCACGACATACAGCCGCTCATGAAAAGCACGGTTCCTGTGCTGGAAATAATGAGGCCGAGAAGCTTTAGCATCTAACGAGAATTAGACGAAAAAGTTTCGTCTAACTCGGAATTGGGGTAAGACGGAATGGGAGGGTGCATCCTTCGAAGTATAGCGGATCGGGGCGCGGCCGGCAACGGGAAACGGAGGACCCGCCTACGCCGAGGCTACGGCGTGGCAGGCAGAGGGCGGAGGGCAGGTTTCTTTCGTCCCTGCCGGGACTCTTTGGAAGATCACGAACCGTTATCCCCAGCGCTGAAGCGCTGGGCTATTGTCGGGGAGCGCGCCGACCTCCGACTTCCGACCTCTGACTTCCGAATCAGATCACATTCCACTTGGGACGGCGCGTCTTGGGATCGGTTTCCCACATGCGAAGGCCGCCTTGGTAGGCGTTGCGGTTGTGGCCGGGCTCGACGCCTTTGGGTAAGGTTACGAATTGCTTGGCGTTGCCGCCGCCCAGGACAATGTAATCGGCGATGAAGGAGAGCTTCAGTTGCGCCAGACAGAAGAGGACGTGACGCATCCATTCTTTCTTGCCTAGCCGCTCCAGGCCGGGCTTGCCTAACACGTCTTCTATGATGCCGCCTTCGTAAGGCAGGTCGCCTAGCTCGAGTGGCATGAGGTTCTTCGCCCACACTAACGCGGAGCCTAATCCGGTGCCGAGACCCAGGAAGAGCATCCGGCCGCCGCGATAACTCCCGAGCGCTTGCATGGCGGCGTCGTTCAGGACTCGGGTAGGTTTACCTAACGACTTGTTGAAGTTCCAGCCGACCCAGCCCGGCGCGAGATGTTTCGGGTCCTTCATGATCCGGCCTTTGTGGACCGGGGCGGGGAAGCCGATCGAGATGGCGTCATACTTCCAGCCTTCCGCGGTGCTCTTGATCTGCGCGACCAATTGCCTGGGCGAAAGCTTCGTGCCGGAATCGAATTTGCGCTTTTCGCTGCGGGAGATCATCAGCTTCACGTGGGTTCCGCCGATGTCGATGACGAGGATCTTTTTCATAAGGATTCTTTTTTCCGGGCAATGCTGACGGGAGTGAGCTTGAGGCTGGGAGCTTTTTGCGATTCGGCCAGTTTGCGGGCCTGGCCGCGGGAACGTTCGCGGAAATGGAGCTGGGCCTGCAAACGCGGCGCGCCTTCTTCCGGCTTCAGGCGCACGTAGGTGCCGTCGGGCTGGAGCTCGCGCGCTTTGATGCGGTCGTTCAGGAAACGCGGGAGGACTTCGTTGATGATCTCATCGCGGAGGACGGGGTCTTCGATGGGAAAAGCGATCTCGACGCGCCGGATGAAATTGCGCGGCATCCAATCGGCGCTGGCCAGGAAGACCTCTGGCTTCGCGTCGTTCTCGAAATAATAAATGCGGCTGTGTTCGAGAAAGCGGCCCACGATGCTGATGACGCGGATGTTCTCGCTCAGGTTCGGGAGGCGCGGGCGCAGGCAACAGATGCCGCGCACGATGAGATCGATTTTCACGCCGGCGCAGGAAGCTTCGTAAAGTTTCTCGATGATCTGCTGGTCGACGAGCGAGTTGAGTTTCACGACGATGCGGCCGGTCTTGCCGGCGAGGGCGAGGTCGCGTTCGCGCTCGATCATGGCGATGACGCGCTTGCTCAAGTCGAACGGCGCCACCAGCAGCTTCTCGAGGCCGGGATAACTGGCCAGGCCGGTGAGGGTGTTGAAGACAATCGCGACTTCGTCGGTGATTTTCGGATTCGTCGTGAGCAAACTGAAGTCGGTGTAAGTGCGGGCGGTGCGCGGATGGTAATTGCCGGTGCCGAGGTGGACGTATTGCCGGAGGCGGTCGGCGTCACGGCGGACGATGAGGAGCGCTTTGCAATGCGTCTTCAAACCGACCACGCCGTAGACGACGTGCGCGCCGGCTTCTTCGAGCTGGCGGGCCCATTGGATGTTGGCGGCTTCATCGAAACGCGCGCGCAATTCGACGAGCGCGGTGACTTGTTTGCCCGCGCTCGCGGCGTGAATGAGCGCCTCGATGATCGGTGAATCGCCGCTGGTACGGTAAAGCGTGATCTTGAGGGCGAGCACTTGCGGATCCTGCGCCGCGCCCTCGATCAACTCGACGATGGGATCGAAGCTCTCGTAGGGATGATGCAGGAGCACGTCCTGTTTGCGCATCACCTCGAAGATGTTGGCGTGCGGCGGCAGAGCGGGATCGCGCGCCGGCTGAAAGACGCGGTCCTTGAGTTTTGCGAAAGCGTCATTCGAAACGAGCGGCGCCAGGTGCGTCAACGAAAGCGGGCCATCGACCTTGTAGAGATCCATTTCACCCAGATCGAAAAATTCGAGAAGCAATTCGCGGAAATCTTTCGGGCAATCGGCTTCCACCTCGAGCCGGACGGCGTCGCCGCGACTCGAACGCCGCAGTTCCTGCTCGATGCTGCGGAGAAGGTTGTCGGCTTCTTCCTCGTCGATGTAGAGATCGCTGTTGCGCGTGACGCGGAAAGCGTGCGCGCCATCGAGGAGGAGGCCGGGGAAAAGATCGGCAATGTGATGTTTGATGAGCGACGAGAGGTAGATGTAATCCCACGGCTCGTCCTCACCCTTGCCTCGCGGCATCAGGATCAATCTCGGCAAAACGCGCGGCACCTGGACGATGGCATGGAGGAGTTCGCCGCCGCGTTCGTTCCGCGCGCGCACCAGGAGGTTGTGACTCTTGTTCAGGAGCTGGGGGAACGGATGGCTCGCGTCGACGGCGAGCGGGGTGAGCAGCGGGAAAACTTCCTCCCGGAAATACCGCTGCGCCCACGCGGTCCGTTTTGCGTTCAAGGCCGCGACGTCATGCACGCGGATGCCGTTTTTCGCGAGGAGCGGTGAGAGATCGTCTTTCCAGAGCGCGTATTCCGTGGCGACCAATTCGTTTACGGTGCGCTGGATCGCGTTGAAGATTTCCGTCGGGCTCAAACCGTCGGGCCCGACATCGCTCGTCTCGCTTTCGATCTGTTGCTTGATGCCGGCGACGCGAATCTCGAAGAACTCGTCGAGGTTCCCGCTGAAGATGGTAAGGAATTTTACGCGCTCGATCAGCGGCTGGGTCGGGTCCTGCGCTTCCTCGAGAACGCGCCGGTTGAATTCGAGCCAGCTCAGCTCGCGGTTGATGAAATTTTCCGGCGCGGAAAAGCGCGCCGCCGGCGTGCTTTCAGCGGCGTTCGGAAGCGCGACGATATTCGACGGTTCTTCTTGCGGCGACTGTTCCGGTTTCGACTGCATCGCGCATCAAGCCGCGGCGAGCTATTCGCCGAATCCTATCCGTTGAAAGAACCCGCGCTTCTCCGTCTTCGCCGCGACCACGGGTGGCCAGCACTCCACGATTTCGAGCGCGAGGAAACGGAAGAGCGTCAAGCGCGCGAACTTGAAATCGAGCCGGAGATTTTTCGCGATCTGCGCGATCGAGCGCTGACCGTTGAACTGCGAGGCAAACTGCGCCTCGGCGACGGTGAGCCGCAATTTCTGGACGCGCTCGAATCCGTCGCGCGTGTAAGCCGGGATGCAGCCGGATTCAAGGTCCGCCGTGTCGCGGAGTTCCTGAAATTGGAGGCCGCGCAGCGTGCTCAGGACCCAGTGATCGATGTCCGGCTCGCCCGGGACGTCGGCCACAAAATCCGGCAGCGCTTCGCCTTGCTCGAAAACGAACCGCACTTTTTTCGCCGTCCAGAGCTGCGCGAAAAGCTTCTGGCCATAATGCTGGACCAATTGCACGGCCGGCTCGTGCAGAATCAATCCCTGGCGCGCGAGCGAGAGGAAAAGCGGGCAGCCGGTCTGGCGTTGCTCGGCGCGGCCTTGCTCGGTTTGTTCCGCATCGACGTTGACGAGCGTGATCGGCGCCTCCGGGCAATACAGCTGGGGATCGCGCGTGGTCACGAGAATGATCTCGCCGTTTTTCGCGAGCAACTCGACGGTCGCTTTCGTCCACAAGCAGCGGAGCGTTCCGGTCAGCTTTTCTTTTCCGATCGTGTGGAGCGCGCCGTTGAGGGAGAAGAATGTCGTGTCGCCGGAGAAGAAGGAACCGTTCAGCGGAATTTCTTCTTCCTCGTGCGCCTCGGCGAACGAAGCAGCGGGCGTGGATTCGGCGATCGCAGTGGAAGCCGCCGGTTGAGATTGGGGCGACGCGCTGGAGACCGGTGCGCTCCACCAGGCGTCGTTCGTTCCGCCCGCGGCCGCGGCGATATCAGCGGTTTCCGCGACTTCGAATTTTTCCTCCGTGCTTGTCTCTTTCCAGGCAGACTCCCTGGCGATCGCTTCGGGCTCGCGCCCCACTGGTTCTTTCGAAACGAAAGGCTCGGGTTCCGGCCAAACCGGTTGGCTCGAAACCTCAGGCTCCGGTTCCGTCCAGGACTCAGTCGCGGGTGGAGTCGGCTCGTCTTCCATCGGCTTGGGCTCTGATTCGCTCGGTTCCTTTGGCATGTGATTCTCCACGGTTTTTAGTAACAGATCAGAAGTGAACGGTTTATTCAATGCTCCGATCACATTCGCGCTCTTGATCTGATCGGGCTCCAGGTCCGTGCCGAAACCCGACATGTAGATGATCGGCACTTTCGCCGTCGAGGAATCCTGCGCGAGCCGCTGGCAGACTTCGTCGCCTTTCATGTCCGGCAGGACGTAATCGAGCAGGACGAGATCGGGAACGTCGTCCGTGGCGGAAGCGATGCCTTCCTCCGCCGTCGCGGCCATGTTTACGCGATAATTCGCCTCGGACAAAATCTCCTTCACGAAACTGAGCAGCATCAGGCTGTCGTCGATCACGAGAACGGTGCGGCCGTGGGAAGTCGATCGCGCCGCCGCGGTCGATTTCGCGTCGCGCGTCTCATCGATCTCGCGCACGGCGTCCATGAGAAGGATTTGCCAGTCGAGATCGATGGTCTTCGGGACTGACCCCGCGCCGGACACTTCGGAGATCTGCCCGCCTTTCCAGTTCACGATTTCGTTGAACGCGGCGATGCCTTCCTTGTCGGGCGCGGTGGCGTGGCGCACCTGTCCGCTCTCGAAATAAACGCGCGCTTTCTCGCCCTGCGGCCCGGTGAATTGCAACGCGGCCGACGATCCACTCATGCATTTCAATTGAATGATGTCGGCGAGGTGAAGGTCACTGAGCGTTCCCTGAAATTTTTCGCTCTCGGGCGCGGTCGCTGGTGAAAGGAGCGCCTGGACCAGATCGACGAAATCGCCGTGCGGAAAAGGTTTCTCGAGAAAATGAATCGCGCCCAGGCCGGCGGCGTGCTCGCGATGCGCGGCGAAATGCACGCCGGTCAAGACGATGGCGCGCGCGTTCGGATGGCTCGTGCGCAAATCATAAAGGAATTCCTGGCCGAGATCGGGAACGGCGTCGACGTCGAGCACGAAGAGATCCGGCCGATCGTTCAGGACAAGGCGTTGCGCCTCCTCCAGGTTATGGGCCACGTCCACCTGCGCGGCAGGCGCGGCTTCGCGCAGGGCCGCGAGAATCTTTGACGCAAGATTCTCCTCGGGCTCGAGCACAAGAATGCGTCCGCCTTGCTCGACGGAATTTCCGGGATCGGTTGGTTCGTTCACGTTCAAACGCGAGAAGACTAACGACAGTTCGCGCCGCCAGCCATGCTCTCATTAGACATGCCTGCTTCCCCACAAATGGAAAGCGTTTTTCTTTCTCAAGGAGTGGCGGTTTTCAACCGCCGAATTTGGAGACGGCGGTTTCAAACCGCCCTGCTTGTCTAGTGCACGCCGGCGGTGACGCCGTGGCCGCTGTCGGTTTTCACCGTGGTGGAGCAGCTGCTGAACGCGCCGAGAAGGATGATTGCCGCAAGACAGGAGAATAAAATTGTTCGCATGATGTTTCCTTTAGTTACTTCTAATTCGAAAACGCCGCCACAGTTGAGCGTCTGCCGCGCTTCCTTTCCGCGAATAAGATTCAGGAACGAAATTTGAGCGCCAGCTCGCGCCGGTTGACCTTGCCGCGTTCGTTCACCGGAATTTCATCGACGAAAAAAATCCGCTTCGGCACCTGCCATCCGCTCAGCCGTCCGCGGCAGAACTCGAGCAGATCGGACTCGCGGACGCCGTCTCCCGCCACGATGCACGCGGCCACCTCTTCGTTGCGCAAGACCGATTCGCGCGCGAACACCACTGCCGCGCGGACGCCGCCGAAGCGCAACAACTCCGCTTCCACTTCCGCCGGGTTTACCTTTTTCCCCGCGACATTGATGAGGTCGGAGATGCGGCCGACGATTCGAAAGCCGTTCTCGCCGGCGCGCAACAAATCATCCGGGACGAAAATGCCGCGCCCGAGTTTTTCTTCATCCGGCTCCGGGAAATAACCGTCGCCCGCGGCCGCGCTTCGCACTCGCACGCGCGTGGCGGCTGCGTTCGGTTCGAGCAAGTCCAGCTTTGCGCCGAGCAGCGGTTGTCCGACAAATCCTTCGTCCAGAAGCGGCGCGTCGCGGTCGTAACAGATGCCGCCGCATTCGGACGAACCGTAAAAGGAATGGATCGAGCGCTTGAATCTCTCACGAAATTTCCGCGCGACTTCGAGCGGCAATGGCGCGCCCGCTGAGATGCAGAGCCGCAACTGCGGCAGTACCGGCACGTCGTCCATCTCCGAGAACGCCTGATAAAAAACCGGCATGCCGGGAAAGACGGTGGCGTTCGTGTGCGCGAGATCGTTCAGCAGCGCGCGGGGCATTCGGTCGCGGCTCAGGACCATGGGCACACCGCGCGTGAGGAGCGGCGTAAGCAAATTGCTGGACCCATAAGAATGCGAAAGCGGGATGACGGCGAAGTTGAGATCGCGGCTCGTGATTCCCATCGTCTCGCAAATCTGGGTGCAATCTGCCAGGAGCTGTTCGCTGCGAAAACGGATCGCGCGCGGAGCCGCGGTCGTGCCGGACGTAAGCTTCAACAGGACCGGCTGATTCGCGCCCCAATCAATTTTCTCATGCGCCAATTTGCGGAGCGCGACCGTTTTCTCGGCATCGATGATTGCCGCCGCGTGACAAATCTCGAGCGCGACATCCCGCTCGCGCGCGGCAATCGTCCGCTCGAGCGGCAGCGCAACCAGGCATTTGCGCAAACAGGCCAGCCGCAACGCCGGCGACGCCGCGTGATTGCCGATCTGGATCGCGATTACATCGCCGCTGCGAAATTCACCGAGCAATTCGCGTTCGTAGCCCTGCGCCTCTTCTTCGATGTCGCGGAAACTGCGCAGGATCTCGCCGCTAGTGTCGTAAATTGCAGGCCCGTCCGCGACGCGCGCGAGCGTGCCATTCCATGCCCCCAGCAGGCTATCGGAAGAAGCGGATTTCATCCCTTGCGCGCGGCCATGAGCGCGCCTAAGTTCGCCGTTCGTTTCCAACATGAAAGCGGACATTCATCCAGAGTATTTCGAGACCGACATCGCCTGCGCGTGCGGTGCTGTCTACCACACACGCTCGACCAAGCGGGACATTAAAATCGGCATCTGCGCCGCCTGCCATCCGTTTTTCACCGGCGAACAAAAATTCGTCGACACCGCCGGACGCGTGGAAAAATTCGCGCGCCGCTACGGCAGCACCAAGGCCACCCGCGCGGGCGTGGCAAAGAAGGCTTAGCTCTCTTCTGTAGCGGTCGCATTCTTTCCCCGAAAGCTTTCGGGGCTACAGGACCATGGACTTCAATTCGTTAATCGAACGCAAACGCGAGCGCTTCGAGCAGCTCGAACGCGAGATCGCGGACCCGAGCCTGTTCGAGAATCGGAAACGCGCGAGCGACATCATGCGGGAACATTCCAGCGTGAAGCAACTCCTCGCGCGCTGGAACGAGCTGGAAATCGCGCGCGAGCAGTTGGACCAGAATCGCGAGCTGGCGGCTTCGAGCGACGTCGAGATCGCGGCCATGGCCGACGATGAAATTCCCGATTTGCAAAAACGCGTCACCGATCTCGAACGCGAATTCCAGATCGCGCTCCTGCCGCCGGACGAAAATGAGAACCGCGACGCGATCGTGGAAATTCGCGCCGGGACCGGCGGAAGCGAAGCAGCCATTTTCGCCGCCGATCTCTACCGGATGTATAACCGCTACGCGGAATCGGCCGGGCTCAAAATTGAAGATCTCGAGTCGAGCCCATCAGAGTTGGGCGGATTGAAGGAATCGATCTTCAAAGTGTCGGGCGAAAACGTTTTCAAGACGCTGCGTTTCGAAAGCGGCGTGCATCGGGTGCAACGAGTTCCGGCCACCGAAGCGCAGGGACGCATTCATACTTCCACCGCGACCGTCGCGGTCCTGCCCGAAGCGGAGGAAATCGATCTCGAATTAAAACCGGAAGATTTGCGAATCGAAGTTTGCCGCTCGGGTGGTCCAGGCGGACAGGGCGTGAACACCACCGATTCCGCCGTGCAGATCCTGCATATTCCCACGGGCCGGATCGTCCGTTGCCAGGACGGGCGCAGCCAGCAGAAGAACAAGGAGAAGGCGCTCAAGATCATGCGCGCGCGGTTGCTCGAAGAAAAGCAGCGCGAAGAAGAAGCGAAATATTCCGCGCATCGCAAGAACCAGATTGGTTCCGGCGGGCGCGAAGAGAAAATCCGCACCTACAACTACGCGCAAAACCGCGTGACCGATCACCGCATCGGCTTGACGTTGTATAATCTGGACCAGTTTATGGAAGGCGATTTGCAAGAGATGATCCAATCGCTCCAAGCGGCCGATTTGCAGGAACGATTGAAGGAATCTTCGCTGACCGCCTGATAACTGGCGCTCGTCTCGGCGACCATTTCTACCTTAACATCTACTGGTCGAGATTGTAGAATTCCACCAGCGCCAGCCCGGTGGCGCCGTTTTTGCCCCTCACAATGGCCGTGAAGTTTCCGGGGAAGAGATCAGCTACGAGCGCTGAATCTCGATCATCGCCTGGAGGAATCTGGGTGGCCTGGATTTGTTGTTCTTGCGTGCGCCAGTCGTCATTCGAGGCCACGAGCACCCCATTTTGGTTGCGCAACTCGAGCGTCGGGTCCTGCAATGCCCCCGGCACGCCAGCCGCCGTGAGATCGGGCCCGATGGCACGAACCATCACCCCCCGGTCGCTAAATCCGCTCATGATGAATCCGCCGATGAGGACGTTGTCATCCAGACCAACGAAACCGCGTGTGGAAATGTTCACCAATCGTCCGGCATCGGCCGGAAACTGACCGAGTTCGTAAACCTCCACAACGCCTATGCCGGTCTCTCCGTTAGCGCCGCGCACTCGCGCCGTATAATTTCCGTTAGGTAACGACGTCACGATCGCCGATTCACGGTCGTTGGCCGGAGGCACGCCGCTGTCGATTACTTCCTGTTGCTGGCCATTCTTCCAGTCGTCGTTTTTCGCGAGAAGCATCCCGGCTTCGTCGTAAATCTCCAGATACGGGTCGGCCAGGCGACCGGGGATATTCAGCGAGGGACCGAGCGCGCGAATAATCAATTTCTTGGAGGAATCAGATCGGATAATGAAACCTCCGATCATCGCGTTATCGCCAGTCCCCACCGCGGCACGCGTAGAGATGTTCGCGAATCGAGTGGGCGGACTCATCGGCCGAGATTCAGAAGTGTTGCCCTCCGCATCCGTCGCGGTCGCCGTAAAACTTAGGACAACTATTTTTCCTGGATAGGAAAACTGCCAGTTAGCGAAACCACTGGTGTCTGTCGTTACACTTTGTGTATTCAGCAGCTTCTGGTGTGGATTGCCTTCGAGGTCGCCGAAAAACTGGAGCGTGAATGTGCTCGAGGCCGCGCTATGCAGCTCTCCATTGATGACCGTGTTCCCGCCGGCAGTCTGGAAGCTGGTGACTTCCGGGAAATTCTGAAGATTGTTCGGACCAGTGTCAGTATCGCCAAAGTCATTGGCCGTTGGCCCGTCTCCACCCAGATCGATTGGGGGCTCCGAATCGTCGATCAGATTGGATAGAATGCGATTGCGGAGCGATTGCGCTCCGAAGACAACGATTGCTCGTTGAAGCCCGTGGATATAGTTGCCCGCGCCGGGCGCCAGACCGCCGATCTGGTGATCCGAGCCGGTAACGAAAATGCTGCCGTCGACATTCCACGCGATCTCATTGCCCAGGATTGAATTCGAGGAGGGGACCGAGACGTTCGTCGCGCTCATGGCAATGCCGACCCGGTTTGAGCCGATTAGATTTCCCGCTCCGGGCACAGTTCCCCCGATCACGTGACCAGAGCCGAAGAGCTCAATACCATTCCGGTTGGTGCCCGTGCCTCCGGTATCGGATGAAGCACCGATCAGGTTTCCCTGCACGATCACACCTGTCGCGACTTCCGTCTGTTGCGAGCCGGCTGGAGTATAACCGGTGCGGATCCCATCGGCTCCGTTATTGGCAATGACATTCCCCGCGCCGGGTTGGGAACCGCCGATCACAGTTTCAGTGAAGGTGCCTCCAAGAACAATTCCATTGGCGTTGCCCGAGATTTGATTTCCGGCGATTGATCCCCGCTGCGAACTTCCGGCCCAAATCCCAATCGAGTTGCCGCCAACCATATTTCGCGCCGCGAGCGAAGTCCCGCCAACAAGATAATCCGCGCCGGAAATGTGGATACCGGCAGAAGATCCGCCGATAGAATTGCCTTCGATAACGGCACGGTCGGCAGTGGATTCAATTCCACTTGATAAGAACCGAGTGATCATGAGACCGCGGATGGCGCAATCAGGGGCGACAATCGAAATGCCGACGGGTGAGGAAGCGGGCGGATTATAGCCATCGATCTGGATGAGAAGGACCGCGTTGGAACCGGTTGAGAGCGTGTTCACGCTCGTGCCCGGCTGGGTATAGCCATCGATTGTCAACGCATCGGTGATCGCCGGAAGAGGGTTGCTGATAACGTCGATCGCGTGCACGCCAGAACCTGGGATATTGAAGACCACCCGGTCGGCGCCCGGTAGCGCATTCGCGTTACTGATAGCTTGCGAAAGCGAACCAGGGCCAGTCGCATTTGTATTAATAACAGTGAAATTGGCGGCCGCGGCGTGCCCGGCGAGGCAAAACATGCCGCAGAGAAGGAGGAAGGGGGATTTCATTTTATCGGAAAGGCATAGAATAATTACCTTTCCTCCATTCGCAACTTCTAAAGAGGCGTGTGTTCTTGCAGCGAACTCGCCGCGCGTGCGACGATGCCGCCTAACGTGAGAAGGAGTTCGAATTGTTCATTGCCTGCGTCTTAGTAACTCTCGCGCTGGGATTCGCAGTCTATTGGCTGCGCCGAAGTTTCGTCGCGAACGTCGCGCTGGCGGTCTTGAGCGTGAGCCTGTGCTTCACTGCGCTGGAGGGTTACTTTCGGTTCTTCTACCTCAAGAGCGATGGCTTCGGCCGCATCGATCGAAATTTTGCGGAGCGTTATTACCGGCTCGATAGCTACGGACTCCGCGACTCGCACCTGCCGCTGTCGACCGCGCAGGATAACATCGTTGTTCTCGGCGACTCGTTTGTTTTTGGCGCGGGATTGAAATCCACCTCGGATCGATTGTGCGAGCAATTGGCCGCGCACTATCCGCAACATCATTTCGTCAATCTCGGATTGCCCGGCTGGGACACGAGGACGGAAATTGAGCGGACGAACAAATATCTCGACGACACAAGCGCGGCGATTCCGTTGGTGGTGCTGGTCTATTTCTTCAACGACATCGAGGAAGACGTCACGCCCGCGGATCGGGCCCGCGTGGTTCCGCCGCTTGCACCGTCGAAAGAAACGGCGATCGACCGCGCGCTTCAGCGGCTCGCCGATTACAGCCGCTTCGTCGAGTTTGTTTATTTCCGCGTCCGCTATCCGCAACTGGTCAGCGATCGGCTCACGCAGATCCAGATGTTTTACAACGACCCGGAGATCAGGGCGCGCCATCTCGCGAGTCTGGACCGGTTGCGTTCTTTGCTAGCGGAACGTTACCAGGCCAATCTGCTCATCGTCGTTCTGCCCTATCTGCACAGTGACGAGCTTCTAAACCGGGCGGAGTTCTACCGGACATTCGAGAACGCGCTCGACGAGCACCGATTCAGCCACATCGACATGCAGCCGGTCTTCGCGAAATACGGTGTCGGAAAGCTCTGGGTGAATCGATTCGATCCGCACACGAATCCTTTCGCCAATGAGTTGATGGCCGGGAGCGTCGCCGATTACCTGAGTCTGCACCCGGACGTATTGCAGCCGTGAGCCTAATCGCTGCGGCGTACGCGCTTGAGAAAACCGTTCGGCGCGTAGGTGAGGAGGAATTTTTCGCGGGAGCGATCGATCACGAACTCGTCGTTCTCGCGCACAAATTCCTTCGCTGCCACCGATGGTCCCGGTGTGTAAGACTCCCACTCCATCACGTCGATGATGCCGTCCTCCGCCACAAAGTAACAACCCTCCGACACGAGCGGCCCATACAACCGCATCTCAGCGAGGACATGCTTGGCGGCGTGATCGCCATCGGCGATCACCATCGTCTTGCGTCCGGCGGAGAGAGACTTTGCTTCCGCAACCGTCGCTGGCGCGATGCTGTCTCCGCGGATGAAACGCACGTTTTCCGGCAAGGCGATCGCGGGCGCTTCGAGATCGATCGAGATCACGCGCGCATTCGCTCCGCGAAAATTCGCGAGCAGATCAGAAAGCCACAACGTCGTCCCGCCGTGGCCCACACCGATTTCAATGACGGTGTCCACGCCCGTTTCCCAAATGATTTCCTGGACGACCCAGAGATCGAGCACGTTTTTCCAGGCGAGCACTCCGCGATACCGGACCTGCTCGAAGACGATCTCCCGTTGATAGCGCTCGACCCAATCGCGCAACGTCATATCAAGGTTGCGCTCCAGTCCCGTGCCTTGTGTGGAATGTCGCTCCATAAGGTATTCTATCGTTATATGTCGATTGCGCACTCGCGATGTCGGCCGGCAGCCATCCTAGTAGAATCGAAGGCAATAAACCGAGTAGCTCGCAATCGTTAGAGCAATAATCAAGAGACCCACCAGTAGCTTCCCGGCTGCCCCGATTAATCGATTCTTCGTCGCGATAGGCGGGGCCGTCTCAGTCTCTGGAGGAAGGTTGCGAAGTTCGCGGCAAGCTATGGCCACGATTCCCGCGAGTAAGCTTAAATAACCTCCCAGGTAGACGAACCCCATTCCGGTAATCTGCTCAAGATGGATGCCATGAACGGGAATAAAGCGCATATCTGAGAAAAGAACGCAAATCACGCCTTCAACACTGATTGCGACGAGTCCGAGAGCTATAAAACGCAAATGCTTGTTCTTCATGACGAACACCCACAAAAACAGAATAAACGCCTGGTAAAGGCACATGATGTGCAAACTGAAACTCCATGGGATCCGGTAGAGCAATGCCATGAGAAGGGATGGAATAAGATAAACGCATAGGATGATGCGTCCGGAGGACCGGACGAACAGAGTCTTGATGAATCCCGTAAAGACAATAGGAAGTGCCACCAGACCAAGGCCAGACCAAATACAATAGCGCTGGGACTGGAAAATCATCGATGCGCACTCGGTAAGGTTGAAGGGTGTGCGAAAAAAGAATACGCTGCGAACGTAGTCAAAGAAGTGGATTGGGAAAATACTTCTGGTCAGGTTGTGCAGCGGAAGAAGAGAAAGGTTTGACCAGGAATATTGTGCGTAGAAGGCTTTGGCAATCTCGGTTACAGGCTCTGTCTGCGCCTGGTCTATGCCGGCGCCGTAAATGTAGTAGTAGAGCAAGGGTTGCTTCGAACCAACCAATTTGACTACGAGAAACCATGCTCCTACCAGAGTAGTTGCAAGCAGGCCGAACGAGGTGACGTCTTTGAAACGGGAGGGGGTCGGACGTATCGGATAATAGAGGGAGAGAACCTGTAGTAATCCGAAGCCGACCAGAAACGGAAGCACCGAGCCATGGATATAATAGCTAACGACACACAGAAGAGCCTGAAGAACTGGACCTTTCCCATTTAGGAACAGGAGAACGGCGAGAAGAAAAGGATAGGAGGAGGAGAACTTCATCCACCCTCCCACATTGCAGAGAAGGAAGAATCCGCCGGTCGCGGTTGAGGCGACGGCCAGGATCGCGCCGCGAAAGCCAAACAGCCGGCGGAAGAGCGGCGCGACTCCCAGCAGGTAAAGATTGTTCATGAGCCACCACAAAGAATGATAGAACCTTAGGGGCTGGGCTGGGTAAGAGAAATGGTCCTCAATCAGAGGCAGGTGGAACAGCTTAAAGAAGAACAGGGTGAGATAGCCACCCAGTTGAGGTCTATCGTACAGATCGGTGACTCCATAGAATGGATCCTGCGGATAATGTCGGTGGAGGTCAGCAAACATGGCCTGATGCCAGGCAAACATCTGGTCGGGTGGGGGAACGCCGCTCAGATTGAAAAGATCCCATACCTCATGCGGGCCGGGATATATCGCTTTGAAGAATTGAAAGAGACTGATTTGCATCCCATAAAGGCAAAGCAGGGTTAGCACGGTAACCCTGAGCAAGCGCCAGCTATTAGCATCAAGACCGAACCGAGCTTGCTTCTTCAGGATATTCCGAAGGAAAGCAGCCAAAACGGACACCGTGAAAATCGGGATGCACCAGGTCTGCCTTGTGGCAGCAGCCAAATACGCGACCACCGCGCAGGCACCCATGCCGACGGCTGGAGCAAAATAAAATCGGTCATCAGGATCGACCCATTTGCCAAAAAACGTTTTTGTGACGCCCCAGCCAATGATCGCCATTAAGCTAATTGCAAGGAGTGCCAACAGCTCCATTTCGGGCCATTGTATACTGCCCAAATGAAAAGCCACCTGAATCCGGGATGCGCCAGCAGCTCGAAGCCTCCTAATAGCTCGTGAATGTCATTGCTCCATGACTGTGCTCGAGGTGCTACAATCCGCGACTGGCTACTTCAAACAGCGTGGCATCGACAATCCGCGTTTGAACGCGGAGCATTTGCTCGCGCATGTGCTTCAGCGGAAACGGATCGAGCTTTATCTCGAGTTCGAGCGCACGCTGACCGAGGCGGAGCTGGCGCCGCTGCGTGAACTCATGAAGCGGCGCGGTCAAGGCGAGCCGCTCCAGCATTTGCTCGGCACGGTCGAATTTTGCGGTCGCGTTTTTGTCTGCGACAAACGCGCGCTCGTTCCGCGCCCGGAAACGGAAGAACTGGTCGAGGTTCTGAAATCCAAGATCCAGAATTCAAAATCCAAAATCGTCGACGTCGGCACCGGGAGCGGCGTCATCGCGCTCACGCTCGCCGTGCACTTTCCGCAAGCCGAAGTCCACGCCGTCGACATTTCCGATGACGCGCTGGCGCTCGCGCGCGAAAATGCGGCGAGACTTGGATTGCAGGACCGCGTTCGTTTCGCGAACAGTCAATTGCTCAGCGCAGTCGATGGCGCCTTCGATCTCATCGTCGCCAATCTTCCTTACGTCGCGACGGCCGATCGGCCCACGCTTTCCCGCGAAGTCCTGCGCGATCCTGAAGTCGCGCTCTTCGGCGGTGAGCGGGGCGACGAACTCATGCGCGAGTTGATCGAGGCCGCGCCCGCTCGCCTGCGTCCCGGCGGGCTGCTCGCGCTCGAAGTGGGAATCGGCCAGGCGGACGGTTTGGTTTCCCTCCTCGCCGAGAAAAATTTCCACGACATCGCGGCAATACGCGATTATGGCGGAGTGAAACGATTCATCTTTGGCAGGTATGGATAAGATTCTGATTCACGGCGGCCGGCCGCTTTCCGGTTCGATCAAGATCAGCGGCTCGAAAAACTCCGCCCTGCCGATCCTGGCCGCGACGCTCCTGACGCGCGAGCCCTGTATTCTCCATCGCGTGCCGGACTTGAGCGACACGCATTACATGCTCCAAATCCTGACGCATCTCGGCGCCCAAGTGGAACGCGCCAGCGGTACCGTCACGGTCACGTCCGACACGATCGAGTCGATCGCGCCTTACGATGTCGTGCGAAAAATGCGCGCGTCGGTTTGCGTGCTCGGTCCGCTCTTGGGCCGCTGCAAAGAGGCGACCGTTTCAATGCCCGGCGGTTGCGTCATCGGCGACCGGCCGATCGATTTGCATTTGAAAGGATTTGAAGCGCTCGGCGCCGCGGTGCGGGTCGAGAACGGTAACGTGAAAGTGTTCGCGCCGAAATTGGTGGGCGCCGTCATCAGTCTCACGGGCAAGTTCGGCCCCACGGTTCTCGGAACCGACAACGTGATGATGGCGGCTGTCCTGGCCGATGGCATCACCGTGATCGAGGGCGCGGCGACCGAGCCCGAGGTTGTCGACCTGGCGGATTTCTTGAACAAGATGGGCGCGAAAATCGAGGGCGCGGGCACGCGGCGTTTGATTATCGAAGGGGTGAAGGAATTGCACGGCGCGGAGCACGACATCATTCCCGACCGGATCGAAGCCGGCACGTTTCTGGTGGCGGGGGCGATTTGCGGCCAGGGCGTCACCGTGAAGCGCGTCGTGCGCGATCATGTCAGCTCGGTCACGGACGCGCTGATCGCGTGCGGCTACCAGATTCAATGGGGGGAAAATTCCATCACGGTCTCACCGAACGGCGCCGCGAAGCCGCTCGAGATCGCGACCGAGCCTTATCCCGGTTTTCCCACCGACATGCAGGCGCAGATGTGCGCGCTGCTTTCCACTACCGACGGCATCAGCGTGATCACGGAAAATATTTTCCCGCAGCGTTACATGCATGTGGCGGAATTGAAACGAATGGGCGCGCACGTGCAGCTCGAAGGAGCGACCGCGGTGATCCAGGGAGTCGAACGGTTGTTCGGCGCGCCGGTGATGGCGAGCGATCTGCGCGCGTCGGCGGCGTTGGTGCTGGCCGGATTAAAAGCGGAAGGGAGAACAGAAGTGAGCCGCGTGTATCACATCGATCGCGGCTACGAACACTTGGATGAAAAACTGAGCGAGCTCGGCGCGCATATCGAGCGCCTAAAGGAATGAGACCAGAAACATGAGCGAAACCTCTACGGCGGGAAATGTGCGGACTTGGTGCGTGATGTGTCACTTGAGCGCGCTGGCCGGTTTTGTGATTCCAGGAGCGGGCCATATTCTTGGGCCGCTCATCGTCTGGCTCGTCAAACGCGGCGAGTCGGCGGAAATCGACGCGCACGGGAAGGAGGCGTTGAACTTTCAGATCTCGATGCTGATCTATAATGTGGTCGCCGGCATTCTGTGCCTGCTCTTCATCGGGTTTGCGCTTCTCGCAGTCCTCCACGTTCTCAACGTGGTATTCGTCATCATCGCCGCATTGCGTGCGAGCGAAGGTCAGATGTACCGCTACCCGCTTACGCTCCGGCTGATCAACTGATTAGCGCTGCCGCCTGTAGCCGCCGCCCTGTGGGCGGCGAAGGACGCGTGCAGATCATCAAGTCGCGTCGGCGATAGCGGCGTCTCATCTCGCGCTTCGCATTGCGAAGCGGCTACAGGAATCCGCGCAGCGTCTTCATGTTCTCGACGTCTTCGGCGAGGTCTTTGCCTTTCGGGGTCTCGAGCACTTTGGGAATTTTGCGAAACCGGCGATCGCGCATGATGAAGCGAAACGCTTCCAGACCGATCCGCCCTTTCCCGATGTGCTCGTGCCGATCGACCCTCGAGCCGTGCGCCGTCTTGGAATCGTTCACGTGCAACGCGACCAGTCGCTCGAGTCCGATGACGCGATCGAACTCAGTGAAGGTTTTTCTCGTGAGCTTCTCCGTGGCCAGCTCGTAACCGGCGGCAAAGACGTGCGCGGTATCGAGACAGACACAAAGCCGCTCCGGCTCGCGCACGTTCGCGATGATGCCGGCTAAATGTTCGAAGCGATCGCCCAGGCACGAGCCCTGACCCGCCGTCGTTTCGAGCGCGATGAGGGTTTTTATTTTCGGAATGTCCGCCAGCACGCGATCGATTGAATCTATGATCTTCGCCAACCCAGCCTCCACGCCCGCGCCGAGGTGTGCGCCCGGATGCAAAACCAGGAAGGGCAACTGCAATTGGTCCGCTCGCACGAGTTCTTCCGAGAGCGCACGGAGCGAGTTGGCGTGGAACTGCGGATTGGTGGCGGCGAGATTGATGAGGTAATTCGCGTGCGCGAAAACGGAATGGAGTTCCGCGCGCTGGGCGTGATCGAGAAACGCGGAAATTTCCGCGCGCTCCAAGGGCCGGGCGAACCACTGCATATTGTTCTTCACGAAAATCTGCATCGCGGTGCAATTGATGGAGCGCGACCGCTCGATCGCGCGATGCACTCCGCCGCCGATCGACATGTGAGCGCCGAGAAGAATTTTTTGTTTTGTCATTGCTAGCGAACCCAAGGTTACATGTGTGTCATCCCGAGTCGCGCAGACGACGAGGGACCTCACACCTGCAATGGGCATCACCGTAAAGAAATCACGCCTGACCTGACGTGCGCGCCTGTTGTAGCGCGAAAGCGCTTGAGCGCTTGCGAGGTCCCTCGCCGTCGGCGCGGCTCGGGATGACCGCGCGTAACAAGCTAGAACCTCTTCGGGTGCCAGTTCGGTTTCGAGATGCTGCCTTCGGCTTTGTATTCGAAAAGTTTGTACATCGGCGTGAGGAGGACGCCGGGGCCGTTCGCGTCGATCCGGACATCGAAATCGAGTTTGTCCTCCATAAAATGCACGTCGCCGTGGCCGATCATGCCGAAAAGTTTTCCCGACACTTTGAAATCGTCGGTGTGAAGGACACCGTCCTGGATGGCGAAACTGGCGTTCGCTTTGTGCGCCAGGCTGTAACCAGCGCCGGGAATAATCGCGGAGAGCAAACCGGAGAGCGGGCCAAAAACCGGAATGGCAAAGATGTCGCCCTCGGTCACTTTCACGGCGCCGTTGCCGCGCATGGTGCGGGCGTCGCTGTTGAGAGCGCTCCACGCGTACATCCCGCTCACGCGGCCCCGCGCGGTTTGATATTTGAAATAGAGATCGGTCAGGCGCGGGAAGTCGACGCCGTCCAGCGCCATGTTCGCCTGATAATGCGGATCGCCCCTGGCTAACGAGAGGTCCACCGCTCCGCGCACGGTGCCGGCGAAGAGAGCGCCCTGAAGTTCACTGATCTGAAGCCGATTGTCCGTGAAGAGAAGACGTCCCGAGACGCGATCGATCGGCAGCGTCTTGCCGAGAAAGACGTATTCCATTCCGGTCGGCGCATCGACGACGAGTTCGAGATGGTCGTTAGGCGGGCCAAAATGAATGACGCCGTTCGCAACGATGCTGGGCGGCTGGCGAAATTTGTAGGGCGCAACTTCCTTGAACAGTTTCGGATCGATCCAGGCGATCGCTTCCGTGGGCCGCAGGGTGCTTTTGACGTCCTTGAGGCGCACTTCGCGTTTCCGGAAATCGTAAGCGAACGTTCCCGTCCCGACGCCTTCATCGCGGGTCACGCGGAAGTTTTCAAAAGTGAGAGTGCCATCGGCGAGACGCAGGTTGGCGCTGGCGCCGTTCATCCAGACACCGCGGAAACGCGTGCGTTGCAGCGCCATCGTGCCTTCGCCGGTCCAGGTTTCCGGCAGCCGGTTCGGGCCGCGCGCCGCGAAGCGCACCTCCGGCGGCCGGCGCCATTCCCATTCGCCGAGAAAGTTGCTCAACCCCGGGGACGCGATCGTGCGCAGGACGATAGGATCGACGGCGCTTTCGATGTTCAAGCGAAAATCATTGGGAGCGTCGAGCAGGTCGGCCCGCAGCTCACCCGATTCATGACGAACGCGCAGATCGCGCAACATCGCGCGCTGGCCGTCCCAGGAAAAATCTCCGGTCAGCTTCAGGAGCGGCACCGTTTTGTAGGTGAAGTTGTCCGCGATGACCCGGCCGAGCACGCTCACCCGCGGCGTTGCTTCGGAGAAATTGGCCGAGCCCGAGAGTTCGAGGACCGGTGGAGACGTGAGCGCGAGGTCGGCCACGAATTGCCCGAAGCCGAATGCATCCAGAAATTTCTTTGCGTCCAGTGTGCTCCGTGCCTGGAAATCCGCCGCGTTCGTTTCGCGGCTCCAATTCGCGCGGCCGGAAAAATTCCCGGCGTTATCCTGCCACTCGCATTGGTTGATATTGAGCGTTTGGTTCACCCACTCCGCCGTCATGGAGAGGTTCTTCATTTCGTAGGCGCCGTGCCTTAATCGCTCGCCGCGCAGCGTCACTTCCGCGTGCGCTCTTTCGAACTGCGAGAGATCGCCGGAAAACTTTACCTGAAGCGTGGGCGCTTCCCCGGGGAAACTGAAGCGTTGCAGCTCCTCGGCCACACGTTGCAGGAGCATCATCCGGTCGCGCATATCGTCCTCCGAGATTTCCGCGGAGGGTTTGTAGTCGTCGCGCTTGATGAGTTGGCCGCTCGCGGAAATCCGGACGCCGCCAAAAATTCCTTCCGCCTGGCTGACGTAGATTTGTTCCGGCGGAAAATAGACGTGCGCGCGGAAATGCTTGATCTGCGCCTTCGCCGCGGTCATGCCCGCTCGCGGAGTTGGGATGGTCAGCTCGGCGCCGCGCACATCGAGCGCATTGAGAAACGGCTGGTGATGGAGGAGCGCGGCGTAATTGATATCGAGCGCCACTTCGCTGATGACGGCGAGGGTGTTGTCGCGATTCTTGAAATCGAAGATCCGCACATCCTGCGCGATCAAACCGCGCACCGGATCGAGCGTGAGCCGGCGAACCGATGCTTCCACCCCGCGCTTGTGCAGTTCTTCCACGACGCGCTCGCGCCATTCTTTTCCGAAACCGCGTTTGGCGAGATACCATCCGCTCCAGGCGAGCGCGAAAATCGTCGCGACCAGGAAGAGGCGCAGGGCGCGGCGAAAGCCGACGCGATGGGCCTTCGATTGGCGCCGGTAAAATTGCCGCGCGAGCGAAGGAGGAGTCGGTTCCAAGAGCGAAGGAGGCACGTGATGCACTCCTACAAGACGTGCTCGTTATTTCAAGACGCAGAGCGGCACTCGCGGAGAAGCAAGCACGCCGTTTGGCCTAGGGAAGGGCGTAGAGTTCTACTACTCCAATCCCGGTAGTATCTCCCTTGCCGCGAAGCTGCGCCGTGTAATTACCGGGTTGAAGCGTAGCGACGAGAGCGGATTCAGCGTCGTTTGTTGGCGCCACTCCGGTGGCCTCGATCTCTGCTTGCTGGCTGGTTCCGTCGGATGATTTCGTTTTCCAGTTGTCGTTGGCCACGATCACGGTGCCGTCGGCGCCGCGCAGTTCGAGCGTAGGATCGGCCAAGGGTCCGGTGACGCCCGTCAGGGAAGGACCGATGCCTCGAATCACCACTTTAACGGGATTGTTCAGGATGATGAACCCGCCAATCATGATATTATCGCCGGTTTGGACAAAGCCTCTCGTACTTACGTTGGCCAATTTGGCGGCCGAAGTCAGGGTGAGGTCGTAAGCTTCGGCGACGCCGATTCCAGTTGTGTTATTCGCGCCGCGAATCTGCGCGGTATAATTGCCCGGAGCCAGCGTTGCGATCAAAGCGGACTCCGCATCGTTCGTCGGTGCCGCGCCCGTGCCTTGGATCTCAGCAACCTGATCCGCGGTGATGATCCCGCCGATCTGGGTTGTTTTCCAGTTGTCGTTCTTACCAAGGAGCGCGCCGGCGGCATCTCGGAGCTCCAAAGTGGGGTCAGCCAGGGCGCCGGTTACATTAGTTGAAGGTCCAATTCCTCGGATTAAAACTTTCTTGGTGGAACCTGCTGGTCCTGTGACGATGAATCCGGTGATAAGCAAATTATCGCCAGTCCCGACCGGGAGCCTCGTTGAAATGTTGGCCACAGAACCTGTCGTGGTGGCTGCGAGTCTGAAGACGCCACGACCCAGCGTGCTGGCGGACAAAACGTTGTCCGCGTAATCGTAGTGAAGCTCGTAGACGAGCACCTTGGGCATGCCAGCGGAGACGACAGCCCAGGTTCCGCCAGCCGCGGTCGGATTAGGCAGTTGCCAGACACCACCCGCGCCGCCGACATGCAAGACGGCTTTTGAAAACGAAGCGTCGGGGTTGAAGAGTTCGATGGCCCGAATGCTATCGGTAAACGTCGCCAGATTTCCCGTTAGTTCTGTCCAGGTGGCGCCTTCATCGGCCGATCCATAGACTTTGTTGACGCTGTCGAGCACAAAGACGCGCTTGTAATTCTGGGGATCCATTACGATCCCACGAACGATATCGCCGGGATATGTAAGGGTGGTGAGCGCGCTACCAGCCGTGACACGATGAACTATTTTGTTCCCGGCGCCGACATAGAATACATCGGGAAACGCCGCTCCGTTCAGCCGGCTTCCGTACGTGATCGGCGAACTGCCCGTGTTGGTCTCATCACCCACGGTCGCGCCGGCCGGGCCCAGATTGTTCAGCGTATCGCCCATATCGAGCGACTCATAAATGTTCTGAGTGCCAATCAAGAGCCTGCGCGGGTCGATCTGGTTCAGAACATAAGGCTGCGTGAACTGGATGTTCGTATCGAATTGTTGCAGGGTCTGGCCCGCCCCAGCTCCGGCCGTGATCATGAGTCCTGCAGCCGCGGCGTTCCCGACTTGAGCGCCATTCGCATCGTAGGTTTGGCGCGAGAAACCGCCGAAATTCTGGCTGCAATAATAACGAAGCGACGTTCCCGCATGCGCGGTCTGATCCGCATCCGCGGCGACTCTACCGCCGTCGCCCTGGGCGATCTGGAGCCAGACAAAATTTCCCGCCGTGCGCTGGAAGCTCACTCCATTGTCCTGCGCCCCAGACATGAAATTTTTTGAGACGGAATCGTAGGTCGAAGAATGGGCCTCGGTCACTTTGATGTCGCCGTTCAGTGAGGACCATTTCCGGCCGGCGAGGTTTGGATCGTTTAATTTGAAAATGCCGCCGTCGCAGGTGTGAAGAATATTGCCGTCGGCATCGAACGCCATCGCGCGCGAGTCCGCGTGGGGCGATGTGCCGTTCGCGCCATTCAACGCCATGAGCTGCCATGCGCCTGAGACATTGCGGAAAATATTCCCACTGTAGTTATTCGCTCCATTCGGGTTGGGAAATTGATTCATCCCGCCGAGCTCGGTGCCGTCGGGCTGCCGGTCGCCGGAAATCCAGACCGTGTTTGGATCCGTCTTGTCAGCGACGATCGCACCCTGGCCTTCACCTTGTTTCCCCGGGAAAAGCGGAGGGTTTGGAACGCCCAGCGCCGTCCAATTTCCGCCCTGATCGGTGGAGCGATAAACGTTCGTGAGCGTGCCGCCATCGAGGACGGCCGCGTAGACGACGTTGTTGCCCTGACTGCTGTGGGTGGCGAGAAGAACGCGCGAGCCCTGGACGACATTGAATCCATTTCCGTTCGCGACGACCCATGTCACCCCCGTGTCATCACTGCGGTAAATCGTGCCGCTGCTCGCCGCGTAGAATCGCGAGGGAACACCGGCATCGCCGATAAGATCAGTGATGCTATCAGTGGGAGTTCCGTTCGTAACCAGCGTGTAAGTAGTTCCGCCATCCGCGCTGCGGAATACGCCGGAGTTCGATCCCACCAGCACCACTTGATTGCCGTTCTCGAGAATTGTTGTCGGCACGACGCTGCGAATATTACGGTCGACCAGGTTTGGGCCGACCACGGTCCAACTCGCGCCACTGTCGGTGGAACGTCCGATCCCGAATAATTTCCCGCCGTTATTCGCCAAGCTGCTCACCCGGCCGGCGCCGACGAAGATTACCTTCGGGTCCAACGGACTGATGGCAATCGAGGCGAGCGAAAGACTTGGCAACGCCTGATCGGTGAGGGGACTCCAGGTGGGCGAGGCCGCTTTGCCATTCGTGGTTTTCCACACGCCGCCATTCACGGACGCGACATAGATCAGATTCGCGTCCGTCGCGCTCGGGGCGACGGCATTGATCGCACCAGCCACGGGGTTGTCGCCTTCCGGGCTGGTAATCCCTTCGTCCTGGCCATTGACGGCCGGCGCGGGCCCGACCGGAACCCAATCGGCGAAAAGACGAAACGGCGCGAAGAGAAAAAAGATCGCAAGCCAGAGCGGGTAAAAAAAGCGAGAAGCGTTTCTAAAAATGCCGGTTGCTGCGGAAATGAATTCCAAGCGGACGATCTGATTCACGGTGATCGGTTTTTTCATTAGTGAGTTGTGGCGATGTCTCAGCGAAGGGTCAGCTTCGCGAATTGTTAATGCCCGGCGTGTTGAAATCCCGGTCTGTCTCGCGTTTGGTTTAAGATAGAATTTTCGCGTGTCGAGCCTAATCTCAACGAAACGATCTTACTTGTTGACGCCCTCGAACGGGCAATAGACGATGCCCCCCGTTAAAAAAAATTCCGAAACAAAAGGGACAATGAAAATATTGCGCTCCACACTTTTGCTCAGTGCCATGATCTCAGGGGTTGTCACCAGCGCGCTCCTGGCGGACCCGGTGACCAAGCCGGATCTCGTGCAAACGGACGTGGCTACTTTTCGCGATCACCTGGTCAAGAATCAACTGGACCTGAAATGGGACGGCGAACCAACGCGGCTCGACAGTGAAGAGATCCGGCGCGCTTATGGCGCCCGGCGTTTTTATTTCACTTTCAAAGCGCCGCCCTTGCCCCCGGGCGCCGCCTGGCCTGATTTGATCGAAAGACACAAGCAGGCGATGGCGGAATATCAGAAGCATTCTTTGCGGATCACTGTTGGGATCGACAACGAACAGAGCGCCGTCACTTTCCAAACCGCGCCGGATTTTAATGTCGGATTGATGCCGGTGAAAACAGACGACGACGCGCGGATCGCCGCCGCCGCCATTCTTTCGCTCATCGGGAACGATCGAGTCCATCCGGCGGTGATTAGCGCGCGCGAAGTCAGCGTCACCGGAACGCGATTCGGTTGGTCCTGCCGCGTTAAACAGGCCAAGGGAATCGACGGCACGGTCGTTTTTGATCCGAGCGGTCGCTGCACGAGCGCGTCCAAGAATCTAAACTACGTTCCTCCGGTGCCGCCCTAGCGGGTCTATCGAGCCAGGCTCGCACGAGTAGAAAAGTCATTTCCGGTTTGCGGAGATTGCCGGATGGCCCGGCGCATGATCGCGGTTACGTTAGGCGCCACGATGACGATCTCAGATCTGCCGGCGATGAATGCATCGCTCAATTTCATCAGCACGATTTTCATCTCGTGCGGCTGGTATTTGATCCGTCGCGGGCACTGGCGCCGCCACGTGGCCTGCATGATCACCGCCGTCTTTTCGTCGACGCTTTTTTTGGTCGGTTACGTGACTTACCACGTGCACGTGGGCGAGCGCTCGACCCACTTCACCGCGCAAGGGATTGTCCGCTCGCTCTACTTCGCCATGCTCATCTCGCACATCCTGCTCGCGTTCGTCACGGTGCCGCTCGTTATCCTCACGCTCATTCCCGTTTTTCGGCGGCGCTGGGATCGCCACCGGCGGATCGCGCGCTGGACAATGCCGATCTGGCTGTATGTCTCGGTCACCGGCGTGCTCGTTTATTTGATGGTCTACAAATGGTTTCCGCCGCCGAATCTTGCACTCGGCCAGTAGTTGATGTTTGATGAAGGACGCGCCGCCGCGAAATTATGGTGACGATTGCGACATTCAACGAACCCGCGAAGGCGAAGCATCTCAAAACACGCCTCGAGCAAGCCGGCGTGAAGGCCGACATCCATAATGAAGGACATCTCCAGAAGGCCATGTTCATGTCGAAGCCGCAGGCGAGCGCGAAGGTGCTGGTCGCGGAAGAAGATTTCGAAGAGGCCAATAAATTAATGGTCGAATGGGAGGCGAACGATCCCGAGGTCGGCTCCGCCATCCGGTGCCCGCAATGCAAATCGCCCCGGATCGAGTATCCGCAATTGACCCGGAAGTTCCTGACGCCTTCCATCGCCAGCATTCTTTTCGCGCTGAAGATTTTCCCGAAAGAATTTTACTGCCAGGATTGCCACTTTACCTGGGGGAAGGACGGCGATCCACTGCCCCGACCCGCCGCCTGGGAGACTTTTTCCTAGGCATTGTCAGCGCAGGCGTTTCACAGAAACGCCCTCCAATTTGGCCCGCAATCGAGCCATGGCGCAAAAACGATTCGTTTGAGACGTTACTTCCTCGATGAAATGGCTTTTCGTTTTGCTGCTTGCGGTGGTGATTTTTGGCGGAGCCGCGTTCTTTAGTTACGATCTCTTCGTCAAGCCGGAGCGGAAAATGCGCGCCGAGAAGAGCGGCGAAATCCCGGTCGAACCCGTCCCGGATGTCAGCCTGCCGGATTTCCAGGCGGCGGCCAAGCTGCGCCAGGAAGGCAAGTTGACCGAAGCGCGCGAGGCGCTCATCCAGTTTCTGCAAAAATTTCCGAGCGGCCTCCACATCGAGGAGGCGAAAGATCTCCTCGGCGCGGTGAACACGGACATTCTCCTTTCCAATTATCGCTCACCGGAGAAACAGGAATACGTCGTCCGCAGCGGCGATGTCCTGGCCCGGATCGCGCACAAGCTGAAGACGACCCCCGAGCTGATCATGCGGACGAACAACCTGACGAACACCATGCTCCGCATCGGCGAGCATCTGCTAATTTCGCATCCGGATTTCTCAATCTTTATTCAACGGAAAGCGCAGATCGTGGTGCTCCTCGATCACGGACAATTCTTCAAACGTTATCGCATTAAGACGGTGAAATTATCGGCGAAACAGCCGCCGCGGATCACCACGCACGTGGCCGAAGTGATGGCGTGGAAAAATGGCAAGCGCGTTGGGTTCGGCACGAAAGAATACATCGGCAGCACCCGTTGGATCCGCCTCGCGCAGCCGGGATACTTCCTCTTTGCCGAGCCGGACGCCGCGCATCGCGACGCCGCGAACCAGCCGCCGCCGCCCGGCCTCGGCCTGGCGGCCTCGGACATGGAGGAGCTGAGCAGTCTTGTAAACAGCAAGACCGCTGTCACCATTACGGACTAGCGCACGATGGATTCCCAGCCACTGGATTTTGAAAAGCCGATCCTCGAGCTGCAGCGCCGGCTCCAGGACCTGAAGAATCATTCCAACGAGCACGAGCTGGACTTCGATTCGGAAGTCGAGGCGATGGAAAACAAAATCCGCGAGACCCGGCGCGAGATTTACGAGCACCTCACCGCCTGGCAGCGCGTCCAACTCGCGCGCCACATCCAGCGCCCCTTCGCGCTCGATTACATCGCGCGTTGTTTCACCGAGTGGGTCGAATTGCACGGTGACCGCGTTTTCGGCGATGACAAGGCGATGCCGAGCGGCTTGGCGAAACTGGGCTCGCATCGCTGCGTCGTGATCACGCATCAGAAAGGGCGCGACACGAAAGAAAACGTGAAGCGAAATTTCGGCTGCGCCCATCCCGAGGGATATCGCAAAGCGCTCCGCTTGATGCGGCTCGCGGAAAAGTTCGGCATGCCGGTGATTTCGCTCATCGACACACCTGGTGCTTTCCCGGGCATCGGCTCCGAAGAGCGCCATATCTCGGAAGCGATCGCGGTGAATCTGCGCGAGATGATGAATTTGCGCGTGCCCAGCATCGCCGTGGTTATCGGCGAAGGTGGATCCGGCGGCGCACTCGGCATCGGCGTGGCGGACCGCGTGCTCATCCTGGAGAACGCGTATTACTCGGTCATCAGTCCCGAGGCGTGCTCGGCGATTCTGTGGAAAGACCGGCGGCACGCGCCGGAAGCGGCCGAGGCGTTGAAGTTGACTGCGCAAGATCTGATCGGGCTCGGCGTCGTGGATGAAATCGTTCCGGAACCGGAAGGGGGCGCGCATCGCGACCACGACCTGGCGACGGCGAATCTCGGGACGGCGTTGCGGCAAAACCTCGAACGACTGATAGCGCAACCCATTGGCGAGCTGATGCAGAAGCGCTACGAGAAATTCCGGAAGCTGGGGAAGTTTACCGAAGGCGACATCGCTCCAGAGGGCGCGCCGCTACAGGAGACCATTCACTCGCGCGAGCAGACGTCGGACAAGTCCGCGTGATTTGCGCGGCGCGGCGACCTGCGGCGCGGGCGGCGGCGGAGGAAACAAAAACCGCAGCACCGGATCTACGCGCGCGGCCCACGCGCCTTCGCTATGCTCGGCGCCTTCCACTTCGAGGTAATGCAGGTCGTCGTGCAGTCGCCATCCTTTTTCGACCAGCCGATCGCGCAACTCGCGCGCTCGCTCCCAACCAGGTTCGTGGGTCCCGGTATCGAGCCAGATTTTCAGTGGCGGTTTGTCCTCGATTAAATCCACGAGGCGAAGAATCGAAAACTCGTCCCACCAAATCGAAGGCGACATCACGAACAGCCGCGTAAACGCTTGGGAATACAAAATTCCAATCGCGAGCGTGACCAGACCGCCTAGCGATGATCCTCCCAGCCCAGTGAACTCCGGCTCCGGCTTCGTCCGGTATTTCCAGTCGATGAATGGCTTGAGTTCTTTGATCAGGAAGTCGCCGTATTGACGGGCCAGTCCGCGGCTGCGTTTCTTGTGTTCCGCGGTGTGGTCGTAAATGCCGTGGGTCGGCGCGTATTCGTGGATGCGGTCTTCGCCCATGTTGAAAACCGCCACGACGATGAGCGGCTCGATCAATTTCTTGCGGATCAAGTGTTGCGCCGTCTCATCGACGCCCCATTCCACGCCGGCAAACGAAGTCGCGGCGTCGAAAACATTCTGGCCATCGTGCAAATAAAGGACGGGATAATGTCGCCGCGGAGAATGGCGATAACCGGGTGGGAGGTAAACCAGAACATCACGCCGGTTCCTGAGAATCGCGGATGGAAACGCGCGATGGCGTTGAATGTTTCCGGTCAGTGTGTGCGACGGCATTTTTGAACGAGAGAGGTATGATCGAAAAAATACGCGTTGTCCAACAAGCGCGGATGTTTCGGGCTTGGCAGCGCTCACGACACCGCGTAGTTAGGGGCGATTGACCTCAATTGCCCGCGAGCCGCAACCACGCCCGGCGCGGCGACCCGTCGCTACCTGATTATGAACGAACGTTACATCCGTTGGTGGACGCCCCACATGAGCCGCGAATTCGAGATGCTCGCCTTCGGCGATGGCGGCGGCATCCCGCTCGTGCTTTTCCCGACCGCGTTCGGGCGTCATTCGCAAAACAAGGATTTCGGAGTGACCGGCGCCATCGCGAGTTACGTCGATAGCGGCAAGATCACGATCTATTGCCCGGACTCGGCCGATCTCGACAGTTTCTATAACAAGGCGATTCATCCGGCGGATCGGATGCGCACCCATCTCGCCTACGAACGCGTGATCGTGAACGACGTGTTCGATCTCGCGCGCCGCGAGTGTTCGGGCCATCGCGTGGCGGTTTGCGGCGCGAGCCTCGGCGCGTATCACGCCGCGAACATCGCCTTCAAATATCCCGACTTGGTCAGCCATCTCATCAGCTTGAGCGGCGCGTTCGACATCAGCTCGTTCTTCGACGGCTATTACGACGACAACATTTATTTCAATAGTCCCTATGATTACCTGCCGAACATCAGCGACCCATGGAAATACAATCACATGGGCATCATCATCGGCACCGGCGAATGGGACAACACGCGGCATGAATCGTATCGCTTGTCGGAAATCTTGAACTCGAAAGGGATCAAGCATTGGCTCGATGACGGAAAGTGGCGCGGGCACGATTGGAATTACTGGCGCGAAATGCTCCCCTACTATCTCTCGCTCATCTAAGCCCCGAATCTTATGAAAAAAATCGGAATCCTTTTCGGCCAGGAACACAGTTTCCCGCCCGCGTTTGTCGAGCGGGTGAACCAGAAAACCGGCGGCGCCGACATTCAAGCTGAGTTCGTCCGGATCGACAAAGTCATCCAGGGCGAGCCGTGCGGTTACGACGTCGTGATCGATCGCATTTCGCAGGACGTGCCGTTTTATCGCGCGTGGTTGAAGAACGCCGCGCTCTCCGGCACCGCTGTCGTCAACAATCCGTTTTGGTGGAGCGCCGACGAAAAGTTTTTCAACAACGCGCTCGCGACGAAGATCGGCGTGGCCGTGCCGAAGACGGTCTTGCTGCCGTCGCACCAGGTGCCCACCGACACGAGCGACGCCTCCTTTCGCAACCTCGGTTACCCGCTCGATTGGGAAGGAATTTTCAGTTACGTCGGCTGGCCGGCGTTCTTCAAACCATTCGCCGGCGGCGGATGGAAGAACGTGTACCGCTTGCACAATTCCGAGGAATTTTTCCGCGCCTACAGCGAAACCGGGCAGCTCGTGATGATGTTGCAGGAGGAAGTGAAGTTCGACATGTACTTCCGCTGCTACTCGATCGATCAAAGAAATGTGCGCATCATGCCGTACGAGCCGCGGCACCCGTATCACTTGCGTTACCAAACCGAATGGCAGGCGCCACAAGAGATCCTGCAAGCGGTCCATGACGGCGTCCTGACCTTAAACGAATATCTCGGCTACGATCTGAACACGGTCGAGTTCGCGATCCGTGACGGCGTGCCGGTGGCGATCGATTTTTGCAATCCCGCGCCCGATGCCGAAGCCGCGAATGTGGGCGAGGCAAATTTCGAATGGGTCGTCGAGGCGGTGTCGGACATGGCTATCCGAAAAGCGATCGAGCACGTCCCCGGCCGCGACAACTTGAGCTGGGGCAAATTTGTTGAGGCCGCGGTAATGAAACGTGCTTTGGGCGACCTGGCCTAACGAGACGTTCCCGGCGAGATTTCATGCGTGTCATCCCGAGCCGCGCAGACGGCGAGGGACCTCGCAATAGCTCAATCGCTTTCGCGTTTACATTTGGCGTCAACCGCGGATCAGGCGTGAGCGCTCGCGATAGCGGGAGATGCGACCGTGAGGTCCCTCGCCGTCTGCGCGGCTCGGGATGACACGCGTTAATACTGACTCCCTTACACGCACTTGCGCCACCTTCATGGTTGACGGTTGTTCCTAACATGCCCGCCACGAATCACACGTTCACCCTCGGCATCGAAGAGGAATTCGCCATCGTCGACCCGGAGACGCGCGAATTGCGCTCGCACATCCAGGAAATCCTCGAAGGCGGCAAAGTCCTTTTGAAGGAACAGATCAAGCCCGAGATGCACCAATCGGTCGTCGAGCTGGGCACGGAGATTTGTTCGTCCATCTCACACGCGCGCGAACACGTGATCGAGCTCCGGAGCAAGCTCGCTTCTCTCGCGGGCAAAGGCGGGTTGCGGATCGCCTCCGCCGGCACGCATCCTTTTTCGCATTGGCGCGATCAGCTCATCACCGAAGGCGAGCGCTACAAGGAAATCGTCAGGGACATGCAGCAGCTCGCGCGTGCGAACCTCATCTTCGGCCTCCACGTGCACGTGGGAATCCCGAGCCGCGAGTCGGCGATCCATGTCATGAACCAGGCGCGTTATTTTTTGCCGCACATTTACGCGCTCTCGGCCAATTCACCGTTTTGGATCGGGCGGGACACCGGCCTCAAAGGTTATCGCCTGAAAGTGTTCGAACGTTTTCCGCGCACAGGCATTCCCGACGCGTTCGAGTCGCTCTCCGAGTACGAAGATTTTTGCAAGCTGCTGGTCAAAACCGGTTGTATCGACAATCCAAAAAAAATCTGGTGGGACATTCGGCTTCATCCGTTCTTCGATACGCTCGAGGTGCGGGTGTGCGACGCGCAATCGCGCGTGGACGACACGCTCGCGATCGCCGCGCTCATCCAGGCCGTGATCGCGAAGCTCTACAAATTGCTCCGGCACAACACCACGTTCCGCGTCTACCGTCGCAGGCTCCTCGATGAGAATCGCTGGCGCGCGTCGCGTTACGGCATCGAAGGAAAGCTGATCGACTTCGGCCGGGAAGCGGAAGTCGAAACGCGCAGTTTGCTCAACGAGCTGATGGCGTTCGTCTCCACCGAAGTTGAGGAACTCGGGAGCAAACGCGAGATGGAGCACATCGAGCGCATCATGCGGGAAGGCACGGGCGCCGACCGGCAATTGGCAGTATTCCATCGGACGAACGACATGAAGGCGGTCGTGGACCAAATCGTGGCTGAGACGTATGAGGGTTTGACGCTGCCGGAAGCCGACGCCGGCGCGGCGGCGCAGTAGCAATTTCTGCAACGGAAAGCGCAAAGGAGGGGTAGCGCTGCTCGTGTTGCGCGCCTAGCCTGCCTCCATGAGCCACCCCGCGCACATTTACACCCTCGGCATCGAAGAGGAATTTCAAATCGTCGATCCGGAGACGCGCGAGCTGCGTTCGCACATCCAGGAAATCCTGGCCGGCGGCAAAATGTTTTTGAAAGAGCACGTCAAGCCGGAGATGCACCAGTCGGTCGTCGAACTGGGCACGGAGATTTGCGGCGATGTGCGTTGCGCGCGGCAACAAGTCATTCAGATGCGGAGCAAGCTCGCCATGCTCGCGGCACGCGATGGATTAAGAATCGCCTCGGCCGGCACGCATCCGTTTTCACATTGGATGGACCAGTTGATCACGGCGGACGAGCGCTACGCCACGATCGTCCAGGACATGCAGCAAATCGCGCGCGCCAACCTCATTTTCGGATTGCACGTGCACGTCGGAATCCCCGACCGCGAGGAGGGAATCGATATCATGAACCAGGCGCGTTATTTTCTCCCGCATCTTTACGCGCTCTCGGTCAATTCGCCTTTCTGGCTCGGGCAAAACACCGGCCTGAAAGCGTATCGGCAGATGATCTTCGAGCGGTTCCCGCGCACCGGCATTCCCGACGCGTTCGAAAGCCTCTCCGAGTACGAGGATTATCTGAAGCTCCTCGTCACGACCGGGTGCATCGACAACGCGAAGAAAATTTGGTGGGACATCCGGCTCCATCCGCTCTTCGACACGATCGAATTCCGGATCTGCGATGCGCAATCGCGCGTGGACGACACCATCGCGCTCGCTGCGATCATGCAGGCAATTGTCGTGAAACTGCACAAGCTGCGCTCGGAAAACGTCACCTTCCGCATGTACCCGCGCCGTTTGATCGAGGAGAACCGCTGGCGCGCCTCGCGCTACGGGCTCGACGGCAAGATGATCGATTTCGGCCGCAAGTGCGAAACGGATGAGCGCGAATTGCTGCACGAGATGCTCGAGTTCATCGCGCCCGAAATTGACGAACTCGGCAGTGGTCGCGAGGTGGCGCACATCGAACGGATCATGCGCGAAGGGACGGGCGCGGACCGGCAACTCGCGGTCTGGGAGCGCACCGGCGACATCAAGGCGGTGGTCGATCACCTGGTCGAGGAAACCTACGAGGACCTGATCTTGACTCGAGCGCACGCGGCGTGATCGCGGCCACGGTTGCCGCGAGCAAATTTTCGCGGTAATCCTGACGTTCGTTTTTTATGCCAGACCGCGTTTTCCTTCATCCCATAGACCCGGAGCTGATCCCGGGTGCGCGGAACGCGATCCGCGTCTGCCTGCGGCTCAAGCGCGGCGAACGCATAACGATCATCACGGATGAAACCACGCGCGAGATCGCCGCGGCGTTGCAACAGGAAGTCGAAGCCGTCGGTTCGGAATACAGCATCTTTTCGCTCGAACATCACGCGCGCCGGCCGCTGCAAAGCATGCCCGAGCACATCCTCGAGGATCTTTCGCGCTCGCAGGTGAGCATTTTCGCCGCGCAAACCCAGACGGGCGAACTCGGCGCGCGCATTCAGATGACGGCGGTCGTGAACAATTACCACATGCGCCACGGTCACATGGTGAACATAAACCGCGAGATCATGCTCAAGGGAATGCGCGCCGATTTTCTCGAGATCGACGCGCTCAGCCAGCGCTTGGTCGAGCGCGTGCGGCAGGCCAAACGCGTCACTTGCAAAACGCCGCACGGCACGGAATTCGAGGCGGAGCTTTCGCCGAAACTGAAATGGCTCAAGACCAGCGGAATCATCTCGAAAGACAAATGGGGCAACCTCCCGGGCGGCGAAATTTTCACATCGCCGCGGAACACAAACGGCGTCTTCGTCGTCGACGGCGTGGTGGGCGATTATCTCTGCGAGCGCTACGGCGATTTGCAATCCAGTCCGCTCACGATCGAGGTCGAGAACAATCGCATTCGCTCGCTCAAATCCGAGAACCGGGAACTGCGCGACGACTTCCGCCTCTACACCAGCACGGATGAAAACAGCAACCGCGTGGGCGAATTTGCGATCGGCACGAACACCGCCTGCCGCGATGTCATCGGTCATATTTTGCAGGACGAAAAAATCCCTGGAGTCCACATCGCTTTTGGCCATCCGTATGCCGAACACACCGGCGCGAACTGGGTTTCGAAAACGCACATCGATTGTGTCGGCCGGGATTTCGACATCTGGTTCGACGACGAGAAGGTGATGGAGCACGGGAAGTTTTTGGTGTGAAGTTGTCCACGACGATATGAGTCGGATGGCTCGGAGAGCCGTCCCTGCCTAATGGATGCGGAACTACGAGCGCGATTCAACGCTGACTTTTCGCCGGAAAAGTACGCGGCGTTGTTGCGTTGTGTGAATGAAGGCGTCCGCTGGCCGGCTGATTTCCGGATTTCCGAGACGCCGATTTTTTTGACGCGAGAGTTCACCGCCGAAATTGTCGCCGCGGCGGAGGGGATTCGGGCGCAAACCCAAACGCCGGAGTTTGTTCGGCACGCGGCCTCGGCCATTCCGGCGGGTTTGGCCATGCCTAACGAGTCGTCGCACCCGGAATTTCTCATCGTGGATCTCGGCATTTGCGTCGAAGACGGGCGCCTGGTCCCGCGGTTGATCGAACTGCAAGCATTTCCGAGCCTGTATGCGTTTCAATTCATGCTCCTCGGCTGCATGCGGCGGACGTTTCCAGCGATCCCGCCGGATTGGACTTCAGCCTTTGGCAGACTGCATGACGATGATTATCTCGAGCTGTTGCGCCGCACGATTATCGGCGGTGCGAACCCGGAGAATGTGATCCTGCTCGAGATCGAGCCGGAGAAGCAGAAAACGCGCATCGACTTCGCCTGCACCGAGGCGCTCCTCGGCATCCGGTCCGTCTGTCTGACGAAGCTGAAGAAAAAGGGACGGCAATTGTTTTACGATCGCGACGGGCGCGAGGTGCGGATCGAGCGGATCTACAACCGTGTGATTTTCGATGAACTCGAGCGGCGTCCGGACCTGACCGTGGCCTTCAGTTTTCAGGACGACCTCGAAGTCACGTGGGTCGCGCACCCGAACTGGTATTACCGCATCAGCAAACATTCGCTGCCGTTTCTGAAGACGCCGCATACGTCGCCCGCCTATTTCGCCGATGAATTTCCGCCTAACGAGTCGATCGAAGATTACGTGTTGAAGCCGCTCTATTCCTTCGCCGGGCTCGGCGTCGACATGGAGCCGACGATGGAAAAACTCGCGGCCGTCGCGGAGCCGCACGCGTGGATTCTGCAGAAGAGGGTGAACTACGCCGCCTTTGTGCCGACGCCGGACGGCGCGAAATCGAAGGCGGAATTGCGGATGATGTTTCTTTGGCCGGAAGAGGAACGCGAACCGGTGTTGGTGAACAATCTCGTCCGGATGAGCCAGGGCAAGATGATGGGTGTCGACTTCAACAAAGAGAAGACCTGGGTTGGTTCGAGCATCGCGCTGCATCCGAGGTAATTGTTGTCATCCCGAGCGAAGCGAAGCGGAGTCGAGGGACCCCGTGGAACGGCGCTCGACTAATGCGGGGTCTTTCGACTCCGCTGCGCTCCGCTCAAGATGACGGAGATTACCTCAGCTCGTCGTTCGTTTCCGCGAACGCTTTCACGGCGAATTCCAAATCTTCGCGGGAATGCGCGGCCGAGACCTGCGTGCGCACGCGGGCGGTTCCGTGCGGCACCACCGGATAGAAAAAGCCGATGACGTAAACGCTTTTCTCGAGCATGCGCGCCGCGAATTTTTGTGAAAGTGCGGCATCGCCCAGCATGATCGGCACGATCGGGTGCGTGCCGGGTTTGATCGTCAGGCCGCGCTCCGTCAACGCCGCGCGAAAGAACTTCGTGTTCTCCTCCAGCTTGTCGCGCAGCTCCGTCGATTCACTCAGCAACTCGAGCGCTTTGATCGACGCGGCCACGATCGGTGGCGCCAGCGTGTTCGAAAAAAGATAGGGGCGCGATCGCTGGCGGAGGAGCTCGACGATCCGCTTGCGCGCGCTGGTAAAGCCGCCGCTCGCGCCGCCGAGCGCTTTCCCGAGCGTGCCGGTGATGATGTCGATGCGGCCCATCACGCCGCGATACTCGTGCGTGCCGCGGCCGGTGGCGCCGAGAAAGCCGGTCGCGTGCGCATCGTCAATCATCGTGAGCGCCCGGTGTTTTTCCGCCAGCTCACAAATCGCTCCGAGCTCGGCGATGGTGCCGTCCATCGAAAAACAACCATCCGTCGCGATCAGACGCACCCGCGCGCCGCTGGCCTCGACCAGTTTCGCTTCGAGATCAGCCATGTCGTTGTGCTTGTAACGAAAGCGCTGCGCTTTGCACAGGCGGACGCCGTCAATGATCGACGCGTGATTCAGCTCGTCGGAAATGATCGCATCCTCGGCACCGAGCAACGTCTCGAACAAGCCGCCGTTTGCGTCGAAGGCCGACGGATAAAGAATCGTGTCCTCGGTCCCAAGAAATTTCGTGAGCGCGCCTTCGAGATCCTTGTGGATGTCCTGCGTGCCGCAAATGAAACGGACGCTGGCCATGCCGAAGCCATGAGTGTCGAGCGCTTCCTTCGCTGCGGCGATGAGCGCGGGATGATTGGCCAGGCCGAGATAATTGTTCGCGCACATGTTGAGGACGCGGCGGCCGCCGGTGATTTCGATCTTCGCATCCTGCGGGCTGGTGATGATGCGCTCGGTTTTGTAGAGCCCTTGCGATCTGATTTCCGCGAGCGTGTTTGCGAGTTGCTGATCGAATTCCTCCAGCATGCGATAAGAATAGGCAGATCGATCGCGAATCGACAAAGTTAATCAACTAACGCGACAGACTGTGCCGGCGATTGTTTGTCATTCCGAGCCGCGGAGACGGCGAGGGACCTCACAAACGCTCAAGCGCTTTCGCGAAAGACCGCGCGTGTTCGTTGGACGAAGCGTGATGGTTTCAGATGTCGCAGTTGCAGGTGGGAGGTCCCTCGTCGTCTGTGCGGCTTGGGATGACAGCGCCCCGATCCGCCATCTAGTTGTTTCGGGGTGATCAATTCCCGAAAAATACTCTTGCATGGGGTTGTGAATAACTGTTAATAACCTCCCGATTGCATAACCGGGATTATTTTTCTCTCTTTTTTCTCGCAGGCCTCGCCCTCTTTCTAAGTGCGTGCGAGACGACGACGACGAGGACGCGAGTGACGACGGCGCTGCCGAAATATGAGCCGCCGCTGACCAAGCGCGATTTCCAAAACGTCCGCACGACTGCTTACACGCACACGGAGTCGGATCATCTGGCGTATGGCAGACATAACGCGCTCGGCGGCCAACTCCACGCGGCGAGCGGCGCCATTCGCCGCGCGGAATATGCGCCGCGGGCGGAGCAAGTCACTTCCGCGGATTCGAGCGACTTCCGCCGCATCTCCTATTCGCCTTCTTCCATTCTCCAGCCGTTCTCGCTGGAATCGCGCACGACGACGAAACTGGTAAAGACGAAACACGGAACGAAACGCGTCACGGTCACAAAGAAGCCGCAAATCGGGAGCGCGGCGGCCGATTGGTCGCGCTGGCCGGCCGGGACAATCTTCCGGCTTCTCTCCACGGGCCAGGTGTATCGTGTGGAGGATTACGGTTGGGCGCTCGCCGGTCGCAACACGATCGATCTCTACATGCCGAGTCGCAGCTCGATGAACTCGTGGGGCGCGCACGACGAAGGGATCCAGATCCTGCGCTGGGGCGATCCGAACCAAAGTCTGCGCCTCCTGCAAGCGCACCAGGGTTATCGTCATATTCGCCGGATGGTGCTCGAGCTTCAGGGCAGCGACGCCGAAGCGGCCGCGTTGCAGTAGTCGAGAGTCAACCGCAGCTGATCCCAAGGACAGCGGGTTCCAAACCGCCCAAGACCGAGCCCAGTCGGGTTAACGATACACGTCCTTGCGATGTCCGATTGCCCCAACCCAGACAAAGTGTGCAGCAGAGTCTACTCGATAGAGCACACGATACTGTCCAACTCTTATTCGATAACCGTCGGATCCTTTTAGTTTCTTGAAGCCGGGCGGAAATGGATCGTCAATCATCGCGCGCAATGCTTTAACGATTCGCTCGCGCGCTTGCCCGGATAGCCTGGCCAGCTCCTTTTCAGCAGAACGCTTGACCTCAACGCGCCAACTCACGCATTCAAATCGCGCAGCACATCTTCCAGCGGCCTGCTCGGTTCGTCACGCCGGGATTCGAGCAACAAGCTGTCCTCTAAATCTTCTCGCAGCTCTTGATCGGAGACGAGAAACTCGATGACTCGATCGCGCTCCTCAGCCGGAAGCGCTTTGATTTCCGCGATCACTTCAGCCGCGCTCATATGTCGATCCTAGCGCGAACTTATCAAAGAAACAACGGTCCGCTCCTCATCGATCAAAAATTGCGCGGCGCGTATCGTGCCACGAGATCTTGTTTAGTGGTCTGATAATTGTCGTACAAAGCCTTGGCCTTCGCCTTCCATGTCCCCCGTGGATTTGTGATTATTTGTATCGCGCCAAAGCGTTCCGTTAAACCCGGCACATCTCGACGGGGAATGTCGAAGATTACGTAGGGCGCAGTTGGTTATGCAGCCCAGTCGAGAATGATCTTTCCCGAGTTCCCTGATTTCATCAGCTCGAAGGCTTCGTGGAATTCCGTGTAGGGGAAGCGGTGGGTGATGACAGGCGAAATATCAAGCCCGCTTTGGATGAGCGCAGTCATCTTGTACCACGTCTCAAACATCTCGCGGCCGTAAATTCCTTTGATGGTCAGGCCGTGGAAGACGACGAGGTTCCAATCGATCGCCGCGCTGCCGGGCATGATGCCGAGCATGGCGATGCGCCCGCCATTCACCATCACGTCGAGCATGTCGGTGAACGCCTTTGGATTGCCAGACATCTCCAGGCCGACATCGAAGCCTTCGCGCATCTCGAGTTCGTGCATGGCGTCCTGTAAATTGCGCTCGCGCACATCGATCGCCAGCGTCGCGCCCATCTTGCGCGCGAGATCGAGCCGGTAGGGATTCACGTCCGTAATTACAACTTTGCGGGCGCCGGCCATCTTCGCGATCGGCACCGCCATGCAACCGATCGGGCCCGCGCCCGTGATGAGCACATCTTCGCCGACGAGATCGAAAGATAACGCGGTGTGCACGGCGTTGCCGAGCGGATCGGAACAGGAAATGACGTCGAGCGAAATCTTCGGATCGCACCGCCAGAGGTTTGCGCTCGGGACTGAGACATATTCAGCGAAACCACCGGGACGATTGACGCCGATCCCTTTCGTATTCGGGCAAAGATGCCGACGCCCGGCCAGGCAATTCCGGCAATGACCACACACGATGTGTCCCTCGGTTGTGACCAGTTCGCCTTCCTTGAAATCGCGCACCGCGCTGCCGACGCGATCGATCACGCCGACGAATTCATGTCCGATCACCATCGGGACCGGGATCGTTTTCTGCGCCCACGCATCCCAGTTATAGATATGGACGTCGGTGCCGCAGATCGAAGCTTTCTGCACGCGCATCAACACGTCGTTAGGCCCGATCTCGGGGATCGGGACTTCTTCCAACCCGAGTCCCGGTTTCCGCTCGCGTTTCACGAGCGCTGGCATCGTTTTGCTCACGGCGATGAAATTAAGCTGGAGCCGTGCGGGCGGCAATCTCTGAAAGTTCCAACCGCGAATCAGGAAGCCTTCCGCGCTTGCGTTTGCCAGGATGATTTCGGATTGTGCTGCGAATGGCCGAGACGCTCGAGCGCGGCGTCGCACCGAAATCCGCGACGCCGCGCTCTGTATTTATTTTTCGTTTCGCCAGCACGATTGTTCTCTGGTCGATCGCGCTGGGCATTATCTTTTCCGGTTACGAGATCGCGTTCTTCGCGTTGATCGGCACGCTCGGGATGCTCTCGCTCTGGGAATTCTACGGGATGCTCGATCACAAGGCGCTCCCGAACTTCAAGATCACCGCCATGATCTGCGGCGCCGTGATGTTGTGCGGGAGTTTCTATTATTATTCGCGGATCGGGCCCGGCCATTCCTACGACTTCGAGATGGCGGTGCTGCTCTTTTTTCTGCTCACGGTTTTCACCCGGCAAATGTTCGACGGCCTCCGCGAAGACGCTCCGCTCCGGACAATGGCCTACACAATCTTCGGCCTGCTGTATGTGCTCTGGCTTTACAATTTCATCACGAAGATTGTCTACGTGGTGCCGCGTTCGCCCACGGGCGCGGTCACCGGCCAGTTTTACGTGCTCTATCTCGTGGCCATCACAAAATTCAGCGACATGGGCGCGTATCTCACCGGCAGTTTGATCGGCCGGCACCAGATGATTCCGCACATCAGCCCGAAGAAAACTTGGGAAGGTTTTTTCGGCGCGCTGGTGTTCTCGCTTCTGGCCAGCTGGGGCATGTTCAAGTTGATGCCCGGGAATCTGGCGGCGCTGAATTGGACGCACGCGACCGTGCTTGGATTGCTCCTCGGGTTTGCCGCCGTCATTGGCGATCTCGCGGAATCAATCGTGAAACGCAGCACGGGCGTGAAAGATTCCGGAAATCTTCTGCCGGGAATCGGCGGCGCACTCGACCTGGTCGACAGTCTGCTCTTCACCGCGCCGCTTTTGTTTTTCTACCTCAGGCTCGTGATTCGTGTGCCGTAAGAATTCCTGTCTGCTTGTCTTATGAAACGCAAACGTGTTGTCGTTCTCGGCGCCACTGGGTCGATCGGTGAGAGCGCGCTGAAAGTGGCGCACGACATTCCGGATCGGATGGAAATCGTGGGCCTGGCGGCGAACAGCAACGCGGCCAAGCTCGCGGCGCAAGCGAACCGGGTCCGGCCGAAAGCAGTTTGCCTGGTCGATGAATCAAAGCTGGGCGAATTGCGCGGCGCGCTCGAGTACCAGCCGCGGATTTTTTCCGGCGAGAATGGATTGATCGAAATCGCGTGTCTCGATGAGGCGGAGATGGTGTTGGTGGCAGTGGTGGGGACGGGTGGATTGCGACCGGCGCTGGCGGCGATCGAGGCGGGGAAGGATCTCGCGGTGGCCAGCAAGGAGATTTTGGTGATGGCGGGGGAGATCGTGATGAAGGCCGCGAGGGGGAAGGGCGTTCAGGTGTTGCCGGTCGATAGTGAACACAATGCTATTTTTCAATGCCTCGATTCTCAAAGACAACGCCGAACGCCGAACGCCGAACGCCCAACGCCGAACGAAGATAGGGACGTGCGGCGGTTGATTTTGACGGCGTCGGGCGGGCCGTTTCGGAACACGCCTAACGAGCAGTTCGAATCGATCACGATGGAACAGGCGCTGCGGCATCCGACTTGGAACATGGGGCCGAAGATCACGATCGATTCGGCGACGCTCTTCAACAAGGGACTCGAGATGATCGAGGCGCATTGGCTGTTCGGAGTGGAAATGAAACGCGTGGAGGTGGTGATCCATCCGCAGAGCATCGTCCATTCGATGGTGGAGTTTGCGGATGGTTCGGTGCTCGCACAGCTCAGTCACTCGGACATGTGTTTCCCGATTCAATACGCGGTGACGTGGCCGGAGCGCGTGCCGAATTCATTGCCGCCGCTCGATTTCGGGAAGTTGTCGAAGCTCGAATTCGCGACGCCGCGCTACGATGATTTTCCTGCGCTCAACCTGGCCCGACGCGCGGGAGAAGTCGGTGGCACATTGCCCGCGGTTCTAAACGCGAGCAACGAGATCGCGGTCGCCGCGTTCCTCGCCAAACAGATTTCCTTTCCGCGCATCTGGCAGACGGTCGAAGAAGTGATGGACCGGCACAGTCCCGTTGCGCAGCCGACGCTCGATGCCATATTGCGGGCCGATCAATGGGCGCGGGCAGAGGCGGCAGAGACGTTGAGGCGTTGAATTGTTGAAGCGTTGAATCGTCAAACTGGCCGACCGTCGCGCGAAATCAGTTCACGAATCACCAGTCACTAATCACGGCTTTCAATGCTTGCTTCCGCCTTTCGCGTTTTCTTCATCGTCCTCGAGGTCATCGTCCTCTTTAACCTGCTGATCGTCGTGCACGAGCTGGGGCATTTCCTGGCGGCGCGCTGGCGTGGACTCTTCATCGAGAAGTTCGGCATCTGGTTTGGGAAACCGCTCTGGAAGAAAACGATCAACGGCGTCCAGTACTCGTTAGGCTCGATCCCGTGCGGCGGGTTTGTCGCGCTCCCGCAGCTGGCGCCAATGGATATCATCGAGGGCAAAGCCGACGTCGATCGCGCAAAGCTGCCGCCGATTTCGGCGCTGGATAAAATCATCGTCGCTGTCGCCGGGCCGCTCTTCAGTCTGCTGTTGGCACTGGCTTTCGCGTGCATCGTCTGGGCGGTCGGCCATCCGGTGAGCGAATCCGACATGACGACCGTGGTCGGTTATGTCGAAAAAGATTCGCCGGCGGCGCAGTCCGGCATCCAGGCCGGCGACAAGATTCTGGAAGTGGACGGAAAGCGTGTGACCCGGTTTTCCGGGATGAACGACAGCGTGATCTGGAATGTCGTGCGCAGCGAAGGCGACACCATCCCGTTCAAGGTCGAGCGCGCCGGACAAATCAAGGTGTTTGACGTGGTGCCGCACAAGGCGCCGACGCGCGGCTGGCGCCGGAAAAATTTGCGGCAGGTAATGATCTATCCGGCCGTGACGCCGGTGATCGAGAAGGTGCAGCCGAACACGCCCGCAGCGGCGGCGGGCTTGCGGAATGGCGACGTGATTCTCACTCTGAACGGCCAGCCGATTTTCCATTGGGCCGCGCTCTCCGAGTTCATCGAGGCGCACGGAGAGCAACCCATCACGCTGCAAGTGCGACGCGATGGAAGCATCGTCGAGGCGCGGGTCGAGCCGAAGATTTTGCCGGGCGAGAAAAAACCGCGCATCGGGATCGAATGGGACGCGAGCGGAAAGATGTCGCTCTCCCATCCGAATCCGGTCGAGCAAGTCTACAACAGCGTGACGAGCACGTTGAACACGATCGGCGCGGTCGCTTCACCGAAATCCGAAATCGGGCCGCAACACATGAGCGGGCCGCTCGGCATCGGCCGCGTTTATTACCTTTTGTTTCAGAGCGAACGCGGCTGGCAATTGGCGCTCTGGTTCAGCGTGATCCTGAATGTGAATCTCGCGATCCTGAACATGCTGCCGATTCCCGTCCTCGATGGCGGCCACATTGTTCTCGCCATCATCGAATCCATCCGGCGCAAGCCGGTGAACATTCGCCTGCTCGAAGTGATCCAGACCGCCTGCGCGGCCTTGATCATCGGATACATGCTCTACGTGACGTTCTTCGACGTGCAGGATTTGCCTTTCATCCGGAACAGGCTCGAAAAGATCGACTCGCAGTCGACACCGCCGGCCAAGCCGACGCCCGCTCCGTAAGCGCGGCTGAAATTGCGTCCGAGGCCGGAGGCCGATATATTCCCGGTCACGTCCTATGAATGCTGCCATGACTACGACCGCTTTTACTCTCGACGGTTATCGCATCGTGAAAACTTTCGGCGTCGTGCGCGGGATCATCGTGCGCTCGCGTTCGATCTTCGGGACGATCGGCGCGGGGTTGCAAACTCTCATCGGAGGAAACATCACGATTCTTTCTAATCTGTGCGAGCGGACGCGGCAGGACGCGCTTGACCAAATGCTGGAACACGCGCGCGCGCTCGGCGCGAATGCCGTCATCGGTTTGCGCTACGATGCCACCGAGATCATGGACGGCGTGACGGAAGTTCTGTGTTACGGCACGGCGGTGCTCGTCGAGCCAAGTTCCGCCTGACGAATGGTGTATTGCGAAAATCCATTAACCTATCGTCGCCGCGCCACGCGTGAGGTGATGGTTGGGCGCGTCGGCGTGGGCGGCGCGAATCCGATTCGCGTCCAGTCGATGATCACGTGCGACACGATGGATACCGAGGCGTCCATCGCGCAAACGATGGAACTCGCCGCGGTGGGTTGCGAGATCGTGCGCATTACCGCGCCGACCGTGAAGGATTCGGCAAACCTCGAGCACATCGTGCGCGGGTTGCGCGAGCGCGGGTGCGAGGCGCCGATCGTGGCCGACATCCATTTCAAACCGGAAGCGGCGATGGAGGCGGCGAAGTGGGTGGACAAGGTCCGGATCAATCCGGGGAATTATGCCGACTCGAAGAAGTTCAAGATCGTCGAGTACACGGATGAGCAGTACGCGGCGGAGTTGGAACGGATCCGCCAGCGCTTCACACCACTCGTTAGGCTGTGCCGGGAGCGCGGGATCGCGATGCGCATCGGCACGAACCACGGCTCGCTTTCCGACCGCATCATGAACCGCTACGGGGACACGCCGCTCGGCATGGTGGAAAGCGCGCTCGAATTCGCCCGGATCGCGCGCGATCTCGATTATCACGCCTTCATTTTTTCGATGAAGTCGAGCAACCCGAAAGTGATGATCAACGCGTATCGCCTGCTCGTCGCACGCTTGAACGAGGAGGGCGACGATTGGAATTACCCGATTCATCTTGGTGTAACCGAGGCGGGCGAAGGCGAAGACGCGCGGATCAAGAGCGCGATCGGGATCGGCTCGCTTCTGCACGATGGAATCGGCGACACGATTCGGGTGTCGCTCACGGAGGATAGCGTTCATGAAATTCCCGTTGCGCGGGCGCTGGTAGATATGATTGGGAAAACGCCCAACGCCCAACGTCCAATGCCCAACGTCCAAATATCCTTTGATCCGTTTTCGTATTCCCGGCGGGCGACCGAGACCATTGAGCGGGATGGATTTCGGGTCGGCGGCGAAGAATTGATGAGGGTGGTCGTTAGGCAGGCCAGCTTCGACAAGGTGGCGCACAAGATCGACAGAATGGGGGATTACAAGCCGGAGATCGTTTATGAAAACGCGCGCATTGTGGAAATCGATCCGCGCGATGAAGGCGCATTGGCGCAATTGAATGAGAGTGGCGAGACGCAGCTCGTCACGGTGCGCGATGATATCGATCTTCCGGTCATCGTCGCGTTTCGATTGCTCGCCTCGAAGATCGCGCCGCGGCATCCGATTCTTCTAAAGGATGAATTAGGAAGGATGAAGGATGAAAGGCGCGATTTTCTTCAGACGCTTCTCGCGGCGGCGACTAATATCGGTTCGCTGCTTTGCGATGGAATCGGCGACGCGATTCTCATCCAGGGCGAGGAAGCGCCGGGGCAGGCATTGCGCTTGAGCTACAATATTTTGCAGGGGGCCGGTTCGCGCATTTTCAAGACCGATTACGTCGCGTGTCCATCGTGCGGCCGGACTTTGTTCAATCTCCAGACGACGACGGCGCGAATCAAAGAGAAAACTTCGCATCTCAAAGGCGTGAAGATCGCGATCATGGGTTGCATCGTAAACGGGCCGGGAGAAATGGCCGATGCGGATTTCGGATACGTGGGTGGGGCGCCGGGCAAGGTGAATCTTTACGTCGGCAAGACCGCCGTGAAATTCAACATTCCCGAAGCGGACGCCGTCGACCGATTACAGGATCTCATTCGCGAGCATGGCAAATGGGTGGAACCAGCGGGAGCCCCGCCAGTGTTGGTTTAGAATTCCCGGATAAAACTCTGCGGCTGAAGGCCTCGGGTCTTGCCTGATTCGCTGGCTCGAATAATATCAGGCAGGATCAGTCTAAAAAAAGGACAACGAAAACCACTATGAAACATAAACTTGCAGTTCTGTTGGCCGCGCTACTTTGCGCGGGAGCCTTCGCTCCGATGACTTCTCAGGCCATCTCGCTTAATATCGAGATTGGGGATCGGCCATATTACAATCACGGCCCTTGGTATTACGATGGCGGATACCGTTCGTATTGGGTCCCGGGCCACTGGGCGTGGCGCTACCACCATCGCATTTGGATCCACGGCCACTACGTTCGCCGGTGAGTTGATTCAAAAAGACTCGAACAGAAGCGCGCGGCGACCCCTGCGCGTTTTCTGTTCAGGCTCGGGCGGGCGCGAAGAAATTCTTCAGCGCCATCCCGCGGCCCGCGCGCAGTTCCTCCAGAAGGAGCGAACAATCGCGGTCGCGCGGCGGACGTTCGGCGGAGAGATACGTCGTCTGTCCGAAATGATTGACCGTCTTTGATGAGACGATGAATTCCTGCCCGTGCGTGGCCATGACCTGTGTCAGGAGGCTGAACGTATCGTGGTAAATCACTTCGCCGACGCCGAAGCGGATGGCCTGACTAAGACCGATCGTATCCACCAGCCGGCGGAACAAAGGCGTGTTCGCGATGATGCTGCAGACCGGGCTGAGGCGCGGGGCGTAACGATTCGCATAATGCCGGCCTTCGAACTCGATCGGCCAGGCCCCGTCCTTGTCTTCCCAATAGTTCGTGCCCGGGATGCCGTCGCGTCCTTCGTAAACGCGGCCGAGATAGTAACCGAAGATCCGCGCCTGCACCCCGAACGTGTTGGCGGGCGCCGCCTCCAGTTCGCGGAGCATTGTCGCGATTGTGTCCGGCTCGATGAACCACATATCGGCATCGAGAAAGAGGTAGTGGGTGCAATCCGTGTCCGAGCGAACGAAATTGCTCAGTGCGACGCCATGCTGCTCGGCCGCGAGGTAATGGGCGAAGCCCGTCGGACGAATCGTGATGCCGCGCTCGCCGAGATAGCTGGCGAGCCGCGCGCGCTGCGGATCGCCTGAAGAATTATCCAGCACGGTCATGTTGAACTCGAGATCGGATAAATTGTTCGTGAGGAAAAGCGTCCGCAGCATCAGCTCGACAAAGTCCGCGCTGTCATGCGTGACGGTGACACCGTGAAGGCGCGCTCGCTCGCTCATGGCCGCTTAACCTCGACCTTGAATTCCTGAAGGAGATTCGGATTCTCCGCGTCGAGCCAGCGGACCTGTTCCTGCACCATGGTCACCTGCAAAAGGTATGTCCCCGGGTTCTCAGGCGCGATGACGAACATTTTCCATTCGCCGGTTTTTTGTGGGGCAAGCTCCGGTAAAATGGCAGTGCGTTCTCCGTCGAAAACAATCATCTCGCGGCTGGGATATTCGAGCCAATGATAAGCGAGATTCACCGGAAACGGAGCGCCGGAGCAGAGCGTCTGGTTAGTCCCGTTGGTCACTGCCACGTCGAGCCAGAAGAGCTGGCGTCTTCCCAGTGCGAACGGTACGCCCATGATTTGAAGCGATATTTTTTTTGCGTCATCAAGATCCAGCCGATCCATTTGCAGCAGCTCCCGTCCCGGCTCGAACGCACTGGCGGACGGCAGCGGGGTTTCCGGCACCGCGTAATCTTCAAATAGATAGTAATAGCCAAGACTGTTTCCCGGCCGCTCTCGCTCGTAGCTTCGCGCTTTTTCTTCACGCGATTCGCGCGACGCCAGGCGGAGATCGTGATGATGAATCGCGAGGGTGCGGAGATACGCTGCCTCACCCTTCATCCGCATCGTTTCGTGCAGCTTTGTCGGAAACGTGATTTCCTCCGGGCGTTTTCGAAAGAGCCGAATCTGCCGGTCCGGCCACCACGGTTCGCGATCAAGATAGTTCCCCGACGGCGTGACCCACCGGCGCGGCGACCAATAGTGACTGAACTCGTCGGTTTCCAGAATCTGCCGCCAACGAGGATCGTGCCATTCGCGGCTCAGTTCCTCGTCGTAATCGACCTTCAGCACCCAGTCGCCGGAGCACGCCGCGATGATTTCGGCAAAATCGAAATTGTAAAACACGGGGCCGCGCGTTTTGAAGATTCGAGCGTCGAGCTTCTCGAGGCCTTCGCGCACGGCGGGATCGACCCGATCTTCGTCGACGAAAGCGACGAGTTCATCCACGATCTGGCGCAGGTCCGAAAACCAGCCGGCCGCCTCTTCGCTGAGTTGGTGAGTAATGAGTAGGCCGGAAACCCGCATCGTGTTCGTGTAGCCTGTCCGTGAATTCAAGGCAACTACTCCTGAACTCCTGCAATTCGGCGTTGGACGTTGACCGTTCGACATTGAAGCTTGTTCCTGCCTTGGAAATAAACGTCATCGATGTCTGAACCAGAGTATCAACCTTTGTCCCCGGAAATGCCCAATTGGGGGGAGGTCGGGGTGTTGTCGTGGGACAGCGAAGTTTTCGGATTTCCAGTGGCGACGTATCGGGCCAACGATGCTTCCGCAATCAGCCGCAACCTCCCGGACGTGAGAGAGGCTTTGAAGACCTGGGCGGTTGAAAATGACGTTGAGTTGATCGGTTGTTCGCTGTCAGCGACCGAGCCGATGTGGCGTCTTTCTTTGCCGCGGCTCGGCTTTCTCTTCGTCGATTCGACACTCACCTACACGCAGCCGAAATTGCACCGCGCCAAGTTTCCGCGCAGCTATGCGGTTCGCCTTGCCACGATGGAGGATCGGCAGTCTGTGGAACGGATCGCGGAGCAAGCGTTCAATGTTGGTCGCTATCATGCCGATCCTTTTTTTCCAACAGCGCTGGCGAACCTGCGGTTTCGGCGCTGGCTCGAAAAAGCTTTTGCGTCGCTCGGCCCATCGAGCCGGATTTACGTCACAGGAGAGTCCGGCGCGGTCACGGCCTTCACTCATTCCAACGTGGAGGGCGACCGCGCTTATATTACGATCGGCGGCGCAGACGTTGCCTTCCAAGGGCGAGGGGCAGGCGCAGCGGTCTTTCTTGGCACTCTTGAGGCATTACGCGATTCAGGCGTTCGCCGCGCGCAGAGCAAACTCTCCGCCAGCAATACCGCGATGATGAATCTCACCGCCTACGCTGGCTGTCGCTTTTCCAATCCCGAGCTCGTCTACCATTGGCATGCGCCCGATGCGCGACATCTGCTCGAGGCCAAATCAATCACGCGCTGAAATCGTTTCGCGGCCGTTTGGGATGCGGGCCACGCCGAGCCTACGAAACTATTTTTCATTAATCGTAAAAAAGATTCTTGACGTGTTTTCGCGACTCTGGAATTCTCGTACTTCCTGCGGGCCCAAAATATGTCCGCGGGAGCCAGTCAAACCAAAAAATACTAAATGAAACCATCCCACACACACCTGCCAATTTCGCGACGTTCCCTAACGCGAATCACCTTTACCCTATCGTCCTGCGTTGCTGCCGCAGCAATCACGTTGGCGTCACCCTTATTTGCGGCGCAAAAAGACAACGCTCTTCGGGACCAAGCCGTTTTTAATGCGGGTGGCAAAGGCGATGGCATCAGCGACACGAGAGTACAGGTCATGATCGAGATGAACGCTGCGCCCGCCGCTGTGAGATTCGCTGCCGAATTGAAGGTCGCGCAGGCAGAGGCCGCAGCCAAGCAAGCTAGCGTCGCGAGCTCGAAAGGAAAGGCGCCGCTCGCCTCCGCAGCCAATGCGGGCAAATTGCCGCGCGTCGAGATCAGTGCGGCCGCCACAGTGCGTGTTCAGAGCGAGATCGCGCAGATGGATGGGGCCCAGCAGGCGCTGCTCCCGTCGCTGCAAAATCTCGGCGCGCATGTTCTCTACCGCCAGCAGCGCGCGTATAACGGCATCGCTGTGTACGTGGACGCGGACAAGATCTCGCAGCTCGCCGCTCTCCCCGGCGTCAAGGCGATTCACCCAATGGCTATTCTGCAGGCGAACGCGTTTTCGAGTGTCGACTTTCTCTCGACGCGGACGTTCTGGAATAAGGCCTATTCGGCTGGCGTGGGTATCCACGGCGAGAACATCAAAGTCGCAGTGATCGATACCGGCCTGGATTATATTCATACAAACTTCGGCGGCCCGGGCACCGACGCTGCCTACGCGAGCGTTTCTGATAAATCGCCCGTCCCGAATCCTTACTTCCCGACAGCAAAAATCCCGGGCGGCTTCGATTTTGCCGGAGACCTCTACACCGGCGGCAATACGCCCGCTCCAGACCCGAACCCGCTCGATGGCAACGGCCACGGCACGGGATGCGCGAGTCTGGTCGGCGGCTTCGGGACCAACTTTGGCGGCTCGACTTATATGGGCAATTACGACAGCACGACGCCTATTTCCACGCTGAAAATCAGCCCCGGCATGGCGCCGCAGTGCAAGCTCTATCCGGTCAAGATTTCCGGGCCTGCTGGTTCCTCGGGCATTCTCTCGCAGGGGTATGAGTGGACCTTGGACCCCAACGGCGACGGTGATTTTTCCGACAGAATGGATGTTATCAGCTGCTCATTCGGAGGTGCGGCGGGGCCCCCGGACGATGCTACATCTGTTTCTGCGACAAATTGCGCCGCGGCAGGCATTCTCGTAGCGCAATCGGCCGGTAACAACGGCGACAGCTACTACATGGTCGCCGAACCCTCGGTCGCGAGCCGCACACTCAGTGTCGCGGCCAGCTTTAATGATCAGTCGGGATTCATTTCGACAGCTGCCGTTGTCGGCAATTCGCCGGGGAGTATCGCTGGCCAGACAGGCTTTGCGATCTACGCGAGCACCGGCCCGCACTCGGTCGTGTCGGGCAATGTCATTCGCGCGGTGCCTGGCGACGCCACCACGGCTTTGACCAATGCTGCTCAGGTCAATGGGAATATCGTGCTGATCGATCGCGGTACCAACACGTTTTCTGACAAGGCTACCAAAGCCATCGCTGCAGGCGCCATCGGCATCATCGTGGCCAATAACGCACGGACTGACGTGCCGAATAACGATCCGATCACTCAGGGGACAGGCAGTGAAGTGACTGTTCCGGATGTGATGATCTCAAAGGAAGACGGCGACTACATCAAAGGCGCCGCCGGCTTTAATTCGACGACTGGTGTCCCGACGAACGCGACTCCGGTCACGATCCGGCCGGACAATACCATCGTGGCGCGCTCAAACGGCCCTTCGGATACGCTGGCCTCCTACAGTGTGCGTGGACCGCGCAACAACGATAGCTGGCTCAAGCCCGATATCACTGCACCAGCGGAGGTCGTAGGCGTAGCCTTGAATGGCGTTGGCCAACCTTCCGGGGGATTGAGAAACCAGGTGGCGCTCTTTAATGGCACCTCTTCAGCCGCCCCGCAGGTGGCCGGGTGTCTTGCGCTAATGAAGCAGCTTCATCCGGATTGGACCGTGGAAGAGGTGCACGCGCTGGCCATGAATACTGCGCTGCATAACCTCGAAACCACCACGGCACGGACCGTCACATATGGAGTCGGGCGTGTCGGAGCTGGGCGAATCGATAATAACTTCGCCAGTGCGGCCAACGGCGTCGCGTTTAACGGCACCGATCTGGGCATGGTGAGTCTCTCATTCGGAGTCGTGGATGTGCCAGTCGATGGAGCTGTGCATCTGGTGAAGAACATGATTGTGCGCAACAAGGGCACCGCGCCGCTCACCTACAGTCTCTCCTACCAGGATAACGGCCCGGCGTCGGATGCGTCTGTCTACTACGGCACGACCCACGCGCTGAACTTCACAGTCGCTCCAGGAGCGAGCGAAGTGGTTCCAATCCAATTCAACGCGACCGGCAACACCGTGGCGCATACCCGCGACCCAAGCGCCTCCAACGGCCAAGCGACCGATTTCGGAACGTTCGGCCGCCAATGGCTGACGGAGAAGTGCGGGTACGCCGTTCTGTCGCCTCAGGGCTCATCCTCGGAGCCTACGTTGCGGGTGCCGCTCCACGCTGTGCCGAGAGCGGTCGCAGCCATGCATGCGGCAGTAACACAAGTAACGCCGGCAGCGGACAGTGGCCAGTTTACGATTCCGCTCTCAGGTGTCGGCATCAACATCGCCGGCATTCCCACAAACACGGTCTCAAACGGCAAGGTCAACTCGTTCGTGAAAACGTTTGAATTGAGCTACGCGAGCCCTCTGGCGAACAGCCCCAGTGCGCCGACTGGCAACCGCTTCAAGGTCAAGTACGTCGGTGTTACCAGCGACTACGTCCTCTACGGCGGCCCAAGTAGCGACCATACTCCAACGACAATCTCGTTTGCCATCGACGCGTTCGGCGATGAGACGACGTCGGATTACGCCCGGGGCACTCAGCGATATATCCTCCTCGACACCGACAAGAACGGTACCGATGATTACCGGATATACGCATCAGAGCTCTTTGCAAGCTTGCCGCCTGCCGGACAGTCGTCAAATAACGTCTACTTCTCCTACTCGACGAACAATGTGAGCGGCGCGGGCTTCGGAGAGTATCCGATCAATGGGTTGGCCTCAAATCAAGCGGATACCAACTTCTTCAATAACAGTTTGCGTGTCCTGAGCTTCGACGCTCGCGATGTGGGTTACACTGGTGGAGCCTCCAGCTTCAATTACCACGTCGTGACCTTCGACGATAACGGTGCCTTGGTGGATGACACCGGCACGTTGACTTACGACCTGGCACGTCCGGGTATCGATACCCACACTGGTTCGCAATTCGAACCGTCCGGCAACTTCTTTAACGATCTGCCGGGCATCAACGTCCCAGTCAACTACAACGGTGCTAACTTCCAGGCCAACCAGTCGAAAGGCATCTTGTTTGCTCATTTCCATAATGGGCCCGGCAATCGGAGCGACGTCGTGGTGTTGGCGAAACCAACGATCAGCGGCTTCTCGCCGACGCACGCCAAGGTTGGCGCGAACGTGCTTATCAATGGAACGAACTTTGGGCCTGCGACGAAGGTGTTCTTCTTCAATAACAAGCAAGCGTCACCTGTGACCCTGATCTCGGCCAACACCGTCGAGGTGAAAGTGCCGGCGGGCGCAGTCACTGGCCCGATCACGGTCTCGAACGCGGGCGGCTCTTCCACGAGCAGCGCTTCGTTCACCGTGGATCCAGGCGCCTCCTCGTCCAACACGGTTGTGCCTCGGCCCACCAGCCTCCTGCGCAACTAATAATAAAGAGTTAAGTCAGCAATCATTCGCCCCCGATTGGCACTTCGGTGCTGATCGGGGGCGCTTTGCTTTTACAGCCGCTTCGCGATAAGTGCGGCGCTCACATCTCTCGCGGTTGACGCATCATCTGGTCGCGACCATATTCGCCCTCCTCAATCTCGAGGACTCGTCCCATGGACAAGATTCGTAACATCGCCATCATTGCGCACGTCGACCACGGCAAAACCACGCTCGTCGATCAACTCCTGCGTCAGTCCGGCACGTTCCGCTCCAATCAAAAGATCGAGGAGCGCATGATGGATTCGATGGATCTCGAGCGCGAAAAAGGAATCACCATTCGCGCGAAGAACGCCGCGTTTCAGTGGAACGGCTATCGGATTAACATCGTCGACACCCCCGGCCATGCGGACTTCGGCGGCGAGGTCGAGCGCATCATGAAGATGGTGGACGGCGTGCTTCTGGTTGTCGACGCGCACGACGGACCGCAGGCGCAAACTCGCTTTGTCTTGCGCAAGGCGCTCGAGAACCACGCCAAGCCCATTGTCGTGATCAACAAGATCGATCGGGAAAATGCGCGGCCGCACAAAGTGCTCGATCTTGTCTTCGATCTCTTCGTTGAATTAAAGGCGACGGACGAGCAGCTCGATTTCCCGGTTATCTACGCGAGCGCGAAAAACGGTTTCGCCATGCGCGAATTGCACGAGAACAGCGAAGACATGACGCCGCTCTTCCAGGCGATCGTGCAATACGTTCCCCCGCCACAGGTTTCGCCTGAGCCGTTTTTCCAAATGCTGGTTTCGAATCTCGATTACAGCGATTATCTCGGCCGGATCGCCTTGGGGCGCATCGTGAGCGGGCGGGTGAGCGTGGGCGACTCGATCGTCTGCATTCATCGCAATGGCGGGCGCGAACGCGCCAGCGTCACCGGCATCTATACTTTCGCCGGAATGGGTCAGGTCGAGCTGAAGCACGCCAGCGTCGGCGACATCATTGGCCTGACTGGCTTTGAGGAAGTTTACATTGGCGAAACGCTGACCGATCGCGAAGAGCATCCGCCGCTTCAATTCGTCGACATCGATCCGCCCACGATCCGGATGCGGATTCTGGTGAACGACTCGCCCTTCGCCGGACGCGAAGGAAAGTTCGTAACCGCGCGGCACGTCCGTGAGCGCCTCGTCCGCGAGACGCGCGGCAATGTTTCCCTGCAGATGAAAGACACCGAAGTCGCCGGCGCTTTCGAGATCAATGCTCGCGGCGAAATGCAGATCGCCATCCTCGTCGAGCAAATGAGGCGTGAAGGTTACGAGGTCATGGTCTCACGCCCGGAAGTGATTTTTCAACGCGACGAAAACGGCGCCCTGCTCGAACCGCTGGAAAATTTGTATCTCGAAATTCCGAAGGACAATCTCGGCGATGTCTTGCAAACACTGGCCGCCCGCAAGGGCGAGATCGCGACCATGGATCATCACGGCAATCGCGTCTCGGTCGAAGCCATCGTTCCGACCCGCGGTCTGATCGGTTTCGAAAGCGACCTGGTGAATTTAACCCGCGGCGAAGGTTTGATGAGTCATCTCTTTCGCGAGTACGCGCCGTTTAAAGGCGAGCTCGAAGGACGGACGCGCGGTGTCATGATCTCGATGGAGCCTGGGACCAGCACGGCCTACGCGTTGAACAATATTCAGGCGCGCGGAAAACTCTTCATCGGCCCGCAGGAGGAAGTTTATTCCGGAATGATCGTGGGCGAAAACGCGCGGCCGGAAGATTTGCCGGTGAATCCGTGCAAGGCAAAGCATCTCACGAACATGCGCAGCCAGGGCGATGGGAAAGGGATTCAGCTCGAGGCGCCGCTCCGCATGACCCTCGAACGCGCCATCGGATACATCAGCGCGGACGAGTTTGTGGAAGCGACCCCGAAGTCCCTTCGGCTCCGCAAACGCATCCTGGATCCGACGGCGCGGAAGCGGGCCCAGAACGTGGCGTAAATAGGGCCGCACATTTGTTGACAAAAACCGTTCAAGACGGTTAAATAGCTCTGTTAGTTTGCCTCCTCGATAATGTTTCTTTTCGAGGCTTTCCGGTTCCGAGTTTTCGAGAACACAGGTTTGTCCGGCAACTTTTCCTAAGCAGAACTGCATCTCATGTCGGGACACAGCAAGTGGTCCAAGGTTAAACGCTTCAAGGGCGCGCTCGATACCAAGCGCGGCGCGCTCTTCAGCAAGCTCTCCCGCGAAATCACCATCGCAGCCAAGACCGGCGGCGGCGACCCCGACGGGAACGCCCGTCTCCGCAGCGCGATCCTTTCCGCGCGGGCGCAAAGCATGCCGAATGACAACATCGAGCGCGCGATCAAACGCGGCACGGGCGAAGGAATGGAAGCGCAGCATTTCGATGAAATCGTCTACGAAGGTTACGCGCCCGGCGGCGTCGCCGTGATCGTGGAGGCGGCCACCGATAACAAGAACCGCACTGCGGCCGAGATCCGCAGTATTTTCAGCAAGAACCACGGCAACCTCGCCACGAGCGGGAGCGTCTCCTACATGTTTCACAAAAAAGGCCGGATCACCGTGCCGCGGAATGCCATGGACGAGGAGCGCATTTTCGAGCTGGCCCTGGAAGCCGGGGCGGAGGAGTTGACAACCGAGGAGGAAGGGTATGTTATTACCACCTCCCACGATCAGCTCTATGCAGTAGCTGAGGCGCTCAAAAACGCGGGCGTCACAACCGATGGGCAAAAGTTTACTTTCATCCCCGATACGACAGTTCCGGTTAACGATGAGGCTGTGGCGCTGCAAGTCCTGCGCTTGTGCGACAGTCTCGAAGACGACGACGACGTTCAAAACGTCTATTCAAATCTAGATATTCCCGACGAGTTGCTGGCGAAATTGCCGGCGTAGAAAAAAAGCTGCCGCTAATGGAGCGGGCCGCTGCTTCGGCAGCGCTGAGATCATCTCTAATTTATGAGCGAAGAAACCGATAACCAGCGACCGCTGGAAACCAACGCGGCTGCGGAACGTCCACGGCGTCCCCGCAGGCGATTCCCCCGGCGGCATGATGGTCCGCGTGGGCGGGGTCCGGAGGTACAACGGGGCGATCTCAACGGACCGGCCGACCGGGTCGAACAGGACGCCGGTGGCGGCGCCGAGAACATTCAGAGCAGCGAAGGCGGCCAGCGCGATTCTCAGCCGCGTTCCGATCAGGAGCAGTCGTCCGGTCCTTCGCAGAACGGCGAGATCGAACGCGAGCCGGAATTCGGTGACGGCATCATCGAGATCTCGGGCAAAGGCTTCGGTTTTTTGCGTGACTCGAAACGCAACTTCGTCCAGACGCCGCAGGATATTTTCGTGACCCCGGAAATCGTGCGCCGTTTCGGATTGCGCGATGGCATGTGGATTTATGGTGAGACGCGCCGCGGAAATCGCGGGCCGCAACTTGTCCGGTTGAACCAGATCAACGAGGAAGAGCCAACAAAATATCAGGGCCTGCGGCCATTCGAAGAGCTGACGACGATCAATCCGAATCGTCGCATCAAGCTCGAGACAGTCCCGGACCGTTACACGACGCGCATCATGGATTTGATGACGCCGCTTGGAATGGGACAGCGCGGTCTGATTGTCGCGCCGCCCCGCACCGGCAAGACGACCTTGCTCCATCACATCGCAGACGCGGTCGTCAAGAATCATCCGGAGATGAAACTGATCATTCTCCTCGTCGACGAGCGTCCGGAAGAAGTGACAGATTTCCGGCGCTCCTGTCCGCTGGCGGAAATCATGGCGAGCTCGAACGACAGCGACCTCAAGAGTCACACGCGCATCGCTCAGCTTGCGGTCGAGCGGGCCAAGCGTCTCGTCGAAGCCGGCAAAGATGTTTTCATTTTGCTCGACTCGATCACGCGCACGGCGCGTGCCTTCAACAACGCCATGGGCGGTGGCGGCCGCACGATGAGCGGCGGTATCGACGCCCGCGCGATGGAAACGCCGAGAAAATTATTTTCCGCGGCCCGCAACACGGAAGAAGCCGGCTCGCTCACGATCGTGGCGACAGCACTGATCGAAACAGGCAGCCGGATGGATGAGTTGATCTTCCAGGAATTCAAAGGCACCGGAAACATGGAGATGGTGCTCGACCGGAAGATCAGCGATCAGCGCATCTACCCGGCTGTGGACATTTTCCTTTCCGGCACGCGCCGCGAAGAGTTGCTCATGCAGCCGTGGGAGCTGGAAAAGATCAATCTCATCCGGCGCGGACTCGCGGGCCATAAACCCGGAGAAGCGATCGAGCGTCTGCTCATGTTCGTGAAAAAATTCCCGACGAACGAACAGATGCTGAAAGGCATTCCGGGTTAGCTGTAGCCCCGAAAGCTTTCGGGGTCATTTAGCGTGGCGCTCGAACACACGCCCGGCGATCGCACACCGCCGCTCCAGGAAGTTGACTGGGAGGTTTTGCCTCCCGAAGAAAAGCGGAAGCGCGAAGGGCTCGAGCCGCTTTTCAAGTGGCTGGCGCTCATCATGGACGAGTTCGTCCGTGTGCCCGGAACGCAATTTCGATTTGGGCTGGATCCATTGATCGGCCTCGTGCCAGGCCTCGGCGACACCGGCTCCGCGCTCGTCTCTGCCTTTGCCCTTATTCAGGCCGTCCGACTAGGCGTCCCCAAAATTCTTCTCGCTCGGATGTCCGTCAACATCCTCGTCAACGAAATCATCGGGATCGTGCCGATCGTCGGCGACGCCTTCTCGTTTTGGTTCAAATCAAACGCCCGCAATTATCAGATCATCAAGGAGCATTTGGGCGCGCCGCGCGTCTCGCGCCGGGGCGATTGGATTTTCCTCATCGCGGTCCTGGGGCTTCTCTTCGTGATCGTTTGCTGCGGATTGGTCGTCAGCTTTCTGTTTTTCTGGGAGATCGCGAAATTTCTTGGGAGCCATTAGATCGCATAAGGCGGAATCCGATTGGTAGGGCGACGCTCTGCCGAGCCGTCGGCGTCTCGGCTCGACAGAGTCTCACCCTACCAAAGGGGCATCAACCAAGATAACGCAAATAGATTGTGTGAATGATTTCGCGCGCTTCGCGATAACGTTTCCCAAAGGAGTCGGTGCTGTCCACGCCGAGACGGCGCGCGAGTTTTCGTTGTTCGATTTCGTCGGCCGGCAGAGTCGAGACGCCTTTGTTTTCCCAGCGCCGAAGGACTGACTCGATCAAGCGGAGGTATTCGTAACTCTTTTTCACGAGCGACGCCTCTTGCCGAAGCAATGAGCCTTTCGTGACCAACTCTTCCAGCGCGCTCATGGTTCGCGGGTTCCAGAGGCCGGCGCGCATTTGCAAAGCCTGCACCAAAAACTCCGCCTCGATGATTCCGCCCGCGCCGGTCTTGAAATCGAGGTCGGAGGCGCTTCCCCGTTCCCGACGAATTCGTTGCAACATTCCATCGATCTGCGAAAACAAATCCGGGCGTTCTCCCGCCTTTCCCCAGACGCGCCGCGCCAGCTCCATGAATTGATTTTGCAACGGACCGACGAGAGGTCGCGCGCGCGTGAGCGCCTGGATCTCCCAGAGCTGCGCGCGTGTTTCGTAGTACGCTTCATACGCCGTGAGCGAGCACGCCAGAATTCCTTTCTCGCCGTCGGGCCGCAGGCGCGCATCCAGGGTGGAGATACTTCCTTCAGCGGTCGGTTGCGCCATTGCGACCATGAGGTGTTGCGCGGCCCGGACATCCTCGCCCACGAAAATCACATCCAAATCGGCGCCGTATCCGATCTCGCTTCCGCCGAATTTTCCGAGCGCGATGATCGTGAGGTCGTTCTCATCGCCGCGGAGACGATTGACGAAGAGCAGGCACGCTTCCGCTAGGGCGGAGTGTTCCGTGAAAAGCGTCTCGAGTGGAGCGAGCCCAAGGACATCGCGCAGAAAAATTCGCAGACGTTGCGTGTGATAATAGCCACGCAGCAGATCGAGAGAAGTCGCGCTGATCTCCAGCGCCTCGAGCCGTTTCAGATGTTGCGCCACGGTAACTTCCCGGTCGAGCATTCCGCCGCGGGTGATTTCTTCGAGCAACTGCGGCCGGCGAATGAGTAAATCGCCGGCGGAGCGGCTCGCATCGAAAGTCTTCACGAGCAGCTCGAGCAGCTTCGGATTCACCACGAGCAACTCGAAGAGCATGCTGCGTAATCCGTACGCTTCCACGAAGCGGATGAATTGATTCAGCGCCATGTCCGGATCGGCCGCGCGCGCGAGCCATCGAAAAAGAAGCGGCCGCAGATTGCGCAGGACCTGGCGCGTCCGCGGCGCGATATGAAAACTGCCGGTCCCCTTCGCCAGGCCCGCCAGCGATTTTGCCGCCGCCTTTCCGTCGCGAAAGATATCCAGGCTTTCGACGACCGCCTCCGTTCCGGCTCCGGGCGCCGAAATAATTCTCCGGAAAATTGCGCGCACTTCCTGCATTTGTTCCCGTAACGCGGCGGTGAATTTTTCTTTCGAGGAAAAGCCGAGACTGCGCCCGAGTCGATCGAGGGCCTCGCCGTTTTCCGGAACGGTATGGGTTTGTTGCTCCGCTTCGATTTGCAATCGGTGCTCGACCCGGCGGAGAAAACGATACGCGAACTCCAGGGCGCGAGCTTCGACGCTCGGAATCAATTCCAGTTGCGCGAGGATCGGCAGCGCCTTCAGCGTGCTCGTTTCCTGGAGGAACGCGTGCCGGGCCCCGTGCAGAAGTTGCAAGGCCTGCACGACAAATTCGATCTCGCGAATCCCGCCTGCGCCCAGCTTGACGTCTCGCTCGATATTTTCCTGGCCGACGATCTCCCGTTCGATCCGCCGCTTGAGCGCGGAGATTTCCTCGAGCACATCGGGCGTGGGGCTTTTGGGATAAATGAACGGCTGATGCTGGCGCAGGAATTCGTAGGCCAGCTCGCGGCTGCCGGCGACCCCGCGCGCTTTGATGAGTGCGAGCCGCTCCCAGGTTTCGCCGAAGCCGGCATAATAATTCTCCATGCTCTCGAGCGAACGGGCGAGCGGTCCCGCGGTGCCTTCCGGCCGGAGACGAAGATCGATGCGGAAAAGCGCGCCGGCCGGATCCGTGGCGGCGAAGGACTCGATGATTTTTGCGCCAAGCTGATTGAACCACTCATGATGAGTGAAATTGGGCGCGACCTGTCCTTCCTCGCCGTAGAGAAAGATGACGTCGATATCGGAACTGTGATTCAACTCCCGCCCGCCGAGCTTGCCCAGGCCGAGAATCGCAAATTCTGTCTCGGGTCCGCCGTGCCGGCCGCGCAGCTCGGCGTCCCAGTGTCGATAAACCTCGCGCAAACAGATTTCCGCCAACAACGATAAATCAAGCGTGGTCTCTTCGAGAGGCGCGACCTCCGCCACTTCGCGCAACGCGATCCGGAACATCTCGCGTCCTTTCCAGACGCGCAACGCACGGAAGTTTTCCGCGGCAACGGAATCGCCTCCGGTTTCACGCAGGTATTTGAGCATCGCGCTATAGCTGCGCGGCGCGGAACAAATCTCGGGATCGGAAAGCCACAGCAGAATATCCGGCTGCCGCACCAGCCGCGCCGCGCAGATGCTGGAAACTGCGAGCAAATGGAGGAGCGAAGTTTCTCCGAGCGGAAATTGCTCGAGCAAGTCGCGCAGCGGCAGACCATCCACGGGCCAGCTCTCGCTGATGCGTTCCAGCGAGTTCTGGACCTGCGCGGGATTGAGCGTGCCGGAGGCCTTTGGTTGGATCCACTGCGTTTCGGAACTCATGGAAGGGAAAGAGGCATCGGGTCGTGACGGAAAAAAGAGGACGCCCAACGTCGAACGTCCAACGCCCAACGTCCAATTGGGAAAAGGAAGCGCGCAACGCCCTCATAGTTCGATATTGGGCGTTCGGCGTTGGGCGTTCGACGTTTGCTTTCCACCCGGCGGCCAACCAAACCAACGCGATACTCGCGCGGACCTATGCTTTCTCCGCGATCTTCTCGCCCGCTTTCGCCAGCAGCCGTCGCTCTCTCCGAGTGAGACTCGCGATGCCTTCACGCGCGATTTTATCAAGAACCGGATCCACTTCCTCGGCGATGAATTGTTCCGGGCTCATCGTCCGAAAGCGCTCCGCCTCCGCGCGGCGTTGATGCAACGCGCGCTGCAAAATGGAGGGCCGGCCGAAACCCAGGAGATGCGCGTAAAGCCATCCTGCCACGCAGCCGCCGAGAAAAGCGCTGTGCGCGATCGTCGCACTGCGGTCGAGCACCACGCCGAGAATTGCGAGAGCAAACGCACCATCCGCGAGATGTTTCGCCTTCAAACGGATCGGCACGCCAAAGAGCGTCGTCGAGGTCAAGGCCAGTTCGGGAAGAATGGTTGCATAAGCCACCAGGACAGCTGCCACGCCGCCGGAAGCCGCCAGCAAAACGGAGGTGGAAGGCATCACGAACAAGTGGCCCAGTTCTCCGGCCACCGCCCCGGCGAGATAAAGAAGAAGAAACTGACCCTGCCCGACGATCGATTCCACGTCTCGCCCGAGCAGATAAAGGATGAGCATGTTCCCGATCAGGTGCCATGGCCCATCATGCAGAAAAGCGGCGGTGAAAAACTGCCAGCCGTAGGCGGCGTGGATCCCGCGATCGCTCAGCCCGAGATATTCGTGGATGAAACCCGGCTGATACGCATCGAGAAAAAGTTGAGCGACAAAGACGACGACGTTTACGCCGATCAACCCGAGCAAAACAATCCGCGGCCGCTGCGTCCAGCGTCGTGTAAACGACAGGCGTTTTCGGCCGGACAGGCGCATGTCCCGAGAGTATCGCAGTGAAAATTAATTGTCGACGAAAGTTGTGGTGGATCGCGCGCTCCGTCGCGCGATGGCACGCGGGGCCGAAGGCTTTCGAGGGAAAATAGAAAAACATCGAGCGGCGGAGCGCTCGATCCACCTACAGCGGCGCGAGGACGCGCAGGCCGCCGCGGCGAATCCGGAACTCCACCGGGCAATTTCCGATGAGTTCGCCGTCCACTTCCACCGGCACGTCTTCGTCGCTGCTTACCCGCAGGCGTCTTGTTTGAAAATATTCCACGTCCGGCGCTGTGATTTGCTGAGTGAAAATCACGTTCTGCAAGTAGCGGATGATTTCCACGTAGCTCAAGCGCTTGAAGACAATCACGTCGAGCAGGCCGTCATCGATGACCGCCTGCTTGAAGAACGGAAGCCGTCCGCCGTAAAGACGCCCGTTGCCGACGAGCACGAACGAGCCTTCCTCCATCCCGGCATTTTCCGATTCGATCCGCAGGCGCGGCGGCTGGCGGGAAGCGATCTGCGCCGCGGAAATCAGATAGCTGAGTGGCCCGAAACTGCGTTTGAAGGAGCGGCTCGTTTCCTTCACGACTTGGGCATCGAGGCCGACGCCGGCGAGCTGGACGAAATGTTTCCCGTTGGCGCTCGGAAGATCAACGGGACGAATCCGGTTCTGCCGGATGATTTCCCAGCAGGCGCGCAAGTCGTTCGAGGGCAAACCCAGCTCGGTCGCGAAGACGTTCATCGTCCCGATGGGAAGCAAGCCGAGCGCAACATTTTTCCCGGCGATGCCGTTCACGATCTCGTTGATCGTGCCGTCGCCGCCGGCGGCCACGATTCTCTCAAAACCTTCTGCGGCCGCATGCCGCGCGAGGACTTCCGCTTCGCCCGAATGCGAGGTGGCGCAGAGGATCGCTCCGCGCGCAATCGATTCCACCTCGGCGCGCAGCCGATGGGCGCGCGCGCCGCGGGCGGCGGGATTGAGAATAACGACGGTGTCTTTCACGGTAACGAAGCGATCAGGGGCTTTAGCCTTTTCTTCAAACTGGGAGGGCGTAACCTTCCGGCGTGAAAAAATTGACCCGCATTCTGCTGATCGTGCTCGGCGCGATCCTGGGTGTGGCGATCCTCATTTTGATTGGCGTGAACATGTATGTGCAGTCGCAAGGCACACAAGCAAGGATTCAGCGCGAACTCAGCCAGCGAATCGGAACGACGCTGCATGTCCGCCGGGTCAGCGTGACTCCGTGGGCCGGATTGAAGCTCAGCGGCATCACGATCCCGCAGACCCAACCGGGCGTTCCCGGCGATTTCCTTACCGCGAAAACATTTCGGCTCCGCGTGCAGTTTCGTTCTCTTTTCTCGCAACCTCTCGTCATCAAGGAAATTTCGCTGATCAATCCGGACGTCTTTTGGGCCCAGAACGCCGATGGCAAATGGCGGCTGCCTTCTTCACCTCAGGAATCGCTGGCGAAGATCTCTCTTCCGAAGAAGAACGAGCCCCCGCTCATTCCCGCGTCGGCCGCAAAGGTGGAACCAATGGCGCGGCCATCCGATTCTTCAGTCGAGAGAATTGCGGAGACGAAAATTAGCGCGTCGGTCGCTCCGCCCATTCCGGTCGCGGTCGAACCTGTCAAGACCGCCGCCTTCACTCCGGAAGTGCGGCGCGTCAATCTTGTCCATGGGAGATTCCGTTTCCTGGACCAAAAACTGAAACCGGTCGCGACCTTCGATGATGTCGACTTCCACTCAAATTTCCGCACCGCGACGGACGTACGCGGGAACATCAGCATCGCGAAAACTTCCTTGCGTGACCGGTTCTTTCTCGAGGAATTCCAGTCGCCGGTGCGGTACGATTCCACCGGTCTGGATTTTTCCCAGATCACGGCGCGCGCGGGCGACGGCGAGATCACGGGCCACTTTGAGATTCAACCGCAGACGAAGGATTCGCCCTTCACCGCCAGCATAAAGTTTCGCGACGTCCAGGCCGATCGGATCGTCTCGGAGGCCGGCGGCGCGGCGGGAACGATCACCGGCAAGCTGGAAGGTTTTCTCGAAGCGAGCGGCAACACGGCCGATTCCAATGCGCTCGCCGGCACGGGCGAAATCATCTTGCGCGACGGTCAGGTGCAGCAATACAGCCTGCTGGTCGCGCTGGGGCAATTACTCCAGATCGAGGAATTGCAGAAACTTCATCTCGATCAGGCCGAAGTGAAATATCACATCAATCCCGGCGTCGTGACGATCGATCAATTGATCTTTCGTTCGCAAAACATCCGGCTCTCCGCGACCGGGACGGTTTCATTTGAAGGCAAACTCCGCCTCGAGTCGCAGCTGGCCGTGAATGAAAAAATGCGCAGCCAGCTTTTCCAAGCCGTCCGCCAGAACTTTCAACCCACCGACGACCCGGCATATTCGGCCGTCAGTTTTCAGGTGAGTGGAACGGTCGGCCGGCCGAAGACGAACCTGATGGACAAGTTGATCGGGCGCGACCTGAAGGATTTGAGCAGCGTGATCAGCAGCTTCATGGGCGGATCGAAATCGGAGAAAGCGAAAAAGAAAAAGGAATCGGCGGCTGCTCCTTCTCCGTCGTCCCCGGCCGCGCCCGCGGATGCGGCGCCGCCAGCGCCGGCTGAGTCTCCCACGCCAACGGCATCGCCATGAGAGTGATTGCCGGGAGAGCGGGAGGCATCCGGCTCGATGCCCCGAAGACCGGCGTGCGTCCCACGATGGATCGCGTGAAAGCCGCGATTTTTTCCAGTCTCGGCGAGGAAGTTATCGGCGCGCGCGTTCTCGATCTCTTCGCGGGCAGCGGTGCGCTGGGGATCGAAGCGCTGAGCCGCGGCGCGGCATCCGCGTTGTTCGTGGAAGAAAATTCCGCGGCGATCGCCGCGATCGAGCGCAACCTCGCGCGCACGAAAATGGAAGGCCGCGTTCGCAAGCAGGATGTCTTCGCGTTTCTGCATTCCGCGCAAACTCGCGAGCCATTCGGCATCATTTTCGCCGATCCGCCCTACGAGAAGACAAAAGCCGGCGCCGAATTCACGCGGCTCTTGCTCGAGGACAAACAGCTCGCCGAGATGCTCGAACCTTCCGGCGTTTTCGTTCTGGAAAAACGGCCCGCGGAATTAATGCCGTCGATAGCGCTGTGGAATGTCACGCGCGCGCGAGCGTACGGCGCCACCGAAGTTTTGTTCCTCCAACACTTCCGTCATTCCGAGCGAAGTCGAGGAATCCCGTGATGGAACTGATCGGCCTCGCCACGGGGTGTCTCGACTCCGCTCGACATGACAAAAGCGCAGTGCTCTCGTGATACGCTTTTTCTACAATTTTCTCTATCCCCTCGGGCTGTCGCTTTTTCTGCCGGGACAAATCTCGAAACTGCTCCGGCGCGGAAATTACCGGCATAAATTCGGACAACGTTTCGGAGTTTATGATCGCGAGGTGCAAGCGCGGCTCGCGCCGCATCGCTGCACCTGGATTCACGCCGTGAGCGTAGGCGAAGTGGCGATTGCGCTAAAACTCTCCGCGAAACTGAACGAGCTCGATCCGGAATTCTTCTGCGTGCTCACCACCACGACGACCACAGGCTTTGCGTTCGCGACTCAGGAAGCGAGCGAACGAATGGAAGTGCTCTATAGCCCGCTCGATTTTTGGCCGATCATGCGCCGTGCCTACACGGTCATCCGGCCGATCCGCGTGATTCTGGTGGAGGCCGAGGTTTGGCCGAACCTCGCCGCCGAGGCGCGCGGCCGCGGCCTCCCGCTGGCGCTGGTCAACGCGCGCCTGTCGCAGCGATCGGAGCAGCGTTTCCGCCGTTTCCTTTTCCTGGTCGAGCCAACCTTTCGTTGTCTCGATCTCGTCTGCGTGCAGGAACCCGAAGACATCGAACGCTGGATCGCGCTCGGTGTTCCGCGCGAGCGGATTCAGAACGTCGGCAGCATCAAATACGATCCGGCCGAAACGAAAGTGAATCCTGAGCTGCCGTTGGAAGTATTGCGCGCTTTTGGGATCGACGGCGACCGGCCGATTCTCTTCGGCGGGAGCACGCATGCGGGCGAAGAGGAAATTCTCGGCGAAATCTTCCAGCGGCTTCGGGCTGAATTCCCGGCGCTCACCCTCATCATCGCACCGCGTCACGTCGAGCGTGCCGGCGAGATCCGCACGCGCCTCGCGCGGCTCGGGTTAAATGTGCGCTTGCGGAGCGAAGCTGAAACCGAGCGCACGCCCCCGCCCGATTGCATTCTCCTCGACACCACCGGCGAGCTGCAAAATTGGTACGCGGTCGCCACGATTGTTTTTGTCGGCAAGAGTCTCACCGCGCGCGGCGGCCAGAATCCGGTGGAACCCATTCTGGCCGGCAAGCCCGTTCTCTTCGGCCCGCACATGGAAAACTTTTCCGCACTTGCCCAGGCGCTGGTCGCGAACGAGGCCGCCATCCAGATCCGTGATCCGAATTCGTTGCAGGAGAAAATCGCCTGGCTCCTCCGCGATCGCGAGGCAGCCTCGCGTCTCGTCGCGAATGCTCAGGCGGTCCTGGCCAAACACAAAGGCGCCACCGGTCGAACGGCGACGCTGGTGATGAACCTGGAATCGACTGCGCGCGCCCGCGTTGAAGCGAACCGCAAATAACTTGCAACGCAGGGACGCGCTTCTGATATTGCCCCCGCTTTCCTGACCCTATCGTCCAGTGGCCTAGGACACCGCCCTTTCACGGCGGTAACACGGGTTCGAATCCCGTTAGGGTCGCCACACCGTTCGGGACTGTTGCCGGGCCATTCATTTACCAAATGCGGTGGAAGCGGAAATTAGCGCAGCAGCAAAAGACCAATCAATAAAAGCTACTTCGCGTCCACGGTGCGGCGCGTGAAGACCTGCAGATTCTGGCGCACTTTCACGACGCTCGCGCTTGGCAAAACGCCGCGGAAATTCGCTCCGGGATAGATCAGGCAATCGCGCCCCAGAACTGAGCCGGGGTTGATCACGGCGTTGCAACCAATCTCCGTCCGATCGCCCACGATCGCGCCAAATTTCGTCAGGCCCGTTGCGATTTCTCCGTCCGCCGCGGCCACGCTTATTTCCTTATGATCGAGTTTGACGTTGGAGAGGATCACGCCCGCACCGAGATGCGCGCGATAGCCGAGAATCGAGTCGCCCACGTAATTGAAATGGGGCACCTGCGCTTCATCGAACAGGATGCAGTTCTTGAACTCGCACGAGTTTCCCATCACGACGCCATTCCCGACGATCACATTTTCCCGCACGTAACAGCCGCTCCGGATGTGACAGTTCTCTCCGATCCACGCGGGCCCTTTCAAAACCGCGCCCTGCTCGATGATTGTTCCGGCGCCGATGAAAACCGCGTTGCTGATAAATGGTTTGCCGATCAATTCGCCGAGCACGGCCGGCTTCAAGCGGAACTGGAGATAGCTCGCGATTTGCCGGAGCGCGTCCCAAACATATTTCTGCGCTTCGAAAAGCTTCGGATGCGCCGTGTGTTCGAGGCTGAGAAATTCCGCGGGCGCAAACATGTTTTAGGTTCCGCCGCGCCGCGTGATCTTCTGCCCGTCTTTCGTGTCGCGGGCTTCCCAACCGCGGGCGGCGAGTTCGTCGCGCAATTCATCACTTTTCCGCCAATCCTTTGCAAGCCTCGCCTGCACGCGCGCTTCCCCAAGCGTCTCGATCTCCGGCGGCAGCGCCCTTTCTTCTCCACCGATCGCCAGGACCCGATCGATTCGCTCCCACCATTCCAGCCACGCACTCGCCGCGCTCGAATCGAGGCTCCCCAGATCGAGCGCACGATTCGTCTCGCGGATCGTCTCAAACAAAACTCCGAGTGCGCCCGAGATGTTGAGATCATCATCCAGCGCTTCGTCAAAACCGTTCGAAGTCTGGGGTCGCTCAATTGTGCCCTGCTCCTCTTCAATTGGACGTTGGACGTTGGACATTGGGCGTTGGACGTTTTCTTCTGCCTTCTCGCGCAGCCGTCTCACCCAATCATCCACGCGACCGATCGCCTGCCGCGCCTCCTCCATTCCTTCCCAGGTGAAATTGAGCGGCGCGCGATAATGCACCCGCATCAAAGCATAACGGACCTCGCGCCCGCTGTAGCCTTTCGCGAGCACATCGCGCAGCGTGTAAAAGTTCCCCAGCGACTTCGACATCTTCTGCCCCTCGACCAGCAGATGCGCGCAATGCAGCCAGTACCGGACAAACTTTTTTCCCGTGCATCCTTCCGTCTGCGCGATCTCCGCTTCGTGATGCGGAAAAATGTTGTCCACGCCGCCGCAATGAATGTCGAGCTGCTCACCCAAGAGTTGCGTCGCCATCGCGCTGCACTCGATGTGCCAGCCCGGCCGCCCGCTTCCCCACGGGCTCTCCCATTTCACCGGCCCATCTTCCTCATCCCACGCCTTCCAAAGCGCGAAATCGCCGACATGTTCCTTGTCGTACTCGTCGCTTTTCACTCGCCCGGTCGAACGCAGCTCGGCCAAATCGAAATGCGCGAGCCGGCCGTACTCGGGAAATCTGTTGATTCGAAAATAAACCGATTTGTCTTCCGCTTGATAAGCGAGCCCGCGCGCCACGAGTGTCTTGATCATCTCGATCATCGCCGCGATCTGCTTCGGGTCCGTGGCTTCCGGGAAAAAATCAGCGCGCTTGATCAGCAGCGTGTCGAGGTCCTCGAAGAACGCCTTCTTAAACGGAGAAGTGAATTGCTCGAGCGGCACGCCCTCGGCGCGCGAGCCGCGAATCGTTTTGTCGTCGACATCAGTGATATTCATGACGCGGCGCACGTTGAAGCCGCGCAGCTCGAGATGACGCTGCAGAAGATCCTCGAAAAGGTAGGCGCGAAAATTTCCGATGTGCGCGTGGCTGTAAACGGTGGGCCCGCACGTGTAGACCTTCACCTCGTGCCCCGCCGGATCGAGTGGATGAAATTCCTCCAACTCGCGCGAGTAGGTGTTAAAGAAACGGAGCGCCATCTTCAAGAAAGGGCGTCACTCCATTTCCACCATCGCCACCGCCATCGCCGCCATTCCTTCACCGCGGCCGATCGCGCCGAGACCTTCGTTCGTCGTCGCCTTGATGCTCACGCACGAAGTGTCGATCCACAGTGCCGCGGCGATCTTCTCGCGCATCGCCGGAATGTGCGGCGCAATCTTCGGTGCTTCCGCGACGAGCGTCGCGTCGATATTCACCGCGCGCGCCTTCTTCGCTTCCAGCAGCGCACTCACCTTCTCCAAAATCTCGAGGCTACTGATCCCGCGAATCGATTCGTCCGTGTTTGGAAAATGATGGCCGATATCGCCTTCCGCGATCGCGCCCAGGAGCGCGTCCGCAATTGCATGGCAGAGCACGTCCGCGTCAGAATGCCCCTCGAGGCCGCGCTCGTGCGGAATCTCCACGCCGCCGAGAATCAATTTGCGGCCCGCCGTGAGACGATGCGCGTCGTAACCAGTGCCACACCTGATCATGCTTTAGATTTTTAAATCGATCACGCCGTTCGACGCAACGATGCTGTATTTGTCTTTCATGTCTGCGCGCGGTTTCATCTCCACGGTTCCGCCCGCCGTTTCAACGAGAATCCAGCCCGCGGCGATATCCCAAAGACTGATGCCCTGTTCGATGTAGGCGTCGAATCGTCCGCACGCGACGTAGGCCATATCGAGCGCCGCGCTTCCCATCAATCGGCATTTGCGCGCGCGATGCACCATCTGCTGGAGAAGCGGCAGGCCCGCGTCAATCGTCGCGCCCGTCTTCGAGAGACCGACCGAGAGCACCGCTTCCGCGAGATCGGCGCGCTCGCTGACGCGAAACGGTTTGCCGTTCAAGGTCGGCTTCGCGCCTTTCTGCGTCGCCCAAATTTCCTCGCGGATCGGATCGTAAATCACGCCGACGATGATCTCGCCTTTGAAGCGCAGCGCGATCGAGACGCAGAAATGCGGAATGCCGTAGAAATAATTTACGGTCCCATCAAGCGGATCGACCACCCACTGATGATCGCTCATTTGATCGCCGACGATTCCCTCCTCGCCGTAAAGCGCGTGCTCGGGAAATTTTTTCAGGAGCGATTCAGTGATCAATTCCTGGCTGCGGACATCGATCTCGAGCTTGATGTCGTGCGCTTCGGCGGAATTGATCCGGAGCGGCTGCTGAAAACTGTGCCGGAGCAATTGGCCGGCGGCGCGAGCGGCTTCGACCGCCGCGTCGAGGTAGTGCGTCATGAGAGATCACTAATAGGATTGCGCTCTCGTGCTGCCAAATGATTTCCACGTGCGCGCGTTCGTGGGATAAAAAAACCGGGAGGAAAAAGTGAATTCTCCTCCCGGGTTGAAGTTATTGGTTAGAACTACGAAAAGCCTCCGTAGTCGTTTCCGCGATGTTTTTTGAAACTAGTGTTTCTTTTTTTTCGCGGCCGCCTTTTTCTTGGCGGGTTTAGCTTTTTTCTTTGCTGCCATCGACTATCCCCCCTTTCAGTCCGCTAACGCGGTGGGTCTGTGAAGGATTGTGATTTAACTTCACTTACATGTGTCAGTAGTCATCACGATTTTTTTGTCAAACATTTTTCTGACATCTTTGAAATTATTTTCACGAGTTCGCGCGCGATAATTTTTTTTGAAGTGCGCGAAATTTTTTTCGGCGCGGCTTCGCGGAAGAAAATCGTCACTTCGTTTTCGTCGCTTTCCATTCCGGAATCGCTTCGGCTCACATCGTTCGCCACGATCATGTCGCAATTTTTCGCGAGAAGTTTTTCCCGCGCGCTCGCTTCGAGCTCGTGCGTCTCGGCTGCGAACCCGACGACGAAGAATTTTCGATTCTCCCTCGGCAGCGAAGCGAGGATGTCGCGCGTCGGAATCAATTCGAGCGCGAACGGAGTTTTCCGCTTCGGCATTTTCCGCCGCTCGACGGTCGCCGGCTTGAAATCCGAAACCGCCGCGCACATCACGAGCACATCGCAGTCGCGCACCGCGCGATGGACCGCGTCATGAAGTTCGTCACTCGTCATGATGGAAATAATTTTCACGCCGCTGGGCGCCGGGATGCTCGCCGGCCCGGAGATCAGGTTCACGTCGTGTCCCGCCGCCACAGCGGCTTCCGCGATCGCGTATCCCATTTTTCCCGAGGAACGATTGCTGAGGAAGCGGACGGGATCGATCGGCTCGCGCGTGGGACCGGCAGTGACGACGAACCTCACGCGATCAAATTATCCTGGCGCGCCAGCAAGAATTCCGCGCGAAAAGCGATGTCGTCCACTTTCCACAAACGACCGATGCCTTCGTATCCGCAGGCGAGCATTCCTTCCTCGGGGCCGATAAACTCGACGCCGCGCTTTTTCAATTTTGCAACGTTCTCCTGGGTGGCGGGATGCTCCCACATTTTTCCGTTCATGGCCGGCGCGACCAAAATCGGCGCGCGTGTGGCGAGCGCGATGGCGGCGAGCGGATGCCCCGCCAATCCGTGTGCGAGTTCCGCGATCGCGTTTGCCGTCGCCGGCGCGATGAGAAGAAGATTCGCGCGATCAGCGAGCGCGATGTGCCCCGGCCGCCAGTTTTCCTTTTCGTCGAAGAAACTCGTTGTGACCGGATTCTTCGAGAGCGTTTGCAACGTGAGTGGTGTGATGAATTCGACCGCGTCGCGCGTCATCACGACGAAAACGTCGTGACCTTGTTTCACGAGCAAGCTCGCGAGCTCGGCAGATTTGTAAGCCGCGATCGAACCGGTGACGCCGAGGACGACGCATTTCGGATTTTTTGTCATGTCGAGCGCAGTCGAGACATCCCGTGTTGAAATGAGCGGCAGGGCAACCAAGGAATTCTCGGGGTCCTTCGACTTCGCTGCGCTTCGCTCAGGATGACAAGCATTAGGTTAACGCCAGTCGCCGGCTCAGGTAGCGTTCCGCGCCCATGATGTGGCGAAACTTCTGCAGATCTTCTTCCATCGATTTGCTGATGATCGTGTAGCGATAGTCGCGCCAAAGTTCCATCTCACGCGCGGCGGTCACGATGCGCGATTCGATTTGCTGCGGCGTTTCCGTTCCGCGCTTCGTCAGGCGCCGGCGCAATTCATCCAGATCGGGCGGCATGATGAAAACATCGCAGAGAGCGGCGCGAATGGTTGGATCGTCGAAGGCCCGAATGGCCGCGGCGCCCTGGATATCGACATCGATCAAAACGTCCACGCCATTTTGCAAATTGGCGACGAGCGGTTTCCGGAGCGTGCCGTAGTAATGCTCGTGCACTTTCGCGTGCTCCAAAAATTCTCCGGCTCGCACCCGCGCCAGAAAATCCGGCTCGGAGATGAATTGATAATCTTCGCCTTCAATTTCGCCGGCGCGGGGCGGGCGCGTCGTGCAGGAAACCGAATAGACGAAGTCCGGCGTTTGGCGGAGCGCGTCACAGAGCGTGGTCTTGCCGGCGCCGGATGGCGCGGAGACGACGAATAAAATTCCAGTGCGGGTGAATTCTCTACTCAAGGTTTTGAATTTGTTCCCGGATTTTTTCCAACTCGGACTTGCAGGCAACGACGTGCTGGGAAATGTCGGCGTCATTGGATTTCGCGCCCAGCGTATTCAACTCCCGGAAGATTTCCTGCGTAATGAATTCGAGGCTGCGGCCCACGGGCTCGTTCTTGCGAAGGTGATGCGCGAACTGTGCGAGGTGGCTTTCCAGTCGCGTTAATTCTTCCGAGATGTCCGAGCGATCGGCGAAGAATGTCACTTCCTTCAGCAAGCGCTCGTCCTCGATCGGAAGATTGAGACCGGCCTTCTCGATCCGTTCGAGCAGCGCGCTCCGATATTTCTTTACGACTTCGGGATAGATGGCGCGGATTTCCTTGATCTCCTTGCGCAGGACCTTCAGGCGATGGATCAAATCTTTCGCGAGATGTTTTCCTTCGCGTTCGCGCATCTTGATCAAGTCGGCCAGCGCGGCGGTCAAGGCGCGTTGGACGACGGGCCAGGCTTCGTTTGCGTCGACGATGTGTTCCGGAGAACGCATCACGCCCGGCGCCTGCAAGATCGTCCCGATCGTGATTTCCCCCGGGGCGCTCAATTCTTTTTGGAGCGTGAGCATCGCTTCATGATACGAGCGGGCCAGCGCGGTATCGAGCGCGAGGTTGCGCGGACCGTTCGCGCTTTCATGCAACGCCACGGAGACGGTGGTGCGACCGCGCGAAATCTTTTCATTCACGACCTGACGAACTCGCGGCTCGAGTTCAGTGAGGTCGCGCGGAAGATTCACGACAACGTCGCTCTGCTTCCGATTCACGGAATACAGCTCGACGCTGAATTTCGCGCCCGCCAGGTCCGCATCGCCCCGCCCATAACCGGTCATGCTTCTCATTTAGAATCCAAAATGTGTGGCGGCTTGCGAAACATCTTTGTCACCTCGTCCCGAGCAATTGACGATGATGAGTTTATCGGACGACATGGAAGGAGCGATCTTAATCACATGCGCGACGGCGTGCGCGGTTTCGAGCGCGGGAATGATGCCTTCGGTTTCCGCGAGGATGCGGAAAGCGGCCAGCGCTTCATCGTCGGTGGCGTAATCGTATTCGATGCGGCCGGCGTCGCGCAGGTAACTATGTTCCGGACCGATCGCGGCGTAATCGAGTCCCGCCGAAACGGAATGCGTCAGCTCGATCTGTCCGTCAGCATTCGCGAGCAAGAATGTTTTCGTGCCTTGGAGAACACCGAGCTTTCCGCCTTGGAAACGCGCGGCGTGTTTTCCGGTGCGGATGCCTTCGCCGCCGGCTTCGACGCCGATCATCCGGACCGACGCATCATCTAAAAAGGGATGGAACAATCCGATCGCGTTGCTTCCGCCGCCGACGCACGCGACGAGCAAATCCGGCAACCGTTCTTCGCGCCCGAGGATTTGCCGGCGCGCTTCGATTCCGATGACGCGGTGAAAATCGCGCACCATCATTGGGTAGGGATGCGAACCGAGCGCTGAACCGAGAATGTAATGAGTCGTGCGCACGTTCGTGACCCAATCGCGCATCGCTTCGTTGATCGCTTCCTTGAGCGTGGCCTGGCCGGCGGTGACGGGAACGACTTTCGCGCCGAGGAAACGCATGCGCGCGACATTGAGCGACTGCCGCTCCATGTCGACGACGCCCATGTAGATGATGCACTCGCAGCCAAAGCGTGCCGCGACAGTCGCGGTGGCGACGCCGTGCTGACCCGCGCCGGTCTCGGCGATGATGCGCGTCTTGCCCATGCGGCGCGCGAGGAGAATTTGGCCGAGCGCGTTGTTGATCTTGTGCGCTCCGGTGTGAAGCAGGTCTTCCCGTTTCAGGTAAATCTTCGCACCGCCGAGATTCGTTGTGAGCCGTTCGGCAAAGTAGAGTGGGGTCGGCCGTCCCGCGAAATTGTGGAGTAATTCACCCAGCTCGTTCTGAAAGGCTGGATCGTTTTTCGCGATGTCATATTCGGCGGCTAGCTCGTCGAGCGCAGACATGAGCGTTTCCGGCACGAACATTCCGCCATACGGCCCGAAATGGCCGTGGACGTCGGGAAGCTGCTGAAGGGCGGTCATTGGGGGAAAACGTCGAACGTCCAACGCCCAACGTCCAACGTCGAATTAGGAAGCGATCTGTCTGGTTGCGGTAAGGATCTGGTTCAAAGCGCGGCGATGTGGTGATGGAAGTGGAAGCGAGCCGAGATTGCGGATCGGAAACCAGCGTTGTGTCGCATTCCTTTTTCCAGCGACGTTGTGGTCCGAGTAAACGGCGAGGGTGATGCGGTGATTTGTGAAGGGAAATTCGGAAACATGGAGCGGCTGGTGCAATGCGGGCGGCGTGGCCAGCCGCGGCAGCATCCACATTCCCCGCCAGCGATCTTGCGATTGCTCCAATAAGACTCGGCGGCGGCGAACCACGAAGCCGTGATGCTCGGTGCAACTCTTGAGCGGTTGCCGCGCTTTTCTTATCGGAAGGGTCGAAGGTTTTTTCGTCCGGCAGAAGCGTTTGACGGGACAGACTCCGCACTTTGGCCGCGAGCCGCAGACCAGGGCGCCCAAGTCCATGAGAGCGGAATTATAGGTGGCGGCTTCACGAGTCGGGACGAGCGCGGCGGCTTCGGTCCAAAGCGCGTCGCGGCCGGCGCTGGTATCGATCGGAATGCGCAGATCGAGAAGACGAGCGAGCAGGCGCGCGATGTTGGCTTCGACAATTGGGAGCGATTGGTTGAAGGCGAATGTGGCCACGGCGTTCGCGGTGTAGCGGCCGATTCCCGGAAGCTCCCGGATCACATCCGCGGACCTGGGAAAGTTGCCGCGATGTTTTTCCATGACGATTTGCGCCGCTGCCCGAAAATTGCGAGCCCGAGCGTAATAGCCCAGTCCCTGCCAGGCGTGGAGAACTTCCCGTTCGGAGGCCGCGGCGAGCGCGGCGAAATCCGGGAAGCGCCGCATCCACTCTCTATAATAAGGGATAACTGCGGCGACCTGGGTCTGCTGGAGCATGAGCTCGGAGACGAGGATGGCGTAGGGATCGCGGGTGTGGCGCCAGGGGAAATCGCGTCCATGTTGACGATACCAGGCGAGGAGAGAGCGCCGGAATGAGACGGCGGGCGGAGCAGTGTTCGCGCTGATGGAGCAAACGTCGAACGTCCAACGCCGAACGTCCAACGCCCAATGCAGAATTTCGGCACCACGGTGGCGGAAATTCGGTATTCGAATTCAACGAGATCTTCAGTGTCTGTAATTCGACATTGGACGTTGGGCGTTGGGCGTTCGACGTTTGCCCCCCGCGAAGGATGAACTCCTATACTCACCCGCTCTCAACGGACCAAGCCACGAAGCTGCGCGCGTTACTAAAGGATCGCGGCTTCGAATTCGCGCCGAAGCCCTACACGATTTTCTTCGCGCAGAAAAACAAGCTGAGCGTCGCGGTTTACGAAAAGGGTCCCAAGGTTTTGCTTCAGGGAAAAGGGATCGAGGAGTTCGTCCAGTTCGAGCTCGAGCCGAAAATCCTGGAAGAAGCGAAGCTCGGCTACGAGGAGGTCCATTCGCCGGAAATGTTCGAGCCGCATTTCGGCATCGATGAAAGCGGGAAAGGCGATTTCTTCGGCCCGCTTGTGATTGCCGGCGTTTACGTGGACCGCGACGTTGCGCGGGCGTTTCTCGATGCCGGCATTCAAGACAGCAAGCGCATCGGATCCGATGCGAAGATCCGGACGTTCGCAAAAATCATTCAGACGACGCCGGGCGCCGCAGTCGATATCGTCTCGATCGGGCCGGAGCGGTACAACGATCTCTACGAAAAATTCGGCAACCTCAACAGTTTACTCGGGTGGGGGCACGCGCGCGTGATCGAGAATTTGCTCGCGAAGAAACCGGAATGTCCCCGCGCGTTATCGGACAAATTTGCCGACGCGCGCGTGATCGAGAAGGCGCTCCTGCAACACGGGCAGAAGATTCGCCTCGAGCAACGCACGAAAGCCGAATCCGATCTCGCCGTGGCCGCGGCTTCCATCCTGGCGCGGGAAACTTTCATCGATTGGCTGGACCGCCGGGGAAAAGCCATCGGGGCAAAGCTCGGGCGCGGAGTTTCCGCCCAGGTAAAGGAGGCCGCGAAGAAGCTCGTCGAGGCGGAGGGTCCGGGAGCGCTGCGGAAGTTCGCGAAAGTGCATTTTCGCACGGCGCACGAGATCGCTCCGGGCAGTTTTGCCGCGCCGCCACCCCGGCGCGAGTGGCGCAGGTAGCCCTGGGCGGACCTTCGACCCCCGGCAGGCAAGCTTCCTGCTACCTACTTTTTGCTTTTCGACACTCAATTGTGGAAACCAGGCTGCTCATATTAAATGCCGATCCGGTCTTTCAGGACCGCGCCCTTGGTATTTTCGACGAAATCGACGAGATCGAGACGCGCGTGGTCCGGACATTGGCGGAGGCCGTCTCGGCGTTGCTCGAGGAAAACTTTGATGGATTCGTGGTCGAAGGTGAATCCGCCATCGCGCTCGAACAAGCCACCAACGCCCGCCAGCATTTTCCCTCGTTAAGAATCGTCTGCCTCGCGGCGGAACCGCACGAAGCGGAGTTCGTCGTTTCCGCCGAGCAGCAGAAGATCACGCGGATCGCGCCTAATGGCAGCGAACGAATTTTGCGCAAGCAGTTGCACGGTTTTGTCCGTTCTCTGGCACGCGGCGGAACCCCGGCCGAAGGCATCGATCCCTGCCATTCGCTCATCGGCAATCTGAATCAGTTTTCCGCCGCCGAGATTTTGCAGATGAGCTGTCTCGGACAACGGAGCGGTCGATTTACCTTCAAGTCAGGGCGCGGCAACAGCGAGATTTACCTGGCGCATGGTTCGGTTCGGCACGCGGTCTTTGGGTCGCTCGAAGGCGAGGCGGCCGTCGCGGAGATTTTCCGCTGGCGCCAGGGCCGGTTTTATTTTGAAGAAGGAATCATCAGCCAGGTGCAAACCGTGGATCGTCCCTGGGCACATCTGCTGATCGATAATTTGCAGAAGCTCGACGAAACCCTTGAACTCTCAGCGACAGGCCCGGCATGAGGGACAAATCCGTCGAGACTCAGCTCCGGTTGCTCACGTTGCAGTTGGATAACTGGAAGAAGCTGCACGACCTGATCACCTACGGGCTCGACAAGGCGCGACCGATCATTTCCGCCGAGCAGGAACGCCAGTTTACCGAGATCCGGGCGAATCTTTTGCAGGAGAGCGAACACGTTTTCGGCGCCCTGAATATTCTGGCGGAAGTTTCCGGCCGGGCCATGAACGTCCTCCAGCGCTGCGTGTCGGTGCGTGGTGTGCGCGAACTGTCGAACGAAGAAGTGCGCCGGTTGGAATCGGAGTGGAACGGCGTTTTCACCAAGCTCGGCGTCGTGCAGGGGCAATTGAAGTCCCGGCGCAAGGCGCTCGCGGAGCAGACCGCGGTCGCGTATTACTTGAGCAGGGTTCTTCGGCGACCGGCTACGAGCTAGCGAGTCGAAGCCAGTTCTAAGAAGCACTGTCGGTTTGCGAGAAAGCGCTCGGCGAAACGCGAATTTCTTTGCGATTGTCCCCACCACCTTGGCGCCGGGATACGATTCAGTGGTGCTATGTCGAAGCTTACCAAGAGGGATATTGTTGTGGCCATCAGCAACCAGACGGGCATGGTCCAGCACGACGTTTTCGAAGTCGTGCAGCGGACGCTCGACCATATTACGAACAGCCTGGCCAATAACGTCGCAGTCGAACTGCGCAATTTCGGCGTGTTTCAGCCGCGCCTGACGAAGCCGCGGGTGGGTCGCAACCCAAACCTACCGGGCAGCAGTTTCGTGATTCCGCCGCGCGCCACCGTGAAATTCAAGGCGGGCAAAATCATGCGGCAACGCGTGGAGAAATTGTCGCGCGAATTGAAGGAAGCGGCGGAAAAGAAAATGGCCGAACAAGCTGCCAGCGGCGCACAGCCGGCGTAGAATCGCCCCGGCGCGAGGATCACTCGTTAGGCGCTCGCCTTGGCTGGCGCTCTTGCCTTCAGGAACGGGCCGCCGGCTCGGGCTCGAGCAAACTCTGGATCGATTCCTCGAGACGATCGAAGTTGATCGGTTTCGTGAGGTGCTCGGAGAAACCAGCGGCGCGCGCCCGGCTCACATCGTTCTCCATGCCGAAGCCGCTCAGGGCGATTCCGCGCAGGCCTTTCGTGGCGCTCAATTCCCGCATCAATTCGTAGCCGGAGCGGTCCGGCAACCCGATGTCACTGATCACGAGATCGAACTCTTGGTGCTGCGCCTTTTCCACGGCCTCGTCCGCAGTGTGCGCAATCGTCACGCGATAACCGCGCCGTTCCAGCATCATCTTCATGCCGGTGCAAGTATCGAGATGATCGTCCACCACCAGAATGCACCGGCCCGAGCCGGCGACCATTGCTTCCTTCAATTCGGCGGCTTTTGGTGCCGGCTTGATCCCGTCGCCGGAAACCGGCGCAGGCGTCGCCATCGTGCTCAGAGTCACAATAAAACTCGCGCCACGATCCTTGCCCCGGCTCTCGGCTCTGATTTTTCCGCCGTGGGCCGCGACCATCGCCTTTGAAATGGCGAGACCAAGCCCGAGCCCGCCGAATCGCCGGGTGATCGAGCTTTGGCCTTGTTCGAAGGCGTTGAAGATTCGATCCATCTTGTCCGCCTCGATCCCGATGCCCGTGTCGGTCGTCCGGATTTCGATTGTCTCGGGCGACGGGTTCAGGGTCTCGATGACGATCCGCCCTTTTTCCGGCGTGAATTTCACGCTGTTCTTGATCAGGTTCCAAAAGACCTGCTGCAAGCGGGCCGGATCGCCTTCCACAAACGCGTGCTTGGCCCTCAGGCGGAACTCGATCTTGAGATCTTTCGCGGCAATGTCCTCGCGGCAGATTTCGTAGGAGCGCTGCAGGATTTCGTGCACGCTCGCGGTTTCCAGGCTGAGCTGAAGCTTTCCTTTCGAGATGCGCGTCACGTCGAGCAGATCGTCGATCAAACGCGCTTCCAGCTCGACGTTGCGGCGAATCACTTCCAGGGCCCGGCGTATTTCCGGCGAATCCGGCGAGCGCGCCTCCAACTCGCCCACCATCGCGATCACGGGCGAAAGCGGATTGCGTAATTCGTGCGAGAGCAACGCGAGAAATTGGTCCTTCGACGCGTTCGCGCCGATGAGTTCCTGGCGCAACGTCACGTCGCGGGTCTTGTCCTCCACCAGATAAAGGACACCCTGGATGGTTTGCTCGGAAGTTTGTAGCCGGAGGAGATTCACGTTTACGAATCGAGTCATGCCGCTTCGGTCCGTGAAGGGCTGCTCCACGATTTGAAACGGCGTCCCGAACGAGAGCACCTTCTCGATTGCGTCCGCCGGAGCGATCTTTACCGCGTCGTAACTCGCATCGAAAATCTCCTGGTCTTCGGGCAACTCGCCGAAGCGTTTCGCCATATCTTCAAATGCTTGATTGGCCTGGAGGAAATGCCGCGAATCGGGATCGATCAACGCGATGCCGCTCGGCATGTTGGCGAGGATTTTCTCGTTGAAAATCACTTCGCGCTCGATCCGTCGCGCTGCTTCGGCCTGGCGCCGCGCGAATTTTCCCGCCAGCCACGCAGCTAATGCGGTAAGCGCGATCAGCCAGACTGCGGGGATCGTGATCTTGTCCCGCAGATCACGCAAGGGCTTGTAGGCTGCCGCGGTTGGCTGTTCGATGATCGTCATCCAGCCGGTCGCTTCCACCGTCGTAAAGGAATAGACGTTCTGGTTCTGTTCGAGGTGTCCCGTTTTGTCCTGGCGAATCCGCTGAATGAGCGACTGGGCTTGAGAAGAAACTCCGCCTTCTGCCGGGGCGAAATCTTTCTTGAAGAGCCCGTGGCCCGTTTGATCGAGCACCTGGCAAATCGATTGATCCGCCCAATCGATCGAAGAAAGCCGGCGCCCGATGCGTTCCACTAAAACCGAAACGCCGAGAAATCCTACGACCGTTCCATCCGGCGCCCGGACTGCTCCCACGATGTCCGTGCTCATGCGTTGGTCCGGAACGCGCGGGTGAACAGGTGAAACGAAGACGTCGGGCGAGGCAGTCGCGCCTTCGCGCCAAAGGTCCGACGAAAAATCCTGCGCGAGTGATTCGGGGATCGGAGGCAACGATGCGATGAGCCGGCCGTCGCGCCCCGCGAGGAACATGCCGTCAATCCGCGGATGCGAGTAGAATGTTTGAGCGAGCCATTGTTGCGCGGCGATTTCCGGATTTGGACCGGACAGCATCTTGGCGATGTCGGGCTGGGACTGGTAATACTCGATCACGCTGCCGGTGCGGCCGAGATCGTCGCCGACGAGATGGGCGATGAGTTGGACGAAGGTTTGCCGGTCGTGGAGGATTTTCGATTCGAGCGTGTTGGTCAGGATCGTATAGGAAACGACCAGCATCAGAACAGAGGGCACCCAGCCGGCAAGCAGGATGGCGATGACGATGTTGTAGCGCTCGAGGCGGTCTCGATCGCGGCGTTTCAAGCCGGAGAGAAATGGAAGCGTCGTGAGCCAGGCCATCGCGAAAGGAAAACTCGGTTGTCTCGACCGTTGCGGCAAGGCCCTATTCGGTGCCAGCGATCGCGTGGTTTAATTCCAGCGCCTGGGCGTGAAGCGCTTTCACTTCGTCCAGACTCATCTTATCCGGCGGCGCGTGATTCAAGAGAGTGCGGATGTTGCCGACGCCCGCCCGGATTTTATCGAAGAGCGGCGTGTGCACTACCGGCGGCGGCAGCGTCTTGATTTCTTCGGCGAAATAATTGATCAGGTCTCGCTGCCAAAGGTTCGCGGCGCGTTCCGGCGTGTAGTTCGCTTCGACCGCGCCGGCGGCGATCTCGAGGCCGCGGAGCCAGCCGCCGAGACTGATGAGGTGCGCCATTTTTTGGTCGCGCAGTTCAATCATGGCCTGCTCGACATCCTTCTGGGTGGCGATCAATTCCCGGCGCATCGCCGTCCAGTCGCTGCGTTTGCCGAGCTCGGTGAGGCTGGCGCTGTGCCGCATCACGCGGTCGCCCACGCCGAGGCTGCGCGCTTGCCGCAGCAAAACGCGGCCAAGGTCTTCGACCAGATTGTTCTTCTGACACTCAACGAGCAGGAACCCATCCGCGACCAGGCCGCCGAAGACCATTCCCATTTGCTCGCGGCCCGAGTGCGTCCCCTGCGGGAAATCCCGCTTGAGCTGCTCGAAAGGCAACGGCTTGAGATCGTCGAGCTGTTGGAAAATGTCGGCGACGGACGGCGCCGTGTAGGGATTAACACCCAGCTCTTCCCGCTGATATTCCGTCGCACTCTCCGGTTTTTCCTGAGCCCGGACCGAAAAAGCAAAGAGCGCCGTCCCGGCTAATATGACCACTAGAACTCTCATCCCTTCTTGAATCGAGTGTCGGCTATCCGCCGCTTGCCTTCCACTGCGAGCGGCCGCGCGAACCCGCGCGCAGCCGCTACCTCATCCAGGAACCTCATACCGCATACTTCGTTACGGGCACGTTATGGGCTGCGGAGGCTGGGTTCGGGCCCATTTTTTGATTTGACGCCCGCGACGGAAGCGGCATCATGTCGCCCTGCCGCCCTCAAATGGCGGCAGTTTTCTCTAAACCGCGTTATGCAAGGAAGCCCCGGCACTATCATCTGGACAATCTGCTACATGGCCGTGCTCCTCGGCCTGTCCGCCTACGGGGTTCACCGTTACATCATCATCTACCTTTTCCTGAAGAACCGGAAACGGAGCATGGAGCCGGCGGGCCATTTCGAGCAGTTGCCCAAGGTGACGATGCAGCTGCCGATCTTCAACGAAGTCTACGTGGTCGAGCGGCTGCTGAAATCGGTGAGCGAGATCGATTATCCGAAGGACCTACTCCAGATCCAGGTGCTCGATGATTCCACCGACGACACCCGCCAGTTGACCGCCTCGTGCGTGGCGGACCTCCAAGCGCGCGGGTTCAACGTGGAATTGATCCACCGGACGGATCGCACCGGGTTCAAGGCGGGCGCACTCGAGACCGGGCTGGCTTCGGCGGAAAGCGATTTCGTTTGCATCCTCGACGCCGATTTCGTTCCGAACCCTGATCTGCTCCGGAAGACAATCCACTTTTTCACCGACCCGAAAGTCGGCATGATCCAGACGCGCTGGGGACATTTGAACCGCGGCTACTCGTTGCTCACGCGGGTGCAGGCGATGTTTCTCGATGGCCATCTTCTCCTCGAGCAAACAGCGCGGAGCCGGAGCGGCCGCTTCTTTAATTTCAATGGGACGGCGGGCTTGTGGCGGCGTTCCTGCATCGATGAAGCGGGCGGCTGGCAGCACGATACGCTCACGGAAGATCTGGACTTGAGTTATCGCGCGCAGCTCGCCGGTTGGAAATTTATTTTCCTGCCGGACGTGATCACGCCGGCGGAGTTACCGGTGGACATGAACGGCTTCAAGTCGCAGCAACATCGCTGGACGAAAGGCTCGGTCCAGACCTGCAAGAAATTGCTGCCCACGATCTGGCGGAGCGATCTCCCGCTCACGATAAAATTTGAAGCCACGGCGCACTTAACGTCCAACTTCGCATACCTCCTGCTAGCTTGTTTATGCGTGCTTCTCCATCCTTCCACGGGCGGGCCGCAGGCAACCTGGCTGAGGACTCTGCTCCTCGACGCGCCGATCTTTTTTACCGCCTCGGTCTCCGTCGCGGTCTTCTATATTTGCGCGCAGCGCGAATTGAATCCGCGGACGTGGATGAAAGAAATTCTCCTGTTGCCGGCCCTGCTCGCTCTCGGCGTCGGCCTTTCGCTCAACAATTCCCGCGCGGTCCTCGAAGCCGTCTTCAATCACAAATCCGATTTCGCCCGCACGCCGAAATACGGCATCGAGCGCAAATCCCAGCCGTGGCGCAGCTGCAAATACATGCCGCTCAAGTCGCTGCTCCCGATCGCGGAGATGGCCTTCGCGCTTTACTTCACCTACTTCGTCTGGTTCGCGATCGAGCACGGGCAATTCATCTCGCTGCCGTTCCTCGCCATGTTCCAGGTCGGGTTCCTCTACGTTTCTCTTTCATCGTTGGGCCAGTGGCTGCCGAAGATGAGCTTCGGAAGTCCGCGGACCGAGATCACAATTCCCGCGTGACAAACGTCTGATCCCAAGTAAGAAGTCCATGGTGCGCCGCCTCTCTCTGCTTCTCCTGAGTCTGGTTTCGTTCCTCCCGGCCCTGCGCGCCGAGGGCCCAAGCCGCGTCATCATCAGCGTGCGCGATCAAAAGCTGATGCTCTTGGAAAATGGCGCCAAGCTCGCGACCTATCCCGTTTCAACTTCGAAATTCGGCGTGGGCGACAGTTGGGGTCGAATGACAACGCCGCTCGGCTTCTTGCAGGTGGCGGAAAAGATCGGCGATCACGCGCCGGTCGGCGCGGTGTTTCGCAATCGGCGTTTCACTGGCGAAATCATCAAACCAAATGCGCCGGGACGCGATCCGGTCATCACCCGCATTATTTGGTTGCGCGGTCTCGAGGCTGAAAACGCGCACGCCTTCAGCCGCTGCATTTATATTCACGGCACACCCGAGGAAAAATACATTGGGCGTCCGGCGAGCTACGGCTGCATCCGGATGAAATCGAGCGATGTCGCCGCGCTTTATGCGCAGCTGCCGTTGGGCACGATCGTGGAAATTGTCCCGGACAAATTGCCGAAAGTTCCGAAAGCGCCGAGCGGCACAGTGTTCACGGCGGGCGCGCCGCCAAAGCCGGCTGAACCGGAAGTGGTGGCCGAAGGGCCAGAAAAAGCTCCGGAACCGCCCGCCAAGCCGGCAGTGCGCAGTGCCAAGACCGACGAGGAACAACCTCATTTCGGCAAGGGTGCGTAAGCTTCGGCTCGCTCTTTGGTCTTACTTTCCGCGGCGCATCGCGCCTTGACACGCCTGCACCTCTCCGCGACCCTCCACGCTCACAAATTTTTCTGGAATCCGAAATGGCTAATACAAAATCCGCCGGCAAACGCGCGCGTCAGACCGCGGTACGCTCCATCCGTAACCGCAGCGTCCTCACCCGGCTGCGCAAAATGCAAAAGGGCATCGCCGCCAAACCGGAAACCAAAGACGCTCGCGCCATGATCTCTGCGATCGATAAGGCGGCGAAGCGCGGCATCATTCACAAGAACGCCGCGAAGCGTCGCAAGGCGCGTTTAAATAAGCTCGTCATCGGCGCCGCGCCAGCCGCAGCGTAGCGGTTTCGGCATTTCGTGTTCGATCACGAGCACGAGGAGGAACAGGATTAGGATTGCATATCTCGCAGGAAGGTTAAAATTCATCCCGATGATTCCCGCTTTCTTTCTCATTCTCGCCGCCGTCGCCTACCGGATCGTGACGGGATTCGCCATCACTTCGGGCACGACCTGGCTCTCGAACTTCGCGCCGCTCGCCGCGATCGCGCTTTGCGGTGCCGCTTATTTCCCGCGCAAATACAAATTCACCGTCCCGCTTCTGGCGCTCTTGGTTTCGGACATCGTCCTGAACATTCATTACAGCGCGCCGCTCCTCGATCCGCTCATCGCCTGCCGTTATCTCGCGCTGTTCTTGGTCGGCTGCATCGGACTTCTCATCGCGAATCGCGCGTCATTGAAAACGTTACTGCCTGCTTCGCTCGCCGGCTCGACGCTTTTCTACGTCATTACGAACGCGTTCGCGTGGCTGAGCGATCCGGGTTACGCAAAAAATTTCGCGGGCTTGATCCAATCGCTCACAGTCGGTTTGCCGCAGTACAGCGCCACGCCCACCTGGATGTTTTTCCGTAACTCGCTCCTGAGCGATCTCTTTTTCAGCGGGCTTTTTGTTCTCTGTATGAAGCTCGGCCGCAGCCCGGCCCGGGCCCGCGCGACCTCCGCCGTACCGCACACCGTTTAAACCGGCATGCCGCCGCCGGAGCAACGCGACGAAGTCGAGATGCTCTCGCTGATGCTGTTGATCCGGCGTTTCGAGGAGCGCGCGAGTCAGCAATATCAAGCGCAGAAAATCGGCGGCTTCTGCCATCTTTACATCGGCCAGGAAGCGGTCGTCGTCGGCGCGGTCGCGGCGGCGCGGGCTGACGATTATCTCATCACGGCGTATCGCGATCACGCGCATGCGCTGGCTCGCGGCACGAGCGCGAATGCCTGCATGGCCGAGCTTTTCGGGAAAGCGACGGGCTGCTCGCGCGGGCTCGGTGGTTCGATGCATTATTTCGATCGCGAACACCACATGTATGGCGGGCACGCCATCGTGGCCGCGCACGTCCCGCTCGGAGTCGGGATGGCGTTCGCCTCAAAGTATCGCGATGAGGATCGCGTCACGCTTTGCTTCTTTGGCGATGGCGCGATTAACCAGGGCGCGTTCCATGAAGCCTTGAATCTGGCCGCGCTCTACAAATTGCCGATCGTTTTCATCTGCGAGAATAATCTTTTCGCGATGGGGACGAGCGTTGAACGTTCGACTTCGCTCAAGCAAGTCGTCGATCGCGCCGAAGGCTACGATATCCCGGGCACGGTGATCGACGGAATGAACTTTCGCGAGGTGCGCGACAAACTTTCTGGAATCATCAGTTCCATTCGCAAAGATCCGCACCCGGCGTTCGCGGAAGTGCGCACGTATCGGTATCGCGGGCATTCCATGTCCGACCCGGCGAGTTATCGGACGAAGGAGCAGCTCGAAAAATATCGGCTCGACGATCCGATCACGCGGTTGCGCGCGCAGCTCACCCGCGAAGAGAAGCTGACGAACGAACGCTTCGATCAGATGGACAAGGCAGCGAAGGAGACGGCGCTGGCCAGCGTGAAGTTCGCGGAAGAGAGCCCGGAGCCGCCGCTCGAAAAGCTTTACGATTATACCTACGCGAACGGAGCGAACACGTGAGAGAGATCACGTATCGCCAGGCGCTCAACGAAGCGCTCGCCGAGGAATTGGCGCGCGACCCGAATGTTTTTCTGATGGGCGAAGAAGTCGCTGAATACAACGGCGCCTACAAAGTGAGCCAGGGTTTGCTCGAGCGCTTCGGCCCGAAACGCATTTTCGACACGCCAATCAGCGAGAATGGATTTGCCGGCTTGGGCGTTGGCGCGGCCATGGTGGGGTTGCGGCCGATCATCGAATTCATGACCTTCAGTTTTTCCTTCGTCGCGTTCGATCAGATCGTGAACAACGCGCCGAACATGCTCACGATGTCGGGTGGACAATTCAATATCCCGATCACGTTTCGCGGACCGAACGGCCCGGCGCATCAACTCGGCGCGACCCACTCGCACGCGACGGAATGTCTTTATGCCAACGGGCCCGGGCTGAAAATCTGCACGCCGGCCACGCCCCGCGACGCGAAAGGTTTGTTGAAAACCGCGATCCGCGACAACAACCCGGTGCTGGTTCTGGAGGTGGAGCTTCTCTACAGCTCGAAAGGAATGGTTGAAGAAGAAGAGGTTGAGTTGCTGATCCCGCTGGGCGAAGCCGAAGTGAAACGCGAGGGCAGCGACGTCACGATCATTTGCTACGCGCAGACCGTTCCACTGGCGCTCGCCACGGCGGAGAGGCTCGAGAAAGAGGAAGAGATCAGCGCCGAGGTGCTCGACCTGCGTTCGATCAAGCCGCTCGATCTCGACGCGATCTTGAAATCGGTTTCAAAGACGCACCGCGTGGTGATTGTCGAACAGGACCGGCCTTTCTGCGGAGTCGGCGCGGAAGTTTCGTATCGCATCCAGAAGGAAATGTTTGACGGACTCGACGCGCCGATCCTGCGCGTCGCGCAAGAAGATGTGCCGATGCCCTACAACGAGCGGCTGGAAAAAGCGGTCCTGCCGAGCGCGGAGAAGTTGATCGCCGCGGTGAAGAAAGTTTGTTACGCCTAACGACCAATCGCCATGCCTGAAATCCAAATGCCGAAGCTGAGCGACACGATGACCGA
>PMSN01000003.1:265045-333947 GCA_003167555.1 Spartobacteria bacterium
ACCGACAAGGCGACGATGGAATGGGAATCGCCGGAGGACGGAACGCTCACGGAGATCTACGTCGAAGAAGGCGGCAAGGTAAACGTCGGCGACAAGATCGCGTTCATCGGCGGCGAAGGCGAGGCGGCTCCGGCCGAGGCGAAGGAAGAGAAGAAAGAGGCGAAGCCGGAAGCGAAAGAGGAAAAAAAAGAACAGACGGAAACCGAGAAGCCCGCATCCGCGAAAGAAAAAGAAGCCGAGACCGCGCCGCCGCAGGAAAGTAAAAAAGAAACAAAAGCAGCGGAACCGAAAAAACCGGCAGCGGCAAAACCAGAAGAGAAGGCGCCCGCGACCGGGGAATCACGCGTGAAAGCTTCGCCGCTGGCGCGTCGCGTCGCGGCTGAACTCGGTGTCGATATTTCATCGGTGAAAGGCAGTGGTCCCGATGGCCGCGTCACCGAGACCGACGTGCGTGCGGCTTCGAAATCCAAAGGCGCGCCGAAGCAAGCGGCCGCGCCACAGATTCAAGCGGGCGAAGGCGCGCGGATCAACTTGAGCGGCATGCGCAAAATCATCGCGGAAAGATTGGTCGCGAGCAAAGGTCCGGTGCCGCATTTCTATTTGAACATCGAGATCGACGCGGGCCCGCTCATGGCGGCGCGGGCCGAATTGAAATCGGCGGGTGAAGGATCCGACTCGGCGAAGATCACGGTGAACGATTTCGTCCTGAAGGCATCCGTCGAAGCGGCGGCCCGCGTGCCGAAAGCAAACGCGTCGTTCGATGTCGACGCGATCGTGCAATACAGCGATGTGAATCTCGCGATCGCCGTGGCGATCGAAGACGGATTGGTCACGCCCGTCATTCGCGCCGCGCAAGGCAAATCGCTCCGCGAGATCAGCGAAGCGGTGAAAGATTTGGCGCATCGCGCGCGCAACAAGCGGATGAAACCGGAGGAATTCCAAGGAGGCACTTTCACCGTCTCGAATCTCGGCAGCTACGGCATCGACAATTTTTCCGCGATCATCAATCCGCCCCAGGGCTTCATTTTGTCGATCGGGGCGATCGTGAAGAAAGCGGTGATCGACAACTGCGACCAAATTGTAGTCGGACAGCGGATGAGCATCGGCATGAGCTGCGATCATCGCGTAATCGACGGCGCGCTCGGCGCGGAATACTTGAAGGAACTCCGCCAGTTGCTCGAGAACCCGGCCCTGCTTCTGATCTAGTCGTTAGGCCATGGAAACTCCTCCGAAAAAGAGTTTCTGGATGGTGCCATTCTCAATCCACGCCACGCGCGGATTGCTGCGCGACGAGCGTTCGCGCCGGAAGACGATGGCGGTTTCGTTGCTCGTCGCGATCCTCATGCTAGTGGGCGGCTTGACGTTTTTGCGCCCATGGTTAAATCCCCACGAGCATCCTTGGCGGTTCATTCTCTTCTGGTTCGCGTGCGCTTGGGAAACAATCCTCGTTTTGTTGCTAGCGCTCTTGGATCTGCTCTTAGTGCGGGCGCAGACTCGGGCCGAGCGAAAACTTTTGCGCGAACAGTTTGGGAAAGGCAGTAGCCCCGGATCGCCAGACAAGCAGGACGATAATTAGGCTCCGTGCGCCAGGCGAAGTCGTGGCCAGCGCCAGACGCCGGCCGCCAAGATCAAAAGCGACCCAAGACTGACTGCCATACCGGCGGCCAGATAGGGATTGCGGTAATTTAGTTCCACCTTGTGTTCGCCGGCATCCAGGGCCACACCAAGTAATCCAACATCCACTTTGAGCACCTCCGCGGGCTGGCCATCCTGCACGGCATGCCACCCGCGATCGAACGGCGTTTGAACCACGAGCACGCTCTTCCTCTCGAGGAGCACTTTGCCTTCGATCCGCGTTTGCTCGAAGCGGGTAAGATCAAGAGCCGCCCCACGGCGTGCCGCGACCACTTCGGCCAACGACGAGTTCCTTATCTCCTGCTCCAAATCGGAAAGTGCTATGAGCGAAAGACCGAGTTTCTCCGCCTCGCTTTGGTTTGAGAGAACGACAGCCCGCAGGAGCACTTCCGCTTTTTCGGCAGCCGGCAACGGCCGAAATACTTCCTCTGGCACATAGCGGGCAAATGTCAGGCCGAGCGGAAGAAACAATTCATTGCTAAGAAGATAGATCTCGCCGTAACGGCCTATACCCTCGTATTGCCCTGCGGTGTAAAAAGGCGCGGGATCCTCCGTCAGAACATATTTCTCGCCAGCGAAAATCGACAGGGCGGCGTGCCCCATTAAGCCGAGCGACCAACGCGTGCCTGATTCGGAATTGGGGGGCAATGCATCTACAGCGATCAAGAAATTGATATAGTTAAGATTGTTAAAAGAGCTGTAAGAAGGAGTCCCGTAGTAGCCGAAGACCATGGCATCATTGAGACTGAGCCAGGAGCTGGGCGCGGAGGCGTAAAGTTTAGTTATGCGAAAGAACTTCTCGCGGTCGATCGACCTAATATGGCGGACGGCGTCCACTGTCTCGTCGTTGTAGCCAGTCCGCTCCGTAAGCTCGGCCTTGGTAAGCGTCTTACGATTAGAAACGGTCGGCGAGTCGAATCGAACGAGCTCAATGGCTGCCAGCAATACCATGCACCAGGCGGTTAGTCGTTGTTTTCGCAAGAGCTGTCCGCAGATAAATAGCGCACCATATAAGACCAAAAAGATCGTAGCTTCTCGCCTCAGATTAGAATCGATATGTGCCTGGAGATCTTTGAAGGGCAAAAAGGGTACGGCGAGAAGCGTCCCAATCGTTCCGGCCAAGAGCCAGGGATTCAAGCGCTGGCCCTCAACATAGTTTGAGAAAGCCGTCATGCTGAGCACGAGTACTCCGAGAATCGTGAAGAGTGAGTGTGCACGATAGTAATCGCCCTGGAACAACCAAAACAGATGTCGAAACCATGGAAAGGCGATCGTAAGAAGGATCCCAGCAACAAGGAGCGCGTAGATAAGCCGGTGGCGCGGCGCAGCGCCGACAAACACTTGAGGAAGAATAATAAGGCAAATCAAGCCACAATAGGTCACTGGCGCTTCCAGGTAGTTCCGCCATCCCTGAAAGTCATCGCCGGTTCCGAGCATATCATTCGCGAAGAACCGCAAAGCAGCAGTGACGTAGTGCAAGGACGATTCGAAACCAAAAATTGGCAGAGCGCTGAGAGATCCCACCGATGATGTCGTCCCCGAGCCACGGGGGCTGTTTAAGGCGGCATAAAGGTTGGGCCCAAGAAGAATTGCCGCGAGGCCCACGCCAAGGACCGCGGCGCCAGCAAGTATGACGCACGTCCGCACGACGACTCGCGGTTGCCATCCTTTATGCCCAATCACCCTTGCCGGTACGTAAACGGACAGAAAAAGCGCAGCAAAATAGAGATAGAAAGCGCCTAACAAACCAACGAAACCAACTGCCAGCGCCAGGATAAACCAGAGACCTCGCTTTACCGCGACTTCGGCTGCCAACAGAAGCGCGGAAAAGCACACGACTTCATCTGAGAGGCCATGCCAACAGCTGCCCATGCACATGTAAGCTGAATAGGCGAACAGCAACGCGCCAAGAAGCGAAGCAGGCAGCTTCAAGTTGCGCAGTTGAAAAAAACAAAACAATGAAAGTCCCGCAAACAGGCTCCTGGCCAGGTGCTCATAGATAAGGGCGTGAGCGATAAATTGTCGCGGGAGCCAGGCGACAGGATGCAGGAGAAAAAAGCCCATCAGGTAGAAGATATCCTGGCCCATTCCTACACGGAACGACCAGGAGGGAAGGCCTTCGTTGCGAACATAGTCAGAGAAGTGAACAAATTGCGGGTAGGAGAAATTCAGTGAGTCACTTCCGATGTCCGTGTAAAGAAGGACTGAGTCGCCGAAGAGGAAATTGCGAAATATGGCGATGCCTACAAGGAGCAGCGTCGTCGCAGCGAGCAACAGATGAAGCGCCGCCCGGAGCGCACACTTCTTTTCTATTCGAGGGAATTCTTGCATGATTGTTGGCTATCCCAGCGTAGAAATAATAGGCCTGGCTCCCCTGATAAGAAATAAGGGGCGCTTCACGCGGTCGCGCCTAATCGGGGCCAACGCCACACGCCAACCGCCAAAATTAGAAGCGACCCAAGACTAACTGCTGTCCCGGTGGCTAGATAGGGATTGCGGTAACTTAGTTCAACCTTGTGTTCGCCTGCTTCCAAGACGACGCCAAGTAATCCAACGTCAACTTTGAGCACCGGTGTAGGCTGGCCATCCTGCAAAGCATCCCACCCGCGATCGAACGGTGTTTGGATCACGAGCACGCTTTTCCGCTCGAGAACCACTTTGCCTTCGATCCGCGTCTGCTCAAAGCGAGTGAGATCGAGGGCCGTCTTCCGGCGGGTCGCCACAACTTCAGTCAACGAGGAATTCCGGATCTCCTCGTCCAAATCGTAAAGCGCTATTGGCGAAAGCCCGAACTTCTCTCCTTCGCTTTGGTTTGAGAGAACAACACTCCGCAAAAGCGCTTCCGGCTTTTCGCGAGCGACGAGCTTAAGAAAAATATCTTTCGAGATGTAGCGATCGAACGCGAGCCCAAGCGGAAGGAAGCGGGCATTGCGAAAGAGGTAGTCCCTGCCGTAGCGCCGCACGAATTCGTACTGCTCCGTTCGCTGGAGGTAAATCGGATTTTCCACCAGCGCATATTTTTCGCCCGCGAAAAGAGCGAGCATGGGATTATTCAGCAAGCCCACGGAATAACGCGTTTCGATTTCCGTCGTAGGCACAACAGCTTCCGTCGCGGCGAGAAAGTCGATGTAGTTAAGGTTATTGAATGAGCTGTAATAAGGCGTGCCGTAGTAACCAAAGATCATCGCATCGTTTAGACTCGGCAATACTCCCAGACTCGATGGGCGAATTTTCGTGACGCGATAGAAGCTGCTGCTGTCGCCGGCCTTAATGTCCCCAATAGCGTCCACCGTTTCGTCGTTGTAGCCGACGCGCGACTGGAGCTCCTGCTTGCTGACCGTGCTCCGGTTCGAAACCGTGATGCGATCGAAAAGAGTGAGTTCAAAGACGGCAAGGAGAACGATGATCCATCCGGTAACCTTTGTCCGCCGCAAGAACTGGCCCGCTCCGAGCAGTCCGGCATAACAAACGAGAAAAATTATCGCTTGTTGTTTTAAGACAGGATCGATGCGGTCCTGCATTTCCTTCACCGGCAAGTAAAGCGCTCCGATGACGACAAGAGTTGTGGCGGCAAGAAGCCATAGATTTAGGGGACGCCCTTCGACATGGTGCGAGAAAGCTATAGCAGCGAGAGTGATCAACCCAAGGATCGAGAAGAGCGAGAGGGCGCGGTAATAGTCACCCTGAAAAAACCAGAAGAGGTATCTGAACCAGGGGAATATTGTAGTGAGAAGCAGGCCCGCAAGGAACAATCCGTAGACCAGTCGGTACCGGCGACTCGCGCCGATGAATGCCTGGGGAATGACGATAAGGCAGAGCAACCCGCAATAGGTTAAAGGGGCTTCGAGATAGTTCTGCCATCCTCGAAAAGATTCCGCGGTGCCGAGAATGTCATTCGCGAAAGGCCTCAGTGCGGCGGTGACGTAGTGCAAGCGTGATTCGAAACCGAACACCGGAAAAGAACTCAACCTGGCAGCGAAAGAGGAGGCGCCTGATCCGCGCGGACTGTTTACGATTGCGTAAAGGTTCGGGAGCGTGAGGATGGCGCTGAGGCCAGCGCCGAGCGCGGCGCCGCCGGCGAGAGGAAGAGAAATCCGCAGGATGGTTCGAGGTTGCCATCCGCATTGCCCGAAAAGCCGGGCCGGAACGTAGAGCAACAGGAACAACGCGCCGAGGTAAAGATGGAATGCATCGATTGCGCCTAGCAAAGCTACCACCGGAGCCAAAACAAACCACCGGCCCCGTTTCAGAGCTACTTCAGTAGCGAGTAGAAGTCCGCTGAAGCAAACAACCTCGTCGGCCAGCGGATACCAGCAAGCGCCCATGCACATGTACGCGGAGAAGGAGAGCAGCAGGGAACCGAGAAGTGAGGCGGCCGGTCGCAAGCCGCGCAATTGGAAAAAGCAAAAGAACAACAAGCCTGCGAGGAGGATTTTCGCCAGATGTTGAAAGACGAGTGCCTGGGCGATCAGCGTTCTGGGAAGCCAGGTAACAGGTTCCAGGATCAGGTAACCTGCCAGGTAGGAAAGATCCTGTCCCATCCCCGTGTAAAAAGACCAGGAAGGAAAGCCCTGGCTGCGCACGTAATCCGAGAGGTGAACAAACGAAGGGTAGTAATCGTTGATCGAGTCGCTGCCGGCATCCTTATAAAGAAGCAAGGCATCGCCAAAGAGAAAGTCGCGAAAGATCAACCCGCTCAGGAGCAGCAGGCAGAGTCCGGCGAGGACGAGGAGGGCGCGCGGGCGGAGCTTATCCTTCACGCGTCGGTAGCTCTGTGCGCTCGGGAAACAAACGTCCGCGGCCGCGAATTTTTGCCCAGCGATATTCGAAGGCGGTGCGGATACAGCCAAGGCCGTAACGCACGCTTCTGCGAAAATTTATTGAAGAAGCTTCGGGCATGTACCTGGCCGGACAGGTAACTTCTCCTATGGCGCAATCCAGCCAAAGGACTTGGGCCAGGATTTCGTTGTCGAAAACAAAGTCGTCCGAGTTATGTTCGAGAGGCAGACGCTCGAGCAACTCGCGGGCAAAAGCGCGATAGCCAGTGTGGTACTCCGAGAGCTTCGCGCCGAGCAAGAGGTTCTCGAACAAAGTCAGGAAACGGTTGGCGACATACTTCCAAAGCGGCATTCCGCCGCGAAGCGCGCCGTTGCCAAGAATGCGCGAGGCCAGCATGCACGGATAAAGCCCGCTGGCGACGAGCGATGCCATGGCGGGAACCAGCCGAGGTGTGTATTGATAATCGGGATGGATCATGATGACGATGTCGGCGCCGGCGGCAAGGGCGAGGCGGTAGCAGGTCTTTTGGTTTCCGCCATAACCGCGGTTCATGGGGTGAACGTCCAGTTGCACCTGCGGGAGCGTGCGCGCGATGGCAACGGTGTCATCATGGCTGGCGTCGTCCACGATGATGACCAGATCGACGATGCCTTGGGCCATAACCTCATCGTAGGTTTGGCGTAACGTCCGCGCCGCATTATACGCGGGCATGACGACAACAACTTTCTGTCCGTTCAGCATCAGTTCACCTCGGGTCGCGCGGCATTTGCATCAGGAGTTGGCCTACTAGGGTAGAGCCGACATAAAGCGGCGATCGCGAAAGGCGGCGCCCGATTGATATAATTGGATTTGGTCACGAATGGAATCGGCCAGCGCGGCGTTGCGTTCTGCGGCAGCCAATTCCATGGCGCGCTGGCCGGTCTTTATCGCGTCGGCGAATCGACCAGTCTCAGCATACGCGGCCGCCAGGGTCGCGGCGATGCGGGGCTTTGTTTTTTGAGTAAGAATGTCCGCACGTTCCGCCAAGGCGACTGCCTTCGCGCCGTCACGAGTGAGCGCTTCGGGCCAGGTCGCAAGAATCCAGGCCATGTTATTCAGAGCTTCAGTATCGTTGGGATCGATTTCCAAAGCTCTATTGTAATGGGAAAGGGCCTCCGTGGCCCGTCCCATTTGCAAATAGGTATTACCCAGATTGAAGTGTGCGTCAGCGAAGTTGGGTTCGATTTGGAGCGCCTGCTGGAGATGGGCCAGGGACTCGTTTAGCTGGCCCATTTCCAGAAAGAAAACCCCCAGGCTCGAGTGAATGGGCGCCTGGTTGGGCGCGATTCGCAATGAATTTTGGAAATGCATCATCGCCTCGCTCATCTTTCCCTTGGCGTAGCAAGCTTGCCCGAGATTTCCTTCGGCGATGATGTTATCCGTAGTGCAAGAGAGTGCGTGGGACCAGAGTGTCTCGCTGTCCCGCCAGTAAGAGGCCTGAGCGCGCGCGCAGACTACTAGAGCCGCAAGGATGACGCTGGAGAGACTGGCGAGGAGCACGCGTCGATAACGCCAGCCAGCGCAAAGCTCCATCGCCCCCCATGTCAGCACCAGATACAAACCAATTTGTGGAAGATAGGTATAACGGTCCGCACGCGCCTGATTGCCCACTTGCAAGATCCCGATGACCGGCCCGAGCATGACCAGATACCAAAGCCATCCAGTCACGAGATAGCGGTGCCGGCGTAGGAAAAAAACGGCCACTGAGACACCGGCCATTAGAACGATCGACAACGCAATGCTCGCTAACCCAAGACGGACTTCCTCCCATGGGTACAAGACGGCCAGATCCGCCGGCCAGAATATTTGGCGTATATAATCAGTGTAAGCCACGGCGGCGTTGCCCAACCGCAACGGCAGGGTAATCCTCGAGACGGGCGCCATCGATTCTCGCTGAGCGAAAAGCGTGACGATGCAGGACGCGATAACCAATCCGAGCAATGGCAATTTTTCCAAAAGCAGCCGCCGGGGAATTCTTGGCTGCCCGCCGTCCTGGTGGAGCGTGGCAAAACGATTGAGAGGCCAGTAATCTAATAGGAGAAGGACAAAGGGCATGCTCACCAGCATCGGTTTGCACATGAGGCCCAGGGCAAAGAACAGGACGACGAGTCCGTAACGGAAAGGCGATCGCGGCGCACGAGCGTAGCGCACATATGCCGAGATGGTGAGCATGAAGAACAGACCACTGAGCACATCCTTGCGCTCTGCCACCCACGCCACCGATTCCACGCGCAAAGGATGAACCGCAAAAATCGCTGCGACAAAAGCGCTGCGCCAAAGAGCGCCCGTCATTTGGCGCAGAACAAGAAAAAGCAGGATTGCGGTGGCAGCGTGAAGGAGAGTGTTGGTGAGATGATGTCCGCCAGGATTCAAACCGTAGAACTGGCAGTCCAGCATATGGGAAATCCAAGTCAGTGGATGCCAGTTCGAGGAATGCACGTGGGTAAAGGCCCAGGCAATTCCTTCCAGCGTTAGACCTCGGACCACCTGAGCGTTTTTGAAGACATACTCGGGGTCATCATAGTTAACGAAGTCGTGGCGAAGCGTCTGCCCGAAGACCAGCCAGATGATTGCGGGCAGAAAGATGCAGATGGCAGGAACGGTCCAGCGGGCGGGCAAAAACGCGCTCGTGTCGCCCGCCACTGCCTTTGTTGGGCTGAGAGTTTTTTTTGACCTGCGACTCATGCAATTGCCGTAGGGTTGCCCGCAATGTGGAAAATTCAACAGGGCCGATTCTTCCGGCCGGTGAACTCCGGACTCGCAAACGATGCACAACGACCAATAATCCCGTCGTGACAAATGATTCGCATGGCGCCGCCCCTGCGCGTCAGAGCTGGAAGACCCGGGAGGAAATGGAAGCGGACGAGCGCCGCTTTCTCGCTCCCTTCGCGCAGAAATCAGGCGACTCGCGCGGGCGAAAATATGTCGAGGCGAGTCACGATTACCGCACGGAGTTTCAGCGCGATCGCGCTCGGATCATCCATTCGCGAGCGTTTCGCCGGCTGGAATATAAGACGCAGGTTTTCCTGAACGGGACCGGCGATCATCTTCGCACGCGGCTGACGCATTCGATCGAGGTGGCCTCGATCAGCCGCACGATCGCGCGTGCGTTGTCGTTAAATGAAGACTTGGCCGAGGCGATCGCGCTCGCGCACGATCTCGGGCATTCGCCTTTCGGACACTCGGGTGAGGAAATGCTGGCGGAATGCATGCGCGAGCATGGCGGTTTCGACCACAACCAACAGAGCGCGCGGGTGGTCGAGCTGCTCGAGGCGGCGTATCCGAATTTTCCCGGGTTGAATTTGACCTTCGAAGTGCGCGAAGGCCTGCGCAAGCATCAGGCGTTTTACGATCCGCCGGTGGCGGGCGCGGAAAAGTATCGTTGTCCGTCGCTGGAAGCGCAGGTCGCGAACCTGGCCGATGAGATTACCTACTACAGCCACGATTTGGATGATGCGGTCGATTTCGAAATCCTCAGTCCCGCGCAACTGGAAGAGAACGCAGTCTGGCGCGGCAGCCTGGAGTCGGTGGCGGCGCGTCATCCCGAGGTGCGCGAACCGGATCTGCACAAACTGATCATTCGCGACATCATCGATGTGCAGGTGCGCGATGTGGTCACGACCAGCGCCGATACGATTGCGAATGCCGGTGTGCAAAGCGCGGATGATGTCCGGCGGCAACCGGTCCCGCTGATTTGCTACAGCGAAAAATTGCTCGAGGCGAACCGCGCGCTGCGGCGCTTTCTCTATAAAAACGTTTATTACCATCCGCGCGTGGCGGAAGTGAACCGGCTGGCGTGCGAGATGTTGCGAAGCGTTTTCGAAGCCTACGTTGTGACGCCCGGGTTGCTCGGCGACCAGGCGACCAAGCGAATCGAGAGCGAAGGTCTGCACCGGACGATTTGCGATTACATCGCCGGGATGACGGATCGCTATTTATTAGAGGAACACGCGCGACTCAAGCGAGTATAGCGCGGGGCTCCTTTGTGTCTGCGGCAACGGATTACGCTGCAGCGCTGCCGGTTTCTTCGCGCAGATATTGAATTACGAGGCGCAGTCGCTGATTCACGGCCAATTCTTCGAGCACCTGCTGGCGGCGGAGCGGATCGTTGATAAAGGTCGCGGCCATGAGATCGGCGAGCATTTCGGTGTCTCCGAGATGCGAAAGATATTCGTCGATTTTGGCCGGCAACTGGCGCCCGGTTTCCTTGAGATTAGAATAAAGTTCGAGGACCTTCGCGCCGAGAGCGTCTGTTTCCACGGTGGCTGCAAGTTCGGATTCAAGCGGTTCGATTCGCGCGATCGGGAACGGCGCGCTCTGGAGGAAGGCGGTGAAGCGCACCCGGCGCAAGCCTTGCAGGATTAGATTTGAGGTGCCGTCGCCACGCCCCACACACGCGCGGATCAATCCCACGCCGGCGATGTGGAAGAAGTCATCGCTCGATTTCCATTGCGCTCGCTGCGGCTTGACCAGCGCGACACAAAACATCCGGTGCTCCCCCAAGGCGTGCGCGAGCATTTCCTGGTAGCGCGGCTCGAAAATGTAGAGAGGCAGGAGAGCGTGCGGGAAAAGAACCGCGCCGGAAAGCGGCATGACCGGGACCGCATGCGGTAATGCCAGAGGCTGCTCCATTCGAGAAGATATACGACAGACGGACGCCGCAAGTCGTAGAAAAAAACGTTCAGCGCTCGATGTCCAACGTCCAACTTCGCAGCTCACGGAGTGAAGGCTGGTCGGGCAGCGGTGCGTCGCCGAGGTGCGCGTAGTTCAGGACGGAACCGCTGCAGGCAAGCGCGCGGCGCGATTTTTTGCCGAGCCGGCCCAGGCCCATGGCGGCAATCGGAAGGTTCGGAGATGTCGCCGCGAAGAATTCGAGCAGCCGGGCGGATTGCGCGGAAGTATCGGTCCGTGTCGCGATTTTCAGGATGTCCGCGCCTAACGACTGCGCGTCGCCCGCGATCCGATCGAGCCGCGCGCGGCCGGGCGTTTTACTGAAATCGTGAAAGGAAATAATGCGGCGAACGTGGCGCGCTCCGGCTTCTTCCCAGACGGCCGCGAGCGCGCGGGCCGAGCGCAATTCGATGTCCACGTACGCGGCGTGCGGCAGAAATTGCAAAAGCAAAGCGCGGCGCGCCCGGAGCGAGAGTTGATTTTCTCCGCCTTCCCGCGGATGTCGCGCCGTCATGATGAGGGGACGCCGCAGTTTTTCGATCGCGGTTTTTACTTCGCCCAATCGATGGGCGAAAGCGTCCAGCCGCACCTCGAATAAATCCGGCGGATTTGACAAGCGAACGGCGCGGCGCAAATCGGCACTAGAGAAAATCACGCCGACAATCTGCGCCGCCGGGGGCCTCTTCATTCAGAGCGAACGATGCGGCGATCGAGCATTCGCTCGAGATATTTCGCGAGCAAATCGAACTCGAGGTTGACCAGGTCGCCCGCGCGCGCCGTCCCAAGATTCGTTTCCGTCTTTGTGTGCGGAATGATCCAAACCGTGAAACTTTGCGGCGACACTTCCGCCACCGTCAGGCTGATGCCGTTCAGCGCGATGGAACCTTTGCAGGCGACATAATGCGCAAACTCCGCGGGCAATTCGACCTCGAGTCGCCAATCCGCCCCGCTCTCCTCCAGCGCGAGAATCCGCGCGGCACAATCGACGTGGCCTTGCACGAAGTGACCGTCGAGCCTTCCGTCCGCCGCAAGTGCGCGCTCGAGATTGACGCGGTCATCACGCCGTAAAGTTTTTAGATTTGTCCGCGCGATCGTTTCTTCCAGGAGATCGAAGGCAAGCTGATCGCCCTGGCGCGCAGCGACGGTGAGGCAGCAGCCGTTGACGGCGACGCTGTCTCCAATTTGGATTTTCTCTGCGAGACGCGGTGCGGCGATCTGCAGGCGCGGTCCGCGCTGATTCGCCGCGAGGGAGAGGACGCTGCCGAGTTCTTCGATCAGACCGGTAAACATGGGCAATTCTCCTCTCGGCAATAATTGTGATTAGCCGCCGACTGATCTTTTTCCGATGAAAAAAACAGCCAGGCCCACGGCTGAAAGTATTGCAGTGAGCGCAGCGGACAGCAGACAGAAGTCGCAAAACGCATGGAGAATGAAGGCTTGCAAGTATAAAAGCCAGCACGTCACGCCCAGCATCGTTGCCACCAGGCAGAGGAACAACGGTCTCGTCCACCGTCGACCAAAAGCCGCGAGCGTAGCAAGACTAAAGACCGCGAAATATCCGGCCAGACCGAAAGACGCGAGTGGAATTTTGCCAATGGAAGCGTAGGCGCTTCCCAGAACCGTCTCGCACTCAGACGACGCGAAACAACCAACATCCTGTCCTGTCAGGTGGTGCACCGTCAGGTAAATCGAGTCAGCCAGCCCAAGCAGCGCCACGAGAGCGGCGAGAATGAAGAGAAAGCGCTCCAGTCGCCGGCGTCCTTCCGTCGGCGGTCTGCCGCTGGGTTCGGCGAATGACGGAGCGATCTCCTTCACCAACTTATTTTGGTTTTCCCAACGCCGCATCGATGGCGGCATGCAAGCCTTCGACTGTGAGGGAACCGGCAAAACGGTCGCCATTAATATAGACAGTTGGCGTTCGATCCAGTTCCAGCGACGCAACGCGGTCATGATCGGCGGCAAGGCGCAGCGTCACTTCTTCGCCGTCCATATCTTTCTGGAATCGTTCCATGTCCAATCCGACCTGCGCGGCCACAGAGACGAGAGCAGCGCGCGTATCGGCTGCTTGCAGCCAAACGAGACGACCTGAGTAGAGCGAATCGTGCATTTCCCAAAAATGCCTTTGTAAACCCGCTGCTTCCGCTGCGCGCGCGGCCGCGAGCGCGTGAGTATGTTTCTGGAGAGGATATTCCCGAAACGTAACCGACAAACGTTCGCCGTAGTCGGCAGTCACTTGTTTTAACACTGGAAAAAGCAGCGAGCACGGCAAGCACTCGAAGTCGCCGAACTCCTCGAGCGCGACTGGTGCTTTCGCTGCACCTCGAACGTGCGGCGGGTCCGCGCCCAGTTTGCCGAACGCAAGCTTACCAATGGGCGTGGGGACTTGATCTTGATTTCGATAAAGCTCAACGGCAGCCCCGGTCGCAATCAGAAAGACCGCGAAGATGATCACATATGGAAGCCAACGTTGCATGCGGCAGTCTCGCTGGCGCATATTGCGATTTCCAGTTTTTTTCGGCGCCAATGAAGTCAACGATTCGAGCGTCAAAGATCGCGGAATCTGGCTATGATCAAGTCACGAAGGAAGGTTCGAATGCACTAATGCGCGCGGTCGTTAGGCCGGAGTTCTACAGGAGTGAGAATACCAGGTCGTCATCGCGCAATCATCATCGCAAAACGGGTGCAGTGTCTTTTTCTGCGCGCCCGCGAACATTTCTCTCAGAGCCTCGCTTTTCCCAATTCGTGATTGGCTTGGCGCGTGAAAATTTCCCAAAATAATGCCGAAAACAGGCTTGACTCGCTGGCCGTGACGACATCACTCTGTCCACGTCCGTTCAAAATATTTTAAGAAAAATGAAAAAAAGGCTTGTCAGGCCTCTAAAACCTCGTTAATCCTCACCGCCAAACCTAACCAAACCAATGGAGAAACTAATGATAAGATACGTACTGAAAACGTTAGGATCCTTCCGCTCGGCTCTCGCAGTCGGCGTCGGACTTCCTTTCCTCATCGCCGCGAGCGCCTACGCGCAGGCGCCGACGCCAGCGGCAGAAGCCACCACCGAGCGAGTCATCGTGACTGGTTCGTACATTCCGACGGCGGAAACGGAATCGGCTTTGCCGGTCACCGTTTACACCGCGGAAGTCCTGCAGAAGCAGGGCGCGAATACCCCGGTCGAAGGTCTGCGTCAGTTGCCTTCCTTCGTCGGAAACGCATCCACGGAAAATGATTCGAACGGCGGTAACGGCCAGGCGTTCATCAATCTGCGCGGCATCGGCCAGGTAAATACCCTCACCCTTATCAATGGCCGCCGCGCGTTTGAATTCGCGGACGTCAACGCGATTCCGATCAGTGCGCTTTCCCGCACGGAAATTCTGAAAGATGGCGCTGGCGCCATTTACGGTTCGGACGCCGTCGCGGGTGTGGTCAACTTCATCCTGCTCGACGGGCCGGGTGAAAAACCATACGAAGGCGGGGAGCTCTTCGCTCTCTATGGCAATACCACAGAAGAGGATGCTCATGTCCGCCAGGTTTACCTGCGCGGTGGCGTGACTGGCTTGGATGGCAAGGTTTCCATCGCAGCTTCGGGTGAATATTATTCCCGCGCCAATCTGTTCTCGCGTGATCGCGCTATCGCCACGACGGGCGACCTGAGTATCAACCCGACCGGCCTCGGTTTAGACGGCATCAATAACAACAGCCCGACCTATGGAGGCCGCGTGTCTGTTGCGGCCAGCGGCTCGGCCGTTGGACTGCCGACCGGTGAGCTCACCCTGACCAATCGATCGATGGGTGGCACGATTCTTCCAGGGGACTACCGCGTGTTTGACGGCCCCGCGACAGGTGGCGCCGGAACCGACCCAAGCCGTTTCAATTTCCGGGATTTCACCCCGGCTATTCCGGCCGTGGAGAAGGCGATGTATTTCGTGACCGGCAGATACAAAATCTTCGGTGATGGGATGCAGATCTACGGAGATGTCATGTATTCCAAGACCAAGCAGGACAACGGTCTCGCTGCTTCGCCCTTCGCTGTGTCGGGCACGGTCGTTGATCCCGTTCTCGGAAGGATCGCAGCCTCACCCTACAGTCCGTTTGGCCGTTTTCTCACTAACATCAGATATCGCACCGTCGAGGAACTCGGTCTGCGCCGGTCCTTCTTCGACAACGATTACTTTCGTTACGTGGCCGGGATCAACGGCGACTTCAACATCAAGGATAACGGTTTCATCAGCCGCTTTGGATATGACTCAGGCTTCGTTTACGAGCGCTTCGACGAGTTGCGCATAGACTCCGGCGACGCTCAGTTTACTCCGCTCTTTGCTGAGATCCAGGCGGGCAACTTCAATCCGTTTATCGGTGTGGGCGGTCCTGTAGCAGGCACGGCCAACATCTATACGACGGATCCGGTGACGGGTGCTTCGGTGCCTGCCGGAACCCAGACTTATGATAACCGCGCTGCGGCGTTGCGCGCTGCGTACACCGGCCACTCGGAGTTCTACGAGCGTGATTTCCTCTACGACGCCAAGATCAACGCCCACCTCTTCCCGAATCTCTGGAATGGTGGCGTGGATTTCGCCGCCGGTTACGAGCATCGCCAGATTGCGCAGCACTCGGTCCCCGATCCGGTGCAGGCAGCCGGCGATCAGCTAGGATTCAACCAGGCGCCTAATACCAAGACCCTACAGGAAGTCGATTCCGTTTTCTTTGAACTCGCGGTTCCGCTCGTCACCTCGACGATGAATGTTCCGTTCGTCCGGTCGCTCGACTTCAGCGTTGCCTGGCGTTACGAGAAATTCAACGATAGGGACGAATACCTGAAGACCAGAGCGAGCTTCACCAATATCAATACCGACGAGAATTTCGGAGGCACGCCGCGTGTTACACTCCGGTATCAGCCGATCCCCGACCTGACGTTGCGCGCCGGATGGGGGCAATCATTCCGGACGCCGAGTCCCACCGAGTTGTTCAATCCAGTCGCGGAAAACTTCCCGGTCGTGTTCGATCCATTGAAAGGTGTGACGCTCCAACCGCCTAATGGTGTCTGGCAGGGTGGCAATCCCACGCTGTTGCCGGAAAAGACCGATACGTATACAGCCGGCTTGGTGTGGACGCCGAAGTTCGTTCCAGGTTTCACTATGACCATGGACTGGTATCAGATCTATACCAAGGATCTGATTCTGAGCGGGGCGAGCTTCGCCCAGTTGGCGCTGACCATTAATGGAAATAGCGGAGGCACCGCCTTCGTCGACCCAGATGGTTGCGGTGGCGGAAGCGGATCTGCCATAGAACCCGGCGGCCCGGCGGTTGGCATTACCCGCGATCCTAGTACGGGTAACCTGCTCTGCATCGATTCGGTTAACTCCAACGCCGGCAAGCGCCTCGTCCAAGGCCTGGACGTCACGGCCGTCTACGAGCTTCCGACCGAACGTTGGGGTAAGTTCACCTTCTCAGGTGGCTTGAACCACTTCTTCACTTGGAAGGCGGAACCGATCCCAGGAGCTGGCTCGACCAACTTCCTCGGGAATTATAACAACGGCACAATCCCGCTCGCTCCTGGTGGAATTCCCTTTAACAAGGCATTTCTCCGCGGGGAATGGGAATGGAAACATTTCGACTTTGTTGCCACCGGTAATTACGTCGGCGACTACGAGGACGATCCGAGCTTCATTAAGCAGGAGAACGGGGTATTTCAGAGCCTGGTTCCTGGAGACCCTGGCACCAGCTCTAACCCGAACTACGTCTTCCATCGGCGTGTGACGAGTTACATCACTCTTGACATGCAGTTGAGCTACGAGTGGGTGAAGCCGGCGGTTGAGGCCCCACCGACCTACGCCAAGGACTCGAAGGACAACAAGAACGCTCCAGTCACCGAAGCGGTCACGCCCTCGATCTGGCTGCGGATGCTCTGGGGCACCAAGCTGACCGTTGGCGTCAACGACGCATTCGACCGCCAGCCGCCATCGGTTCTAGGCGCGTTCAACGACAACTACGATACCTCGAACTACTCGATCCGTAACCGTTTCTGGTACGTGAGCATGAGCAAGAAGTTCTAAGGGACGCTCGAGAAAATATTGCATGGGGCGGATGGCGGAAATGCCATCCGCCCCATTGTTTTTTGTCCCAGAAAGAGCAAACTGCCAGGATTCACCCGGTGGTTCTGCGGCTTGGATCGAACTTGTCTTTGCGAGCAGTTTGAATTATCAAACGAGAATGGCGACGCGGGCATTACCGGCAGTGAAGATACCCGAGGAGAGACCGCGCAGCCGCAACCAAGCGGCCTCGGCCTCGCCGAAATCGTCACCGTGGATTCTGGATCGCTGGCGGGATTTGGTCCTCTTTGTTGGGACGCCCGTTTTGCTGATCCCGATCTTCACCGCGGCTCAAGCGCGGTGGAGCGCGCAGGATATTTTCCTTTTTGTGGGGGCCTTCGGCGCCATGGGTCATCATTTGCCGGGCATGATTCGGGCCTATGGCGATCGAGCGTTGTTCGACCGTTTCAAGGTTCGATTCGTTGTCGCGCCACTGTCCATCCTGGCGGTGTGCGTCTGGTCCTCTATCTACGACATACAGGCGGTGCAACTGGTGGCGATGGCGTGGGGAATCTGGCATGGGATGATGCAGACCTACGGGTTTTGCCGGATTTACGATGCGAAGGCTGCTGCCCGGGCCGCGATCCGAGCCCGAGTGGATTTGGCGCTTTGTTTTGCGTGGTTCTCTGCCGCCGTGCTGCTCTCCCCGATGCGTTTCAGGACTTTGCTCGAGTTGTACTATGAGAGCGGCGGTCCGGTCGTCGCAGCCGCAGCCGTCGCCGCGATTCGCATGGCGGTGGTGGTCGCCCTAGGAGTCGTGACAGTTGTCTTCTTGTGGCGACAGTGGAGTGATTGGCGCGCAGCCCGTGGGGCCAGTCCCGTGAAGATAACGCTCCTCGTCAGCAGTATTGCCTTTTGGTGGTATTGCAATAACGGCGTCCAAAATATCCTGGTCGGCATCGCTCTCTTCGAGGTGTTTCATGATGTGCAATATCTTGCCATCGTCTGGATCTATAATCGGACCCGTGTGGAGCGCGACAAGACCATTGGTGGATTTATGCGCTTCGTGTTTCGACGCAGTGGGGCGCTGATCGGAGTGTACGTGGGCTTGGTTTTGGCCTATGGGGCAATCGGGTTGACCCAATCCGCCGTTACCGCCGAATGGATCCGGCATGGTTTGATAGGCATAGTGACCGCCTCCGCGCTGTTGCATTTTTATTACGACGGATTCATCTGGAAAGTCCGCGAAACGCAAACGCGCAACATGCTGGGAATCGAAGGGGCTGGGGCCGCTGCCTTGGCATCACCTCGGCTTTTCCCGGCGTGGGTTCGGCACAGCTTGCGTTGGGCGGCCTTGTTGATTCCATTTGGAGCGCTCTGTTCGGCACAACTCGTCGGCCGCGTGGTGCCGCCGCTTGAGCGGACCGAGAAAGTTGCGGAAGTTCTGCCTCAGGATGCGCAGGCCCAGCTAAACTATGGCAAGGCTTTGCACGCCGCGGGACGCGTGGAGGAGGCGGTCAGCAGATACGAGTTCGCAATCCGTCGCAATCCCTCCTTGGCTGAGGCCGAATTTTATCTGGGCCTGGCTAAGAAGGATTTGGGTGATTTGGATGGGGCAGCCGAACACTACAAACGCTCGCTGCTGCTCGACCCGAAGAGCGCAAAAGCCGAGTCAAATTTGGCTGGCGTCCTCCTTACAATGGGCTTGCGGGCTGAAGCCCGGCAGCATTACGAACGTAGCCTGTCTTTGAATCCCGGTCTTCAGATCGCCCACAAAGAATTAGCGGATCTGCTTTGTGCCGCGGGCGAATATGAGTCGGCCGTGGCTCATTATGAACAAGCGTTGCGCATTCAGCCGGATTTCCGCGAAGCGAAGGAAAACCTGGATTTTGCGCGGACGTTAGTGGGGCACTAGCGCCCCCGGATCTCGGGAAAACGCAACACCCATGCAATTCGGTGCCCCGCTCTGGCACGACCACTGCTGATAATAGCCATACTCAGTATGATTTTAATCAGCATCAACCCTTTCGCCTTCAAGAAGATCTTCCTGCTTGTGGCCGCCCTGCTCGGCGTTTCTTCGGCTATTTGCTTCGCCGATCCGCTCTTTATGAGCACGCGTTTCGCCTCGCGCGATCATCAATCGCATCGGTTTTCGCCGACCATTCTGTCCGCCACCGTTAAGACCGAGCAGCCGTTCTTCGCTAGTGCAAGGGACACGTCTCATGATTCTACGATCAACTGGGTGGCGTGCCGCCCTGAATAGCGAAGCGCTTCTCGTTGCTGGGGAATCGACCTAGGCACTTTCCGCTTCCCGTAACAGTACTGAGCTGCCACCTCTCGATCGCCGAGCACACCGCCATCTCTGCGATGGGGAGAACGCCGTGAAAAAAAGAGAGTAATATCTTTTGCTCTGTGTCAGAATCTTGGCCGAATTGGAAGAGGCCGAAAATAATGATCGACCTTGGAAGATTTTTATTGCGGAAAAAAAACAAACGGTCTACTATCGTTTTTGTGGATATGGAAATTATGAGAACACCTACCTCGCTCCTCGGCAAACTCGGTGCATCTGCGTGCGGCCTCTTTCTGGCTGCTTCAAGCGTTCTTGCGTCGGACATCGTCCTGCAAAAAGTCCCGCTGCCGACAGCGCCCGCATCTGTCAATGCCGCTCGATCCCACATGGGGCCTCAAGCGAGCTTCGCTCTGATCAATTACAACTTGAAGGATATTCAGAGCAAAGCGCACGCGCTTTATGTGAGTTCTGGAAATGATCTCAAGGTCGCTAATAACATGATCGATAATCAGGCGTCGACCTCGTTCGGTTTTTCGGTTGAGGATCGTTCGCCGACTGCTGTGATCGATCTCGGAAAGATCTGCACGTTGCGGCAGCTCTCGGCAATTTATTCAGCCCGCGCCGGCGTCGTCGACTTTTATGTCATGCGATCGCTTCCTGGCACAAAGGATGGAAGTGCCCCGGAAACGCTGAAAATCGATAGCGATGCGTGGGCGAGCATGAAGAGTGTGGGCGCAGTGATCGACGATGGCACGCAGGGTCGCGGTTCGATTGAGTTTCCGGCGACGACTGGGCGTTATGTCATGTTGAAGTGGACTCCCGCGACGCACGCCGACAGCGCGTTCACGGTTGCCGAAGTGACGGCGACTGGTCCAAGCCGCGAAAATCTACTGGCTTCGAACGTTAATTTTTCCAGCAATAGAACCACGTTGGATTCAAAGGATGTGCCCGACTCGAAGGACGTCGCCGACAGCAAAGACATTCCGGAGGAAGCGCCCCCTGCTCCTCCATCCGAAGGCCCTCCGCCGACACTCCCGGATCCGCCGCCGTTCACGTTCATTCCTCAGTTGGTTCCGACCAGCGATTAAGATATATTTTCGAAAGGGCCCGCGATCAGCACGAGCTGGTTAGCGGGCTCTTTCTTTTTTGCTGCGACCTGCAGTCTTCAGAGCTCGCTGCTCAGAGGTTGTCTTGAATCATTTTGAAGACCGCCGTGTTTTCCAGCGAGCCATGCAAAGCCTCCGCGCCAGGCCCGGCGCCGAACACGACGACATCATCCACTGTGTTGAGCGCTGAAGGTGCATAAAACGCTCCTGGCTCTTGCGGTGGCTCTGTCGTGGGACTATCCGCCGGCGCAGGGGAGTGATGCGAAGCGGCCAGTTTCGCCGCACCATACGATTTTCCGCCATTTGGACCGCTCGCCCACGAGAACCACGGATCCCCAGCCGAATTGAATCCGAGGAGGGCAACACCGCGATCCCTTCGAAACGGGTATCCATTCAAATTCAACCCGCCGATCGCGACATCGCCGCAAACGAAGATAACCGACTTCCCGCCCGCGTATCTGCGCGCTACTGCAACCGCGCGATCCAATTCCAAAGTCTCGGCCAGAGTATGTTCGGCGTTATTTTTCTCCGCCGCTTTGCGCATCAAGCCGGCGTCAACGACGAGGAGGTAACCCGCGCGGTTGAATTGAAGAAGCTCAATCGCGCGACGAACCATGTCCGAGAGACTCGGTTGTTCGCTTCGTGCCGCGATTTGATCCGCGTACGCCAGTTCGCCCGGGCTGAATGCGCCGAAGAGTTTCGGACGTCGCCAGCCCGGAATGGCTTCGAGCTCGGCCTTCGTCCGGACGAGATCCACTCCTTTTCGGCGAATCTCCAAAAGCAGGTCGCGCTCGTCCTCGCGATGACCCCCCTTTGACTTTGGTAAAAAATCGTTCGCGCCACCGCCCAAGATCAAATCGATCCCGGCGCCGTCCACGATCTGGCGGGCCAGACCGGATTTGTCATTTTCCTCCGTGGTATGCGCGTAGAAAGCGGCCGAAGTCGAGTCCGTGATATTTGTGTTCGTGATCAATCCCGTGGCCCTTCCGGCCTCGCGGGCCAGCTCGATTAAATTAGGCAACGGCCTGCCGTCCGCGTCGACGGCGATCAAGCGATTGTTGACTTTGACGCCCGTCGCCAAAGCAGTTGCGGCGGCGGCTTGGTCGGGCGTCGCGAAGTCATTCGAATAGTTGATAAGCAGAGCCAGGTGCGGCATCGAATCCAGCGTGAGCGGGTTATCGGCGCCAGCCGCATAGACTCGAGTCGCGGCCAAACGCCCCGGCGACAGTCCTTCGCCGACGAACAGGATGATGCCGAAGGGTTTCTGGACAACCCAGTGCTGGAAGTAAAAAACGCCGAAGGCCGCGAACACGACCAGGCAGAAAAGCGCGAGGATTTGATTGCGCCATTTCATAGAGCCGATGTGGAGCGCTCCCTGGGCGTTGTCAACGAAAGAACCGCTTGTGCGTCCCAGCGATCCTCGCGAAACTGCGCCACCGTGGCGAAACCGATCATCCTCATCATTCGTGATGGCTGGGGCATCAACCCGGGCGGAAAAGAAAAACGCGAAGAAAATGGCGACGCCACTTTGCTCGCGCGCACGCCGTTTCACGATCGGCTTTACCGCGATTACCCAGGGGGAAAATTAAGCGCAAGTGGTCTCGACGTCGGGTTGCCGGAAGGACAAATGGGAAACTCCGAGGTGGGTCATCTCAATCTCGGTGCGGGCCGGATCGTTTATCAAGATCTTACCCGAATCAACAAGGCGATCGCGGACGGAGAACTCGCCCGCAATCCGATCGCGCGTGAAATTTTCGCCCGCGCCCGAGGTCGCCGGCTCCATTTTCTCGGACTGTTTTCCGATGGGGGAGTGCACAGCCATTACGAACATCTCATCGCGCTCGCGCAGGAGGCCAAAGCAGCCGGCGTGACGGACATCATGGTGCATGCCTTCACCGATGGCCGCGATACTTCGCCCAAGGGAGGCGCCGGCTTTCTCGAGTCTTGCAGCGCTAAGCTGGCTGAAGCCGGCGGGCACATCGCGACAGTCGTCGGCCGGTATTTCGCGATGGATCGCGACCGCCGATGGGATCGAACAAAGAAGGCGTGGGACGCGATTGTGTTCGGCCGGGGCGAGCTGTGCGAAACAACTCCGGGCGCGGCGGTGCGCGCACATTACGAAAGCGGCGTCACGGACGAATTCATGCCGCCCTTGATTTTCTCACAGGCCGATGAGCAGCGCATTCGTGATGGCGACACCGTTTTCTTTTTTAATTTTCGCGCGGACCGTGCGCGCCAGCTTTCCCAGGCTTTTTTGCTGAAGGATTTCGACGGATTCGATCGGGAAGCGCAGCCGCAAGTTCGTTACGTCACGCTCACGCAATACGACGCGACCTATTCCTCTCCCTTCATTTTTCCGCCGGAGGAACTGAAGAAAATTTTGAGTGAGGTGGCCAGCGAAGCGGGCAAGACGCAACTGCGAATCGCCGAGACGGAAAAATATCCGCACGTGACTTATTTTTTTAACGGCGGAATCGAGCGCGCGTTTGCGGGCGAAGAGCGAAAGATTGTGCCCTCACCGAAAGTGGCGACCTACGATCTTCAGCCGGAAATGAGCGCGCGCGAAGTCACGGCCGAACTGCTCGCGCGCCTCGACGATTTCGATCTCATCATCTTGAATTTTGCGAATCCCGACATGGTGGGTCACACCGGTGTCCTCGCGGCCGGCATCAAGGCGGTGGAGACAATCGACGAGTGTGTCTCGCGAATCGTGCCGGAGGTTTTGCGGCGTGGCGGTGCGTGCCTGGTCACGGCCGATCACGGTAATTGCGAGCAAATGAGGAACTCCGATGGTTCGCCCAACACCGCGCACACCACAAACCTGGTTCACTTCATTTATGTGGCTGAAAACGCGGCCGGCGTTCGCGTCGAAGACGGCATTCTCGCCGACGTGGCGCCGACGCTACTTTTCCTTCTCGGCCTGCCGCAACCTCGGGAGATGACAGGCCGGAATTTGCTTGTCCCGCTCGACGTCAGTTCTTCAGATTAATTTAGCGGTCGCCGCGACCTCGTCCCGCGTAATGCCGAACGCGCGATTGGATTGCCGCGTTCCGGCAATCGCGATGCGCTGGAGAAATCGGAGCCGGTTTTCCGCTGCGTTATCATGCCAGATCGGTTTGCGCATCAGCTCGAGGGCGCCGCTGGATTCGATCAACACACCCCAATCTACGGGCGCTTCGTCTTCGCGAAACAATTCGTTAGGCAGCACCAGATAAAACAGGTTCGCGCAACGATACCGAACGAGGCACTCAAACTTCCTTCCGCCATTGAGGCGCGTTTGCAGCGCGGTGAATTCGCGCAGCACCCGGCTGTAATTGCGATGCCCGATTGCCGCGAAGTCGTGCGAATCGTATTCGGGGAAAAGCGAGTCGCCCGTGCGCAGCGTTGGATAATGCACGCGGAGATGTTTCTCCAGAATCTCGCGGCGGCGGGCGACCGAACGAAGCCGTTCCCGCGTGGCGGAGCTGCAACAATTATCGCGGCGCAGGTCGGGCAGCGCTTGTTTGCACTCGAAGATCGCCGTCTGGCCCGCTTCCTTTGCGCGCGCGCGGTAAGCCCCAACGTCGGCGCGATAACGGCATTGCGGGAGACTCACTTCCGCGGCGCAGGCCGAGTAGCCGTTCGCTTGCGCCCAGACAAGCGCGAGCCTCTTCAGCCGGACGTGCGTCTCCGTTTCCCCGCGACGAATCGCTACCGGCGCGTCCATTCGGCGAGCTCCTTCGCCCAGTAGGTCACGATCAAATCCGCCCCCGCGCGTTTGAGCGAAGTCATGATTTCAAGAACGGCGTCGCGTTCTTCGAAGCAGCCTTTTTCGGCGCCAGCCTTCACCATCGCAAACTCGCCGCTTACGTGGTAAACGGCGGTCGGCTTTTCAAAACGCTCGCGCACGCGCCAGAGAATATCGAGATAAGGCAGCGCGGGTTTGATCATCACAATGTCGGCGCCCTCCTCGACATCGAGCGCCACTTCGCGCAACGCCTCCTGTGCATTCGCGCTGTCCATTTGATACGAACGCCGGTCGCCGAACTTCGGAGGACTTTCCGCCGCATCGCGGAACGGACCGTAAAAGGCCGAGGCAAATTTCGCCGCGTAACTCATGATCCCGGTTTGTTCGAAACCATTTGCATCGAGTGTTTCCCGGATCGCGCCGATCCGCCCATCCATCATGTCGCTCGGAGCGACGATGTCCGCGCCCGCGGCCGCGTGGGAAAGCGCGGTTTTCGCCAGCAGCTGGACGGATTCGTCATTCAAGACATGGAAATGCTCGCCATCCATTCGCGTCACGCCGCAATGGCCGTGGCTCATGTATTCGCACAGACAAACGTCGGTGATCACGATCAGCTCCGGGCAGCGCGCTTTGATCGCGCGCACGGCCTGTTGCACGATGCCATTCTCCGCATAGGCGGAGCTGGCCTGCTCATCTTTGTCTTTTGGAATCCCGAAGAGCAAGACCGCTTGCAATCCGAGATCGGACGCACGCTGCGATTCGTCGGCAATTTCCGCGAGCGCAAACTGGAACACGCCCGGCATGCTCGCGATGGCCTGATGCGCCGAGATTTTTTCGCTGATGAACAAAGGGAGAATGAAATCGTGCGCGCTGAGTTTCGTTTCCCGCACGAGGTTACGAAGACCCGCGCTGCGGCGCAAACGGCGCGGACGATGGACCAATTTCCTCACGGGCCGAGGCTAAGCGCTGCGCCGGGGGGTCGCAAGCTCGCCGCAGGAAGAGTCCGTCCGAATTGGCTGACTTGACGCGAGTGCGCCTTCCAGCCTGAATTGCCTCGCTGCGATGCGCACCGCTCGGAAACAAACGACCGATTATCTGCTGGTCGATATCAGCAATTCCTACACGAAGCTGGCCTTCGCGACGAGGCACCGTCTGGCGAAGCCCATCCGAATTCCGACGTCCGAACTGACTGCAACATCATTGCGGCGGATCTTGCGCGCGCGAAATGTGAACACCATTTTTGTTTCCTCAGTTGTCCCGAAAAAAAACAAGGCGATTACGGCCGCGGCCGGTTCCGCGTGCGTGCTCTTCTTGAGTCCAAAACTCGATCTCGGTGTGGGCGTCGATTATCCCGACCCGAAATCGATCGGCGCCGATCGTCTCGCGAACGCCGCGGCGGTGGCACAGTTGTATGGCTATCCCGCGATCGTCGTCGATTTCGGTACCGCGGTGACATTCGACGTCGTCTCGGCTCGCGGCGATTACGTCGGCGGTGTGATCGCGCCCGGTCTCGAGGCGATGACGAATTTTCTTTATCAGCGGACCGCGTTGCTGCCGAAACTGAGCCTGCGGGAACCGGATCGCGCGATCGGCAAGACGACGCGGGGCGCGATGATGTCCGGCGCGATTTTTGGTTATCGCGGTTTGGTGCGTGAGATTCTCCTGCGCATCAATCGCGAAAATTTTCCGCGGGGGAAACCTCGTGTGGTCGCCACTGGTGGGTATGCGCGCTTGATCGCGCGTAAGCTTCCGGAGATCGAGGCGGTCCATCCGAATCTGACGCTGGAAGGCCTGCGGATCATCGCGAACCGCAACGTCGGGTTGTAGCCACGGCCCTGCGGGCCGTCCCCAGATCGCCCGTGTAACTGCCAGGTTTTGAGACGGCCCACGGGCCGTGGTTACAAAAAAATGCGTTTTCGCGGAGAAAACGGCAAAATTGGCTTGTCATTTCTTCCGGTGATAGCTTCTATGCGTCCTGGCATGAACATTCGGAAATTCGCGACGATCACGGTCCTGGTTTTTAGCTCCTTTGCGGCAAATAATGTCGCCCCGACCAAAGCAGAGCTCGAGTCGATGTATGACAAGGCGTTCCGCGAATTTAACGCCAACAATTATCCCGAGGCCCTAAAGCAACTCGACGCGATCGATGCCCGGCAATCCGATCTGGCGGAATCGCAAAATCTCCGCGGCGTTATTTTGATGCGCCAGGCCAGCTACGATCAGGCGGAAGTGGCGTTGCAAAAAGCGCTCGCGACCGATCCGAAATTTTGGAATGCGCGCTTCAACCTGGCGGAGATTCCGTTTTTGCGGAAGGACTGGGCCGAAGCGCGGAAACGTTTCGAGGCCTTGCTTCAGGGCGACTCCGCTGAACTCAAAGGCGACGCGGCGCAGCTCATCCAATACAAAATTCTGCTGACGTATCTCCTCGAGGGAAAGGAGAACATGGTCGATTCGATGCTGGCCAAGTTCGAGCTTTCGCCCGACACGCCGGCGGTCCATTACTCGAATGCCGCGTTGGCGCTCCAGCATAAGAACGAGAAGGAAGCGAAGGATTGGCTGACGAAAGCGGAGAAGAATTTCTCGCCGCAACTCAACAAACTGTTTGCCGAATCGCTCTACGAAGTGGGCTGGCTCCAGAAGCCTGCGGGGCAAACCCGCGCGGCCCTCGAGCTGACCTCGGCCGCCGACCGGCAGGCAAAAGGGAAGGCGCTCGCCGCGGAGAAGTTTGAGCAAGCCGAGCAAGCCTTCCAGCAACGCGATTTGACCGCCGCCCGCAAACTTGTGGATGAAGCCGACGCCGCCGATCCAAATCAAGCGGCGACCATCAATCTGCGCGGCGAAATTTTGCTGGCGCAGAAAGATTTCGACGGCGCGGAAGCCGCCTTCAAACAAGCGGCGAAAATCGATCCGAAGTTCCGGGAAGCGCAGTACAACCTCGCGCAAATTCCATTCAAGAAAAAGGATTACGCCAAGGCGCGTGATCGGTTCGAAGCGCTCTTTAGCGCCACGCCGGCGCCGGGCGGCGACAAGAATCAGGTCTCGCAGGTCATCAAATTCAAAATTTATCTGACGCTGCTTCTCGAAGGCAAAGACAGCCGCGCACAGAAGATGATGGAGCAATTCCAATTCACGGGCGACACGCCGGCGCTCTATTACGCGCAGGCGGCCTGGGAGTTCAAACATAACAACGCGGCCAAGGCGAACGATTGGATCACCTCGGCGCGGAAGATTTATTCGCCGGCGATGAATCTCGTTTTCGCCGATGCCTTCTACGATTTGGGCTGGCTGCAAAGCACGGCGGCGCCGCCGGTCGTCGCCTCGACCGACGCGGCGAAAGTCGAGTCCACACCGTCGATTGAACCAAGTCCGATTCCCGCCACGGTCGCGTCGAATAAATCGGCGAAGCAACCGAATGAAACCGCGACGCAGAAATCGGCCGCAACCGTACCCGGCATGGAAGCGACCACGGCGAATGCGACGCAATCTCCGCCGGCTTCGCAGGTGCTCGCCAAGAACGAAAAGCCGGCTGCGGCGCCTCTCACTTCGCCCAGCGTGGAGACGCCGGTGGCCTCGAATGCATTGCCATCGGAAACTCGCGCGCCGCTCCCGCCTGACCTAGAGCAAAAGGCGCCGACTACACTTGCACAGCAAAGTCCAACGAATGTTCCCGCGACATCGCTTTCGAACAAGGTCGCGCCGCCCGTCGCAGTCACGAATGTTTCGACGACACCAGCTACAGTGCTCGCTCCGGCTACCGTGCAGCAATCGTCGAGGCTGAACGTGCCGGAAAGCGAAGGTCTGTCGAACTGGCGCACGTGGGTGGTGGGCGGCCTGCTCGCGGCCGGCATCCTCCTTCTCCTTTGGGTCGTCATTTCCGAAGTCCGGCGGCGCGTGAGCGGAACTCTCTATCGCTCTCCGGCCCCAGCGACTGGTCCGCGATTCGACGCGCCCGAGGAACCGACGGTGGTGGAGAAATTGGCGGCGCCCACTCGTCTTGCCGGCGGTCCGCCGCAGGTCTCGCTCCAATTGAAAGCTTCGGAACCTTCGGTGCGGCGCTCCGCAGTTCCGTTCGGAAAAACGAATCGTCCCTTCGGTGCAACTGTCAGCAGCGCTGCCGGAGTTGGCGCGGTCATCGAGAATTTTATGCCGCGGCAACCGGCTCCGATTCCCGAGCCGGAACGCGTTGAAGAACCAATCATCGAGCCGGTGGCCGAAAGCGTGGCTGCGACTGCGATCACTCCCGAGTCCGATTACAGCCGTGAACTTATGCCGGAGACAGTTTCGGAAGTATCGGAAATCATCTCTGCGCCCGAACCGGAACCGGCCTACGAAAAGGCTCCGATCACGCCTGCGTTCGAAGAGACGCCTGTGTTTGCTGAGTCGCCCATCGCATGGGATGCGCCCGTGACCGCCGAGGTCAGCAACGAGCCCGCCGTGTTCGAAACACCTGTTGCGGCGGAAACTTTCGCCGAACCAGTCTTCGCCGCGCCGGCCTCATTCGAATCCGTCAGCGAACCGATGCCCATCGCCGCGGAAATCGCGCCCGAACCCGTCGCCGTGCAGCCGCCAGAAATTTTGCAATCGGATATGGAACCAGTTGCGCAAGGGCAGCCAATCCCTTATCAAGTCCCCGCGGTTTTAACCGATTCACCCATGGCCGAAATTACCAAACCCGAGCCGGAATCACTGCCGGCGCATCTCGCCGCAGGCGTGGTCGCGAGCAGTGCGATGGCCGGCGTCGGCGCGCTTCGTCACTCTGTCGAGTCGCCCTCCTTCGCGCCCCAAGTTATTTCCACCGAACCATTAGCCCAGCAGCCAACAACACCAGCCACCATGCCTCAACCGAACCAACCAATACCCGCTCCCGCAATCCGACCAGCTCCAATGACCGGGGGCGCTCCGCAACCTCAACCAGCCAGCGGCATGCAGACCGCCGTGCAATTGACCTTCTCGTTTGAGATCGCATCGCTGCAACTCACACCGAGTTTCAAGATGGGCGCGCTCCAGCTCAAACCGACCTCCAAGATCGTCACGATGCGCCTCGCGCCTTCGCAGCAACCGCAACCGGCCATGAATCTTCAGGTGACCTTCGAAGTCGCCTCGGTCCAGACCGCGGGTGGCGGACTCGGCATGATCCGGCTCACGCCTTCGCAACAGCAGCGGCCCAGCGTGATCAGCTCGCCTTCATTCAACATCGCCGGCCTCCAGCTTCTTTCCGGAGCGGACAGCGGCGCAGTGCAACTCACACCGTCGCAGCAGGGGCAGGCTTCGGTGCATGTCACCGGCCGATTCCAAATCGCCACCGTCGAGTTCTCGCCGTCGTTCGAAATCGCTTCGATCGTTTTGAATGCCACGTCGAAGAGCGTCTCGGTGCAACTGCCGGGTGCAGGTCCGAGCGCGGTCGAAGGTGCTCCCGTGTTTGAAATCGCCAATATCCAGCTCACGGGCAGCGGCGAGATCGGCATGATGCAGCTCAACGCCCAAGGCGCCGCGCCGAAAGCAGCGTAACACAAATCTCAGTTCGTCATCAGAATCGAGGAGGCCCGAGTGCCTCCTCGTTCTGCGTACGCTTGTAGCCACGGCCCTATGGGCCGTTTCTTACGCCTTCTTCACGAACCGCCCGCGATTCAGCGAACGCAACGGCGCGGGCAGAAACTCGCCGTTTTTCCGGATGAGTTTGCCATCGAAATAAACTTCGCCGCCGCCGTAATCGGGCCGCTGGATGTTCACCATATCCCAATGGACCTGGCTGCGATTTCCGTTGTCGGCCTCTTCGTAGGCCTGTCCCGGCGTGAAGTGGAACGAGCCCGCGATCTTCTCGTCGAAAAGAATGTCGCGCATCGGGTGCATCACGTGGGGATTGAAGCCGAGAGAAAATTCGCCGATGAAACGCGCTCCTGGATCCGAATCGAGAATCTTGTTTAGTTTCTCCGTCTGGTTGCTGGTCGCTTTCACGATTCTTCCGTCCTCAAACTCAAGCCGGATGTTGTCGAAGCCGATGCTTTGATAAATCGTCGGCGCATTAAACAGGACGTGGCCCTGGACCGAATCCTTCACCGGACAACTGAAGACTTCGCCGTCGGGAATGTTGCGATCGCCGCCGCAGATGACCGACCCGATGCCCTTGATGCTGAAACGCAAATCAGTCCCGGGCCCTTTGATTTCCACGCGATCCGTTTTGTCCATGAGCGTCTTGAGCGCTTTCATGCCGGGCTGCAATTTCCGATAATCGAGCGTGCAGACTTCGAAATAAAAATCCTCGAACGCTTCTGTGCTCACGCCGGCGAGTTGCGCCATCGACGGGGAGGGCCAGCGCAGGACCACCCATTTTGTTTTCTTGACGCGCTGATCGATCACCGGCCGCATTTTTTTGGCGACCAACTTCATCTGCTCCGCCGGGACATCCGATAATTCGGTGATGTTATTGCTCCCGCGCACGGCGATGTAAGCATCCATCTTTTTCATTCGCGCCAGCTCGTGGATCGCCGTGAGATTGAGTTGCCGCTCGGTCGCATCGAGGGCGAGCTCGCGATTCACCTGCGCCCGCTGGAGCTGAACAAAGGGAAGCGCGCCGACTTTCCGCGCCGCGCGCACGAGCGCGATCGTCATTTCGTCCGGCACATCGAAGTTTTCGATCAGGACGGTTTCGTTCCGCTTCAGTCTGGTCGAATACTCGACGAGGACCTTGGCGAGCTTATCAAAACGCGGGTCATGCATAGGGCGTTACGATTCCACCGGCAGTCCGGGATGCAACCGGATCAGGGGCGCTCTGCGGTCCGAATTAACTTTGCCGCGAAAGCGCCATCGAATCCGTTGCGAAACGGAAGCACGAATGTTTTTCCGGCCAACTTCAGAAAAGGAAATTCCTGCGTGACGATCTTCACGACTTCGTCATTTTCCTCCGGCTCGATGCTGCACGTGCTGTAAACCAGCGCGCCCCCAAGTTTGAGCAACGGAATTGTCGCGCGTAAAATGCGAAGCTGTTCTTCACGCATTCGTGAAAAGTCTTTCGGCTTCAACCGCCAGCGCAAATCGATCCGGCGGCGCATCACGCCCGTGTTGCTGCAGGGTGCGTCGATAAGAATCCGATCGAGCTGGGGGACTGCCGCGATTTCTGATAGCGGCGCTCCATTCGTCCAATCGTGTTCGATGAAGCGCGCGATCGTAACGCCGAGCCGTTCCAAATTATCTTGCAACGTCCGAATCCGTGCGGCGTCGCGGTCGCAGGCGATCAGCTCGCCGCGGTTCTTCATCATTTCGGCGAGATAGCCGGTTTTCCCGCCGGGGGCCGCGCAGGCGTCGAGCACTTTTTCGCCGGGTTGCGCCTCGAGCAGCAGACAGGGCGCCGCCGTGCTCGGATCTTGAATGTAACAATGACCGCGGTCGAGCGCGTTGAGTGGAATGTCCGTCAGGCGGACAAAATTCGGATGCTCCGGCAAACGCTCGGCGCTCGAATGCTCCGCGAGAAAATCTTCAACGGAGATTCTAAGTTGATTGATGCGCGCATAGACGGTCGCCGGTTTGTTGTTCCATTCGCAGAGCGCTGCCGTGTTCTCCGCGCCAAAGGTCTTCGTCCACCGATCAATCAGAAATTGCGGATGCGAAGTCCGCACGCTGAGATTTTGTTCGTCCGCATTCCCGGATAGTTCCGCTTTCCGGCGCACCGCACTGCGCAGAACAGCGTTGACCAAAGAGCGGCGCCGCGGACCAGCGAGCTTGACCGTTTCGTAAACCGCGGCGTGGTCCGGCGTCTCGAGGAAAAAGAGTTGATAGATGCCCAGGCGCAATAAATCGCGCGCATCATGATCGAGATGCTCGGAGCGCAAACGGCCGATCCAGAAATCGAGCAGGATCAGATTGCGCAGCGTGCCGTAGAAAAGTTCGGTGGCGAAAGCGCGGTCCGACGCGGTGAGATCGCTGGACCTGAGCAATCGCGCCAGGATCCCGTCGGCGAAGTTCTCGCCCGTCCTCCACTGCCGGAGGGCGTCGAGCGCAAGTTCACGAGCTGTCTGGTGCGCCATGGCCGCGCGCGCCGCGCTCAATGCGGCGTAACACTCGCGCGACCGATGGAATGATAATGAAAACCGAGTTTGGCCATTGTCTCCGGGTCGAACAAATTGCGGCCATCGAAAATAATCGGCGTGGTCATCTTTTCCTTCACGATCGCAAGATCGACATTGGCGAACTCCGCCCATTCCGTGGCGATGACGAGCGCTTCGGCGCCTTCCACCGTCTCGAGCGCGGACTCCACAAATTTCGCGCCCGCGATCGCAGAGACCTCGCGCGCTTTCTCCATTCCCTTCGGATCGTAGACACTCACATGCGCCCCTTCCTTCAGCATGTCCGCCACGAGCTCGATCGCGACCGACGAGCGGAGGTCATCGGTGTTGGGTTTGAAGGTGAGTCCCCAGACGGCGATTTTTTTGTCGCGTAAAACCCAGAGCGTTTCGCGAATCGATTTCAGGAATCGATCCTTTTGCTCCGCGTTGATCCGCTGGACTTCTTTTAACAAGGTGAACGGGACACCGAGCTGATCGCAGATGGTGATGAACGCGGCGATGTCTTTCGGGAAACACGAGCCGCCGTAGCCGATCCCGGCGTTGAGGAATGACCGCCCAATCCGGCGATCCATCCCGATGCCGTCCGCAACTTTCTCCACATCCGCTCCGCTGGCTTCGCAGATGGCGGAGACCGCGTTGATGTAGGAAATCTTGAGCGCGAGAAAGGAATTCGCCGCGTGTTTGATCAACTCCGCGCTGTTGATGTCGGTGACCAGAATCGGCGCCATGAATGGCTCGTAGACCTTTTTCATCAGGTCAATGGCGTGTTCGCTCTGCGCGCCGATCACGATGCGGTCGGGTTGCATCAAGTCCGCAACCGCGCAGCCTTCGCGCAGGAATTCGGGATTGCTGACCACGTCGAACTCGGCGCCGTGCCGGTTGTAACGCTTGATCGTCTCGCGCACTTTCTCGCCGGTTTTCACCGGCACCGTGCTCTTGTCCACGATGACGCGATAGCTCGTCAGAACGTCGGCAATCTCTCTCGCGACTTTCTCGATAAAGCTGAGATCGACACTGCCGTCCGGCTGTTGGGGAGTGGGGACGGCAATGAAAACAATTTGCGAATTGTCGACGCCATCCTGGATGTTTCCGGTGAACCGGAGCCGGTGCGCGGAAACATTCCGGTGGATGACTTCTTCCAGGCCCGGCTCATAGATGGGAACTTTGCCGGTCCGCAACGCTTCCACTTTCCGTGGATCGTTATCGACGCAGATGACATTGTGGCCCACGTCCGCAAAACAAGCGCCCGTGACGAGGCCGACGTAACCAGAGCCGATGATGGAAATATCCATGGAGAAAGAAGGTGGCGCCGCGTTTCAGGCGCAGCGCGGAAAGAAAGGGGCAAAGCGCGGAGATTGCAATCGGGAACGCGCCACGCCGTCTACTGGGTTTGGTTCGTGCCACCCGGATCGAAGTTCAAGTCAAAACTGAACTTCGGCAGCGCTTTCAAGGTGAAGGTGACGAGGACGCCGTACTCCTTCGCGCCGCCGCCGTTATCTCGAATGATAGCGCCGACCGACGCGACCCAGCTGGTCAAATCGCGATAGACCGAGAAGCGCTGCTCTTCGATAACACCGGTCGTGCCTTCATACTGTTCCCGGACCCCGATACCCCAGTTGTCGTTGAAGCGGTAATACCCGCTCAAGACGTAGAGGCTGCTGTTATCGAAGAAGGGATTCGAGTTCAGGTAACGATGGGCAAGACTGACCTGGAGATTGGCGATCGGCTGGATGCTTACGTTTGTGTCGATCTCCGTGAAGCCCTTTTCAAAGACGGGCACCTGCGAGGCAATTCCAAAGGACATCCAGGGCACCGGGTTGAAATTAATCTTGTTGAAGAGGTTTGAGTATTGGGTCTTGTCGAAGGGATTGTTGAAGTTGACGTCGATGTAGGTTTCGACCTCGAGCCAGCTCACGGTCATATCGTCGCGGCGGGTTTGGAGGCGGTTGCGGACACCGAGCCGCCAGATTGTCCAGCTGTCAATCGAATCGACGGAAGTGAACTGGGGAAAGTCGATCGGCTGCAGTTGAGTGGCCGGCTGATACCGGTCGAACTGGAGAATGGAGGCGGGATTTGAATTGGAACTCGAGACCCAGGAAAAATTTGTGAAAGGTTGAAAGATATGGCGCAGTCCATCGAGGCCTAACGAGCTGTTTTGCGCACCCTCCCATTCACGCGAAACCTTGAAGGAAGCTTCCACGCCCGCGTTCACCACGGTTCGGAAAGTCGGGCCTCCGTATTGCACGGGCTGGGTGAGGTCCACACTCAGGAAATCAGGAATCAACGGGTTGTCGCTCGGAATGAGAGGGGTTTTTCCGAGGTCGCGCGTCTGATCGTAGTAGGTAGCGCGGAACCCGACGCGCGGAACGACCGAGAGCCATCCGAAGTAAGTATTTGGATAGAGGAACTGGTGGAAAGAATCGAACCGGAGCGTGGCGTAATCCTGAGACGTCGAACCCGTGCCGAAACTTCGATGAAGATCGGCGATGCCAGTTTCACCTTCGTAAAAAATGGGCCCCCCGAAGAGCGGAGTCCTGACGATATCAAGCACCACTTCCGGCAGCCGCTCGGTTTGTTCGAAGAAAACGTTCGCTTGGAAACGGGCGATCGCCGTGAGGGTATAGATCGGGTGCGTTTTCGTTACCGCGACCACATTGTCCGGCTGCGGATTGAGCTGAAATTCGCTTTGGTAAAAATCCTGGAGAACGAAGGCGTCGCTTAATTTCGTGATGTCGGCGATGCCGTAGATGTCCTCGGTAAAATTCGTCCGGCTTTGGAGCGAGACACGATAGCGTCCTTCCGAGAGATCGCCGCGCGGCACCGACGTGGTATTGATGTCCGGATTATTATCCTGCAAGAAGTACGTGCGGATCCTGGCCCAGCTCTTTTTGTCTGTGCCGTAACGCATGTCGGGTTCCAAACCGAAAGCCACCCCGCGTTTCCACCGATAATCGAGCCGGATCTGTGTCTTGATGTCGTCCGTGATTGGCATGCTCACTCGCGTGAGCATTGACGGCCCCCACGAACTCAGAAAGGCCGGCGAGATCATGTAGCTGAAAGCGTCGTCGAGTGATTGGTAGAGGTAGGGCCACCAGAAGACCGGGATGTTCCGGACGTAGAAGGTCGCATTCTGAAAGATGACACGGTCGTTTTCGTAGACGCGCACCGTCTTCGCCTGGAGTCGAAAGTCGGGGTTCGAGGAATCGTGTGTCGTGAAGGCCCCTTTCTTGACCAGGAATGCCCCCTCCGAAATCGTGGTGACATTGCTGCCGGACACGAGGTACGGATTCTTGTCTGTCCGCATATCGACCGCCTGGATTATCTTCGTCTCGGTGTTGTAAATGGCGTGATCGCCGACGAAGAGACCGACGGTGCGATAAATCCGCACGTGGCCGTCGGAAAAGATCTCGTGCGTTTTGGGATTGTAGCGGGCGGAATCGCAATAGATGTCGGTGTCACCCGCGTGAATGACTACGTCGCCGTGGGCGGTGGCGATTCCCTCCTGGTAATTCGTGTCGCCCGTGGCGGTGATCTCGATCGGTTGCTTCTGCGTGCCCACTTCGGCCGCCGGCGCGAGTGCGGCAACGCCCAGAAGGGCAAAAATGGGCAAGAAAAGCTTACGCATCGCGGATGCCGAAGCTACCGGAGGCGGGGGCTGTTGCAAAGGCAAAAGCAGGGCGGCGGGGCCAAAGAGCCGTTCGAGCAGAAGTTGGCCACATTGAGTGCTAGTTCCGGACAAGCCGCAGACCGGCGACCTGCTGATTCAACCCACATACCGAGATAACGGCGCGCCGAAGTTGTTCCCGGCCCGTTGGCCTCGCCGGGGGCGGCAGTCCGTTTGTCATTGGGAGAAGCGGGACTGGAGGAACGACTTGAGTGCGGAGCGACTGCACGCCGCAGATGGTTTGCCACAGACTGCTGGCGCCTACGCTTTCGCCCAGAGACCCCTTCATCGCATAGACCTTCGCGTTTGGGCAATGTCGCAGCAGTGCGGTGCGTTCTGCCTCATCAACGAACGTTCCATTCGCGCTGGCAACGACCAGATCCGTCTCGCCGCCAAGCTCGGAGAAAACTTTCTCGACCGCCGCCCCAGCCTCGCGCTGCTTTCCGAAATTTGTCCCGCCGGCGATTTTCTCGATCTCAACGAGACCATCGCGGCCCAGCAAAACGGCGCCGGCGCCTTCGCTGAGGATCATTCCTCTTGGCGGCCGCTGGAATGGTTCGATCGGCGGCTCGGACCGCAAGAGACGCCACCGCCGGTAAGCATCGCAGAGGAGCCAATCGGCTTCTTCCGCGCCCACCACCAGACAGTGATCGAGCGTTTCGCTCAGCATCAGGTCCTCCGCCATCTTCAGCGCCAGGATCCCGACAGCCCCATCGCCGACCAACGTGTAGCTCGCGCCGTTTATCCCAAGAATCGCGGCCAAGTGGCTGGCGGGAGCGTTGAAAACGGTTTCGGGAAAAAGCAGCGGACTCGCGGCCTTGGCGCCGGACTCAACGATCTCGTGATAAAACTTCTTTGTATAAGCGACGCCGCCGTTGGAGACCGCGAAGATCAACGCGGTGCGCGCCGCCGTTTCCGCATCCAGTTTCAACTTCGCGTCTTCGAGAGCAGCCACGCCGGCGACAACCGCGAAACGCGAGATCGCGCTCGATCGTCGAAGCCGGGGATGCGCCGGCGCCTGCGCGGTCGCTTCCGCCGGGACCCGAAAGACAGAATGCGTGCGACCAAGCGGGCTCGAAAGGCCTTCTGCCTTGGCCATCTCGCCATTCAGTAAACGGCCCCAGACGTGGTCCAGGCCGCTTCCGAGCGGCGTCACCCAACCCATGCCCGCGACGCGCAGGCTCATGCTTCGTTCGCCCGAATAATCACGGAGGCATTGGTGCCGCCGAAGCCGAAGGAGTTCGACAAAACGGTGCGAAGTTTTCCGGTGCGAGAGTTGTTCGCGACAATGTTCAAGTCGAGTCCCTCGTCGCCGCGGCGGAAGTTAATATTCGGCGGCAGCACCTGATGCTGAAGCGCGAGCAGGCTGATGACCGCCTCAATCGCGCCGGCCGCGCCTAACGAATGGCCCATCATTCCTTTGGTCGAGCTGACCGGCACGCCATCGAACATCTCGGCGATGGCTTTGCCTTCCGCGGCGTCGTTGAACGGCGTAGCCGTGCCGTGGGCGTTAATGTAATCGATCTCGCCCGGCTTGATCCGCGCGCTCTGCAGCGCGCCTTCCATCGCCTGGCGCGGGCCGCTCCCGGAAGGATTGGGTTGGGTGAGATGATGGTTATCGGTCGAAATGCCGTAACCAATTATCTCGGCCAGGATTTTGGCGCCGCGATTCCGCGCGGCGTCGAGGTTCTCCAGGAAAAGAACCGCCGCGCCTTCGCCCAGGACCAGGCCCGTGCGATCGCGATCGAACGGTCGGCATCGTTCGGGTGTCGCGGCTTGGAGCGAATCGAACCCGACAAAAACCAGTTCCGAGAGTGCGTCATATCCGCCCGTTAAGACGCACTGGTATCGGCCGGACCGCACGCAATCGAACGCATGCCCGATCGCGTTGGTGCCGGAGGCGCAGGCATTGGCGATGATCTGGCAGGGCGCTGAAATTCCGAACGCTTCCTGCGCGTCCATTACCGGTTTCTGCGGTGTATAATTCGCGATGAGAGAGGCAGCGCGGCGGGCCGATCGGGGTCCCCCTTTCAGCCCGCGATAATATTCCTCGCCGAAAGTCATGCCGCCGCTGGTCGTTCCTACGACCGTCAGTTCCGGGACAAAGCCGGGCGCCTGAGTCAAAGCCTGGCCGAGCGCGAGAATCATCATCCTGGCCACGCGGTGCAGCCGCTCGGGGTGCCGCGCGCGTTCATGGCAATCAGCCAGCCAGTCGTCCGGCACCTGGCCCGCACTCTTGCACCGGCAATTCTCAATGGGAAAAGTGGTCACGGGCGTGACGCAATCGCGGCCTTCGCGGAGGGACCTAAGAGTCTCGTCCAATCCGACGCCGAGAGGGCTGACAATGCCGGCTGCGACGACAGCCACCCGCGCTCTGTTCAACTGCGATTTTATCTGGGAAAATTCAGGCATTTTCAAGGTAGGCGCGCGCCCGCGATTCTATTTGCTTTCACTTGCAAAAGCCTCTACTAATCACGCCGAAAAGAAAACGGAAGCTCGGTGCGTTGGTAGATTGTCAGTTGAGTTTTTCAGTGGCGATTTGAAATCCGATGAGCGGGAACAGTGACCAGGCGGCGTTTTCCACAGTAAACTCAGATGGGAACTAAATTATACGTAGGAAATCTTTCCTTCAACACGACCGAAACCGATCTTCAGGATCTTTTCGCTCAGGCGGGACCGGTGCAAGAGGTCACGTTGATGCAGGACAAGTTCACCGGCAAATCGCGCGGCTTCGCTTTTGTCACGATGACAACGGAAGCGGACGCGCAAAAAGCGATCACGGAATTCAATGGCAAGACGGTGGAAGGCCGGCCTTTGACCGTGAACGAAGCACGCCCGCGTGAGGCCCGGCCTCCCGGCGGTGGCGGTCGCGGCGGTGGTTATGGCGGCGGCGGTGGCGGCTACGGCGGCGGTGGCGGAGGCTACGGCGGCGGTGGTGGTGGTTACGGCGGTGGCGGCAGCGGCGGCGGACGTCGCGATGGCGGCCAACGGCGCGGCCGATAAGCCAGCGCGTTCGCGCGCATTATCGATTTTCCACGTTCGGAGTTCCACCCTCCAGACGCGCCTCCCAGAGCGGGCAACCGCTGCGTCTTTTTCCCGAAGCGCACCGGCATCTTCATTTGCGAACCTGAGTCGTGAGGTTTTCCCACAAAGTCGCGAAGCTCGCGCAGCCCCTGACCTATCGCCGGGCCTGGCGCAGGGCGCAGCGTGTTATTCATCCCATCCCGCTCGAGCCGCTCTACGCGAAGATCGACCAATTGCGTCTGTCCGAGATCCAGGCCTCACAAGCCACATCGGATGCGCATTACGCGAAATACGCCGATGTGAAACGATGGTTGCGCCTCAACATCGTGCGGGCGCAGGACCTCAAACTGCACCGCACCCGGCCTCTCTCGTTGCTCGATCTCGGCTGTGGCGGCGGTTTCTTTCTTTTCGTTCTCCAGCATCTCGGGCACACCGGTTTGGGTCTGGACATCGACGAGTTCCCGCTCTTCACCGAGTTACTCGATCTCTTCCAGGTGGAGCGGCGGATCTGGACGATTCGGCCGAATGAGCCGCTGCCGGATCTCGGCCGAAAGTTTGATTTGATCACTGCTTTCTCGATCGATTTCAACCGCGAGAGCAAACGCGATTGGTGGTGGGGTCCGCCCGAGTGGGCTTTTTTCCTCGATGATATGCGCCGCCATCTCAATCCCGGCGGCCGAATTTTCCTCGGTTTAAATCCCGGAAAGAACAAGGAATATTACAGCCCGGAGCTGCACGAATTCTTCCTCAATCGCGGCGCGACGATCGAAAGGGAGAACGTCCTGTTCACTTTCGATTGATCGTGCTCGATCCGGCGTCCCAATATAAAATCATCCTTGGCCACGGCTGAAGAACCGACGCCATCCGAAGTACGTGGTGAAGAGAAGCGAATAAAATTTTAACGCCCTGAAGGAGCGAACTCGTTATGCCTGAAGAAAATCAATCATCTACTGACACACCCGATTCATCGTCTGAAAACATCCAGATCCCGCCCATCTCAAAACAAACCGCGGGAATGGCCGCTGGAGCTGTTCTTGGCAGCGTCGCCGGGCCTGTGGGGGCGGTCGTAGGCGGCGCAATCGGAGCGCTCGCAGGACGAGCGGCTTCAAAACCCTCGGTTGCGCCCAAGGTCAAGAAGGCGGTCAAGAAAGTCGCAGCCAAAGCTTCCCCAAAGCGTAAGAAGCCAAGCGGCGGCGCCAAGCGCGCGACGACGAAGAAGGGCGGCAAGAGTTCGAAAGCGAGTGCATCCCGCGGTTCCGCGAAAGGCAAGTCAGCGAAGCGTGGAAAATCGAAAGCCGGCGCCTCACGTGGCGCCAAGTCAAAGGCAAAAAGCAGGACGAAATCCGCGAAAAAGCCGGCGAAGAAAACTGCCCGCGCCCGCAAGAGCGGCGGCAAGAAAAAACGCTGAGTAAAATGGGCAGGGTTGGATTCGAACCAACGAAGGCGTAAGCCAGCGGATTTACAGTCCGCCCCGTTTGGCCACTTCGGTACCTACCCGCCAGCCGTTTTAGGCGAGCGTTGATATAGGCTCGGGTGCCTCGCGTCGCAAGTCTTTTGCCCCGGTGTCGTCTGCGAGACGGCTCGACTATTTCTTTGCGAAAAATTCCGCGATGGCTTCGGCAACGTAACGCTGCGCATCGCGCGTCAATTCGGGATAGATCGGCAAGGCCAAAGTCTCGCGCGCGGCGCGTTCGGTTTCCGGAAAATCTCCGGCGCGATGTCCCAGATACGCAAAACACTTTTGCTCGTGCAGCCCGAGCGGATAATAAATCGCCGTCCCGATTTCCTTTTGGGTCAGATGTTCGCGGAGCGCATCCCGCTGCGACGTGCGAATGACGTATTGATGATAGATATGATGGTTTGTCAGGCCGCGGCCGCGATATGGCTCCGCCGGAAGAGCAATCTGAGTCGTTAGGCCAAGGCGCCTGAATTCCTCGCGATAGAAATCCGCGACGGCTCGCCGCGCGGCGGACCAGCCATCAAGAAAGGGCAGCTTCACCGCGAGGATCGCAGCCTGGATTTCGTCCAGCCGGAAGTTGCCGCCGATGAAGTGATGAAAATAACGCGGCTCCATTCCATGCTGCCGGCAAGCGCGGATGCGCTCCGCCAGCGCGTCGTCGCGGCAGATCACCATTCCGGCATCGCCCGCGGCGCCGAGATTTTTCGAAGGATAGAAGCTGAAACAACCCACCTCACCCATGGCGCCGGCTTTCGCTGACCCTCCGCCGAACGAATATTCAGCTCCGATCGCCTGGGCGGCGTCCTCGATCACGTCCACTTGAAAGTGCTCGGAGATGCGATGGATCGCGTCCATGTCGCAGCACAGACCGTAAAGATGCACCGGAACGATGGCGCGCACATTTCTGCCCTGCGCGTCACGCAGCTGGCTGTCGTCTCCGCGCCGGCACGATTCGCTCAGGTATTTCTCCAGGGCCGGCGCGGAAATATTGTAAGTCTCCGGCTCGATATCGATGAAGACCGGCGTCGCGCCGACGCGCGCGACACAGGCTCCCGTGGCAAAAAATGAGTACGCGCTCGTAATGACCGCGTCTCCGGGCCCGATCCCGAGCGCCATTAACACCGCCAGCAGCGCATCGGTCCCGGAAGAAACGCCGATGGCATTCGGCGTGGAGCAATAGCGGCAGATCGCCTCCTCAAACGCCGCCACTTTCGGGCCGAGGATGAAGTTTTGACTAGCGAGGACTTCGTCCATCTCCGCGCGGATCGGCCCAGCGAGAGCGCGATATTGTTCGCTGAGGTCGAGCAACGGCACGCGCATGGCTGGGAAACGATGGCAGCTTCGTCCCGGCGTTCAATGCGAACTTTGGCCTGCTCTCGGCCTCGTTGACCTCGGCAGCCGAGTAAGTTACCATCAACAAATGGCCGTCATTCGTGGGCTTTTTTGGTTCATCCTGTTCTTGTTTTTCACATTCTGCTTCGTCGTGCTTTTCGAGTACGGCACGCACGATTTCACGGGCGGATTCCAGAAGGAGTTTGAGCGCGTGACAACGTTTGCCAAGGAAGTCGCCAAGCCCTCGCCCAAACCGAAAAAGTAGCGGCAACGAGGCGCTGTCATCCCGAGCGCAGCGAAGCGAAGTCGAGGGACCCCGTTACACGTCGAGCGATTTTCTTCGGGGTCCCTCGACTTCGCTTTCGCTTCGCTCGGGATGACCGGCAGCTCTATTCCACAAACTCGATCGCCGGCTGCCTGTCGATGTAGCCGCGCTGATGGGCGGTCTGGAGAAATTCGCGGACGGCTCTGCGTCCCATCTCGCCGTAGTCGCGCGTGTAATCGTTCACGTACATTCCGATAAACTTGCCGGCCAGGCTCGCATCCATGTCGCGCGCATACGGCAGGGAATGCCTCACCGCTTCGTCGCGATGCGTGAGGCCGTAGTCGATGCTCTCCCGCATGATCTCAAGGAGGTCGTGCTGCGTCGCGGGGGCAATGTCTTTGCGCAAAACATTTCCGCCCAGCGGCAAGGGCAGACTCGTCTCGCGTTTCCACCATTCACCCAGGTCGATGATTTTCGAAAATCCCGAGCGTTCGTAGGTGAGCTGGCCCTCGTGAATAATCAGCCCGGCCGCCGCTCGACCGCTTTTCACCGTTTCGAAAATCTGATCGAAAGGCACGACAATGTGATCGATTTCGCCCAAGTAAAGTCGCAACGCGAGATAGGCGCTCGTCATTCGGCCGGGGATCGCGATCGTCCGCTGGCCAAGCCACGCGCGGATTTCCCCGTCGGCTGCGTCCGCCGCAAGACCGTCCGTGTTCGTCGCCACCACCATGGGGCCGTAGCCGTCCCCCATACTCGCGCCGCAGGGCAGGAGCGCATACCGATCGCTCACATAGGCGAAGGCGTGGATTGAGATCGCCGAGATGTGCAGCTCGCCGCGGAGCGCGCGCTCGTTCAATGTTTGGATGTCCTCGAGCCGATGCTCGAAACGATAACCGCGCAGATCAATTTTGTTTTCCGCCATTGCGTAAAACATGAACGCGTCGTCCGGATCGGGAGAATGTCCCAGCGTGAAAACGTTCGATTCGGACGGCATGGCCGCACGCTAGATGCGCTGACGTGGATTGGCAAAAATGGTAGGTCGAGCCGATGCCGCGATCACGCGAGAAACGGTCCGGCTCGACGGAGTCTCGCCCTACCATTCTGTTGCTGTTTGCGTGATGACTCGCGTTCCGATAACCTCCACTGGCATGGCGAAATCAGCTCTCGGCAAAGGTCTCAGCGCGCTGATCAGCCCACGGCCGCCGGCCATCCGTCTCGAAGCGGAGCTGGGCGAGAAAATTCAGCGGGTCCATCTCGCCAGCATCGTGCCGAGCCCGCTGCAGCCCCGGAAAGATTTTGCGCGTGATGTTTTGGAGGAGCTTGTCCAATCGATTCGCCAGCACGGAATCATCCAGCCACTCGTCGTGCGCGACGTTGGTGGCCGGCACGAATTAATCGCGGGCGAGCGCCGCTGGCGCGCGGCGCAGGAAGCGGGTCTGACCGAAGTGCCCGTCATCACGCGCGTCGCGACCGATCTCGAAGTGCTCGAACTTTCGTTGATCGAGAATTTGCAGCGCGCGGACCTGAATCCGATCGAGGAAGCGCAGGCCTACGCGCGGCTCGCGGGGGAATTCGGAATGCGTCAGGAAGACATCGCGCAAAAGGTTGGCCGCAGCCGGGCGGCGGTCGCGAATTCCATTCGCTTGCTCGATCTGCATGAGCAAGTGCAGGCATGGTTGACGCAAAGTCTGCTCTCCGTCGGACACGCGAAAGTTCTTCTCGGTTTAAAAGCCCCCGAGGAACAATTGTTGGTGGCGGAGACAATCTTGCGCCGGAGCGCGACCGTCCGCGCCACCGAGCGGCTTGTCGCGCGCCAGCTCGGCACGACGCGGCCGCGGCACCGACGGCAGACGGCGGCGACCTCCGCCCTGATCGGCGATCTCCAGGCTCGCTTGCAGGAACATCTCGGCACCCGAGTCGTCCTGCACCACGGTGACAAACATGGGCGCATTGAGATCGAATATTACGGCAACGACGATCTCCAGCGCGTGCTCGCCGCGCTCGGATTGCCCGCGAGCGAAACCTAGCATGCGGAGTTCAGGTGGATCGCGCGCTCCGCGCGCGATGTTTATTGTTGCGGCTGGATTGCTATTCGCCCTCGGCCTTCTGGGCGCTTGCGATCGGGCGCAAACGCAGCCGCAACGCGACACCCGGAAAAAAATCTGGGAGGATTTTTCTGGTGACCGAGCGCTAGCCAATGTCCAGACAATGGTGGACTTCGGTCCGCGACCGCCCGGAACGGAAGCGATCGAGAAGACGAGAAAGTTTCTGACGACGCAGCTCGAAGCGTCCGGATGGAAAGTGGAGCGCCAGGTTTTTTTCGACGAAACACCGCGCGGCAAAGTCGAGTTTGTAAATCTTATCGCCACCTTTGCGGCGAAGGACAGCAAGCCGTCGTTCCTCGTCTGCTCGCACTACGACACCAAGACATTCGACACGGCGCGTTTCGTCGGGGCGAATGACGGCGGCTCGAGCACCGGCGCGCTGCTCGAGCTCGCGCGCGTCCTCGCTGAGCGACCGGATTTGGCTGGGAAAGTGGAGCTCGTTTTCTTTGATGGCGAAGAAGCTTACGAAGCGTTTACCGATACCGACGGCTTGTTTGGGAGCCGTTATTTCGCGAAGCGACTCGCGGCGGAAAGCAAGACCGCCCAATTTCGTGGCGGGATTTTGTTCGACATGATGGGCGACCGGTCGCTCACCATCACGCTGCCGCCGGATTCGCCCGCCGAGCTGGCGCGCGATATCTTCGCTTCCGCGGAAGCATTGAACGTGCGGAAACATTTCACCTACTTCGACCGCGATATTACGGACGACCACACGCCTCTGAATGACGCTGGCATTCCCACGATCGATTTGATCGATTTCGATTATCCCCCATGGCATACGCCGGAGGACACGATGGACAAGCTCAGCGCGGAAAGCCTGCGCATTGTCGGCGCCGTGACGGCTTACTACCTCTCGGAGATTGCGCTGAAATGAAGGGCTGGTTGCGTCCAGTTTCTGCGATCGCAGTCGCGTGCCTTCTCGGCCTCGTCTGCAGCGAATTGCTTTGTCGCTCGGTGAGTTTTCGTGACCTGCTGGGTGGTGTTGCCGGTCGCGGTCGCCTCATCGCGATCACACACGGTCGAGGTTTTTATGAAAACGACCTTGAGGTTCATGGAGCGACCGCAGCGTCCGATCTCCTCGTCGCAGAGAATCTTCGTCGCCTTTCTTCAGAGGAGAAAATCGATTCCGCGCAGCTGGATCACGAACTCTCACTTTGTCGCTCTGAATTTGGCGATGAATCAACTTTCGCCCGCGCTCTTCGCTCAAACCGTCTCTCGCTCGCATCATTGCGCGAAAAAATCGCCGGCCAACTTCACGCTCTCCAATGGCTGGAGAAACAAATCACCACGGAGGCAGCTATCAGCGATCAGGAATGCAGGAATTTTTATGAGACGCACCGGGATCTCTTCCAGCAGCCCGCACGCTTCCGCGCGTCGCACATCTTTCTCGCTGCCCATGCCGAAACGCCGCCCGAAGAAGTGGAGGCGAAGGCAAAAGCAATCGAAGCTCTCGCTCTGCGCGTTGCCGGCGGCGAGCCTCTGTCGCAACTTGCCACCGAAGCCTCTGAGGATGAAGCCAGCAAAGCGCGCGGCGGCGACCTCGGCTTTTTCTCCGCGGCGCGAATGCCCCCGGAATTTTTCGCCGAAGTCGAAAAGCTTCGAGTTAATGAGATCAGCAAACCTTTCCGCTCGCATTTGGGTTTCCACATTGTCCAACTCACCGAGACGAAACCTTCGCGGCTGCTCTCTTTCGAGGAAGCGCGAAGCGAGATATCGCTCACACTCGCGAACGCACGGCGGGTCTTGATCGCGACTCGACTGGCCGAGAATCTGACCAAGTCCGCCTACCGCCGTCCGAACTGAGCGGCCTCGCTCTGAACTTCGGCATTGCGTCGCCGGGGATTTGCCGTGATTTTCAGCGATCCCCAGTAAAACAGGGAATCACTCAGGAATGTCCTTACGCACACGAAAAAATGTTGGAGTAATCGGCTTGGGAATCATCGGTCAGCGCGTGGCCGAGAATCTGCGCGAGCATGGCTTCCATGTTTTTGTCTGGAACCGCACGCCGCGTCCCGTTCCTAATTTTGTCGGCTCCCCCGCGGAGGTCGCTGAGCTGTGCGACTTCATCCAGATTTTTGTTTCCGATGATGAGGCGTTGCTGGCAATGGCGCAGCGGATCACGCGCGATCTTACGCCCAACCACGTCGTCATGGCCCATTGCACGGTTTCGCCCGACACCATGCGCGCCGCGGCCGAAATCGTCGAAAAACGTGGTGCGCGATTTCTCGATGCTCCCTTTACCGGAAGCAAGACAGCGGCGGAAAACGGACAACTGGTTTATTACGTCGGTGGCGATGAAGTCGCGTTGCGCCAAGCGCGTCCGATCCTCGAGGCCAGCAGCAAGGAAATCATCGAGATGGGCAAGGTGGGCGATGCCACCACGATCAAAGTGGCGACGAACATGGTCACCGCCGCCAGCGTGCAAGGGGCGGCCGAAGCCCTTGCGCTCGTCTACAAATCGGGCCTGAACGTCGAGAAATTCGCGGCGGCCATGCGCAATAACGGGAGCAACTCTGCGACGCTCGACATGAAGCTGCCGATGATGATGCAGGGCAATTTCGAGCCGCATTTTTCGGTGAAACACATGCTGAAGGATGTGGTCATCGCCACACGGCTGGCGCGCGGATTTGCCATGGAATTCGGCGCGACCGATGCGTCGCGACACGGGTTGGTCGAAGAGATGCGGCAAGGCCGCGGCGACGACGATTATTCTTCGTTGCTCCGGCAGTTTTTGCCGGCCGGCCGCTCGTTGATGGGCGAGCCGGGAACTTCAAATGGGGAAGAAGATCAACCGAGTCTTGCCGGCATCGATGAAGGAAAGGTTCCCGAGAAGAGTCCTGAGGTCGCAGGCGCAGGTGCCGGGACCACTGAGCCGGCCGCCGCGGTCGCTCCCGTCGTAGAATCGGCTCCTGCGCAAGCCACGACTCTGGTCGAAAGTTTGCCCGCGCATCTGGAGACAGCGCAGGCGGTGCCGGCACCCACAACGAATGAAGCGCCGTTCGCGCCCCAGAGCAGTTCGGAGGCGAGGCTGGCGGACGTTCCCGCGGTTCCAGCCGAATCGACTGAACAAAAGAGCGAGACTGAAGGAGCGCAGGGATTGTGGGGAGGATTTTGGCGGCGACGGACGGACGATTGAACCAAGCCGACGCGTCCGCCATGACGCCGCTCTTCAATCCCGAATCCGGCGCGCTCTTCGATCTATCGTCCCGGGTAAAATTGCGGGTCAGCGGAGCGGACGCCCTTCGTTTTCTCAACGGCCAGATCACGAACGATCTGCGCAAGGCGAGCGCGAACACCGCGATTCAAGCGTCAGTCTTGAACGCAAAAGGAAAGGTGAACGCAGACGTCTTTGTCTCGGTCGCTGGCGATTCCTTCTTGCTCGATGCCGACCCGGAACTGCGCGAAGAACTTCCTCTTCGGCTCGAGAAATACATCATCGCGGACGACGTGCAGATCGAAGATGTGAGCGATCGGTTCGCGCTTTTCCACGTGACGGGCCAGGCCGCGCCCTCGGTCCAGTCTGACCGAATCCTTCAAGCGAATCGCTTCGGTTGTTCCGGCTGGGACATCTGGGCGGAACGAGCGGAACAGCAAAGCACGCACGGTGAATTGTCCACGGTATTTGTTCCTTGCAATGAGGAATGCGCGGAAGTTTTTCGAATCGAACGAGGGATCCCGCGTTGGGGGCGCGAGCTGACGGACCAGATCATACCGACGGAGGCGAACCTGGAGGTCGCCTCCATTGATTATTCAAAAGGCTGCTACATCGGACAGGAAGTGATCTCGCGGATAAAGATGTCGGGGCAAACCAACAAACGTCTTTGCGGTTTAGTCTCGCCATCGAACGCGCCGCTTCAGGCCGGGATGCGGCTGGTTCCGGCCGAGAACGAACAGAAAGAAATCGGCTGGATCACGAGCGCCGCGCTTAGCCCGCGGTTGCAAAAAGAGATCGCGCTGGGCTACGTGAAGCGCGGATTCAACTCGGTGGGTTCGCGTTTTTTTGCGCTGTCGCCGAACAACGCGGACCGCGTTCCGATCGAGATCGTCATCCTTCCATTCCTCTGAGAATCCCATGTCACACGTCGGCCTCAAGAATGTCACCAAGGTTTATCCCGGCAAGAAGGGTGCGGCTATCACGGCTGTTCGCGAATTCTCTCTCGACATCCAGGAGCGCGAGTTCGTGGTCCTGACCGGGCCGAGTGGCGCCGGAAAATCCAGTGTGGTGCGGATGATCGCCGGTTTGGAGGAAATTTCGACGGGCGAAATTGTTCTGGGCGATCGCCGCATGAACGATGTTGCTCCCAAAGACCGAGACCTCGCGCTGGTGGCTGAAAGTCACACGCTCTATCCGCGCATGTCGGTTTACGACAACCTCGCTTTCCCGCTCGCGCTTCGAAAGTTTTCGAAGACGGAAATCAAGAAATGCGTGGCCGCCGCCGCCGAGATTGTCGCGCTCCAGGAGTTGTTGGAACGCAAACCGGAGTCGCTTTCCGCGGAAGAGCGGCAGCGGGTCGCGCTCGGACGCGCGCTCGCACTCCAGCCGAAGGTTTTCCTTTTCGACGAACCGTTCGCGAATCTCGACGCGCCGGCGCGCGCCAGAATGCGTGCGCAGGTCAACAAGCTGCGTCACCGTCTGTCGGCGACGATCATTTACGCCGCGAGTGATCCGGTCGAAGCGATGGCGATGGGCGAGCGAATCATCGTGATGAATAACGGTGTCATCGAGCAGGACGGCGGCGCAACGAGAGTTTATGACAGCCCGGCGAACATGTTTGTGGCCGGATTCCTGGGCAGCCCGCCGATGAATTTCATCCACGGCACGATCAAGGTGGATCGCGATTCGATTCTCTTTTCCGAGGCGGAAGACGGCACGATCAAACTGCGGCTCGCGATCTCGGACTTTCCGGGCGCGAAAGAATTTGCCGGGAAGCCGGTCGTGCTCGGACTTCGGCCGGAAGAAATCCAAATCGCCCGGGCCTCGTCCAATACCTTTGCGGCGATCGTCGATCTGGTCGAGCCACTGGGCGCGGCCGCGGACCTCCACCTCCAGACCGGCGCGCACCGTGTTGTCTCCCGAAGCCGGGAGGGAATGGGCGGCGTGGAAGCCGGTCATCGGGCCGAATTCGAGGTGGATTTGCGCAAAGTGCACCTGTTCGACCCAGCGTCAGGGCGCCGAATTACCTAATCCCCTTTCTTCCTGAATCTTGGGGGAAATTTGTGTTGCCTTTCCAAGGCCGCTGCGGGTAATCTCGCCCCCGCATCTACCAAGGAAGGCAGCCATTGAACCAACAATTACTCTCTGAAATCGGCCGCACGCAGCGGTTGGAAATCCTCAACACGCTCAAACGCACCAAAGGCCTCTCCGTGAACGAGCTCGTCGCCAAAATGAAGATGAGCTACATGGGCATCAAGCAGCACTGCCTCACCCTCGAGCGCGACGGTTATCTCGATACCTGGCGACGCCCGCAAAAAATGGGCCGGCCGGAAATGGTCTATCGCCTGACACGCCGCACCCACGATCTGTTCCCCTGCGACAGCAATGATTTCACGCTCGAGCTGCTCAAATCGATCAAGGAAATCTACGGGCCGAATGGACCCGAGAAGATGCTCTTCAATGTCTTCGAGCGGAAAACGGCGGCGTTAAAGGCGAAGGCAAAAGGCGAGACCGTCCCGGAACGCGCCAAATGGCTCGCGACCCAGCGCGAAAAAGAAGGCTTCATGTCCCAATACGTCGCCGATGAAAAAGAAGGCGGTCCGCGGATTCTCGAATGCCATTCGCCGATCCTGAACTTGCTCGATCAATATCCGATCATCGGCCGCCTCGAACACGATCTGGTCGAGGGAGTGCTCGGCACTTCGGTCCGGCGCGAAGAAACCCGCACCTCGGGCTTGTACGAGTGCGCGTTTTTTTTCGACGTCTAATTTTTGGCCCGGATAGCGCGTCCGATCACACCGCAAGAATTCTCCTTTCGCAGCTGGCGAAAGTTGGTTGATTGATGGCCCCATGTCACGGGCCTTTCCCACCGCGGTCATCGAGAACCTCCAGCCGTTGGTGGATGGTGGCCGCTATCTGGTGAAACGGGTCGTTGGCGACGATCTCGCCGTGGAAGCGGACGTGTTCAAGGACGGGCACGACGTGGTCGCGGCTGCGCTGAAGTGGCGGCTGCTCGGCGAGGCGCACTGGCATGAAACGCCGATGGCGCACGTGGACAATGATCGCTGGCGCGGGGTTTGCACTCTCTACGAAAACGCGATCTACGAATACACGGTCGAAGCCTGGACCGATAAATTTCGCGGCTGGCAGCACGAGTTTTCGACGAAGTTCGAAGCCGGCCTCGAAAATCTGCGCAGTGAGGCGCTGGAAGGCGCCGCTCTGCTCGACGAAGCCGCGGCTCGCGCGGCCACCCTGGCCGACGTGGAGCGGCTACGCCAGCTCGCGGAGGAAATTCGGACGCAGGAGAACGAGGCCATCAACGAGATTGCGCACTCGGGCGAATTGGAAGTGCTCATGGCGACGTATCCGGACCGCGCGAACGCCACGCAATACGCGCCCTATCCCCGCGTCACGGTGGATCGGAGAGAGGCGCGAATGGCGGCGTGGTATGAATTTTTCCCTCGCTCGGCGGAAGGTTTCGGCGATCGCGGCTCGACGTTTCGCGATTGCCTGCCGCGCGTCGAGGACGCCCGGGCGATGGGATTCGACGTGATTTATTTTCCGCCGATCCACCCGATCGGTCGCACGAATCGCAAGGGCCGGAATAATTCCGTGACATGCGAACCGTGGGAACCCGGAGTGCCCTACGCCATCGGCAGCGAATTCGGCGGACACAAGGCAATCGAGCCGGCGCTGGGAACGTTCGAGGATTTTGCCTGGCTCGAGGCCGAGGTCCGCGCTCGCGGCATGGAGATCGCGCTCGACTTCGCGATCAACTGTTCGCCGGACCATCCGTACGTCGCGGAGCACCCGGAGTGGTTTTACAAGCGTCCCGACGGGACGATCAAGTACGCCGAGAATCCGCCGAAGAAATACGAAGACATTTATCCGCTGAACTTTCGCTGCGAAAATTGGCGTGAACTCTGGGACGAAATGAAGAGCATCATTCTTTTCTGGGCCGAGCGCGGTGTGCGCATGTTCCGCGTCGACAATCCGCACACGAAGCCGGTCGCGTTTTGGGAATACCTGATTTCGAACGTGCGCGCGCAATATCCGGACGTGATCTTTCTTTCGGAAGCGTTCACGAAACCCAAGATGATGCGAGCGCTGGCCAAGGCGGGCTTCAACCAGAGCTACACTTATTTCACCTGGCGACAGACCAAAGCGGAGCTGACGGAATATTTCACCGAGCTGACCCAGACCGGGATGCGCGAATATTTTCGCGGCAATCTTTTCACAAACACGCCGGACATCCTGCCGTTCCATTTGCAGGAAGGCGGCCGGCCCATGTTCATGATCCGCGCCGTGCTGGCGGCGACGCTCTCCAGCGTCTACGGGATCTACAGCGGCTTTGAGTTGTGCGAGAACGCCGCGCTCCCCGGGCGCGAGGAGTATTTCGAATCGGAAAAGTATCAGTGGAAGGAACGCGACTGGGATGCGCCGGGGAACGTCAAGGATTGGATCACGCGCCTGAACCGGATTCGGAAAGAAAATCGCGCGCTCCATCTCTACGATAACCTGCGGTTCTACCGTGCCGAAAACGACGCCATTCTCTGCTACGGAAAAATGACGGCAGCGCGGGACAACATCATTCTCGTGGTGGTGAATCTCGATCCGGAGCATGCGCAAAATTCCTACGTGCACATTCCACTGTCTGAATTTGGTCCGATGGATTCCGATGTGTATCAGGTCCACGATCTCTTGAGCGACGCGCGTTACATCTGGCGGGGTGAGCGCAACTACGTCGAGCTGCATCCGCAAGAGCAGCCGGCCCACATCTTCCACGTCCGCCGCTGGCTGGCGGGGGACAAGTTTGTTTGAACGCCGCGGGCTTCCGGGCGGTCTTGATGCTCTGCCGGGCCATTTGCATCTCTCCGCGCGGCTGCCTATCGTAACTGCACTTTCGGAATGAATAACCTCTTCGCGTTGTCGGCGGGCTTCGCCTCGTTTCTCGCGCAAACTCCCGCGCCGCTCGCCCCCGATTTGCCACGAACCAAATCGATTCTCGACACCCTGATCGCCGCCGGCCCGGTCATGGGGGCCCTTTTCGCTCTCTCCGTTTTGTTCGTGATGCTCGTGATCGTTTATTTGATGACCATCCGGCGCGGCGCGGTCGTCTCGAGCGGCTATATGTCAACGGCGGACGCGCTCCTGCGCAAGCGCGACTATCTCGGGCTGCTCGCCGTTTCGAATCGCCACGGCGAGGCCATCGCCCGGGTCGTGCAAAAGATGCTCGATTTTACCACGAAAAATCCGAGCGCGGATTTCCAGCAGGTCCGCGAGATCGCCGAAACCGAAGGGACGCGCGTCGCGTCCAGCTTGAACAATCGCGTCATCTTTCTCGCCGATATCGGGATGATCGCGCCGATGCTGGGATTGCTCGGCACGGTGTTTGGCATCATCAAATCGTTCGGTGCGCTCGGCGCCGAACTCGGCACCGCTCGTTACACGCAACTTTCCAGCGGCGTCAGCCAGGCGCTCGTCAATACCGCGGCCGGGCTTGCCATTGGCATTCCCGCGATGATTTTCTACGCCTTCTTCCGCGGGCGCGTGCAGAAAATTATTTCCGAGTTGGAATCGGCCGTGACTCACGTGCTCGCCTTGCTCTCGCTCCAATACAATAAACGAACTCCCGAGCGCACGCCGGTGTTGCTCGAAGATGAATTTTGATGGCGGCAGGATCGTCAGAAAACGCTGACACCTGTTCCGGTATTTTGTAATATGAACTTGCGAAGGCACGCCACCCCGCAGCATCCGGGCATCCAACTGGCGCCTCTCGTCGACGTACTCCTTCTTCTCCTCATTTTCTTTCTCATGACCTGGAACGCGGCGCGGACCGAAAACGAGCTCGACGTGAAAATTCCCAAAGCAACTTCGGCCAGGGAAAAGAGCGCGCCGATCGGCGACGTTGTGGTCAATGTGAAAGCCGATGGCAATGTCGTCGTCAATCGCCGGACGCTGACGAACGTCGAACTGAGTGAGATGCTAAAGAAATTGGTGCAGCTTTATCCCGACCAAGCCGTCATCATCCGCGGCGACGAAACGGGCGCGTACAAAAATGTCGTCGGGGTTCTGAACATTTGCAGCGAAGCGGGCGTGACCAACGTCGCCTTCGCCACGGCAAAATGAAAAGCGTGCGAGGCGCGGTTTGCCTCGTGCAAGCGGCGCTGATTTTTTCGGTGCTTCCGGCATCGCTGGCGCAACAGCGCACGCCGGAAGTGCGTCGCGCCCAACCAGTCGACGAGACGCCCATTCCTCGAGCCGTGCCGGTGGATGGGTCCGTGCCTACTCCTTCGCCGCGACCGCGCCGCAGCCCGTCGGCTACCGAATCGCCGGCCGGGCCTTCTTCGGAATCTTCGCCAACGGAAACCGAAGCGCCGGACCGTCGTCAGCTCGATTACGCCAACGCGCTTTTCTCGCGGAAACTTTACGACCTGGCCGTGCCGGAATACGAAAAATTCCTCAGCCAATATCCGGGCGCTCCCGGCCGCGCGAGCGCTTACTTTTACCTGGGCGAATGTTATCGCGCGCTCAATCGCAGCGGCGCGGCGCGCACGAGTTTCCAGGGCGTGCTCGATAATTATGGCGAGAGCGAGTTCGCCGGCCCGGCGGCTTACGGCGTCGCGGAAATTCTGTTCACCCAAAAGGATTACGCGGGGGCGCTGCCGCTGTTTCATCGGGCGGCCGCGAAATCGAAAGAGCCGGCGCTCGCCCTTTCCGCGCGCTATTTCGAAGCGCGCTGTCTCGAGAACGTGGACCGCAAAGATGAAGCGCAGAATTTGTATCAACAGGTCGCCGAGGTAAAAAATCCGAATCCCTATCGAGATGACGCGCGTCTCGCCGCCGGCTCGATCGCGCTGGCTCGCGGACGAAAAGCGGACGCGCTCAGGAATTACGAAGCGCTCGCGAATGAAACGCAAAAGCCGGCCTTGAAAGCGGAAGCGACGGTGCGCGCCGGCATGGTCGCGGTCGATTTACAGCAAACCGAGAAGGGGAAAACCGACAAGGCGATGGCGGAGAAAGCCATGAACCTGTTGACGAAAGGGCGTTCGTTGCCGGAGGCGGGAAAATGGCGCGCGATTGCCGAGGTGGGATTGCTCCGGCTGCAATATCAATCGGGGCAGTACGACAAAGTGCTGGCGGAATTCAAACGCGGCCAGGACCAAGTCCCCGAGGAAACGCGCCCGGAAATGATGATGATCGTGGGCAACAGTCACCGCCAACTCGGTCACACGAAGGAAGCCGACGACATTTATCGCCAGATCATTGCGAAATATCCGGACCGGGAAGAAGCGAAAGACGCGCAGTACCAGCGCCTGATTAATTTCTACAACACGAACGCGTCTTCGCTTCTCACTGAGATCGACGACTACCTGAAATCGAATCCCGCGCCGGAACGGGCGGACCAGGCAAAGCTGCTCAAGGCGGAATATTTTTACAAGGAACAGAAGTTCGCCGAAGCGGCCCCGATTTACGCGGAGCTGCGCGCCTCCCATCTTTCGCCGAAGCTGCGCGCGGAGGCCGCCTACAAACTCGGGTGGTGCTATGTGCAGTTGAAGGATGGAACGCAGATCATCGATGCGTTCGGTTATTTCGTGAAAGCTTTTCCAGACAGCACGCAAATGCCATCCGCGCTCACGCAGCGCGCGCTGGCGTATCAGGAAAGCAAAATGTATGACGCCGCGATCGAAGACTTGAATGCGCTGCTCGCGAAGTACCCGGCCGCGCGCGAGCGCGAAGCTGCCCTCCAACAGAAAGCTCTGATTCTCGGCCAGCAGGATAATGCCAAGGGAATGTCGGATGCGTTTCGGCAGTTGCTGAAGGAGTTTCCGAAGAGTTCCGTGGCCGCGCAGGCGAACTATTACATCGGCAAGGCGGCCTTCGAAGCGAAAGATTACAAAGGAGCGCTCGGCTCCCTCGACGCCGCGCGCCAACTGAACAAGGAGCAATATTACAATCTCGCCTCGCTGCGGATCATCTCCGCGCTCTTTTATCTGAAGGACCGCGCCAGCCTAACGAATGAAGTGAACGCTTTCCTCGCGGCGAGTCCAAACACAAAATTGCCGCCCGAGATTCTCGAGTGGCTCGGAGTCGAGTACTACAACGAGAAGAATTACACGGCGGCCGAGAAATATTTCAGCGTCCTCGGCCAGAACGACAGCCTTGGGAACGTGAAACCGGACTTCTGGTTTTATCTCGCGGACGCGGAAACGAAACTGGGAAATTTCTCGAGGGCGGAAACGGCCTACGAGAACTACCTTCGCGTGGCGACAGATCCCGCCGCGAAAGCTAAAACCCTGCTCGCGCTCGGCGCGACAAAGATCGCGGCGCACAAACCTGATGAGGCGCAAAAAATTGCCGAGGAAATCATGACGCTCCAACCGGAAGGACGCGTGAATGCCGAAGCGCGTTTGCTCGCCGGAGACGTGCAGCTCGAACGCCAGCATTTCGATGAAGCCGGCAAGGCGTTCATGGGCGTGGCGTTGCTTTACGACGATCCGGCGATCACACCGCGCGCGTTACAAAAGGCGGCGCTGGCCTATCAAAAAGCCGGCAAGAAAGACGAAGCCGACCGCGTTGCGAAACAACTGCGCGAGAAGTATCCCGATTACGTGGGCGGGTAGTCTGAAGCCGGGGTTGTCATCCCGGCTCCGTTTTGCTTGGATGCTCCGATGGAAAAGCTTCGCCCTTGCATCGCGGAATTCATCGGGACCTTTGCGCTTATTTTTGTCGGGATCGGCGCGATCAAGACAGCGGGGGGGCAGGACACTCTCGCGATTGCGCTGGCGCACGGTTTGACGATCGCGGCGTTCGTCTCCGCCACGATGCATATTTCCGGCGGCCACCTGAATCCGGCCGTCACGTTCGGGGTGGTTTGCAGTGGTCACATGACCTGGGCCGCGGCCATCCGCTATTGGATTGCGCAATTATTGGGCGGAACGGCAGCGGCCTTGATCTGTCTCAGTCTTTTCGGACACGATGTTGTCGTAACCGGAACGCCACAGCTGGCGATCAATCTCACCCCGGCGCAGGGAATTCTGGTCGAAGCGATTCTCACGTTCTTCCTCGTTTTCGTCGTGCATGGCACTGGGGTTGATGAACGCGGCCGGCGTGTCGCCGGTCTCGCGATCGGGGCTACGATCACGCTGGACATTTTGTTCGGCGGCCCGCTCACCGGCGCGGCGATGAATCCGGCGCGCGTCTTTGGACCCGCGCTTGCGGCTGGTTTCTGGAAAGCGCATTACGTTTACTGGCTCGGGCCGATGCTCGGCGGAGCATTGGGCGGATTTGTTTACCGGATTCTTATGGAGCGGACGCCGGCACCTGCGCCAGTCGATCCGCGTTAACCGATCGCCAGCGTTTCAATCGGTAGCGCGTCGAGAAATTCACTCACGTTCTCGATCTGGAGGATTGGATTCGCGAGATGCGCGGCGAGGAAACTTGCATCCGGTATCGGGGCGATGCCGGCTTGTGCGGTAATTTCAAAGTCGGCTAACTGCTCGATCATGCGGGTAACTTTCGTTCCCACATTTCTCGCATCCGTAAATTGGACCGTGGAAATCCCCGGACCGGTTTCTTCCATATAGGGAGCGAGCGCCCCGGCGAAACGAAGCAGGATTCCTTGCAGCAAATTTTCCTGCGATCGAGCCCGCACTTTTACCACGAGCTGGAGGCAGCGCGCCAAGCCCTGGCTCGGCGTCATTCCACTTCGCACTCCGGTTTGTTCGGCCGCCGCGTTGAGCTGAATGATCACCGCTTTTTTTTCCTGATCATCGATCAACGCGACGGGTTTCGTGCGCAACTCCGGCTGGTGACGGAGCGCGGCTTGCAAATAGAAATCGGGCAAATAAATCGTCGCAAACATCAGCCTGCTCCGAGCATTGCTTGTCTTCCGCCTTGCGTGCGTTTCACGATAATCTTCAAACGCGGAGCGAGCGCATCCTGCTCCAGATCCGCCAGCGTCCACGCGTTATCGAGGGACAACTTTAGTTGCGCGCTGCTCAGGATGCTCGCGCGGGTGAGGACGAGAAAAGCGGTCGGGGCCGCTTCGACGAGCCGTTGCAATCGATACCAGGTGGTTTGTGGAATTTTGCGCAGCTCATCCGGGACATTCAGGACGAGATCGAGAATGACGAGGGGGAAATTGCCATCGCGCAAAAGCAGATCGGCGGCTTTGACCGCATCGAAAGCTTTCGTGCAACGGACCCAAAGCAGGTTGCGCAAGCGCGCAGGGCCGAGGGATTGCGGATCGAATGAATCCCGGCCGTCGATCAAGCCGAGGAAATAGCCGTCGCGATGTGCTCGCTCCAAAAGAGCGCAGATCAAAAGCGCGCTGCCGGCGCTCGCATTCGGGCTGCTCAATTCCGTGATGGCGCTTTTCGGCAGCCCTCCTTCGATCGCCTCGTCGATGAGAGGGAGACCCGTCGCTAATCGGAGATGGGAGGGAGGCGCTTGTTGGGGAAAACGTTCCGCGAGCAGCTTCCGGAGATCGACAATGGAACTGCTGCCAGCCATGCCCTGAAAATGACACAGCCGATAGATATGTTCAACTGAACACTAACCCCGCTTCCGGCGCACGGGTATCTGTTTCCGCACCAGCGAGACCATCACGCCTTGAATGCGCAGCTCACGGGCTGGGACCAGATTCGGGTAAAGCGGGTTCTCCGCCTTCAAGTAAGGCCGGCCATGTTCGGTGACGTAACGCTTCAAGGTCGTTTCCCCGTCGATCAACGCCGCCACGATGTCGCCGTTGTGCACTTCTTTGCGGTCTTCCAGAATCACGATGTCCCCGTCCAGAATATGCGCATCGATCATGGAATCGCCGCGGACGCGCAGCGCGAACATGCGTCCGTTCTTGGAAGCATTCGCGGAGCGCGCGTCGAGGGAAACATGGCCTTCAATCGTCTGTTCCGTGAGCGTCGCCATGCCGGCCGGGATCTGTCCGTAAATCGGAATGTCCGTGATGCGAACTTTCTGCACCGGGGTGATAAGGGCGCGGGCCTTGCGCGCGTGACGGTCGAGAAATCCTTTGCGCTCGAGCGTGTCGATGTATTGCATGACCGACGTCTGACTCGCGAAGCCGAAATGATGCTGGATCTCGCGCGTGCTCGGGGTGATCCCTTTTTCACGCTGCTCGAATTGGATGAATTCCAGGATGCCTCGCTGTCGCTCCGTGAGCATGCTCTATCTTCGCCAGAAAAAAAAGGACTTCAAGTTCAAATGAACACCTGCACCCGAACCCAGGCGTGATTAATGCAGCGATAACTGAAACGCGATTTCATCGAGCTGACTCGACCAACGAGTCAGGTACGCGAACGCGAAGTAAAGATTCGATAAGTCCGCGGCTTGGTCTGCTGGATTCTTCGCCCAAGCCGGATTGATCTGGTGCAGTTGTGCGAGCGCGGTGTCGGATAGATTCTGAATTTTCGCGCGCACCTCCTTTGTCTGGCTCTGCACGTCCAGGATTTCCGGCTTCAAGAGCGAGCGGCCTAACGCGTTTGACGTTGCCCGAATTTTTTCCAGCAGGAGATTCGCGCGCTGAGTCACCGCGCCCACTGCGGGAAACAAATCGTGTAATTGCGTTGGAATTGTTTGGTCGGCGGAAGAGGGTGCGCAGCCGTGCAAGCTCAGGAGGTGATGCAGTCTCCGTTTGGGATCCTGCAAAATTTGATACGCCTCATTCAGACTCGCAAAGCTCGGGTCCTTTTCATCTGATCGATTTGTCTGCGCGTCCGGGTGCACCTGCAAAGTTTTCTTGTGATACGCGTCCTTCAGCTCAGCGGGATCGAGCCACGGCGCCTGCGGTTGATCGAGCAGCGCGAAATAATCGATCATGCAGCGAAGCTCTCGCCGCAGGAGCAATGCGCCACCGCATTCGGATTCGTCACCTTGAATCCGCCCTTTTGCAGATCGTCGCTGTAATCGAGGAGCGAGCCGCTGACGAAGAGCGCGCTTTTCGGATCGACGACCACGCGGACGTCGGACGATTGCACGAGGATGTCGCGATTCGCCGGTCCATCCACGAGATCCATTTTGTATTGCAACCCGGAGCAGCCGCCGCCGATCACGGCGACGCGCAGTGCGCCCGTCCCGCGTCCTTGTTTTTGAAGGAGCGAGTTCAGTTTCCGCGAGGCGTTCTCCGTGACCTTGATCAGGCGCTCATTCCCGATCTTGTAATTGATCGGGGCGGGTTGAGTGGACGTTTCTGACACGGGGAAAGTTAGTGGGCGGGGTGATTATCGCAAGGTCGCCCTCAGGCGAGCTGCGCGAGCGGTAAGGCATGCGCCGCGGCGATCGCTTCGATCTCGGCAAGAGTCGAGACGTGCTGGAATTTCTCGCGCAGCATTTTGCTGTTCGGAAAACCTTTCGAGTAGGCCATCAACCGCGCCCGCATGGAACGAATCGCTTGATCCTCGCAACCCCATTCTTCCACCGCGAGCTGGCAATGCCGCTGGATCAGGTCCCACCTCTCGGCCAAATCGGGAGACGCGAGAGTGTCGCCCGTCGCGAGGTACTGTTTGATCTCCGCGAAAATCCATGGAGAACTCATGGCCGCGCGGCCGATCATCGCGCCGGCGACGCCGGTCTCGGCGCGGCGCTTGGCCACTATCGGACCAGTCGTTAGGTCGCCGTTTCCCACCACGGGAATCGAGACCGCTGCGACGACTTCTCCGATCACATTCCAATCGGCCTCACCCGAATAACCTTGCGCACGGGTGCGCCCATGCACCGCGAGGGCGAGCACGCCGGTCTCTTCCAGGATGCGCGCCACCCGAGGAGCATTGATCGAGTCCGTGTCCCAGCCGATCCGGATCTTGGCCGTCACCGGCCTCGGCGCCACCGCACGCACGACTGCTTCAGCCACGGCAGCCAGCGTCGGACAATCCTTCAAGAGCGCCGAGCCGCCGTTTTTCGCCACGACCTTGTTCACCGGACACCCAAAATTGAGATCGATGAAATCCGGCCGCACCCAATCCACGACATGTCTCGCCGCTTCCGCCATGTGTTCCGCGTTTCCGCCAAAAAGCTGCACGCCGATCGGCCGCTCGCATTCGTCGAAATCGAGATAGTAGCGCGTGCGTTCGTTCCGCCGGAACACGCCCTCAGCCGAGACGAATTCCGTGACGAGCACATCCGCGCCGCGCTCTTTGCAGAGCTGGCGAAAAATCTTGTCCGACACTCCCGCCATCGGCGCGAGATAAAGCGGAAAGCTGGATGCGGAAAACCAGGGAAGCAGGGAATTCATGGCCGCGCAATGTCTCACAGAAATGTGAGCGGCGCAGGTGGATCGGGCTTTCACAGCGACGACTCGGCATGGCAAAGATTCAGTCCGCGTTTACGCTAACGGCAAATCTCTCCCGTGGGCTTAATCGGTTATGCTAATTTTCCTGCCAGGTTCGAAGGGCGACATCGCGGTAAATGTTTCCGATTTTTGGTCGGACCAGCGGGGGATCGGAATAAAGGGCTGGGTTACTGCTGAAAGCGGTCCGCCTGACGATCTGGAATTTGTTTATGATGGCGTGGTTGTGCCGATCACGTCGTGGCATGCGCGCGATGATATTGCCCGGAAGGCGCCGACAGTATTCCGCGGGCTGGCCTGGGGGTTTTGGTGCTACCTGCCGTCGACATCGACGCCTTCCGTTACGATTCGACGTCGCAATTTCAAATCGCGCGACAGCGGTGTTCTCCGGCTGAAGCGGCACGCCGCCAAACTTCCGGCCTGGCAGAGGGCAGAGGGTTTGCAATTGTTCGAGGAATTCCGCGCTGAAGCCAATCGCTTGAAAGGCAAGGTTCTCGAAATCGGATCACGTCAGGTGGTTCTTGGGGGACAAAGCAAACGCAGTCTGTTTCCAGACTGCTCATATGTCGGGTTCGACTATTACGGGGATGCCAACACCGACATTGTCGGCGATGCGCACGAGCTATCCAAATTCTTTGGCAGCGAGTTTGACGCGGTTTTTTCCCTGGCTGTTCTCGAGCATTTCGCGATGCCGTGGGTTGTCGCAGCGGAGATCAACAAGGTATTAAAAGTGGGCGGGTTGACGTTCCATTCCACCCACTTCGCTTTTCCGTTGCACGAGCGGCCGTGGGATTTCTGGCGCTACACCGACCAGGCTCTGCGAATTCTTTTTTCTCCACCGCTGGGATTCGAAATCATTCGATGTGATTTCGACTCGCCGGCCCGAATGCACCCGGACATCCCGCGCGAGGATTTGATGCATCTTCCGCTGGAACCGGTGTGGCTGGGCATAAGCGTGCTGGCCCGGAAAATTGCGGCGATCGACGCGACGAAGTTCTTATGGTCGGCATCAGTCGCAGACTGTCTCGGCCACGACTCACACTATCCTCCTCCGCCCGGCTAGGTCGCGTTCTTCAACAGTTGTGAGACCTCGACCTGGACGTGCTCCAGCTCGTCCAGCCGCAACTGCACGTCCGGCACGATGAAAACGTCGCCGCTTTTTCCATGTTCGTAAATCAGGACTGGCCGGTCGCCGCTTTGATCGGTCTTGATTTGTTTCAGCACGCGCTTCCGCTCGAGCATGACGGCAAGAACGTAACAGGCGTTCGCGTGCGACGGATCGTTCTCGGCCAGAAGCCGGCGCAAAATGTCTTCCGCGTTTTCCTTTCCCAAGGCTTCGGGCGGCGCGGCGGGCGGCGGTTCGTAGCGCGTTTTCCAAAAGGAGAATGGACGGATATTTTCGTTCCGCGCCGCCCAGGCTTCTTCGCTCAAATCTTCGCGGCGAAAACCTTCACCCTCGCGAAATAGCAACGTGTAAAACTGCTCGTCCGGTTGAAAAGCACGCCCGGTCCGGGCGCAAGTGTCCGCGCGATGTTTGATTGGCCAATCGTTTGCCAGCGGATTCATGACGGCGCGAGTGGTCGTTGGCCGAAGAGACGCAACCGTGGCGGCTCCCGGTTTGTCGATCGATAATAAAGGAGGATCAATCCGAGCACGCCAAAAATCACATTGGGCGTCCATGCCGCCGCCCAGTTTGAGATGCGTGCTCCCTCGCCGAGAGCCAGAAATAGATGCGTCGCGAAATTCATTGCGAAAACGATGAGGATGGCCGCCGCCACGCTCGACAAGATGCCGCGGCGCGAATACCCGATCCCGAGCGGCGCGGCGATCAGAGCGATCACGAGACAGGTCCACGGCAAGGCCAGGCGATATTGCAGATGCGTCGCAAAGGGAGCGAGCAGCGTCGGCGGAAAGTCCGAATTGAACTGCAAATATTCTTGGAGTTCGGGCACGCTCAGATATTCAGCGCGGAAATTGGCGCTGCTCAAGCGGAACGGAGTCTCGCTCCAATCCGTAATCATGAGCGACTCAGTATAGGGGATCATCCGCGTGACGTTCCCCGCTGCGTCATAGTAAACGACCTTCACCTGCTGCAATTCCCAAGCCTTCGTCTCCGGATGATACACCGCGCTGGTCGCGATGTAATTCACGGTGATATTATCGTTCGCGTCCTGCTGGACGATGTGCAGGGTCACGAACTTGTTTTCTCCCGGGCGGAACATTTGGATGAACCAGGTGCGGTTGTCCGTGCGATTCCGGAAAATTTGCGCCATCAAAGCGAGCTGGGGCCGGTGGGATTGCGTGTCCTCCAGGAGTTTCTTGCGCGCAAACTCCGCGTGGGGCGCGAGCGAATAATTCAGCGCGGTGCTCCCCGCGGTGGTAAGCAGTCCGATAGCGAGGAGAGGGGCGATGATCCTCGGAACGCTCACCCCGGCTGTGAGCATCGAGACAATTTCGTTCGAGCGCGACATCCGGCCGAGGACAAAGAGCAGGGCGAGGAGCAGCGCCACCGGCAATAGCATCACCAGAATCTGGGGCATCTGCGTCAGATAATATTTCAAGATGAGCGCGCGCGAGATGCGTTCCTCGAGAAAGGTCGAGATGTTGTCGCTGATATCGAAGATGAACCAGATCGAGACGAATCCCGCGATGCAATAGAAGTACGCCTGCAGAAAATAGCGCAGGACGTAACGATCGAGGATTCTCATGGGATTTTGGAATTTCGGATTTCGATTTGCGCCTTAGAGTAGCATTTCCGCAGGACCGCTCGAATCGGCTCTTACACAAATCGCAAATTGGCAATCGGCAATCGCAATTCCTCATCATGATCGCCCTTCGGGACAATCTCGGCAGTGATTTCATCGAAGAGGTGCGGTCGCTTTTTTCGGAGAAGGGCTCGCTGGCGAAAGCGAAGAACTTCGAATACCGGCCGGAACAACAGGCAATGGCGGTGGCCGTCGCGCGCGCTCTCGAGGAAGAACGTCATCTCGTGGTGGAAGCCGGAACGGGTGTGGGTAAATCGATCGCGTATCTCGCGCCCTCGATTCTCTACGCGGTCGCGGAGAAAAAGAAGGCGATCATCTCGACGCACACCATCAACCTCCAGGAACAACTGCTGCACAAGGACATCCCGATTCTGCAGAAAGTTCTCCCGATCGAGTTCGAAGCGGCGCTCATGAAAGGGCGGCAGAATTATCTTTGCCCGCGCCGTCTCGAGCGCGCCCTCCAGCAAGCCGGCGAACTTTTCACCACCTCCGAGGCGGCCGAGCTGGCGCGGATCGCGGATTGGGCGCGGACGACAAAGGATGGCTCGTTGAGCGATCTCGCCGTCGAGCCCGATCCGAAAGTCTGGACCCAGGTTTGCAGCGAAGCGCACATCTGCACGGGCAAAAGCTGCGGCCAGCAGACGAATTGCTTCTTCCAGCAGGCGCGGAAACGCCTCCTCGCGGCCGATTTGATCGTCCTCAATCACACGCTCCTCTTCATGCTCCTCGGCACTCCGGAGGAACAAGCGGAGCGCGAGAGCGGCTACCTTTTTCCCAACGATTTCATCGTTTTCGATGAAGCCCACACCATCGAGCAAACCGCTTCCCGGCAAATTGGAATGGCCGTATCGCAATACGGACTGCGCGCGACCGTGCAACGCCTCTACAATGCGCGGACGCGCAAAGGTCTCTTCACCATCACGCGCGATGCCGCCGGCGTCACTCTCGCGGCGGCGCTCGTGGATGACATCGATCGATTTTTCCGCGTGGTCGAAGAGCGTAGTGATTTCCGGAAGGGGCGTGAAGTCCGCGTGCGCGAACCGGATTTCGTTCCAGACACAATCTCCGGGCGCTTGATCGCGCTTCAAGCCCGCGTGGCCGAAGTCGTGAAGCGGACCGAGGACGAATTCCTGAAAGCGGAATTGCAGGAGATGGGGCGGCGCGTGCACGAAGCGCGTGTCGGCATCGTGATGTTTCTCGAACAAAGCGCCGAGGGGCATGTTTACTGGATCGAGCGCACCGGGAAAGCGGCGCAATTCCTCACGCTCAACGCCGCGCCGATCGACATCGCCCCGGTCCTTGAGCGAATGATTTTTCGCGACGATTGCTCGTGCGTGCTGACGAGCGCGACCCTCGCCGTCGGCCGCCCCGATCTTGCTTATTTCCGCGACCGCATCGGCGCGGGCGCCGCTGAGCCGTTGCAGCTCGGGAGTCCTTTCGATTTTCCGACGCAGATGAAGTTGTTCGTCGTGCGAAAGATGCCGGACCCACGCGACGGAGGTTACGCGAAAGCGCTTGCGCATTGGGTCGCTCATTTCGTGACCGAAACGGACGGCCGCGCCTTTGTGCTCTTCACTAGTTATCGCGGAATGCAGCAGCTCGCCGCGGAAATGGAATCGTTCTTTGAGGGGAACGGGATGAATCTGCTCGTGCAGGGACAAGGCGCGCCGCGCGGGAAATTGCTCGAGCAATTCAAGACGACGCCGCGCAGTGTCCTTTTCGGGACCGATAGTTTTTGGATGGGTGTCGATGTTCCGGGCGAGGCGCTCTCGAATGTCATCATCACGCGATTGCCCTTCGCGGTGCCGGATCATCCGTTGATCGAAGCGAAGCTGGAACTCGTGGCGGCGCGCGGCGGCGATGCCTTCACGGAATATTCTTTGCCCGAGGCGATCCTGAAATTCCGTCAGGGCGTGGGCCGGCTCATTCGGACAAAGAGCGACCACGGTATTGTGGTGGTCCTCGATAATCGCATCGTGACCCGCCCCTATGGCCGCGCCTTTTTGAAAGCGTTGCCGGAGTGTCCGGTGAAAGTGATTTAAATGTCCAATATGATCGCTTGAACATATCTGTGATTTACGCTTAACTTCTCTTTATGCAGCGCTTCGCTCTCCCGCTTTTCCTCGCGCTCACCGCATTGGTGATCGGGATTGTCATCGGCCGTTCTACGGTTGCGCCTGCGAAAATTTCTTCGTCGCGCACTGACAACAGTAGCTCGACGGAGACAACGACATCAAACCCGGCGAACTCTCCCGCGGTCCCATCGCGCGATGTTGTCGTCGCGCCCGATTCCCAAACGGCTGTCGCCATCTCGAGCGAAAGCATCATTTTCAAAATCAAAGCTGCCCTGGGCCATTCGGGAAGCCGCCGCACCTACGCCACCTTCAGCAAACTCGCCGACACCGTGGACGCGAAAAATGTGCGCGAGGTCCTCGCCTTTGTGCAGACTCTTCCGAAACCCCAGGAAAAGAGCATGCTCATTTCGCTCTTCGTCGGGCGCTGGGCCGAGCTCGATCCGCAAGCCGCCATCGCTTATGCGCAAACTCTCCCGGCCGGCAGCGTGCGAAACTGGGCCATCACCAGCGCCGTCGGCGGTTGGGCGGAACATGACACCGCGGCCGCGACGGCCTGGGCGCAGCAACTTCCCGCCGGTCCCGGCCGCGATCAAGCGATGCAAACCATCGTCTCCGCGCTCGCCGATAAAGATCCGCAAGGGGCGCTCGCCTTTTTGCAAAGCCTGCCCGCGGGTCGCAATCGCCAGAGTCTTTACTGGCCCATCTTCAGCCGATGGACGCTGACCGATCCATTGGCAGCCGCCGAGCGCGCGTCGCAAATGCCGGCGGGCGCCAGTCGCGACACCGCGCTTCAGGTGGTCGGTTCGAATTGGGCGAACCAGGATCCCGAAGCGGCTTTCGCATGGGCGAACACTTTGCCCGCCGGGCAGGGGCGCAATAACGCGCTCCAGAATATTTTCTCGAGCTGGGCCAACAAAGATCCGCAGAAAGCGGCCACGATTATTGCGTCACTTCCCCCGGGAGCGGTGCGCGATCAATCCATCCACAATGTCGCGAGCCAGTGGGCGCAGGCCGACACGCGCGCCGCGCTGAAGTGGACCCAGGAATTACCTCCGGGCGACGCGCAACGAAACGCCATGCGCGCCGTCCTTGCGACCTGGGTGCAATCGGAGCCCGCGGCGGCGGCGGAGTACGTCGCCGGGTTGCCTGCGGGAAAAGTGCAGGAAGACGCGATGGCATCCATCGCCATGCAAATGGCCGCCAGCGATGTGCAAAGCGCGATCAGTTGGGCGCAAAAACTTCCCGAAGGTCCGGCGCGCCAGAACACACTTACCAATATCATCACGCAATGGAGCGAGGCGGATCCGCAAGCGGCGGCGGATTTCGCGCTGCGGACCAGTGATGCCGAAGCGCGGAAAGCTCTGCTCGAAAATATCTCGCGGCAATGGGCGCGAAATGATCCGCAGGCTGCGCTGACTTGGGCGGGGAATTTGCCGGACGCCGCGGTGCGCGATTCTGTTTTACCCAACGTGATTGCGGTCATCGCGGAATCCGATCCGCGCGAAGCAGCGAAACTGGTCTCGCGCCTCTCGACGCCGGACGCGCAAGCCACTGCCGCCGCCGCCATCGCGTGGCAATGGGCCGGCGGCGATCCGGAGGCGGCGAGCAAATGGGTCGCATCATTTCCCGAAGGCAAAAGCCGGCAGCAAGCTTTTGAAAGCCTCATGAATCGCTGGTCGCAAAGCGATCCTTACGAGGCCGGCGTCTGGCTCGGGACATTGCCGGCGGGAGAATCGCGCGATGCCGCGGTGATTTCTTATACGCGCCGCGTCGTGGCGTCCGATCCGCAGGCGGCCGCGCAGTGGGCCGAGACGATCGCCACCCAAAATGTGCGCGACCGGCAAATTGAATCGATCGTCGTAAGCTGGCTGCGGAGCGATGCGAATCGCGCCGCAGCCTGGCTCTCCAACTCGTCGCTTCCACCGGAAACGAAAGCCCGATTACTCTCGCAAAAATAAGAGAGAGGGCATGTCTAAGTTATCTCAATCTAAGATAACCAAAGAGCGAGATGCGGAGATTGCGCGTATCTTAGATATCTTACACAGGTGGGGAATTCACACCGTGGGCCAGTTTGCCGCTTTGGAGAAGGAAGCAGTCGGCGCGCGGCTGGGCCCGATCGGGCTTGAGCTCTGGGACCGGGCGCGCGGGAAAACGACGCGTCTCCTCCAGCTCGTTTCTGTGCCGGAGTTTTTCGAGGAAGCGTTCGAGTTCGAAAATGAAATCGAAACGGTCGAGCCGTTGCTCTTCATTCTGCGCCGTTTTTTGCAGCAGCTCTCGCTCCGGCTCGAAGCCCTCTACTTCGTCGCGAGTGAGCTCGAGCTGCAAATCACCTTCAGTGACAAGAACTCGTACCGGCATCATTTTAAAATTCCGGAGCCGAGCAATAACGGCGAAGTGCTTTTTCGGATGCTGCACACGCATCTGGAGAATTTTAAATCCGCCTCGCCGATTATCGCCGTCGCGCTGAAGGCGGAGGCGACGAAGCCGGCGTCGCAACAATTCAATTTGTTTGAAACCGCGTTGCGCGATCCGGCGCGACTTTCCGAAACGCTCGCTCGTTTGATCGGGCTGCTCGGCCCCGATCGCGTCGGCACGCCGGTTCTGGAAGAAACGCATCGGCCTGATGCTTTCCGGATGGAACCTTTCGCATGGCAGTTGAAAGAAAAACCTGGCGAACCAGCGTCGTTGCCCGCTTGCGCCTTGCGGCGATTTCGATCGCCGGCGCCGGCTTTGATGTTGCTGGTGAAGAATCGGCCGGCTCATCTGCGGAGCGCGGAAATTCAAGGCGACGTAATCGGGCGGAAGGGTCCTTACCGGGCCTCGGGAAATTGGTGGGACGAAAATGCGTGGGCGCGTTCTGAATGGGATTTGGAGATGGAAAATGGCGCGCTCTGCCAATGCCATTCGCGCGAGGGCAAGTGGGAACTCGACGGAGTGTACGATTAGCGCGGTCATTTCCGAGCGAAGTCGAGGAATCCCGTAATGCGACCTGAAGAGATGGCCACGGGATCCTTCGACTCCGCTTCGCTGCGCTCAGGATGACTCATCATGCCTTACGTCGAGTTACATGCGTGCAGCGCGTTCAGCTTTCTGCGCGGCGCGTCTTTCCCCGAGCAACTGGCTGAAACCGCCGCCGGGCTCGAGATGCCCGCAATGGCGTTGCTCGACCGCAACGGCGTCTATGGCGCGCAGCGATTTTCCGCCGCCGCCCGCGAACAAAATGTCCGGCCGATCGTCGGCGCGGAATTGAGCATGGAAGACGGCGGCGTTTTGCCGGTGCTCGTGAAGGATCGGACGGGCTATGCGAATTTGTGCGAACTGCTGACGCAAGCGCATCTCCAGAGCGAGAAAGGCGGGTGCGCAGTTCAGTGGAACGAGCTGCCGCAATTCGCGGACGGATTGATCGCTCTTCTGGGGAGCGC
>PMSN01000027.1 GCA_003167555.1 Spartobacteria bacterium
CGCCGACGGACGATCGCGAAGCGGCCATCCTTTCGAGCCCGCTCGCGCCTGGGAATTACACGGCGATCGTGAGCGGGAGCGGCGGCACGACTGGCGTGGCGCTCGTCGAGGTGTATCAGTTACCGTGAAGCGAAACTGTCGCGGCGGTCTATGACTCTCAATGCGCATCGTAGGATAGCCACTCGGCGATTGTGGATTGCTGTTGCGCTGCTTTCACTTGCCTCTGCGCTCCCCCTTCACGCTTCGTTTCATGAGATGCAGATCGAGCAGGTGATCGGAGGTGTGAATGGCGATACCTCGGCACAAGCGGTGCAGTTGCGGATGCGCTTGGCGGGACAGAATCTTGTGGCCGGCGGGCAGTTGGTTGCGTTCGACGCGGCGGGAAATAATCCGATCACGCTCGCCACGTTCCCTTCGAATGTGACCAACGCGAACACCGGGACCCGAATTCTGATTGCGACGGCGAGTTTCGCGAGTCATGAGGCTGCGCCGATCGCTTCCGATTTTACGATGATGGCAATCCCTGCGAGCTATCTGGCTGCCGGCCGGGTGGCTTATCTAAACCCGGCTTATCTAAGCGGCGGCATTCTCTGGTCGGTGAGTTGGGGGGGCGCGAGCTACACCGGACCGAACACGGGCCTGTTCGACAATGACGCAGACGGCAATTTCGGTCCACCGTTCGCGGGCGTGTTGCCTTCGGCTTCGACCGTTGCGCTTCGTTTTAGTGGGACGGCCTCCGCGCCGAGCACGAACAACGCGGCGGATTATTCGGTCACGCCAGGCGCGGCCACGTTCACGAATAACGCGGGACTGTCCGCGACGCTCGCCGCTCCCACACCGACCCCGACGCCCACTCCTTCGCCGACGCCGATCCTGCCGCGCATTGGCAAGGGGCCAGTGCGCATCGAGCTGCAAACCATCACGACCGGCATCACATCGCCGATCGATTTGCTCTCGGCGAATGACGGAACCGGCCGGCTTTTTATTGTGGGCCAAACAGGCAAGGTTCTGATTCTCAACGGCACTGCGGTTTCCGGCACCGCATTCCTCGATGTCTCAAGCCGCCTCGTGACGCTGGCCCCGAGCTATGATGAGCGCGGTTTGCTCAGTCTCGCGTTTCATCCCGGGTTTGCCGACCCGGCTAGTCCTGGCTATCGCAAAGTTTATACCTACACGAGTGAACCAGTGTCCGGCACGGCGGATTTCACGGTGCCGATCTCCGGCCCGTTCAATCACCAGAGCGTGCTGGCGGAGTGGCGGGTTTCGGCAGGTGACGCGAATGTGGTCGATCCCAGCACGCGGCGCGAAATCATGAGGATCGATGAGCCGCAATCGAATCACAATGGCTGCAAGCTCGCGTTTCGGGCGAGCGATCATTATCTCTACCTCTCGCTTGGCGATGGCGGCGCGGCGAATGACTCGGGCGCGGGCCACAATCCTACGACGGGCAATGGCCAGGATTTGACGACGGTGCTCGGCAAAATCCTGAGGATTGATCCGCTCGATCCAGCGCTGACTCCATCGAGCAGCGATCCGGTGAGCGCGAACGGAAAATATCGTGTGCCGGTTTCCAATCCGTTCGTCACGACACTCCAGCCCGCAAACCGAGTCGCGGAAATTTATGCCTATGGATTACGCAACGTGTTTCGTTTCAGTTTTGATGCAACGACCGACAAACTCATCGCGGGAGATGTCGGGCAGGACCACGTCGAAGAAATCGACCTCGTCGAATCGGGGAAGAACTACGGATGGAATCGAAAGGAGGGCACGTTCCTTTTCAACTCGAGCACTGGCGGCGTCTCGCTCGATCCGTCGCCCGATCCGGCCCTCACCGATCCGCTCGCGGAATACAGTCACGATGACGGCATCGCTGTCCTCGGCGGTTTTCTTTATCGCGGCAGCGGTGTTCTGGCGCTCCAGGGAAAATACGTCTTTGGGGACCTGACCGGTCCGGGCACGACCAGTGGACGTCTTTTTTATCTGGATGGTCTGGGCTCGAGTACGATCAAAGAACTTCGCATCGGAAACGACGAGCGCTCGCTCGGCCTCCTGCTGAAAAGCTTCGGGCAGGATGCGAACGGCGAGATTTACGTTCTGGCGGACACAAATATCGGGCCGACAGGAACCACCGGCCGCATTTTGAAAATCGTGCCCGCGCCCGCCGCGCCGGCGCTGGTGAACCTATCGACGCGCCTTCGAGTGCAGACCGGCGATAACGTTTTGATCGGTGGATTTATTCTCACCGGCAGCGCGCCAAAAAAGGTGATGCTCCGTGGAATTGGCCCGTCGCTCGTGATCAACGGCCAGCCGTTGCCCGGGCGGCTGAGCGATCCCACGCTCACCTTATTCGATGGCGCGGGAAACTCGCTCGCCACCAATGACGATTGGATGAACGGCCCGCAGAAGCAGCAAATCATCGATAGCACCATTCCGCCGTCCGATCCGAAAGAGTCCGCCATCATCGCCAGTCTCCAGCCGGGAAATTACACCGCGATCATGAGCGGGAGCGGCGGCACGACCGGCATCGGC
>PMSN01000005.1 GCA_003167555.1 Spartobacteria bacterium
ACCGCACGCGAGTTTCACACAGCGACGTTGCTGCCCAACGGCAAGGTGCTCGTCGCAGGAGGAGTTGGCGGCAGCTTTAATGCTCTCGCGAGCGCGGAACTGTACGATCCGGCGAGCGGGACCTGGAGTGCGACCGGCAGCCTCGCCACCGCACGCGAGAATCACACAGCGACGTTGCTGCCCAACGGCAAGGTGCTCGTCGCAGGAGGAGAGGACAGCAGCGGCGACCCTCTCGCGAGCGCGGAACTATACGATCCGGCCAGCGGGACCTGGAGTGCGACCGGCAGCCTCGCCACCGCACGCGCTCTTCACACGGCGACGTTGCTGCCCAACGGCAAGGTGCTCGTCGCAGCAGGGTATGACGGCACTAGCTCGTCCGTGAGCGCGGAGCTGTACGACATTGGGCTCGGCTTTCTCAGGCCCGACTGGCAGCCGCAGATTGCCACGGCCACTTCCTTGCTGAAGTCCGGGAGCAGCCTGACGCTCACTGGCTCGCGTTTTCAGGGCATCTCCCAAGCTTCCGGCGGGAACTTCCAGGATTCCTCGAGCAATTACCCGATCGTCCAACTGCGCAGCCTAGAGAGCAGTCAAGTCGCATTCCTTCTGGTGGACCCAACCGCCGGATGGTCGGACACGGCCTTCACCTCGAAACCTGTGACTGGCTTTCCTTTCGGCCCGGCTCTGGTGACCATCCTTACCAACGGCATCCCGAGTGACACGAAATACCTGGTGGTAGCGGATGCCGCACCGACGTCCCTGACCTATTCCACGAATCCGGCCACCTACACCAAAGGCACCGCGATCACGAATAACACGCCGTCGAGTAGCGGCGGCCCGGTCGCTTCCTACTCGATCTCACCAGCGTTACCCACGGGATTGTCCTTTAGCACGAGTACGGGCGTCATTAGCGGAACCCCGACGGCGCTATCTGCCGCGACGGACTACACGGTCACGGCAACGAACTCCGGCGGCTTCACGCAGGCGACGGTCAACATCACGGTCAAGGATGTTCCGCCGTCGGCGTTGACCTATTCGACGAATCCGGCCACCTACACTAAAGGCACGGCGATCACGAATAACACGCCGTCGAGTAGCGGCGGCCCGGTCGTGTCTTACTCGATCTCTCCGGCGTTACCCACGGGATTGTCCTTTAGCACGAGTACCGGCGTCATTAGCGGAACCCCGACGGCGCTATCTGCCGCGACGGACTACACGGTCACGGCAACGAACACCGGCGGCTCCACGCAGGCGACGGTCAACATCACGGTCAAGGATGTCACGCCGTCAGCTCTGACTTATTCCGCGAACCCAGCCACCTACACCAAAGGTAACACGATCACCAATAACACGCCGTCGAGCAGCGGCGGCGCGGTCGTCTCCTACTCGATCTCACCAGCGTTACCCACGGGATTGTCCTTTAGCACGAGTATGGGCGTAATTAGCGGAACGCCCACCGCGTTATCGCCTGCCACAGACTACACGGTAACCGCGACGAATTCTGGTGGTTCTACGACAGCAACCGTTAACATTACGGTCAACGATGTTGCACCAACACCCACGCCAACGCCCACAGCTACACCTACACCTACACCTANNTACACCTACACCTACACCTACAGCTACACCTACACCTACAGCTACAGCTACGCCCACACCTACACCTGCGCCGACACCCACACCTACGGCTACACCCAGCCCAACCGCTACACCTACACCCTCACCGGGGACTCTTGCGAATATTTCCACTCGGCTGCGAGTTCAGACCGGCGACAACGTCTTGATTGGTGGTCTCATTGTCACCGGCACTCAACCGAAAAAAATTATTGTGCGTGCTATCGGGCCTTCCTTGCCTTTTGCCGACAAACTGGCCGATCCAATTCTCGAACTGCACGACGCCTCTGGCGCGTTGCTGGAAACGAACGACAACTGGATGGACAGCCCTAACAAGCAGGCCATCATCGATAGCACAATCCCGCCCAGCGATCCGCTCGAGTCAGCCATCGTGCGGAGCGTTGCGCCTGGGAATTACACCGCGATCGTGCGTGGGGTGAACAATGGGACTGGAATAGGAGTAGTAGAAGCATATGATCTGGACACAGCCGCTAACTCGAAGCTGGCTAATATTTCGACCCGCGGATTGGTGCAGACCGGCGACAATGTTCTGATTGCGGGGACGATCGTAGTAGGTCAGACATCGCAGAAGGTCATTTTGCGTGGAATTGGGCCATCCTTGTTGGTCCCAGGAAAGATGGCCGACCCGACTCTGGAGTTGCGCGACGGCAATGGCGCGCTGCTTGAAAGCAACGACAACTGGCAGGATTCGCCGAACAAACAGGCGATCATCGACAGCACTATTCCGCCAAGCGATCCGCTCGAGTCAGCGATTGTGCGCACGCTGACGCCTGGAAATTACACGGCGATCTTGCGGGGCGTAAACAACACCACAGGCATCGCGGTGGTGGAAATTTACGCACTGAACTAGCCATGCCGTCGTTGCAGTTCGAAGCGTCGGGGACTCCGCTAACACGAACGGGGAGAGTTCGTACCGCTTTCACGAGGTCGCTTTCGCGTTGCGAAGCTGAGCGCGCCACCAGTCATCTAGCTGCGAGTGATAAAAGGGGTCCGGAGGGGGTTCGACACAGGAGAAATCACCGTGTCCGAGCTCGATTTCGCCGCGTTTTGAAGCGCAAATGACAAAAGGGGAGTGAACCCCCTAGGCTCCAGCAAGAAATTTCGCGATCTGGCGATTTAGTGACCTAGCGATTGTTCTGCAACGCTAAACAATCAGGGCAGTTTCATCCCGAGATTCTTGACCAGGAACGTCCACTGGTCTGCAGTCTCTTCGATAATTTTCGAAGTTGGTTTCCCGGCGCCGTGCCCAGCGCGCGTCTCGATGCGAATCAAAACTGGGGCCGGGCCTGCCTGCGCGGTTTGCAGCGTGGCTGCGAACTTGAAACTGTGGCCGGGAAAAACGCGATCGTCGTGATCGGCGGTTGTGACAAAAGTCGGGGGATACTTCGTGCCGGGTTTGATGTTGTGGAGCGGCGAATATTTGTAGAGCGCCGCAAATTCGTCCGCCTTTTCGGATGAGCCGTAATCAGATGTCCACGCCCAGCCGATCGTAAATTTCTGGAACCGGAGCATGTCCATGACACCGACGCCCGGAAGCGTGGCGCCCCAGAGTTCGGGACGTTGCGTGAGAGCAGCGCCGACCAAGAGTCCGCCGTTGCTTCGCCCGCTGATGGCGAGCTTCGGGGTCGACGTGTACTTATTCGCGATGAGCCATTCGCCAGCCGCGATGAAATCGTCGAAAACGTTTTGCTTGCGCAGCTTGGTACCCGCGAGATGCCATTCTTCCCCGTACTCGCCGCCACCGCGCAGGTTCGCCACCGCGTAAACGCCTCCCATTTGCAGCCACGTCGCGATCGCCGGTGAAAAGGAAGGCGTGATCGAAATATCGAAGCCACCGTAGCCGTAAAGGATCGTCGGATTGTTGCCATTTTTCTCGAGGCCTTTGCGGTAGGTCAGGAATATCGGCACCTTCGTTCCGTCTTTGCTTTGATAGAAAACCTGCTCGGTCGTGAACTCATCCGATTTGAAATCGACCTTCGGACGAAACAGAACCGTGCTCTGGCCACTCTTGAAATCGTAGCGGTAAACCGTGGGCGGCTCGGTGAAGCTGACGTAAGAGTAAAACGTTTCGGTGTGTTTGCGTTTCCCCGTGAATCCACTGGCCGTCCCCAAGCCCGGCAAAGGAATTTCACCCGCAGGCTTTCCCGAAAGATCGAAGAGCCGAACAGAGGAGTGCGCGTCTTTCAGATAGCTCGCGACGAAACGATCGCCGACGAGATCGACCGCTTCGAGTTTATCGGCCGCTTCCGGCACGACCGTCGTCATGCGCTCCGGCTTGAGCGCATCGACCGAGACGATCCGGCCGCGGGGCGCGCCAAGGTCCGTCTTGAACCAGGCCGTGTTCCCCTCGTAGCCGATGAAATTGTAGGCGGCGTCCTGTTTGTTCAATAGCTCGACCACGGGAGCGTTCGGCAGCGCCAGGTTCTTGTAGAAGATCCGATTCTTCGGGTCGGTTCCTTGCGAAACATTGATGATGAGGATCCGTCCGTCTTCGGTAACCCGGCCGTTGAAATTCCAATCCTTGTGGTCCTTCCGCTCATAGACCAACTGATCCTGGGTCTGGGGCGTCCCGAGTTTGTGGAAGTAAAGTTTGTGAAAGTAGTTTGTTTGTTTCAGTTGGTCGGCTGAAGCCGGCGCGTCGTAGCGGCTGTAGAAAAATCCACTCCCGTCTTTCTTCCAGGAGGCGCCAGAAAATTTCACCCATTGCACGTCGTCGGAGAGGTCCTTGCCTGAGGCAATGTCGCGGACTTTCCATTCCTGCCAGTCCGAGCCGGCGACGGCGAGCCCGTACGCGATCAACTTTCCGTCGTCGGTCACGTCGGTTCCGCTTAGCGCGACGGTGCCATCCTGTGAGAGGGTGTTTGGATCAAGGAGCGGCTTCGCTTCTCCGGGCAGAGTTGGCCCGGAGTAAAGGACGCTCTGGTTTTGCAGGCCGGTGTTCTTTGTGAAAAAATAGCGGCCGCCCTCCTGAGACGGGACGGAGTATTTTTCGTAATTCCAGAGCGCGGTCAGTTTGTCATTGATCGCTTTGCGCTCGGGGATGGCGGCAAGGTAATCGAAGGTAAGTTTGTTCTCGGCCTCGATCCATTTTCTGGTGGCCGGGGCGTCGGCGTTTTCGAGATCGCGGTAAGGGTCGGCCACTTTCGTGCCGAAATAGTTGTCGATTTGGCTGCCCTTCGTCGCCGGCGGATATACGAAACGGTCGGCTCCGGCGGCCGCGAGGATTTGCAGCCCGGCGAAAATGGAAGTGGCGGTCAAGAGCAACGTGAAGCGTTTCATAAGAAGAGACCGATAAGGTGGTTCCGCGCGGCGCGCAATGACCAGAATCTTGACCGCGGATTACACGGATGACTCGGATACAATCCATCATCCCGAGCGCAGCGAAGCGCAGTCGAGGGACCCCGTGGAACGTCGCGCGACATGCAACGAGATCCCTCGACTGCGCTCGGGATGACAGGTTTCCCATCCGCGATATCCGCGATTAGTTCCTTGAGCGGCTTCCGCTACTCCGTGCTGCCGCACGGCAAATGCGCCGCCTTCCAATCCATGGCCATGCGAATGCGGGCGCGCCCGCTCGGATGATCGAAGAAAATGAATTCTTCCATCGGCGTCGGATCGAGCTTGCGGTAAGTGCCCAGCTTCAAGGCAACCTTCGCCATGCCGTCGGGTTCCCGCGAAGTGTTGAGCCCGAAGATGTCGGCCTCGGCTTCCGTTACCCGGCCGAAGGTGTTGCTGATCGGCGTGGCGAGAAAAGAATAGGTGGCGAAAATGAGAGCGACGATCGGAAGTCCGGCGGGATCGCCTATGCCACGCACACCCCAGGCTGCGCCCCGCTTTCGAACCAACGCGTCAAAGCCGAAACTGATCAGACCAAACCCAACGAGAAAAAAGATCGCCCCGTAGGTCGCCAGTTTGGCGCCGTGATTAAGCACATAATGCCCCATCTCGTGTCCCATCACCTGCCGGATTTCGGGGAGGGTGCATTGCTTGAGCAAGTTGTCGTTCAACGCGATCCGCGTCGTGCCAAGAAAACCGGCGACATTCGCGCTGACTCTTGTCGACTGGCGCGAGGCATCGACGACGAATACTTTATCGACCGGTATTTGATTCGCGCGCGCGAGAGCAAGGATCGGTTCCCGGATCGCCGGATCTTCCAGCGGGGTGTATTTGTTGAAGGCGGGCGCGATGAAAACAGGAAATATGAAACTGATCAGAAGGTTAAACACCGTCATGACCGCCGCGGCCCAAATCCACCAGGAGCGGGGTGCTTTTCGAAATATGGCGTAGAGAACAATGAGAAGAACTGGCACTCCGATCAGGGCGAAAATCAGAACCTTGATTTGATCGCCGAACCAGCCGCCAAATGTCTGGGTGGCAAGTCCGTATTGGTGTTCGCGGTAAAACCCTTCGTAGACAGAAAGAGGAAAGCTCAGGACCGCGTTTAGAAGAATGAAGGCGATGGTGTAGAGCGCCACCTGCATTGCTTTGAAGCGAGTGAGGCGCTCGACCCGATCCCGCAGGCGCGCTGAGATGCCTGAGCCGAGCAGGAAGATTGCAATCGCTGCATTCAGGAGAAAATTCCAGAGGATCAGCCAGTAGCCGCCTTCGAAATAAGCGTCCGACTTCGCGCGTTTATCCGCCGGCACGGTATCGAGCCACGCCCTGGTCGCGGTGGCCGGATCGGTACCGGGTGCGATCGAAGGAGCCGGCGCGGAAGCTGTCGGAGCAGGAGAGGATTCCTGCGCGCGGACGTTCGTCCAAACTCCGAAACAGAGAAAGAAACCAACCAGGAAAAGAGCGACTGTAGATTTCATGGAGGCCGAGCGTAGACGATTCGTCGGAAAAGGGAAGAGTCTTGACTATGAGATATTTTTTGCCGAACGCTCCCCGAACAAAATCCTTGTCGAATGCGGGCTCCAGTGCTGACAAATTTCCCTGATGACGATCGAGTATTTGGCGGATCATCCGGAATTCCTTCCCACGCTTGCCGAATGGCAGCACGGCGAGTGGGGCTATCTTAGACCGGGCGATTCCGTCGAGGCGCGCCTGGCGCGGCTCCAAGGCTGGACTGAGCGAAGCAGCATCCCACTCACCGTGGCCGCGCTCGCCCATGGGCAAGTGCTTGGCTCGGCAAGTCTCGTGCGCCATGACATGGATACGCGGCCAGAGTTAACTCCGTGGCTGGCCGGCGTGTTTGTCGCACCGGAGCACCGCCGGCAAGGGATCGGCGCCCAGTTGGTCCGCCGCATCATGACTGAGGCAGACACTCTGAATGTTTCGATCCTTTACCTTTACACCGTCCATAGCGAGGCCTTCTACTCCAACCTTGGCTGGTCTTTGCTGGAACATACCGCCTACCGTGAGCAGAAAGTTGCGATCATGACCTATCTTCCTATGGTGCCTAACGCATGAGTCCAGCCGACTTTCGCCGCATCGCTCTCAGCATGCCGGAAGCTTCCGAGAGCTCGCACATGGCGCATCCTGATTTCCGCGTCGGTGGAAAGATTTTTGCGACACTCAGCTATCCGGATAGGGACCATGGAATGGTCGCGCTGCCTCCGGAAGAACAAGCCAAACTACTTCAATCGCACGCGAAGGTATTTTCCCGCGCGAAAGGAGCATGGGGCCTGCGCGGCAGCACGTGCGTTCGACTGGACGCTGTTGATTCGACTACGCTGCGAGAAGCCATGTCCGCAGCCTGGCGCCGAATCGCGCCTAAGCGCCTACTCGGATAATAAGACGCTGTAGCCGCCCCGCTCAGTCGGGGCGGAGGAAGCGAAGATGCACGGCGACAGAGCGCCGTGGCTACAGCTCCGTACTACAATAGCGCGCCGCCGCAACTCGATCCAGCACCGGCGGTGCAGCCAAAACAATGGTCGCCGGTGAGGATGGCGCGGTTCTCCACGTCAACGGGATCTATGTCCCACAGGTGCAGGCCGCGATTGCCGTCGCGCCATTGCATCTTCAGCATCTGGTTGAAGTCGCAGTCGAAGACTTCGCCGGTCCAACTGACGTTGATGGTATTGCGGCACATGAGTCCGTTCACCGTCGCGGGATTAAAGGCGTCATTGAGCAGCGCCATATATTCGGCCAGCTTGTTGTTGTTCTTCAGGTAGGAAGCGAAACGCGCGATCGGCAGGTTCGTGATGGTGTAGAGCTTGTTGAAGACGATGCCGAAGTGCTCGTTCAACTCGCGTTTGTAATCGGCTTCGAGTTCCACCTGCGGCCCGGGCAGGAACGCGCCATTGGGGTTGTAAACGAGATGGAGTGGAAGGCCTGGTGCGATCCCGTAACCTAACGAGTTCAAGAGTTGCAGCGCCTTAATGCTGCCGTCGAAAACTCCGTTGCCGCGTTGCGCATTCACGTTCTCCGGCGAGTAACAAGGCATCGAAGCGATGATCTCGACCTGGTGCCGTGCTAGAAAACTCGCGTAATCTTCGTAGCCGGGCTCGAGAAGAATAGTGAGATTGCATCGGTCAATAATGCGACGCGGCGGGTTGAGCGCTTTCAGTCGTTCGACGAGATACTTGAAGTCCGGAATCATCTCCGGCGCGCCACCGGTGAGGTCAACGGTCGGAATGTCGGTTTTCGCCAGCCAATCAACGAGTTGATCCGCGGTCGCCCGCGTCATGATTTCCTTGCGCTTCGGTCCGGCGTTCACATGACAATGGATGCAGGTGAGATTGCAAAGTTTGCCGACGTTGATTTGGAGCACTTCGGTCCTGGCGTGACGCAGCGGCAAGGCATAGTCAGCCAACTTTCGTGCAAAACTGTTGTCGGCGGCCAGGATCATAAGTGTCGCAGCAGGGCGTAAGCGGCGCCCGCGATGAGCGCGGCACAAGGCAGAGTAATGAGCCAGGAAAGAAGGATGTTGAACATGACTCGTGGATTGGCCTGTCCGGTGGTAAGTCCCATGCCGAAGAGCGCGCCAACCGAAACGTGGGTAGTAGAGACCGGGAGACCGAAGAGACTCGCGGCGATGACGAGGATTCCAGTCGTTAGGTTCGCCGAGAATCCCTGGCCGTGATTCATGGTGGTGATCTTGCGGCTCATTGTTTCCGCCACTTTACGCGCGTTGAGCAAACCTCCAATTGCCATGGTGGCCGCGACCGCGAAGAAGCCCCAGCGGATATCCAGCCATTTTAACAGGAGCAGCATCGCGACGATCTTCGGTGTGTCGTTGAGACCGCGGGCGAAGCTGACGACACCGGCGCTAAGGAAATGCGCGCCGTCCATGATCTGTTGCGAACTCAGGCCGAGCATGGAGCCGGCATAGCGCTCGCGGCAATTCTCCTGCTCGTCGATCGAAAGCGTGATCGGTGGCGCGACATTTCGCAGGGAAAGAACTGAAGCAGGCTGGGGGAGGGCAATCACTCGTTCTTCGGAACCGACGCAGACGCACCACTCCTTGTTAACGCCGCAAGCGATGCGCAGGCTTCGAAAGATGATGTAAAGGACGCCGCCGAGGACGATAGCGAGAATTGGGCTGAGTAACAGTGGAAGGACAAAGCCTTTTCCGAGCGCCGCGAAGTTCACTCCTTTACCAACCGCAACCAGGCCACAGCCGACAATAGCTCCCGTAATCCCGTGCGTAGTGGAAATCGGGAAACCGAGCAGAGTTGCCAGGATCACGGTGATCGCCGCGCCCAGAGCGACAGCCAGAAGAAATTGCTCCGACCCGGCCAGAGTGTCGGGCACCAGACCTTTCGCGGAGAATCTCTTCAGTAGCGCCTGCGCGAGAAAGATCGAAGCGATGGAACCCGCGAAGGTAGTAATCGTCGCCCAAGTGATGGCGGTTCGATAACTAGCCGCGCGACAACCATACAACGAAGCGACACCTTTGAAGTTATCGTTCGCGCCGTTCGAGTAGGCGAGGAAGCAGGTGGCGAGAAAGAGAGCGATGAGTAGCATGTGGGTTACTATTTCTTGTCTAGGAGCAAATTCCGCCGTCACAGCATTGGGAGGCATCGGTCGTGATGTTGTAGTCCTGACCCTTGGTCTCCTTGAGATGGCGCAGCGAAGTGCGCGAACAATCGAAAGGCCTGGCCTCCTCAACCGGGATCGGCGCCAACGGCTCGATGAATTCGAAGAAGGCGGAGTAAGGCGCCTTCCGATAGATGTTGTAGGTCTTGTCACAAACCGCGTAGCGCCGGCCGCGCTCCATCCGGTGATTGTCGTCATCGAGAACTTCCCGGAAGGGTCCCTTGTAGACCACGGCCTGGTTCCGTTCGACGCATGGCCCTTGCTTACCTTTGAAGGCTTCGACGGTAAGGGAGCGAAACTCGATCCCTTCGACCGTCTGCCATGGCTGCTCATCGCGTTTCAGGATTTGGACGCCGTAGAACCCGGCGTCAGTGAACGCGGCAAGAAATCCTTCTTCCGTCAACGCGCCGGAAATGCAACCGCTCCAGAGTTCCGGATCGTTTTGCAAATGTTCGGGCACTTCTTCGTCGCTCACGATGTCCGAGATAACGGCGCGGCCGCCTATCCTGAGCACGCGGAAAATTTCATCGAAGAGCTGCCGCTTAGCGTGAGCTTCGACCAGGTTAAGAACGCAATTTGAAACGACCACGTCGACCGAGTCGTTGGCGATGAGTGGACTCTTGACCCGCAGCTCTTGGGCCAGCTCGTCCGCCGCCAGGAAGGAAGCCGCGTCGTTGATCGGGCGGCGCTTCAATTCCGCGTCGAGCAGATCGACGTTGAGTCCCAAGTCCTGGATGCGGCCTTTGCGGAATTCGACATTCGAGTAACCAATGCGCTCGGCCACGATCGGCGCGTTGGTTCGCGCGACTGCGAGCATCTCATCGGTCATATCGATGCCGATGACTTTGCCTTTCGGCCCCACGACCTGGGCGGCAATGAAGCAAATTTTGCCGGTGCCGCTGCCGAGATCGAGGACCGTTTCGCCTTCGCGGAGATACTTGCTCGGATCACCACAGCCATAATCGCGTTCGATGACCTCCTGCGGAATGACCTTGAGGTATTCGGTGTTGTAGTCGACCGGGCAACAGAGTTTGGCTTCCGGCGCCTTTGCTCCGGCCGCGTAGCGCTTCCGGACTTCGGATTCTGCGTTGATCGTGCTCATAGTTTCTTGGGTTGAATGGATGGATTAGAACATTACCTGGAGACGCAAAATGATTTCATCGAACTGGTCGTCGCCGAATTGCGGATGGCCTCACGGAAGTCGGACCAGGTGTGGACATAGTTGGCCATCAGTTTGATCCCGTCCCCGTGAATGTAGTAGTTCAAGCCGCCGGTAATGGAGTGGATGCCGTCGTTAGACACCTGACCGGGATCCAGCGATTCCCATTTCACGACTGCCTGTAGTTTTTTTGGAAGCAGGAAGTAACTTCCCTGCACGTAATAGCCGCTGGCTTCGAACTCACGGAAGGTGATTCCGCGCGGACTCACCTTCTCATTGAAATACTCGCCGATCAGATCGAACGGCCCGATTTTCAGCCAGGCATCGAAGCTATAGGCATGTCGCTCGTCCGGGCTCGTGAGGGTATAAGAGGTAAGCGAACCGTCGGCGTTCACTCTCAGATTCAAGGCCGGCGAGATGTTGGTGCCGGTTTCGTCGCGACTGTAGAAGTAATCGCCCGCAAGTTTTAAACTCGCATCCTGTCCCGTGAGCTGACCCTTGAAGGGCATTAGCTCGATCCGGCCGACATACATGAATTCATTGTTGTCGTTGTTATTAAAGTTGCGCCCATTGCCATTGAAGATACCGGCGTAGTAGGTCACCAAGTCCTTCTGCTCAGGCGAAGCGTTGGCCAAAGGCTTGCCCCAAAGCATGACGCCGATTTGCCGCTCGGGCACGATTGCGCCAGTGGGGAGGCTGCGTTCGATGGTAAAAATCAGGGGATCGGGCGTCAGGTTCTCCAAGCCAAACGGCGCCTTCCACTGGCCAACCTTAACGTTCGCTTCGGGAAAGCGATGCCAGTTGATAAAAATATCCGTGGCGGAAAAACCGGTGCGCGTCGCGGACGAGAGGCCGTCGCTTTGTTCGAAGTCGCCTTCGACCTTGAAGTCGAACTGCTCCGCGAAGTCGCCCGTGATGTTAATGCGGGTCCGGCGGAGGCGGAACCGGTCCTTTAAGACGGTGAGGCCGAAGCGTCCTTCGAAAGCCGAAACATCGCCAGACTCAAGGTTCGCCTGAATGTAACCGCCCAGCGTCAGTTTGAACTCCGCGCCTCCTGGCAGGACGTAGACCGGCTTCTTCTCTTCCGTCGTCTCGGTCTTCACGACGTCCGATTTTGAATCGGGAACAAACTTCGATCTCTTTCCCGCGCTGAGAGTGGGCGCCGGAGATTTTTGTTTCTTCAGGCTCTTTACGTCCTGTTCGAGCTCCGCGTTCCGCTGTTGCAGAAGCTCGACGGCGCGTTCGAGTTTCTCGAGACGCTCCGAATCGGATTTCGCCGCGGCAGATTCCGCTGCGGGAGCGGCGAGCGTAAACGCGCCCAAGCAAAACGCGCCAACAACCAGCCGTGCTGCTGCACGCCGGATAGCGAAACTTAAAAAAGATGGAAGTAACATGTAAGAATTTGTTGAGTGGTGGCGCCTCAGAGAGGACGCCGGATGGCAGGACTGCGGCAACGCGAGCGGAAATGGCTCGCGGAAAGAAAAGCGTTCTTAGGCCGCGAATGCCGGGGGCGGCATTTGCTGACGGACGCGCATCCGCAGCAGCGCGAGATCCAACCGCTGAACGATCGGAGCGCACGAAGCGCAGATCATCCGGACCAAGAACAACGCGAGTCGCGCAAGTGGATCGCCCGTGTGCGCGAAAATCCGCACGTCGCTCCAGGAATCGATGTCTTGTTTGACCGGCAGCAACGAGACATCCGATGCTTCGCAGCGAGCGCGGAGCTGGGCGCAGTCCGTGTTTTGTTTCCAGCGCACGTCGCGCAGCAACGCGCGATCTGCGGAACGAAAGGCAATGAGATAACAGCCGCCGCGATGATCGGGGCCGAGGACGAGTTTTCTCGAGGCCAACTCCGCAAAGGCGCGCTCGATGTCTGCCGCGCGCAGACTGGGGCAATCACGCCCGATCGCGACAATTTCGTCGTAGCCGAGATCGTGAATTTTCTCGATCGCATTTCCCAAACGCGACGCGAAGTCATGACCGGATTGCCGATGGATTCGCTCAGAGGAAGTTGCGGCACGGCCGGCCGAAGTGAAAAGGTGGACGTCGGTTTCCGGCGAAAGTTCGGTGAAGGCGGGAAGATTCAGGAGCGGCCGCGCGGCACGCGGGAAGGCGCGCCGCGCGAGGTCGCGGTGGGCTTCCTCGGCGAAGATGAGAACGGCACGGCGGGACACAGCTCGTGAATATGAAAGCGCGTTGGAGCAGACAAGCCTTTTTTGTTTCCCCCCTCGTTCTACCCGTACCCTCGTTCCCAAGTTTGCTGAGGTTGTCCCGATTTA
>PMSN01000016.1 GCA_003167555.1 Spartobacteria bacterium
TGGAGTCGGTGTTCCGAGGTAGACCTTTCCTCCTGCCGCATCCACCGCGATCGAGTTTGCTCCAGAAGGCACGCCGGCAGTTGTCGAAGTGACGATCGCGCCGCTGCCGTCGAAAACGATGAGTTGAGTGGTTCCATTCTTATCTTGCCCTACCGCGTAGATCTGCCCATTTGCGCTGTCATAAGCCGCGTCAGCCGCGTAGAAGCTGGGGATCGATAATGTCGTCAATGACTCGTTCGAGCTATCAATCAGGACGACCGGGCCAAAGGGAAATGCCAACATCTTGTTCGAAGCGGGGATCGCCACAATCAGATTGGCGCCATTTCCGGACGGCATATTAATCGTTTTTATGACGCTATGAGTCGGACCGTCGACGACGGCAACAGTGCCATAATAATCGCTGACGTAAACCTTGTGATTCACTGGATTTACCCCTATCCCTGTACCGCCTGCATAGAGAGCCGGCTGCGAAATTGGCAATGGTAAAACAACGGCAGTATTCGGATCGATAGTGTTCGTAGCGCCTTCGCCGGTTACTAAGACCAGGCGTTGAGTGGAGCTATAACCAACTTCGCTTACGTAGTACACCTTGTTGCCACCGGCTGTTGTACTGTCATCGACCGCGATTCCATACGCCTGCAGGGTGGAGTCGCCATCGCTCGTGGTGATCTTCGGCTCTCGTATTCCGGTCACGAACGAACCAGTGGTGGTATTAATGAGCGCGACGTTACTGTTCGTGTAGTACTGCCCTAGCGTGTAGAGCTTGTGCGTCGTCTGGTTGAACCCGAACTGCTGCGGCGTGTATGTGCTCCCGCCAGGCTTGGGCGACGCGATCATGGCTGGCAATCACATCCGAGAAGATGTTGCGGTATATCGCGCGGCGCTGGCGCACTACCGGGAGGCGCTGCCCATTTGCGAGCGACTCGTTGCCTCCGCGTCCAGCAGCGGGCCAGATGCCTAACGGTTGATGCAAACCTGCTCACGGATCGCCGCCATGCTTACGGAAATCGGTGCCGCCACCCATGATGTTGGAACCTTTGCTGAGGCATTTGCATTTCACCAACGGACGCTGGCCCTCACCGAAGCCTCTCTGCGGGCAGAGCTCGAAAGCTTTCCGCTCCGGCGCGACTTTGCCGGCGAACTGGTGATGACGGCGTACGCCCACGTTCTGGCGGATGATGACCTAATTAGTGCGTCGGCCGATTGCCGGCGCGGCCTGGAAATCGCGCAGGCACTCGCCAAGGCCGACCCAAGCAACGTTGAGGCGCGGCAGGACCTGAGCCTGGCATACTACGTCACAGCACGCCTCATGCAGAAACGGGGTGATGCCAAGGGCGCGGCCGTGAATTACGATCAGTCCATCGCCATTCTCGAGTCATTAACTGCGGCGCATCCCGACAACGTCGAGGCCGCTTCCGATCTCGTGCGTGCCAGGAAAGGGTTGACTGAGCTTAGACGCGCGGAGACTGCGCCTTAAGAAGCAATTCGCGGAGTGTTACAGAGTTGATCTCAACACCTCGCAAAAGCACCCACTTATTATTATGCGCTTGCTCTTAGAAGGCCCGCCGTCGGTCTCGGAGTCGTCCAAATAGGTCTGTGCCTCTCCGAGTAGGTGGGTCTCTTACTGTAGGTTATAAGCTTCGACTACGGCGATGCCGGTAGTGTCGTTCTTGCCGCGCACGACAACCGTGTAGTTACCCGGGACCAGGGTTGCGAGGATGGCTGATTCGCGATCATCTGAGGGTGGGACTGCCTCCCAGACCTGGAACCAAGACAAGCTGAGATTTGAGCGCGCGAAGACTGCGCCTTAAGCCACAGCTTTCAGCGTCAGCGCCGCGTAAACGCTCTCGTAGCTTTGCGCTGCTTCTCCCCACGAGAAATCGCGGGACATCGCCCGTTCCACCAGCGCGGTCCAGAGCTTTTGGTCGTGGAAGGTTTCGCGTGCGCGCTTGATCGCATCCCAGAAAGCGTCCGGAGTTTTTTCGTAGCAGAGGAAACCGAAGCCGGCGTCCATCGTTGGATCGTAATCCTCGATGATCTCCTGAATTCCGCCGGTGGCGCGCGCCACTGGGAGCGCACCGTATTTCAAACTATACATCGCGCTCAATCCGCTCGGCTCGATCTGCGATGGGATTAAGGTCACGTCCGCTCCGGCTTCGATGAGATGAGCGAGTTGCTCATCGTAAGTTCTCCGGTAGGAAAACTTCGTCGGATATTTCCGTGCCGCGATAGCGAGCGCCGTCTCATATCCCGGATCGCCCTCGCCCAGGATGATGAGCCGCACGTCGTCCGAGAGCAGCCGATCGAGCAACGGCATGAACAGATCGAATCCTTTTTCCGGAACGAGACGCGTGACCATTCCGAAGACCGGCCCGGCCGGTGCCGGCGCGAGCGCCATCGCATCCAGTAACAAATCGCGACAGACTGCTTTGCCCGCGAGATTTCCCGGGCTGAACTGACGCGGCAGGAGAAAATCGGTCTCGGGATTCCAGCGTTCGTAATCCGCGCCATTTAGAATCGCAACCAACCGATGCGCATGTTCGCGCAGGACGATGTCGAGACCGCCGCCGTCGTCCGGGCTGAGCATCTCGTGGCGATAACGCTCGCTCACCGTCGTGATCTTGTCGGCGAATACGATCCCACCCTTGAGCAGGTTCAGCCGGCCGAAGAACTCGACGCCGCGCGGCATGAAGTATCGTTCGGGGAGATTCGTCAGGCCAAAGTCGAGACCCCAGAAACTTCCCTGCTCCGCGAGATGATGGATCGTGAGGACCGTGGTGAAGGGCAATTGCTGGTGGTGCACCAGCGCGGGGACGAGCGCGGCGGCCCAATCATGCACGTGCAGGATCTGCGGCGTGGGCGTCATCCGCCGCGCCAGCTCGAGCGCCGCTTTCGAAAAGAAAATGAAACGCGCGGGGTTGTCGTCGTAGGGCACACCGTGCTCGCCGTAAATTCCGGCCCGATCGAAAAAATCGTCGCAGCGAATGAAGAAAGTCTGGACGCCGCCGGCCGTGCGGCCTTCGACGTATTCCGCCACATAATTTTTCGCGCCGACTCGCACCTCCACCGTGATCCCCGTATCCCGCAACTCGAAACTGGCGTTCTCGCTGATCTCCCGATAGTACGGCATCGCGATAGCAACCTCGTGTTTGCGCGCGCGCAACTCGCGCGGCAACGCCTCGAGCACGTCGACGAGCGCCGTCGCCCGTGCAAGCGGCGGCCCCTCGGCGCTGATCATTAGAATTCTCATGAGAAAGAAGAAAACGTCCAACGCCGAACGCCAAACGTCCAACGCCGAATTTCAGAAAAAATATCGAAGGGCGCTTTCTTAGTTCGGCGTTGGGCGTTCGGCGTTGGGCGTTCGGCGTTTTCTTTCCGCTTCGCCTGAGAAGTACTCGGCCTTTACCCACTCAAGCGCTTCCTCCCGATGGCGCAGCGCTCCTTCGAGTTGTTGCGTCTCCACAGCTTCGAGAATCTCACCGAACTTCGGCCCCGGTTTCATTCCAAGCGCGATCAGATCATCACCCCGCACCAGCGGCGGCGGGATGATCGGCTCATTGGCAAATTCTTCCCGTTTTTGCCGCAGAAAATCATAGTTATCCAGCATGCCGTGACTGCTCTCGCAATCAACGCGGTGCAGCTCGAGCTCGTCCTCGAAAGTCGGCCGCGCCATGAAGCGTTTCAATTTCGCCACCCGCATGTTCGGCACGTCCTTGAAGACCATGTGCTGCCGCACCGCTTCCACCGTCGCGTCGATCTCGGCTCGCGAAAATCGGAGCCGCTCCATGATCGCTTCCGTCATTTCCGCGCCGATGCGATCGTGTCCGTTGAAACGAATGCGGCCCTCTTCATCGACGATGGAAGTCGGCGGCTTGCCGATGTCGTGGAAGAGCACGCTGAGAACCAGCGGCAACGAAACTTCTGGCGGCAACAACTCGAGCATGATCCGGGTATGCTTGAACACGTCGCCTTCCGGATGGAATTGCGGCGGTTGCTCGCAGCCTTTCATCGCGTCGATTTCCGGAAGAATAATTTTCATTAGTCCGCTGGCGTCGAGCAGCTCCCAGCCGCGCGCGCGCTGCGGCGAAAGGAAAATCCGCACCAGCTCCTCGCGGATTCGCTCGGCGCTGATTTCATTGATCGATGCGGCGTGCGTCACAACGGCGTCCCACGTTGCCGTCTCGATCTCAAAGCCGAGGACCGTCGCGAACCGAATCGCGCGGAGTATGCGCAAACGATCTTCGGCGAAACGCTGCGCGGGATCGCCGATCGCGCGAATCAAGCGCGCTTCCAGGTCCGCTCGGCCACCGACGAAATCGATCACCGCATCCGTTTTCGGATCGAAGAACATTCCATTGATCGTGAAGTCGCGCCGCGCCGCGTCTTCCTCCGCGCTGGCGAAATGCACTTCCACCGGCCGCCGGCCATCGAGATACGCGCCATCGGAACGGAAAGTCGCGACCTCGAACTGGAATCCATTTCCCAGCACCACGACGACTCCGAAATGCGCGCCGACCGCGTACGTCCGCGAAAACATTTTCTGCACGGCCTCCGGGCGCGCGTCAGTGGCGATGTCGATGTCCTTGGGAATCTGGCCGCGCAACAAATCGCGCACGCAGCCGCCCGCGAAGTAGGCGACATAACCCGCCCCGCGCAGGCGTTGCGCCACATCGCGAGCAGCGAGTTCCATTGGCGGAGCGGTTTTCATATTAGCGCGAGCATCCCGCTCGCGAACCAAACGAAACGCAAGCTGGAACCTTGCGCCACCTTAACCGATAACGTGGGGAAGATGAAACTGTCGCTGAACTGGCTGCTAGTCTTTGTTCCAGCCGCGGTGGCTCTCCGCTTCTGGCCCGGCCTAACGAATCCAACGGCGCTCTTCATTTGCTCGGCCATCGCCATCGTTCCCGTCGCGGGCTGGATCGGCCGCGCCACGGAGGAACTGGCGGCGCGCGCGGGCGAAGCGCTCGGCGGATTGTTGAACGCCACTTTCGGGAATGCCGCGGAGCTGATCATCGCCGGCGTCGCGCTCTCCAAGGGACTCACCGGCGTGGTGAAGGCATCGATCACCGGATCGATCATCGGCAATATTTTGCTCGTGCTCGGTCTCGCCACCTTGCTCGGCGGGGTGAAGCACAAGGAGCAGCTCTTCAACAAATCCGGCGCGCGCACTTCGGTGGTTTCGCTTTCGCTTGCCGCGATCGCCCTCATCATCCCGACTGTTTTCCACCTGTCCGCCGCGGCCAGCCCGAGCGGTTGGAGTCCCAACGTGGAGCATCAGCTCTCGTTAGGCATCGCCATCGTGCTCTTCGTCACGTATCTCTGCGTGCTCGTGTTTACCCTCGGGACGCACAAACATTTCTTCATCGGATGCGAGGGTGAGCTCGACGAAGAGATCGAGCACTGGAGCCGGACCAAAGCCATCGTGATCCTGGTGGTCGCGACCGGCGTTGTGGCGCTGCTTTCGGAGTTTCTGGTGGGAACAATCGAAAGCGTCCGCGCCTCGTTTGGTGTCACCGAAGTTTTCGTCGGCGTGATCATCGTGGCGATCGTGGGTAACGCGGCCGAGCATTCGACTGCAATCGTGATGGCGTTGAAAAACAAAATGGACTTGAGCGTGGGGATCGCGATCGGGTCGAGTCTCCAAATCGCGCTCTTCGTCGCGCCGCTCCTGGTCTTTCTTTCCTACTTCCTCGGTCGTCCGATGAACCTGGAGTTTTCGCTCCCGGAGATTTTCGCCATGGTGGCGTCGGTTTACATCATCTTTCAGATCAGCGGCGACGGCGAAACCAACTGGATCGAGGGCGTCCAGCTTCTCTCCGTTTACCTGATCCTCGGCATCCTGTTTTTCTATCTGCCGGAAGGGCACGTCGGACTGGAATCGCCGCCGCCTTGATTGAAGAAGCGGCGACAGAGTGCCGCGGTTACAGTTCGCCTTGCGCTTCAGTCTTTCTCGAGTGCTTGAACGAGTGAAGGATGAAGAAGAGGACCGCGATGCAGATGCAGGAGTCGGCGACATTAAAGGCGGGCCACGGGTGCGCGAAAGGGATGTGCAAATCGAAAAGCAAAAAATCGATCACGTGACCATGCAGTAGGCGGTCGGTGAGATTTCCTATCACCCCGGCCAGAAGCAACGCCAGCGAAACGTCACGCCACGTGTCCGGCACGCGCCGCCGCAGCAGCAGCGCGACAACAAACACGAGCGCCACACACGACAGGACGATGAAGAAAGTGTTGTTGTTCCGGAACGAACCGAAGGCCGCGCCGGTATTGGTCACGTGCACCAGACTGAAGAAATCGGGAATGACTTCGCTGCCTTCCGCAGGGACACGGGTCAGAACCAGCCACTTGGTCAGTTGATCCAGCGCGTATAGCGGCAGCGAAAAGAAGAGAATGAATTTCATTCAGCGAATTGACGAATTAGTGAATTAGCGATTTGGGAATCTCGTTAATCCTGTAAATCCTGTCTGCTTTTCTTTTCGACCACCGCCTCGCAGCGATCGCACAATTCCGGATGCGCCGCGCTCACGCCGACAGCCGGCCGATGCCGCCAGCAACGGGCACATTTTTTGGAGGCCGTCTTCGAAATCAACGCGACCGGTTCTTTCCCCGGTTCGATTTTCAGATCGCTTAGGATGAAGAACTCCTCGATCTCTTCGTGCGGGATGCCGGCGATGACGTCTTGTTCGCAGCGCAAAAGGACAGCCGCCTCGAGCGCATTGCCGATCAACTTTTCCTGGCGCGCGCGCTCGACCGCCTGGCCGATGACAGCGCGCAAAGCCAGGAGCTGGGTCACCTGACTGCTAGCCGTCGGGTTTCGAAATTCATCGTTCGGCTCGGGGAAAACTTCGAGATGAACGGAGCTGGCGCGGCCGAGAAAACTCCACGCTTCTTCCGCGGTGAAAACGGCAATGGGCGCGAGCAGCCGGCAGAGCGCATCGAAGATTCGATGCATCGCAGCTTGTGTCGCGCGTCTACGCAGCGAATCGGGCGCATCGCAATACAGGCGGTCTTTTGTGATGTCGACATACAGGCTGCTCAGATCGACGGCGCAGAATTGGTTAAGCGTGTGATAAACCTTGTGGAATTCGTAGGCGGCGTAGGCAGCGCGGCAATCCGCGATCACGTTTTCGAGCCGATCCAGGATCCAGCGATCGACCAACGTCTCCGTCATTCCGAGCGCAGTCGAGGAACCCCGTGACACGTCGGGCGACGCTCCACGGGGTCCCTCGACTTCGCTCCGCTGCGCTCGGGATGACGAATCGTAATCGGACAAGTTCCCGAGCAGAATTCGCAGCGTGTTCCGGATGCGCCGGTAGGTGTCGCCCAAGCGCGTGAACATTTCCTCCGAGAACGGAACATCATCCGTGTAATTGATGCTGCTCACCCAGAGCCGCACGATATCCGCCCCGTGCTTCGCCACGAAATGGCCGGCATCCATCGGCTTGCTGTAGCTGCTCGATTTCGAAATTTTCTTGCCGTCGACATCTACGACGAATCCGTGCGTGACGCAGGCTTTGTAAGGAGCGCGATTGTGCAGCGCTACGCTCGTCATGAGCGACGATTGGAACCAGCCGCGATGCTGATCGGTCGCCTCGAGATACATGTCGGCCGGATCGCGCAACGCGGGGTTCGTGGCCAGGACAGCGTAATGCGAGACGCCAGAGTCGATCCAGACGTCGATCGTGTCGTTGCGATGGCGCGTGCCCTCCGGCAACCCGAGCTCAAGCGCGAGCGCGGCGTCATCCAGTTCGAACCAGACGTTTGAGCCGCGTTGCGCAACGAGATCGGCGAGTTTCCGAATCCACTTCGGATCGAGAATCGCTTCGGCTTCCGCCGAATAAAAAACTGGCAGGGGCACGCCCCAACTCCGCTGGCGCGAGATCACCCAATCGGGCCGCGATTCCACCGTGCCGGAGATGCGGTTCTCGCCCCAGGGCGGAATCCAACGCACATCCTTGATCGCCGCGAGCGCATTTGCGCGGAGAGCATCGATGCGGATGAAAAATTGTTCGACCGCGCGGAAGATGATCGGCGTCTTCGAGCGCCAGCAATACGGATACGAATGTTGGTAGGCTGCTGCGCTGATGAGCATCCCCTTCTCGCGTAACAGCGCCACGATGTCGGCATTCGCATCGAAAACGTATTTGCCGGTGAGATTCGGCAAACCGGCTTCATCCGTGTAGCGGCCGTGATCGTCCACCGGCGACAGAATCTGCAGCCCGTGCTTCCGGCCTAACGAGTAGTCGTCCTCGCCATGGCCGGGCGCGATGTGGACGGCGCCGGTGCCGGTATCCATCGTGACGAAATCGGCGGCGAAGATGGCGGAGGTGCGCGCCAGGAATGGATGTTGCGCGGCAAGGCCTTCCAGCTTGCTGCCGGGAAACGAACTGATCGGTTCGCCGGTCGGTTCGAAACCGGTGGCGGCGCAAAACTTATCCACCAGAGAAGCGGCGAGCACGAGTGTTTCGGAATGTGGGAGGGGCCTTAGTGCCCCGACTTCTGTAGCCTCACCGCTCAGTCGGGGCGCTGAGGCCCCTCCCACATTTTTGAACTCCCGCGCGACATAAAGTTCCTTCGGATGGACCGCGATCGCGAGATTTGCCGGCAATGTCCACGGCGTCGTCGTCCAGATGGCGATGCTCGCTTTCCCCGCGAGTTCGCCACTGACGATCGGAAACTTCACGTAAACAGTCGTGTCTTCGCGATCCTGGTATTCCACTTCCGCTTCCGCGAGCGCGGTCTGCGCGCCGGTGCTCCAGAAGACCGGCTTCATGCTTTCGTAAACGAGACCCTTCTCGACGAAGACCGCGAAGGCGCGGAGGATTTCCGCTTCGTAAGCCGGATCGAGCGTGAGATACGGATGCTCCCAATCGCCGAAGACGCCGAGCCTCTTGAATTGCTCGCGCTGGATGTCGACAAATTTGCGCGCGAACGCTTCCGATTTCTGGCGCACCTCGAGCGGCGAAAGTCCGCGCGATTCTTTCACGACTTTGTATTCGATCGGCAAGCCGTGGCAATCCCAGCCTGGCACGTACGGCGCGCGAAAGCCGGCCATCGTTTTCGATTTCACCACGAGATCTTTCAGAATTTTGTTGAGCGCGGTGCCCATGTGGACGTCGCCGTTCGCGAAGGGCGGTCCGTCGTGCAGGACGAACAACTCGGCGCCGGCACGCGCGGCCTGGATCTGCTCGTAGAGGCCGGCCTCATTCCATTTCTTGAGCATCTCCGGCTCGCGCGTGGCGAGGTTTGCCTTCATCGGAAAATCCGTTTTCGGCAGGTTGAGAGTGTCCTTGTAATTCTGGCTCATGCGCGGAGCGGCGAGGCTAACACCCAGCGCGCGCCAGCGCAACGGACCGAGCCGCGCGGAGAAAAGTTAGAAGCAGAGAAGAAGGGCGGTTTGGAAACCGCCCCTCCTTGATCTAACAATTACGTGTGACCTTCTGGATCTTGATTCGACGCTGGACAAAAGTCTGGGCGGTGAGCGGCGCGGTCGGAACCGTGCTCCTGCTTTGGTCATGCAGCCCCGGCGGAACCACCCTCGTGGAGACTGAAGTGGCCGGAAGTTCGGAGCTTCTTCCCGGCGAAAAAACTGACGTCGGGAAAATTGAATTCGTGGTCGAGCATCCGGGCGTGAAACACAAGCTCCAGGTCTGGCCGAAAGAAGCGGACGACGCCGCTGTCGCGCAGAGAAATTTTGGGGTCGTCAGTTTCGTCCTGACAGTGACCGACGCAGCGGGCAAACAAATCCATTTCGAAAATGTCGTCGCCCAAAACGGGAAAGTGGCCGAGAGCTTTTTCACGCCAGCGCAAGCCGGGCCGCACACGCTCGAGGTGTCGACGACGACCCGCAGCATTCCGAAAATCCACGTCCTTGTTTCCGATCCGAAAAGAAGGACGGGAAAAGGATGAAAGGTTACTAGCGCTCGGGTTTTCTTCTGCTGCAGGACAGCGTTTGTCCGTCCGGTCTGCTAAAGTGGATGCGTGAAACGGAAGACAGCACTCCGAATTGCGCCGTCGCCGCGCGACGCATGGGATGGCGCGATCCGGAGCTGGTTTGAGGAGACGCTCCCTGTCTCGTGGAAACAAACTCTGCCGTCACTGGTCGTGGTGCCGACGCGAAGCCACGCGCATGCGCTCAAAGCGCGCCTGCTCCAGGACGCTCAATCGCATCTCGGCATTCAGTTCGCTACTCCGGCCGGGCTGCGAGATTTGCTCACCGGCGCGAGCGATCGGAGGCTGCCCTTGCGCGAACACCTTCGATTGCTGCTCGCAATCGCCGCGGAAGAAACGCTGCGCAAATCGGCGGAGCAGGAATCAAACGCGGACAATCTCGCGGCGAAAGCGGTCGTGCGCGCGCCGGATCACCTTCTGCGCACGCTCGATCGGCTGGAGATGGCGGGCTGGAATTTCGACGCGCTCCAACTGCCAGCGTTTCAGCCAATCGTGCGGCGATTTCGAGAACAACTGCGTGCCTGCAATTTCTCTCTCGTCGCGCAATTTGACCGCGAGGCGATGGCGCAGTCCGCATCGCGGCCGCCAGTCTTCGCAAACCTCCTGCTCACCGGTTTCGACGCAGCCCATTGGTCGCACTGGTTCCTTCTTCGAGCGGCGGCCGCGGCCGCGGAGAATGCAACGGTCGTGCTGGAATATCCGCGAGAAAATCTGAGCGGCATTGACGCGTGCTGGATCGGTTCGTGGGAAGAAGCTCTGGGCGAAGCGAAGCCGATTTGGCCGAAGGCGAGCAAAACCAGCGACAGCTTTTTCAGTGAGGCCGAGATGCAAGGTGCCGCGGTTCGCCCGGCGAATTGCTCATTTGTCGTCGGCTCTGACGCATCGGAGCAAGCGGACGCCGTCGCGCTGATGTGTCTGCGATTCCTAGCGGAGGAAAAATGCACGCGCGTCGGCGTGATCTTTGGGGGCGCGGGATCGCTGCCTCGTTTGGTCGCCTGCGCACTCGCGAAACTTGCCGTTCCCCACAACGACGGCTTCGGACACCCGGTCCCAGGTTTATTCGAATCGGCGGAATGGCGCGCGTGGTTGCAGCTTCAGCGCGGACCGCGGATCAACTCGCTCGTTCGCTTTCTGAGGGCGCTGCGGACTCGGGAAAAATTATTTCCCGAGCTGACGCTCCCGCGCTTTGAACACACGCTGCGCTCCGCCCACGCTCAGATTCTGGTCGACGACCTCGCCGTCTTGCAGCAGCTCTGCGTCGCCGATCCCGGACAAAAAATGCAGGAAGTCGCGAGCGTGTTGCAATTGATTCAATTCCTTCCCGCGCGCGGAAGTTTTTCGGAATTCCTCGGTGCGACCGGAAAAGCGTTCACGTGTCTGAAGTGGACGCGACACTGGATGGAAGTCGTAAATCACAGTGGCGACTGGGCGGACAAGGTGACCGCCAATTTTTCGCGAACGTTGTTCTTGCGCTGGCTGGAAGAAATCGCTTCGACGTTCAGCGCGGGCCGCGACGCGGTCGGCGATCATCCTTACGCCCGCGTGCAACTGCTGACCGTCGCGCAGGCGCAGGGGCAGGAATGGTCGCATCTCATTTTCGCGGGCTGGAACGAAGGAAGCTGGCCGCCGCCGGAAAAAGGTGAGTTCGCGCGCGAAGAAGAGATCCAGAATTTCAATCGCGGCATCCAGCAGCTCAACCGTCGCGCGGCAAAACAGGGCAGCCAGGGCGAAGGACACACTAGCGTACGGGAAAACCATTCGCTTTATCTCGGGCCGTCGGAGCAGCGGCAGATCGCGCTCCGGCAATTTCACACGCTGGTCGAATCAGCCTCTGAGGGCATCGCGATCGGCGCGAGTCTCGTGCAGGAATCCGCGCCCGACCGCCTCTGGAATCCGAGCGAACTTTTTTCGCACCTCTATCAGGAAACGCATCGGCAGCCTTTGACGCAGGCGACGATGAAAGAATTGCAGCGCACGACGGCCGCGTGGCTGCAATCGGCTAGCCCACAAACGAAACGAAAAGCAGCGCCGCCCGCCGACGTGAGCCAGACGCGTCTCGCCTACGACGCCCGGCGTGATCCCGCCGCGGCTTCCGGCGTGTACGACTTTGCGCTTCATTCGCCGGCGGAGCGGATCGCGACTTTGAGCGTGAGCGAGTTCGAAGCGCTGCTGAAATCGCCCGCGCTTGTCTGGTTGAAAAAATATTTGGGCGTGGAAGGCACGGAGGATGAAACCAATCCCTGGAGCGCGGCGACCGGGCAGTGGGTCCACCGCTGGCTGGCGAATGTCGCCGGCGCCGACACAGAAAAGAAATTCGCGCGGCTTCCGGGCGCCGCCGAAATCGACCAACGCATCCGGACCGCGGCCGAAGAAAAATACGCGGAGATCAAACGACTCTGCCAATCCGCCGGGAAATCGGTGCCAGATTGGTGGAACTCTGGCTGGCAAAATGCGTTCTGCCTCGCGCGCGTCCTCGGGGCGAAACTCGCGACGATCGAAGGCTGGCCCTGGATGGCGGCGGAGTGGACGATCGATGGCGAGGAACCAGTGCGCGTCGCAGGAGATGCGTCGCTAATGTTTCGCGGCCGGATCGATCTTCTCCTCGCCCGGCAGGAAGTCAGCACTCTCGAAGCCGAAGAGCTTTGGATTCTTGATTACAAGACCGGCGTGAACAAGAAAGCCCTCGTTCCCGCACGCGAGGATACGGAAAAGAGGAAATCGCAGCTTCACAAAAAAATTCTGGACGGCTCCGCGTTGCAACTCGCTCTCTATGGGCTCGCGGCACGGCAACTTGGAGCGCGCCGCGTGTTCCTCAGTTTGTTGTCGCCGGCGGTGAAACCGGTTGCGCCACAACTTTCCGTCGAACAGATGGACGCCGAGGCAGATATCTTTCGAGAGCTGGCGCGCATGCAGCAAACGGGAGTCTTCGGCCTGTATGGGATGCTGCGCTCCCCGTGGGCGTTCGCGCGGCAATATCCGCTCGCTACTCTCGCGGTTGAACAGGAAATTCTTGAGCAACGCTGGGAGCTGACTCACCCCGCCCTCGCCAAAGAAGAGGACGATTTCTACTGGTGAAAACGCTCATCCTTTTTTTTCAGGACCAACGGTTCGATGTTTTCGCGAATAACGCGGGAGGCGCAGTCTCCCCGCACAGCGCCGAAGGCGCGCAGGATTACAGCCCGGAGCGGAGCGCAGCGGAGCTCCGGGATATCGCACCCTCCGTGTCAAACCCCTTTCAAGGGGTGACGGAAACCGTGCCGCGCACAGCGCTGGAGGCGCGCAGGATTACAGCCCGGAGCGAAGCGCAGCGAAGCTCCGGGATTTCATTCCCTCTCCATCGAACCCCTTCAAGGGGTGACGGAATTTGTGTCCCGCCAACTCCCACGGTGCCAACGTCGCCGATCGTTCCACCGCCCCTTTTCAGGGGCTTGGTCGCTGTAGATATTCAACCCGGAGTTCCGCTACGCTTCACTCCGGGCTCTAGTTCCGCCGCCCCCTACGGGCGCTTTATTCAGTCACCGAAGAATCAAGACGACGTTCGAAATGTCGGACGGCGCAGGCGCCTCTCTTCGATAGCTGCAAAAAAATGAATAAGGAGCCAAAAGAACCGGGCGATCAATCCGAGCGGCGTCGATTCGCGGAAGAACTCGACCGCAATTTTTCCGTCGTGGCTTCCGCGGGCTCGGGGAAGACGCGCGCGATCACCGATCGCGTTTTGCAGATCGCACGCGCTCCAAACGCGCGCGAAATCCTGCCGCAGCTCGTCGTCGTCACTTTCACGAATCGCGCGGCGGACGAGATGCAGCAACGCACCCGGCAGCAAATCCTCGAGGACAAACTTCCCGCGGAAATTGTGAGCGCGTTCAACCGCGCGTTCTTCGGAACGATCCACGCCTTCTGCATGAAGCTGCTCACGAACTACGGACATTATCTTGGCCTGCCCGCGCCGCTCGAGTTGATCACGGACGACGAAGATCTCTGGCAGGAATTCGTGCAGCAACAGACGCGGCTCGGCGCGGCGTTGAGCAAGGAAAACCGCGCGGCCCTCTTCCGGCTCGCGCAAGCGCGCGACATCATGGAGCTGGGCCGGCGCGCCGGCTCCGCGCTCTTGCGGCCCGGCGAAATCGGGCCGTGTCCGAAACTCGATTTCAGCGCGGTCCACGCGGTGGCCGCGAAAGGAAGCGGACAGGCCAACATCATCAACTCGAAAGCCGAACTCGCGGATTGGGAGGAGAGATACAATGCCGATTGGGAATTTCTGCGCTGGCCGATTTGTTCGACGAACGCGAAGGAATTTTCCGGGCGCTGGCGGGGAGCGTTCACGCCGCTGCGACGATGGGTCGCCGATGCCGCGCTCTGCGTGGCCGCGGAAGTGCAACGCGACTACCGCGATTTCCGGCTCGAACGCGGCGTTGTTACTTACGCCGATCAGATCGCGCTCGCGGATGAATTGCTCCAGCATCCTTCCGCCGCGCGGCGCGTGCGCGAACAGAATTTCCGCGTCATTCTCGATGAAGCGCAGGATACCGATCCGGCCCAATTCTCGGTCCTGCTCGAAATCACGCGGCCGCCCGACGCGACTGGACGCTGGCTGGAGACGCGGACCGACCCGCCGAGATCCGGACGCTTCTGCATGGTCGGCGATTTCCAACAGTCGATTTATCGCGACCGGGCCGATCTCAAAAATTATCGGGCAATTCACGATTCGCTGGTCGAGAGCGGCTCCGCGACGGAGCTGACTTTCTCGGTCACGTTTCGGCTCGATCAAACGCAGGTCGATTTCATCAATCGCACGTTTCGCGAGATCCTGGACGACGCGGATGGGCAGGTTCGCTTCGTGGAAATGCAGCCGCGTCCGGAGGTTCTGCCCGGTCAGGTGATTCGCGTTTCGCTCGCGGGCGGATTGCTGCCGAAGGGCGGGAAACTCAAGGATTACCAGAAAGCGAACATCGAAGCCGACGCGCTCGCGCGTTGGATCAAAGAGACGGGTTTGGAAAAATTGCGGGCGAATTCCTGGCGGGACGTCGCGATCTTGTGTCCGCGCAAAGTTTGGCTCCGCACGATGGCGACCGCGCTGCGCAAAATCGGAATGCCGGTGGCGATGCAATCGGAGAGCGCCTTCAAAGCGGACAGTCCCGCCCACGCGTGGTTGACGGCACTCTGCACGATCGTGGCCGACCCGCTCAACGCGTACGAAATCGCCGGCGTGCTGCGGGAAGTGTTCGGCATTTCAGATCACGACTTGGCGATGTTTGCCGAAGGCGAAGGCAGCCGTTTCCGAATCGACGAGCCGAGGACTGCGGTCGGAATCGTTTCGTCCCGTCTTCGCTCGCTGGCGGAAACGCGGGAAAACCTGGAGAGCAAATCGCTCTTCGAAGCGCTGACCATCCTGGTGAGTGAAACGCAATTGCGGGAACGGCTCGCGTCGCTTCCACCGGAGGAATTCGGTGATCTCCCGAGGGAATTGGATTCGCTCCTGGCCCTCGCCGCGGAAGCCGAAGCCCAGGGAGCCACCCTCGCGGATTTCGCGGAGAAGTTGCGCGCGGATTTCGAGACGCCGCGCGATGTGCGCCTTTCCTCCGAAGATGGGATTCAATTGATCACTTCGCAAAAGGCGAAGGGCTCGGAGTGGCAGGCGGTGATCGTGCCATTTCTTGCCCGCGACATCCGATCACCGGTCCCGCGCTATCCATCGCTGATCAAGACGCCGGGCTCGGGCGAAATGCTGGTCGCGCTGAGCAAGGAAGATCCGTCGGACGAAGTGAAAAAAGCGCGGACGCTTTCGGAGCAACAAGAGATGCAACGGCTGCTTTACGTCGCGACCACGCGAGCCCGCCACACGCTCGTGCTCGCGCTCGATCGCGAACTTTTTCTAGATGTAAAAGGAACGCTTTCGAGCCGAGCGCAACTGACGCTTCTCCACGGCGACGAGAATTCAGAGCAGTTCGAAGCGTTATCGGCAAAACCCGAAGCGTGCGCGCTGACTTCCGCAGCGGCCTTGGAGTTGAAAGGGGAAACCGATCGGCCGCCGATATCGCCGCCGAGCATCGATCGAAAGCAAGTGCAGACGGCGGGACGGCGCGCGGCTGACTTCGTGCACAAATTCAATCCGAGCGGTTACGATGCGGAAGGCTCCGCGACCGAGTTAAGTGAAAATGCGCCCTCGATGATCATCGGTCGCTCGACTCCGGATACGCCGGCGACGTTGTATGGCAGTTGGTGGCACTCGCTCTTGCAAGAGATGCCCTGGCAATCCGGAATCGAGGCGGCGGATGCGATTTTGGGGCAACACCTGACGAGTTCGCCTGACAAACGGCGCGCGACCGCCGAATGGAAACTCGTCCGGGAAAGTTTGCGCGGCGACTCGATCTTGAGCCGGTTCCTCTCAGGCAACGCCGCGCGCGCTCACACTGAGTTCCCGTTCGTCTGGAGCATCGATCATCACGCCTGCGTTGAAGGCGTGATCGACCTGCTCGTGGTCGACACCGCCGCAGGCAAATGTCTGCTCGTCGATTGGAAGACAAACCGGATCGCCGCAGGCGACGAAGAGAAGTTACGGCAGCGTTATCGGCCGCAGATCGCCGCGTATTGGAAAGCGGTGCGCGAGATCACGAAGCTGGAAGTCGAAGCCGGCATCTTCGCGACGGCCACGGGCCAGTTCATGTCGTATGAGACGGATGAACTGGAAACTGAATGGACGCGCCTGCGCGCGTTGCCGGCAGAGCAGCTCTCTTCTGTAGCCGCGTCCTTGTGGGACGCGCCGGATCGACGTTGACAACAAATCGCTGTCATCCCCGAGCGAAGTCGAGGGATCCCGTTGCACGTCGCGCGACTTTCGCCGGGGTCCCTCGACTCCGCTTCGCTCCGCTCGGGATGACTTAGCTCTCGCGCTCGCCGCTGATGAACTCTTCGACGTTGCGATAGGCTTCGTCGTCGGTCATCTGCATCGGCGGATGCTTCGAAAAAAACGCGGACGCGGAATGCAGGACGCCGCCTTTGCCGCGATCAAGCGCAAGCTTGCAGCAACGGATCGCGTCGATCGCCACCCCGGCGGAGTTCGGCGAATCTTCCACGGAGAGTTTTATGTCGAGCTCCATCGGCACGTCGCCGAAAAGTTTTCCCTCAACCCGAATGAAACAAATTTTGTTATCGTTCTGCCACGGAACGTAATCGCTCGGGCCGATGTGAATGTTGTCATCGGCCAGGCGCGTGCCGATGACCGATTGCACTGCCTCGGTCTTAGAAGTTTTCTTCGAAGCGAGGCGGCTCCGATTCAGCATGTTGAGAAAATCGGTGTTGCCGCCGGTGTTGAGCTGATAAGTGCGTTCGACCTTCACGCCACGCTTGCGGAAGAGATCGACGATGGTCCGGTGCAAAACCGTCGCACCCATCTGCGCTTTGATGTCGTCGCCCACGAGCGGCAGATTTTTGTCCTCGAAGCGCTTTATCCAAACGGGGTCGCTCGCGATGAAGACCGGAATGTTATTGACGAAGCCGAGCCCGGCTTCGAGCGCACAGCCGGCGTAGAAGCGCGTGGCCTCCTCCGAGCCGACCGGCAGATAATTTGCCATGATCTCCGCGCCGGAATTGCGCAGCTCTTCGATGATCTGTTCGCGGGTCGATTCTTTTTCGAGCGGAAGAAAGGTCCGCTGCGCATCGTACTCCTGCATGTGCGCGGGATAGCCGTCAAAGACGCAACCCATCATGACGATGGCGCCCGTGGGCCTGATCTTGTCGCAGAAAATTTTCGTGCAGTTCGGGAGCGCGAAGATGGCCTCGGCGGCATCGAGCCCGACTTTCCGGCGATCGATGTCGAAGGCGGCGACGACTTCGATATCCTGCGGTTCGTAAGGGCCGATTCGTCTGTGCATCAACCCGACATCAGCACCGTTGCCGGAAGACCCTCGATAAAAGTTGATGCCCTGGAGCAGCGAACTGGCACAGTTCCCGACTCCCACGATGGCAATTCTGATTTTGTTCATTACAAGAAAACTCCAAACTAGCCGTTGCTGCTCGCACAATATTGCCATATTTGCGGAGCGCAATCCCGGACGAGGCGCTCTAAAATTGTGGGATTGGCTGGCTCCCGGCCCGGCAAGAGGCCCAAGTGCCGAGGATTTTGATTGAAAAACCAAGCCCTGCCACTGAGATAGAGCCCATGCGGCGTAGCGCCCGAATCGTAATCCTTCTTCTGGCGTCGGCCCGGATCGGCACGGCCGATCCCACCTACACGGTCGAGGACGCCATCGCGGTGGCGAAGAAACAGAACATCGAGATCGCGATCGCCAGCAAACAGGTGGACGCGGCGCGCGGCGGCGTGATCGAAGCACGCTCGGGCTTTCTGCCCTCGGTCGTCTCCACCGGTTTGCTGCGGCGACGGGAACGCCAGGAGGCGTCGCGTCTTCGCCCCGAAGATTACGACGCGTCGGTCCGCGTGGTGCAGAGTCTTTATACCGGCGGCGCGATCACGAGCCAGGTGGCCATCGCGCGCTTAAATCACGACAAACGCGTGCTCGAATATCAGGCGCTCGTGAATCGCGTGTCGATGGATGTGCGCCTCGCGTTTTTCGAGCTGCTCTTGAACAAGGCCAAGATCCATGTGCGCGAACAGTCGGTGCAGGTTTTCCAGGAGGAACTCAAGACGCAACGGCAACGCTTCGAGACGGGAACCGTGGGCGCATTGAACGTGAGCCGCGCCGAGGTCGCGCTCGCGAACGAACAGCCCGAGCTGATCGACGCGCAGACGCAGCTCCAAAATTCTTATTTGAAACTGGGCCAACTGCTCGGGATGGATGCGCGCGCGAAATCGATGGCCTTCGAGGCGGCCGGCCCGCTCGAATATTTTCCGCGCCATCCCGATTTGAACGAGTGCCTCGCCTACGCCGACGTGACCCGGCCGGAAATCAAGGCGCGCGAAATCGATGTCGAGATCGAAAACCAGCAACTGATCCTCGACCGAAGCGAGACGCGTCCGCGCGTGGAAGCGTTCACCGGCTACGAATTGTATAGCGAAAACGACCCGCTCGTCGGAGCGGAGTTCAACCACGGCTACATCGTCGGAGTAAATGCGAGCTGGCATATCTTCGACGGATTCGCGACGCGCGGCCGGATGCAGGCGACCCGGGCCCGGCGCGACGCAGCGATCCAGGCGCTGGCAGCGGCGCGGCTATCGGTCGCGTCAGATGTGCGAAGTGCGTTTCTCGATTTGCAACAAGCGAGCCGGATCCTGGAATCCGAAACGCGTAACGTGCAAAACGCGGACGAATCGCTCGAAATCGCCAAAGGCAATCTCGGCGCCGGCTTGGGAACACAGCTCGATATTTTGCAAGCGGCCTCGGACGTGACGCGCACCCGCACGACACGGTTGGGCGCAATCTATCTTCATAATGTCGCGCTCGCGCGGCTGGCGCGCGCCTCTGCGCGCGAACCGAAGGCGCTTGATTTTGCCGCGAAGACGAAAAGCGATTCGCCCGGGAAACCGATCGCAGAGGTCGTGGCGCCACCGTCAACTTTGGGAGGCGCGCGATGAAACGATTCGCGCTCGTCATCACGGCTGCGATCGCTTGCGCCGCGGCTAATGCGCAGGCTCTCTCTCTCGATAAAGCCCTCGCGAGAACGCTCGAGAAAAATCCCATGATCGTCGACGCGAAGCTCGCGCTCGAACAAGCCGTGGGCCGCCGCCTCGTCTTGCGATCGAATGGTTTGCCCGACGCGAGAATTCAAATCCTCGGCGGCGACCAGGGCGGAAAACGCGCGGGGCAATCAGCCAACCAGCCGTTTGGATTTGGTCGCGGCTTTTTCACGCAAGCGTTGTTCGACGCCGCTGTTCCGGCTTCGCGCCGCCGCGGCGACATCGAAGTTCTGCTCGCGGAGCAGCGCTTGAATGTCGCGGTTGTGCAGCAACTTCATACCGCGCGGATCGCGTTTTACACTGCGCTCTTTAACGATTCGCTTCGCACCCTCGGTGAAGCGCAACGGCAGCGACTCGCCGAAAACGTGACCGCGCAAGCCGAGCGCTACCAGGCCGGACGCGCCGACCGCGGCGCGATGGTCACTGCGCAATTGCTCGAGCGCGAACTCGATCCGCGCATCGAGGATGTGCGCCGCCTTTATGACGGCGCGTTGCTCACGCTCGCCACTTGCATGGGAGAAAATCTAGGGCCGACGGCAAACCAGGTCCGGCCGGAAGGAGATTTGACCTTCGCGGCCACGAACCTGGATCTGCCATCAGAGACCACGGCGGCGCTCGAAGATCGCGCTGATTTGAGACTCGCCCGCCTCCTGGTCCGCGCCGCGGGAGAGGACCAGCGAATCATCGAAGCGGCCTATTACCCTGCGCTCGATGCAACGATCACGGGCACCTATATCCCGATCACCGTTCACACGGCCAATGGTGGCTCGCCCCGCAGTTCCGACAACATCATTTCGTCGGAAGGAACCGTCGGCGTCGCCTTTACCTGGCGCGTGGTGGATAATGGCAAGGTCGGCGGCCAGGTCATGCGCGCGCGCGCCATTCGCGAGATGAACGAAATTTCGCTTCACCAGCTCGAAGCCAACGTCTCGCTCGAGCTGAAACGCATCCACAATAATTTTCACGCGATCGAGGGGCGCTGGAATTCGTTGAGTGCGGCCGTCGCCGGCGCCGAGCAGAATGTGACCGTGGTGCAGCGGACCCTGGCCGAGGGGCTTTCCTCGCAATTGGAATTCCGCACGGCCGAGGGAAGTTTCCTCGAAACCAAAAGCGCTCTCTTGTCCGCCGCGTATCAACAAAACGTGGCGCGCGCCGAATGGGATCGCGCGACCGGCCGCTACTTTCAATTTTCCGGGGACACCGCCGGAAAGTTGCATTAGGTGCAGCCGTTGAAGTTTTCCTACCCGAAGAAATACATCTGGGTTGCCGTCGCCGGAGTGCTGCTGGTCTTCGGCGCGATTTATTTTCTCACGCTGCCGGTGGCGGAGATCGTAGTGGTGCGCCGCGGCACGGCCATCTCGGCGATCTACGGCACGGTCCGGATCGAATCCACGCTGCTGGTTCCCGTGCGCGCGCAGAATGCCGGCTTCATTCAACTGGCGGAGCCACTTTCGGCCGGGCGCGGTGCGATCGGGAAGAAGGTCGAGAAAGGAGAATTGCTCGCGACCATCGCGGATGAAACAACCGCGCGTCTCTTGAAACAGGCTCGTGCCGACCTTCAGGCCGCGACGCAGCGGGCCGAACTTCCGTTGCCTTCCACCGAGGCGCTCAAGGTGGCAGAGGACAATCTGGGCCGCCTCGAAAAATTGACCGCGCTCAGCAATGTCCCCGCGGTGGAGCACGAGAAGGCCAAGAGCGAAGTGAACCGCCTCCGCGGACTGCTCGAGAGCGAGAGGATCGAGCGCGACCGCAACCTCGCCATGCTTGAGGAGACGCGCCAGAAACTCGAAGCCCAGCTGAAGAATTCCGAAATCCGCGCGCCGATGGACGGCCTCCTCACCGCGATCAAGACCATCGATGGCGAGCTCGTGGCGGACCGCGCCGAGCTGTTCACGATCTCGTCGCCGAAGAATTACGTGCGCGGCGAAGTGGACGAAGAAGATGTGGGCGAAGTGAAAGTGGGCATGACGGCGGTGGTGCAGGTCTACGCGTTCCGCACCCGCCAGTTCAGCGCCAAAGTTTCCGCGATCCAGCCGTCGGCCGATCCGGAAACGCAGCGTTACACCATCGTCCTCGACCTGGAGAATCCGCCTGAGAATCTCATGGCCGGCATGACCGGCGAAATGAACATCATCACCGGCTCGCACGAGAACGCGCTTCTGTTGCCAACGCGCGCCATCGTCGTGGACCAGGCGCTTATCGTGAGACACGGCATCGTGCAGTCGCGCACGGTGAAGGTCGGTTATCGCACGCTCGATTTCTCCGAAATCCTCGACGGCCTTGCCGAAGGCGACCGCGCCATTCTTTCCGATCAGGATAAATTGCGCCCGGGAAAATTGGTCCGGCAACGGGTGGCGAAGATCGCACCGCGGCCGGAACAAAAGTGACCCCGCCTCTTTACATTGCGATCCGCTTCCTCAGCCATCGCAAGCGCGCGTTTATCCTGAGCCTGAGCGGCGTCGTTTTCGGCGTAGCCATTTTCATTTGCACGCAGGCGCAAACTCAGGGGTTCGCGAAAAATTTTATCGACTCGACGCTGGGCAGTAATGGCGCGCTGGTACTGCGCTCACGTTTCCAAACCGGCGCCACCGGATTGATGGTCCCGCCGAAAACCTCAGCGGGCAACGCCGCCGGCCTGCCGCGCCGCCATTTCCTCAGCGGCATCACGAACGCGTCCGAGATCATGCGCATCAGCCGTCAATTTGCGGACGTGGCCGCCTGCTCGCCGGTCCTGCGCGGCACCCTCAGCGCGCGCGCCGGTTTCGAGAACGCAACCGTCGATCTCTTCGGCATCGATCCCGTCTACCATCTCCAAACCACCAATCTCGCGCAGCAAATAATCGCGGGAACGTTCGACGAATTTCGAAACAACCCGAACTCCGTCATCGTCGGTTCGCGTCTCGCCGAAGCGCTCGAAGTCGGCGCGGGCGATGCCATTCAATTACTTTCGCCCGGCGGCGAATATCGGCGCTTCACCGTGGCAGCCATCGCGCGGAGCGGCGTGGGCATAGTCGATGCCGGCCGCGTTTATTCTCACGTGCGGGTCGCGCAGACCCTTTTGCGCAAACCTTTTTCTGCTTCCATGATCGTCTACAAATTGCGCGATCCCGAGCGCGCGCCGGCGCTGGCCCGCGAGTTTGAAACGCTGTTCCAACACGAATCGCAAAGCTGGCAGGACCGCGAGGAAGCGAATCTTCAGCTCTTTGTTACTTTGCGCATGTCGGCCGCGATCACGGTCTCGTTGATCATCCTCCTGGCCGGTTTCGGGATCTTCAACGTGCTCACCATGTCGGTGCTCGCGAAGATCAAGGAGATCGCCATTCTGCGCTCAATGGGCTACCGGGCCCGCGACATCTCCTCGATCTTCCTCTGGCAGGGCGCGATGATCGCGGCCGCCGGTTCGATCATCGGCTGCATTGTCGGCGCGCTCTTTACCTGGGGCGTCTCGCACATCCCGATTCAGGTCCGCGGCCTGGTTTACGCCAATCACTTTCTAGTCACCTGGGACTGGCGGCATTATTTCTGGGCAACGCTGCTGGCCGTCATCGCGGTTTTCATCGCGAGCTATGTGCCGGCGCGGCGGGCCGCGTCGCTCGCGCCAGTCGCCACCTTGCGCGGATCGAGCGCGTAACTGGATCGCGAAAGACGAACAAAAAGCGTGTGGCCTAAATGATGCGCGCGATTCACCTTTATCAAGCCGGAGACTGGTTGAGCCCAAGCCGCTGGCCCAGGTGGTTCTTCCGGGATGTCTTAACTCCTTTTGCTGCGACTCGGATACTGCTGATCGCTGTGGCGTGGCTCGGTTTTCACCTGGTGAAGACACCTTTGAAAAGCGGCAAACGCGAAATCGGAAGCACCGACATGGTCAGCCCGATAAACGGGCAGCTCTCCCCGGATACTCACCCTTTTGTGAACATGTGGTTCAGATGGGACAGTGAATGGTACCTCTCGATTGCGAAGAATGGTTATCAATTTACTCCGGGACAGGAATCCAATGTTGCCTTCTTTCCTCTCTATCCATACGCAGTTCGCTTGGTGCACTTCGTCATTCCGTGGCGAAGTGATGCAGGATGGCTTTTGATCGGAATACTCATCTCTAATGGCTCGCTCCTTGTCGCACTCGCTTACCTTAACCGGCTGGTTCGCCTGGACTATGACGAAGCGACCGCAGCTCGCGCCGTCCTTTATCTCTGCGTCTTCCCTACGACTCTGTTCTTGTCCGCGTTCTACTCAGAGTCTCTGTTTCTGGCGTTTGTCCTAAGCGCCTTCTACTATGCCCGGTGCGGCCGCTGGCTTGTTGCCGGGATCCTCGCTGCTGCAGCCGCCGTCGGCCGGCCGCCAGGCGGACTGCTGATCATTGCTCTGGCCTTCGAGTATCTCGATCAGAAACAACTTCAGTGGAAGCAGGTAAGACTGGATTGCCTGGCGCTACTTCTGGTTCCGGCGGCCGTGGCCAGTCACCTGGCTTTCTTCCGATGGCGGTTCGGCGAATGGGATGTCCTCTCCAGGACTGAAGCCGTGGCAAGCTGGTCTCGCACCCTTACTCCGCCGTGGATTACGCTGGGAACATTTTTTCAGCGGGCGCATTCGGGGACAAACAGTCGTGACTCTTATCTCGACTTTGCTTTCACGATTGCCCTGCTCTGCCTAACGACGTTTGCCGCTTTTCGGCTGCGACTTAGCTATACGGTCTATGCCGTCGCCACGGTCCTCTTTATCACGTCCTGGGGATACCTGACTTCCGTTCCGCGATATGGCGTGGTCATTTTCCCAATCATGATCGCGCTCGCTTTGTTAGGCCGGAGCAATGCCTTTAACCGGGCTTACCTCACCATTTCGGGATGTATTGCCGCTTACTGCATGTTCGTATTTTCGCATTGGGGCTGGGTGGGATAGACGGAGTTGGAAGTGGGCGCGCCCTCGCGCTTAAACAGACGATCCAGCACAGCCCGATCACTCTGATCCAGTCCAATGATCCGCCATGCGAGAATGTAAGCGCCGGCATACAAGCCCGCAGCCGGCAATTCGCCGATGTCGCCGCCTGCTCGGCGGTTTTGCGCGGCACGGTCAGCGCGCGCGCGGGCTTCGATAATGCCACCGTCGATCTTTTCGGGATCGACGCCACGTCGCACCTCCAGACGACCAACCTTGCCCAGCAACTGACCGCCGGGAGCCTTGACGAATTCCGGAACAACCCGAACGCCATCATCATCGGTTCACGTCTGGCCGAATTCCTCCAGGTCGAACCCGGCGATGCTCTCCAGTTGCTTTCGCCCGGCGGTGAGTACCGGCGTTTCGCCATCGACGCCATCGCGCGCAACGGGGTCGGGGTTGTCGATGCGGTCCGGGTTTATTGCCACGTCCGCGTCGCGCAAACTCTGCTGCGGAAACCGTTCGCTGCCTCGATGATCGTTTACAAACTGCGCGATCTGGAGCGCGCGCCGACCGTCGCCCGCGCGTTCGAAAATCTATTTCAACACGAAGCCCAGAGCTGGCAGGACCGCGAAGAGGCCAACCTTCAGCTCTTCATGACCGTGCGCCTTTCCGCCGCCATCACGGTCTCGCTCATAATCCTCCTGGCCGGCTTCGGAATCTTTAACGTCCTCACCATGTCCGTCCTCTCAAAGATCAAGGAGATCGCGATCCTGCGCTCGATGGGTTATCGCGCCCGCGACATCTCGGCCATTTTTCTCTGGCAAGGCGCCATGATCGCCACGGCGGGCTCGGTGATCGGGTGCATCGCCGGGGCCGCTTTCACGTTGGGCGTTTCCAAAATCCCCATCCAGGTCCGGGCATCTTGGTACGCAAACCATTTTCTGGTGGCGTGGAACTGGCAACATTACCTGTGGGCCACGCTCCTGGCGGTCATCGCCGTCTTCATCGCCAGCTACGTCCCCGCTCGGCGCGCGGCGCAGCTTGCGCCGGTCGCCACTCTTCGTGGTTCTAGCGCCTAGTTCAGGCTTGCTCCCGCGACAAATGTGCTTGCCGAAGATATCACAATCGTCCCGCGGGGGCATGTCTCCCTCGCCGCTGGTGGGTGGAATGAATGGAGCGCAGCTCTCTTTGGGGTATTAGTAAAGGCGGAAGGTGGAGTCAGAGGTCAGCGTGAAGAAGAAGCAAACGCCGAGCGTTGAATTTTTCCAAGACGAGCGATTATGAAAGTTTCGGTTGTCATTCCTTGTTTCAATGAAGTGGGAACTATCGAATATATCGTGCGGACGGTGCGGGGGGCGCCACTGGCGAATATTGAAATCGTTGTCGTGGATGACGGATCAACCGATGGCACCGCAGCAGTTCTTAAAGAGAAAGTCTCGTCGTTGGCCGATCAAATCATCTATCAACCACACAATTGCGGTAAGGGCGCGGCTCTGCGCGCCGGCTTCGCCGTGGCTACTGGAGATGTGATCCTGGTGCAGGATGCCGACCTGGAATACAATCCGAGTGAGTACCCGGTCTTGCTCGAGCCGATTTTTTCCGGAAAGGCTGACGCGGTTTTCGGTTCGCGCTTCATGGGTGGTCAGGCGCATCGCGTGCTCTATTTTTGGCACATGGTCGGCAACAGGTTTTTGACGCTGCTCTCGAACATGTTTACGAACCTTAACCTGACTGACATCGAAACCGGCTATAAAGCGTTCCGTGCGCCGCTGCTGAAGAGCCTTCGGCTTCGTGAGAACGGTTTCGGATTTGAACCGGAAGTCACCGCGAAACTCGCGAAGACGCGATGTCGCATTTACGAAGTAGGCATTTCCTATAGCGGACGGACCTACCGTGAAGGCAAAAAAGTGAATTGGAAAGATGGGTTCCGGGCGATCTACGCGATTTTGCGCTACAGTATTTTTCCGTAAGATCGCACCAACTTTACCTATCGGGACGTTATCCGCGGCAAGGGGTCGGAGGCGATCGTAAACTTGTCGGCGGGAGCGGAGTTACCGACTATCGGCTACCCGAGATAGGTGAGCCGGATATTCGTAAACGAAGACCTCGCGACCGGGAAACTGTTTTAGAAGCGCATCCCGCTCCGGCTGGCCGCACCAGTTGAAATAGAGGCTACTGGCGGACGAGATATCAGGTGGGTTTCGAGTAAAATCACAGACGTTATCAATGTCAGGGTAGGTGCCGGTTTTAAGGAAGAAAATTTTTTTCCCATCTCCCGCTTGTGCCGCTGTCCGTTCCAGGTCTCGCTGGCAGTAACTGGAATAGCCTTGCACCGCCAAAAAAGAGACACTGCCAATAATCTGGAGAGCGAGAGCATAGTTCCACAGGCGACGCGAACCAGCTGCAGCATCGCGCCCGAGCCATCTGTAGAGATCGACTACAGCCAGAAGAAGGAATGGAAAGTAACCCAGGAGGTAACGCGGGCCGGGACCGCCCCCGGAGGCTGGGTAGAAGAAATAAAGCCCAAGGTTCATTAAGAATAAGACGAGGTACATTCTTACCTTGGGTGGAGCCTGGTAGCGTTTCCAGAAAACGACCAGCAGGACGAATGGTGGGAAAACCCAGAGAAGATTTACGAGGCGCGACACGGTTCTGAGGATTCCAATCCATGAAATCATGAGACGATCGTGCATGCCCGGTGAATGGTTTAATGCGGTAGGTGTTTGAAGCGGATCGCCCGAAAGGAGTGTGTCATAAAGAAGGTTACCACTGGCCAGAAGCCCAAACCCAACACCAAAGAGAATGAGCTCGGAGAACCTCTTGCGACGTAGCAGCCTCACTCCAATCCAGGCGGCCAAAGGAACCCAATCGATGTATCGGATCAGGGACGAATAGCCAAGGAGAGCGCCCGCGCTGAAGAGCAGCAGTCGCGAAGACCCAGGGCGGCGCTGCGCAGCGTCGTAGGCGACAAAGGCCGCGAACACAAAGAGCGCGGTAGCAATGTGAGGACGAAGCGAAGCCGCGTAGTAAGAAAAGAAAAGACAAAGTGTCAGCAAAAATCCAGTGACTCTTACCAGCTCCTTGCCCATCTGCTGCTCCACATATCGCAGAATGAGAAACGCGAGGAGGGCACCAAGTATCGGATTAATCAGCCACGGCATTCCGAGCAGAGCGCCGAGTGCGAGAAAAGCAGGCCCGCCCGGGGGGTACTTTGAGAATCGACGGCCGTGATTGTCGCTGATGCAATTCGTCCTGACGCAGTCGTGGAGCGGATTGGCCTCGTCGTAGAAAGAACTCTCCGCATACATTTTTCCTGAGGCAAAGAGCTGTGCTTGGTACAGGTAGGAGTAGTCGTCGCCAGACGTCGGGTATCGCTGGACAAGCGCGAAGGCAATAAGCAATGCCTCCACCAACACCACCAATGAGAACAGCAATTTTAGCTTCTTTGTCACGAATGCGGGTTTACACTTTTCTTTGTCTCGGCGCAGGGAAAATTTTGGGGATGCACTCACGCCCGGCACATTCTCGCTTTGATCTAGCAGGCGATTAGCTCGCGAGCTCCGCCCGAGTCAACTTAGGCGGCGCAGCCTGAGGCGTGGGTGGGTCTCGCGCTCCGCCGCGCGATGCTTCATTGTCCCGGCTTCGCGGGCATTCTGTCATCAAGCGACGGAGCGCTCAATCCACCTGATCTGCACCGAAAAAGTTTCACTGCCGCTCTGAGTGTGGCTACCTTAAAATTCATGGAGGCCGAAGTTTCGCTCAGCTGCGAGGGAATCCAGCGCTACCTCGGCGAGGAAGACTCACGCGTGCACGCCTTGCGCGGGGTGTCGCTCCAGCTCGAGCGCGGCACGGTGCACGCGGCCGTTGGCCCCTCGGGCGCTCATCGCAAATGCCCTATGCGAAGCTAGACGGAACCCGTTTCCTTTTTACGGCGAGACAGGCGCGGTGGCTTTCTTTTTGAAAAGATGATCGACGATCGCGCGATCTGTCGGATCGAGTCCGATGATGCGCCACATGACAATGTAGCCGCCAAGGTAAAGGAGAGCTGCGCCGAGTTCGAAAATCGGTCCGTGCCAGCAGAGGCGCACCAACAAGCTGAACGGAAGCGGCCCGAGCGCAGCCAACCACGGTTTCATCATCGCGCGCCAGGGCCAGCGCCAATGAAGGAAATGGGTGATCTCGAGTCCGCGCAGCAATCCGTGAACGCAATAAGGAGCAAAAATGCCGAGGGCCGCACCGAGCGGACCAAGCACCGGAATCAAAAGCAGGCAGAGCCCAATCGCGATGGCTAACGCGATCGCGGAATTGAGCAGGTTAATGTGCGGACGGTCGATCATCAGGATGGTCTCGCCCAAGCTGACGAACGCGTTGGTCGCGCAGGCGACGGCAAGAATCGCAGCCCAGGGACCTCCGCGAGCAAAGCCAGGACCAAAGATGGTCATGATCGCAGTCCCGGCGAGCGCAAAGACGGCGACGGCCGGCAGCAGAAGCGCCAGCATCCAGCGAGCGAGATAACCAAAGCTCTGTTCGGCTTCCGGTATTTTTCCGCTGAAGATCTTGGGCGCGATGACTGGAGCGAAGATCGGGGTAAAGATCTGGCTGACTTTGCGCAACCCGCCGCTGAGCTGCACGGCCGCCGCATAGATGCCGACCGTTTCCAGGGTCACGCCGGGAGCGCGGCCGATGAATGTGCCAAGAATGAGCACGTCGAGATGCATCAGGGCGATGTTGAGAAAATCGTAGAGCGCAATCGGGGCTGAATTGCGCAGCAGCTTGGGGATCAGGTTCGCCTCATTGACCGCACCCGAAGAAGGAAGCGGGATGAACAGGCGTCGCATCAAGGTGAAGGCGACCAGTCCCGAAGCGAGCGTCCCGCCGATGGCTGCAATTTCCGGGGCGAACTGCCTCATTCCGGCAAGCATGGCGAGAAGCAACGCGGCCGCGGTGCCGAGGCTTTCCGTTAAGCCGCGTGAATAAATGTCGTGGTGCATGATCGCCATGCCCCGGGAAAGCGCGTTGCTCACCCGGTAAAGCACCACCCCGGGAATGGCGAGGAGGATCAGAGCAATGGCGCGCGACACTTCTGGGCGCGAGATGAAATGCGGTCCGACTTTCCAAACGAAAAACGATCCAAGTAATGCGACGACAACGCTGCACCAGATCGAGATTCTCAGCACTGCCTTCTTGATTTTGCGGCTGCCAGAGCGGTCGCCGGCCGCTTCACATTTCGCTACGAACGCGATCGCACTTTGATCCAGCCCGAGCGCGCCGAACTTGCTCGTGAGATCCATCGTCGCCCACGCAATCCCAAATATGCCCAAAGCTTCGCTTCCAAGGAGGCGGGCGACGAGAAAGGTGAAGATACCCCGCAGGTTCGAGCTGAGAAAAGCGATCGTGTTGAAAAAGGCGCCCCGCGCCAGAAGCGCGCCGCGCGAAGCCGATTCGTGCGCGGCGCTCTCGGCTAGTTGAACGGTGGTCCCGGGCATACGGTCAACGCGCAGCCGCCGCACGATAAACTTCCAGCGTCTCGCGCGCGCAACGATTCCAGGAAAATGCGCGCGCCCGCGCCAGCCCTTGCCCGGCGAGGGAGCCGCGCAGCTCGGGTGCCACCATCAGTTGACGAAGCGCGGCGGCCAGCGACTCCAGCTCCTCCGGCCTAACGAGTAATGCCGCGCCGGCGGTGATCTCGCGTAACGCTGGAATGTCGCTGCAGATCACCGGACAGCCGCACGCCATTGCCTCGAGGACGGGCAAACCGAAACCTTCATAGACCGACGGCTGAATCAACGCCTCTGCCCCCTGCAAAAGCACGACCAGATCTTCCAGCGCGATTGCCTCATGCCAGATAAGCCGGTCCTCGATGTGCAAATCGCGGCCGCGGCGCATAAGCCGCTCGCTCTTCTTTCGCCGCTGGACAAAAACGAGACGCCACGGCGGCGGGGCGGCGGCGGCGAACGCTTCGAGAGCGAGATCGTGCCGCTTTGTCGGAACATTCGCACCGACCACGAGAAGATATGGCCACTCTCCACCAAGAAGCGACGCGGCGCGTTTTTGCGCAGCGGAAAGATCCTCCCCCGGTCGAAAACAGTCGTCGGCTCCTTCCCAAATAACGATTACGCGCGTTGCGGCCGCCGGCATCATTGCGCAAATGCGATCGGCCGTCGCCTGGCTCGGCGCAATCACAAACGTCGCCTCACGCAACGCGCGCCAGACCGCACCCGTGTAGTAAGACCATCGCTCCACACCATGAAGGTGAAGATCGGGACGTTCCAGCGCCATCAAATCGTGGACGGTCACAACGCTGGCGCATTTTACGTTTCGCGGCAGCAGGTTGTGCGGGCTGTGAAAAACATCGATCCCGGTCAAGGAGGCAAAGTGTTCCGGCCACCATGTGGTCAAGGGCGAATTCGGGCCAGGCCTGACAGTTACCTCGCTCGTGTTCACCGCTGGAGAGAGCGGACGCGGGGCCAATCGATGCCTCCAGAGAAGAAAATGATCGTTCGCTCCCAGATTAGGGAGATGATCTACCAGCGCTTGAACGTAGGAGCCGATGCCGCTCGGTTTTTTCTGCACGGATCTCGCGTCGATCGCGACGGTGATTGATTTGCCCGATTTCAATGCGCCGGTTTTCCGCGGGTGGAATCAAGAGGGGATCTCTTTCCAGATGCGATGGTGCGACTTCTCGCTGAAGGCCTCCGCCCGAACGGCAACACCAGAGTTCGATTCATTTCGTCGAGCGATCCCCCGCGGTTTCTTTCGCTTGGGTGCCCGGCGTTTCGACTTGTGCCGAGGTGCGGACTATTCTCATCCGCGGTTCGACCGAAGAGCGATCGCCCCGTTCACATCCTTGCAATAATGTAATCGGCCGGTCATCCAACTGTTAGCTACTGTGGCTATGCTTCGGTCGGATTCCGAGAGAATTATCGCCTCGCGAAACCCGAGGCGTTGCACGATCCGCAATAGCCGTTCCAAAAGCGATACGCCGAACGGCTCGCAGAACGTGTCGGGCGCGCGGGCCAGAATGAGCAATTGCGGTCGCGAGGTTTCCATGAGGCCGGGAGACGAAGCAAAAAGGTTTCACTGCCGTCGGGAGTGAAGCTACCTTAAAATTCATGGTCGCCGAAGTTTCGCTCAGTTGCGAAGGCATCGAACGTTATCTGGGCGAGGAAGATTCGCGCGTGCATGCCTTGCGCGGGGTCACGCTCCAACTCGATCGCGGCACCGTCCACGCCGTGGTCGGTCCGTCCGGTTGCGGCAAGAGCACGCTCCTCTACATCCTCGGCTTGCTCGATCACGCCGATAGCGGCTGGGTCACGATCGAGGCCGAAGCGGTCTCGCATTTGCGCGACGATGCGCTGGCGAAAAAACGGAACGAACTGCTCGGCTTCATTTTTCAATTCCATTTTCTCCTGGAGGATTTTACCGCCCAGGAAAATGTCATGATCCCGATGCGACGTCTCGCCGTCTTGAGCGAACCCGAGATGCTGGAGCGGGCCGCGTATCTGCTCGATGAAGTGGGGCTGGGAAGCAAATTGAAAAGGCCGAGCCGGCATCTTTCCGGCGGCGAACAACAGCGCGTGGCCGTCGCCCGCGCGCTCGCGAACAACCCGAGTGTGATTCTGGCCGATGAGCCAACGGGAAATCTCGACAGCGCAAATTCCCGGCGCGCTTTCGAGTTATTGCAACGCATAGTGCAGGAGGAGCGCAAAGCTCTCCTGCTCGTGACGCACAATCCGGAGATCGCGGAAGCCTGCGACTGGATTCACGAGATGCAGGACGGCTTGATCGTCGGCAGCCATCCGCGCGGCCGCAGATGAAGCGGGCCAGCCTTCGCCAAATTCCATGACGACCGCCGAGACAATGCTGCGTCCGATCACGCCGCCCGGGACCCTCGAGCGCGGAGCACCCGTCGATCATGGCGCGGAATTGAAGCGCGGCGCGTGGGCAAATTTCATCGCGATGCTCGCCTCGAATTTTCGCGGCATCTTCACTTTCCTCGTCGCGCGGCTGCTTGGCCCGGCCGCGCTGGGCATTTTCTCGGTCGCGTGGGCGACGACCGATCTGGTGAGCAAAATCGGCATCTTTGGGCTCGACGACACGATCATCACTTTCATCGCGCGGGCCGAAGCGGCCGGCGATCGCGCGCGCAGCCGCATGCTTTTTCGCCTCGCCGTTTTCCTGGGAGTGCTGCAATGCGCCATCCTCGCGGCGATCGCGATCACGGTGGTGCGGCTCTTCGGGAATCGGCTCGGGCTCGATCCGCAAATGGTGGCGGCGCTTTCGGTGATGCTTTGCGCGATGCCGGTGGTCGCCTTGTATCGCATCAACACCGCTGTGTCGCGCGGGATGAAAGTGATGCGGCACGACATTTTTTCCCGCGGGATCACTGAAACAATCGTGACCACCCTCGCTTTCCTCGTTGCGCTCCAATTCGGAAAGACTTTCGCGCCCGAGATCGCGGTCATCGTGGGAATGGGCGCGTCGGGGATCGTCGCGCTCCTTCTGGCGGCATCGCTCTTTCGCTCCGCGCCTCCGGCTCCAGCCGCCATTTCCTACCTTGCAGAATCCCGTCGCTTGCTCGCCTACGCCGCGCCGATCAGCGCTTACGATTTACTCAATTCGATCATCGTTCGGCTCGATGTGATCATGCTCGGATGTTTTGTCGGACGCGCGCCTGGCGTGACGCTAACGACCCTCGGCATCTACGGCGCGGCGGTTGAAATCGCCGGCGGCTTGCGCAAGATCAATCAGGCATTCAATCCAATCTTCGCGCCGATCGTGGCCGGGTTGACGGTCGATGGAGATCAGGAGCACGCCGCCGCGGCCTTCTCGCGCGTCGCGCAATGGATGCTCTGGATTCTGCTGCCGCTCGTCGCCGTCATGGTCCTGGCCGGCTCATTTATTCTGGGGATCTACGGCCCGGCGTTTCGTCAGGGTGGAATGTGGCTCGGCATTGTCGCGATCGCCTGCGCGACCAACGCATTCGTCAGCCTCGCCGAAACGGTGATCACGGTGCAAAAGCCGCGGCTGAATTTGTTGAACTCGATCATTACTTGCGCGGTCGCGCTCACCGCGAACCTCTGGCTCATCAGCCGTTTCGGCGTGACGGGCGCGGCGTTTGGCATTCTCCTTCCCTACGTGTTGCAGGGAATTCTCCGTTATCGCGCGCTCCGTCTCGTCTTTCGCTGGCGCAACCCGTGGGGCGACGTCGGCCATCCGTTGCTCGCCGGTCTCATCGCTGCCGTGCCTGCGTTCGCCTGCCGCGTATTGATCGATGGAAGCGCCGGCCAGGTCATCGCCGCAGTCGTGTTCCTGTTGGTTTACGCTCTCGCATGGCTCTACTATCGCAAAGTGATTGCCAACGTGAGGAGGGCGGGATGAAACGCGTCTTCCTCACCGGCGCGAGTTCCGGCATCGGCCTCGCCACCGCGACGCTGCTGGCAGAACGCGGCGACGAAGTCTGGGGCACATCGCGCGATATCGCGCGACTTCCGCCGTTGCCGCATCTCCATCCCGTTCGTCTCGATCTCGGCGATTTACATTCGTTAGGCCAAAGCTTTGCCGCCGCGCTCAACGACGCCGGCCATTTCGACGTCGTGATCAACAACGCGGGCAGCGGCCATTTCGGTCCGGGCGAATTTCTCACCGTCGATGCCGTCCGCCAGCAATTTCAGACGGTTGTGTTCGCGCATATCGAGCTTTGCCGGCTCGCCTTTGCCGCAATGCGTGTGCACGGCAGCGGCCGCATCATCAACGTCACCTCGCTGGCGTCGCGATTGCCCGTGCCATTCATGGGCGCATACAACGCGGCGAAAGCGGCCATGGCCTCGTTTACCATGTCGCTCCAATTGGAACTGGAAGGCTCCGACATTCGCATCATCGATGTGCAGCCGGGCGATATTTGTACCGAGTTCAACGACGTGATCGCGAAAACAGAAATGGACGACCGCTACGCCGCGCGTGTCGAAAAGACCTGGCGCGCGGTCGATCGCAACATGAAGGCGGCGCCGAAACCGGACTTAGTCGCGCGCCGCATTGCGAAACTGATCGATGCCGCGAATCCCCCGCCGCGCGTCACAGTCGGCGACACACTTCAATCGATCATCGCCCCGATCATCTTTCGTCTTCTGCCGCAGCGCGTCCGGATCTGGGGCTTGAAGAAATATTACGGACTGTAGCCGTGGGCAGCATCACGGACGCGGTCATCTTAATGGCGGGAACCGGATCACGTCTCCGCGGCTCCGCGGACACGATCGCGAAACCGCTCATTCCGATCGCCGGCCGTCCGCTGATTTCCCACGCGATCGAATCGTTCGACAAGGTTGGCGTGAAGCGATTGCACGCGGTAGTCGGCCCGAACGGCGACGAGCTGGCCGCGGCCGTGGCGCCGCTGCTTCCCGCGCACATGCAGTTTCATCCCATCGGAAATCTGAACTGGCAGAAGCAAAACGGCGTCTCGCTCCTCACCGCCGCGGGAAAGGTGAACGCACCGTTTTTCCTCGCGATGGGCGATCACCTCTTTGAATCGTCGATTCTCGACTCGCTCATCGCGCACGCAGACCTGACGCGATTGAACCTGGCCGTCGATAAGAAGATCAAAGCGATCTTCGATTTGGACGACGCGATGAAAGTTCGGACGGAAGGCAATCTGATCGTTGCGATCGGCAAAAAGCTCGAAAACTACAACGCGATCGACACGGGAATCTTTCTCTGTCCCGAGATCATGTTCGAGTATTTGCGCCGCGTCTTGAAAGATGGCGATTGCAGCCTGGCCGACGGCGTGCGGCTCATGGCGGAGGAAGGAAACGCTCTCGCCGTCGATATTGGCGACGCCTGGTGGCAGGACGTGGACACGCCCGAAATGCTGCAGCGCGCCGAAGCGGAAGCGAAGCGTTTGCTCTAGGTGGATCGCGCGCTCCGTCGCGCGATGACGAGGAAATGCCGCCGAAGCCGGGACAGATAAACATCGAGCGGCGGAGCGCTCGATCCACCTAGGCGCGGCCACGCGAGAAACTTTTCAACGCGAGCGCCAGACTGATCGCGGCGACGGCGAAGAGCAGATGTAAAATCAAACTGGGCAGGCCGAGCGCAGCCAGAAAAACAAAACCGAGAACGGCAACATCGCGCTTCGTTAACTGGATCAGCCAGGACGTGGACTTCTCGCCGAGCCGCAGGATTCCGGAACGCTCGACCAATTCACGATGGCGCGGATAGAGCGCGCCGCCTAACGACACTGCTGCGTTTTCGCCCGGCTTCTGTCTCGCGAGCAGGAACTCGTTCGCTCCAATCAAGAGCGCGGCGAGGATTCCTTCCACGACGTAGAACCAGGCGAGACCGTGGAAATTCGAAAGACCAAAGCCCAAGCCGAGGACCAAAAGAATGTTACTCGCGACGTCGCAGAGATCGTCGAGCCGGCGCCCGCGCTCGCTTTCGAGAAACTTCGCGCGCGCGATCTCGCCGTCGCAACCATCGAGCACGCTGAAGAATTGATAGAGCACGAGACCCCAGAAGAACGACCAGTAGGTTCCTTGCAAAAGAATAAATGACGCCACGACGGGAATCGGGCCGATGAGGAGCGCCCAGGCGTTCGGAGTCGTGGGGAAGCGCAGGAGAAGCCGCGTCACGGCCCGCGAGATGGGACGATTCAAATAACGCGAAACAAAACCGTCCTGCGATTTTCCGCTTCCGCGCAAAAACAGTTTCTCGATCTCATCAATCTCGTTGCCGTCGCGGATGTAATTCCACTTTCCTTCCAAGGATGGAGGAAACGATTCGAGGGAGTGCGCACAACTTTCCCACCGCTCTTTCTCTCCGTGCGAGGCGACCATTTCCAGAGGAGTCGGCGCGACTTCGAGGAATTGCGCAAGCGCATTGCGCCAGAGAAAGAGCCGCGTGCTCAGCAGCAGGTCGAACGGTTCCGACCCGGCGTAATTCGTAAACGCAACCATAGCGAGCCGCGCATGCGTCGGGAACCATCGTTGCGATTGATCGAGGGCCGGGCTCCACAGAACGCAGACGACGAGCGGCGCGGTCTGTTTGCTCTGGACGGCAAATTCGTTGAGCGAAAGCGCGAGCCGATCGAGTTGGCGCAAGCCCGCGACCAGCCAATCCGCCGACTCGTCGGCCAAAACCAGAACGCGCCGCAGCGTGCGAGCTTCAGCGTTCACGCCGGCACGCTCGCATCCAACGGGCGCCGATAAATCCGATAAGTCTTGTACTTCTCCGCGCCGATCGCCTCGAGAAATCGATTCATCATCGTGTTGTTTTCCAGGATCAGGCTGCATTCCCCGACCCAGCCCCGCTTGATCATCGCTTCTTCGATGACGCGCAAAACGAGAATCTCCGCGATGCCGTGCCGCCGATATTTCGGCACCACGCCAAGTGCCACCAGCCGCACCGTTTTCGTCCGGCTCTTGTGATAAAGAAGTTTCGCGAGCCCGATCGGCAGACCGAACGTCGTCAGTCGCCCGTTTATTTTTCGGAGCGCAACATTGATGTCCTGCACGCAAAGAATGAAGCCGACCGGTTCGCCCTCGACCTCCGCCAGCCAGATTAGCTCCGACTCGACGATGGGCTTCAGCTCGTGGGTCATGAAGTCGAATTCCTTTTCGGTGAATGGCACGAAGCCCCAGTTGTTGCTCCACGCTTGATTGTAAATATCGCGGATCCTCCGGCCTTCCGCGGTAATGTTGCGCAGGTTCGCCTGACGAAAGGTCACGTCGCCGCCGCGCTTTTCCAAGGCGCCGGCGAGGCGGCGCAAACGTTCCGCGGCGTCGGTGGGATTCGCAAACCACCACGCGTAGAAGTCCATCGTTTTCTCGAAGCCCCACCGTTCGAGCAACGCGCTGTAATACGGAGGATTATGCGAGGTGAGAAGCGTCGGCGGAAATTGAAACCCGTCGACGAGCAGGCCGCAGACGTAATTCGTCGAGTAATCGATCGGGCCCATGATCTCGTTGCGGCCGCGCGCGCGGAGCCAATCAGCCGCGGCGACGAACAGCGCATCCGCGACTTGCTGATCGTCGATCGAATCGAACAAACCGAAACAGCCGACGTTCGTGCCTTGGATTGAGTTGTAGTTTGGATCATCGCTCGCCATGATTCGCCCCACGATTTCGCCACCGGCGCGCGCGAGAAAAAGCGCGGCGTCGCCGTGTTCGTAGAACGGATGCTTGCGGCTGAGAAACTCTTTGCGCTCGATCAGGAGCGGAGGCACCCACGCCGGATCGTTCGCGTAAATGCGCCAGGGGAACTTGATGAAGGCGTCCCTCTCAGCCCGCGACTCGACCTGGGTTATTTCTATCTGCGGCACGACAAGTTGATTTCAGCGCTCGGGCCGCCGCACGCAAGATCGAAATGACGTTGCGGCCCGGGAGAATCTGAGTACTAGCAACGGCCTTGTGACGCCTCATGACGGCCAATCTGTTCTTCCGCAGGGTCCCGCTTTCCGGGCCCTGGAAATCGAGGAACTGGCGGACGTTTACTTTTTCCGGCCGCTCGGTTCCGTGATCGTTCGTCCCGCCGCCGCGCTTGGAATAAATCCGATTCAGCTCACCATCTTTAGCATGCTCGTCGGCGTCGCGGGCGGCGCGCTGCTCTTCAGCGAACGTTTCGCACTCGTGGGTTTCGCGTTGCTCATTCTCTACAGCATCTTCGATTCAGCCGACGGACAACTGGCGCGTGTGACCGGCCAAGTCACGGAGCTGGGCCGCGTGCTCGACGGCGTGGGCGGATACGTCACGCACGTGGTGATGTACCTCGCGATCACCGCGGGGCTCCTCCAGCGCGGCGGAGGCCCCAGCATTCTTATTTGGATGCTGCTGGCCGCGATCGCAAATATCGCGCAGGCGCAGATGTACGAATATCATCGGCATCATTATGCGACGATCGTCGTGAAGCGTTTCGTCCCCCGCGACGATCCGGCGAAGATCACCTCGCCCTGGATCAAATGGCTTTATGGCGGGTACCTCGCGATGCAACGAATGCTCAACGGTCTGCACGTCGAGGTGGAATCCGCGATGGCGGCGCGATCCATCGGCGGCGCCGTCCGCGAGGACGACCGGGCCAGGTATCGCGATTGTTTTTACTGGCCGGTGCGTGGCTGGAATTTGCTCGGGGACAACACGCGCTTCTACGTCATCGGTGTCCTGGCGTTGCTCCATCGGATCGATTTATTTTTCATGTTCATTCTGGTGCCGATGAACCTGGCGCTCGTCGCGCTCTGGCTCTGGCAACGGCGGGCCGATCGCAGATTTCTCGAGAGCGTTTGATCGGTTAGACTCTTCTTCATGCTACGCGCGATCCTCTTCGACATGGGCGGTACTCTCGATGGCGACGGCCTGCATTGGCTCGATCGTTTCGTCGCGCTCTACCAGAGTTTCGGAGTGAAACTTCCACGCGAGATGATCCGAGCGGCGTTCGATGAAGCGGAGCGACAATCAGCCGTGGACGAGAGCATCATGTCGTCAAATCTCGAGCAGATGATCGAGCTGCACGTGAAGTGGCAGACAAAACATCTTGGTCTGAAAGATCCGGAACTCGAGCAACATCTCGTCGGCGGTTTCATCGAGCCCGTTCGCGAAGCCGCGAGCGAGAACGCGCGATTGCTCGCAACGCTCGTTGAGCGCGGCTTCGAGCTGGGCGTCGTTTCGAACGGTTGCGGCAACGTCGAGAAACTTTGCGCCGATCTTGGTTACGCGCCGTATCTCTCCGTCCTCGTCGATTCGCGCCGAGTGGGAATCTCCAAACCCGATCCCGCGATCTTTCATTACGCGGCCGAAAAACTCGGCGGCCATCCTGCCGCGATGATGATGGTGGGCGATTCGTTTGAGCGCGACGTGGCGCCGGCGAAGAAAGCGGGAATGAAAACGGCCTGGCTCGAAGGCGTCGTGGCACGACAATGCCCCGATCCGTCGCTGGTCGATCTGCGTCTTCGCCGACTCGCCGATCTTCCCGCCGCCTTGTCCGCAGCTTCGCTGGCTTTGGCATGAACACGCCGCGGAATTTTTCTCTCAGAGCGGGCGTGCTCGCCGCCGGCCGCGGCGAACGCCTGCGCTCGTCGAATCTCCTCAAGCCGCTGGTGAAAGTAGGAGGCCGCACCTTGATCGAACGCGTTCTGACCTCGATGGCCGAAGCCGGCGCGTCCGAGGTCACGGTCATCATCAACGAAGACTCGCTTCCGGTTCGAGATCATGTCGCCGGTTCGGATTGGCCATTCGAGCTGCGCTGGATCGTCGAAACGACATTGTCATCGATGCATAGTTTTTTGCGCGTAATCGAAGCGCTCGCCGCGGACGGCGACGCTGGGCCTTTTCTCCTTTCGACTGTCGACACGGTCGCGGGCCCGCAGACTTTTTCGCGGTTCATCAGCGAGGCGAGACGCAATAAGGAGGCAGCCGTGACACTGGCAATCACTTCGCCCGGAAATGATGAGAAGCCGCTGCTCGTGCGTTGCACCGCGGACGATCCGCGCATCATCGCGATCGGCGCGGCAGCGGCGCCTTCCGATCTCGCGACCGCCGGATTGTATGCGGTCCGCCCCTCAATTCTTCACGAGGCGGACGCGGCGCGGCATGATGGAGTCGATGCGCTGCGCACATTTCTCGGTCGCCTGCTCGATCGCGGTTACTACCTGGCCGCCATTCGAATCGCGAAGTCGATCGATGTCGATCGCCCCGCCGATATTGGCACCGCTGAAGCATTTCTCCGGAGCGCGGCGGTATGAAACTACTGCTCGGATTGTACCGGGAAAAACAGTACTCGCCCGGCCGTCATCAATCGAACGACGCGCAACTGCTCGATCAGATTGCGCATCGGCTGCGGGAGCGCGATTTCACGGTCGACCTGGTGACTCTCGGCGAGGCAATAAGCCGCCGGTCCGACGCCGCGATTATTTTTTCGATGTGCCAGGGACGCGCGTCACTCGAGGATCTGGCGGAATGGGAACGCGAAGGCGTCAGGATTATCAACAGCCCGCAGTCGGCTTTGAACACGCATCGCGATCGGCTGCCAGCGTTGATGGTCAGGGCCGGCGTTTCGTTTCCGCAAACGCAACTGGTGGGCACGAAGGAGAACGCTGCTCTGCCTGCGTTCGATCTCAATGGCGGTATTTGGCTGAAGCGCGGCGATGTCCACGCGTGCGTGACGGCAGACGTGCAGTGGATCGATTCGCGCGAGCGTCTCGAGGCCGGCCTGGCGGATTTTGCGAAACGCGGTATCGACAGGGCGGCGGTGCAGGCGCATCGGGCCGGCGATGAGATTAAATTCTACGGCGTGGCCGGCGGCGGATTTTTCCACTGGTTCTATTCCGGTGCGGCCCGCAAGTATCCCTTCAATTTCGCGGAGCTACAGAGCCTGGCCAACCGGGCCGCCACCGCCGCGGGTCTGGATATTTTCGGCGGCGATGTCATCGTCTCGACTGCCGGTGAGCTGACGCTGATCGATTTGAACGACTGGCCGTCATTCGCCCCCTGCCGCGAACGGGCGTCGTATGCGATCGCCGACTTCATTACGAAACGTGTCCATGGCAGGTAAGACTCAACTTCATTCCCAGGCGCGAACGAAAGCGCTCTTCGACGAGGAACATCAATTCATCGCGCCGGGGTTGCAGACGATCGCGCTGTTATCCGAACTGGCGATCGACCACGGGAATGGAGCGACGCTGACGGATCTCGACGGGCGAACGTATCTGGATTTGAACGCCGGGGTTTCGGTCGCGAGCCTCGGCCACGCCCATCCGCGCTACGTCGCGGCACTCACGAAACAACTCGAGACGATCACTGTCGGCAGTTTCACCTCGCGGCCACGCGCTGCACTCGTTAGGCTGATCGCTGATTTGGCGCCCGGAGAGCTGAGCCGGACGCAATTTTTCAGCGGCGGAGCCGAAGCAGTGGAAGCGGCGATCCGGCTGGCGCGTTCGCACACGAAGCGGACCGACATCATCGGGTTCACCGGAGGTTTTCACGGAAAGACTGCCGGCGTTCTCCCGATCTCGGATGTCGATTGGAAAAATCTCATCGGGCCGCTCCCGACCGGGCATCACATCGCGCCGTACGCGGACCCGACGCGGTTCGCCGGTTCGGAGACGGAATGCCGTGAGCACGCGATCAAAGAACTGCGCCGCGTGATCGAGAGCGAAGTGGCGGGGCGTCCCGCCGCGATCGTGATCGAGCCGATTCAAGGCACAGCCGGCAATATCGTGCCGCCTCCGGGTTTTCTCCGCGAAGTGTCCGAAGTCGCGCATGAGTACGGCGCGCTCCTCATTGCCGACGAAATGATCACCGGCTTCGGCCGCACGGGACGGATGTTCGGGTGCAACAGCGACGGTGTGATTCCCGACATCATGACTCTCGGGAAAGGAATGGCCTCGGGATTTCCAGTGAGCGCGCTGGTTTCGACCGAGGAAATCATGGCCGCGAAACCGTTCTCGCTTCCGAGCGCGTCTTCTTCCAGCTACGGCGGAAATCCGCTCGCCGCCGCGGCGGCGTTGGTCACGATCCAGACGATTTTGTCCGACAAGCTGGTCGAAAACTCGGCCCGAGTCGGAGCCGTGCTGCAGGATGGATTACGAGCGCTCGCGGCGAAACATCGCTCGATCGCGAACGTGCGCGGGCAAGGATTACTGATCGGCTTTGATTTTGTAACCGATCAGGAAAGCAAGCGACTGCTGCCAAAGGAAAAATGCATCGAGTTTTTCAAAGGTTGCCTGGCCGAAGGACTGATCGCGATGAGCTACACGCCCCGCGTGCGCATCCATCCGCCGCTAATCCTTTCGATTGATCAGGCGAATTCCGCGCTGGCCATCATGGATCGAGTGCTGGGGCGCTTCGAATCGCAGTAGCACATGCGCATGTTGAAAGGCGCGATCGTTGGATTTGGCGAGGTCGCGCGGAATGGTCATTGGCCGGCCTACGCGGCATCGCGCGAGGCGGAGATCGTCGCAGTCGTCGATCGGACCGCGGAACGCCGGAAGGTCGCGCAAGAATCGCTGCCGAGCGTCGCGACATTTTCCACGCTCGAGGAGTTGGCGGCGGGAGCCGAAATCGACTTTGTGGATATTTGCACCCCGCCCGCACTCCACGGCGAGCCGATGCTCGATGCGCTCGCGCGCGGCTGGCACGTCCTTTGTGAAAAACCATTCCTGCTGGATCTCTCGGAACTCGAAAAGGTGCGGAGCCTGGCGCGGGAACGCGGGTGCGCCGTGGTGCCCGTCCATAATTGGAAATACGCACCGATCGTTAGGCGAGCGACCGAGATATTGCGCGCGGGCGCCATCGGAGAATTGCGCGGAGTGGAGATCGAGACTTTGCGCGTCGAAGATTGCGCGGCCGCCGATCCGGACCGCCCGAATTGGCGGCGCGATCCCGCGATCGCCGGTGGCGGCGTCCTGATGGATCACGGCTGGCATGCGATCTATCTCGCGCGGCAATGGTTCGGTGCGGAACCGAGCGAAATCCATGCATCGCTCCACCGGGCCACGCCGGCGGGAGCGGAAGATGAAGCCACGCTGACGCTCGTTTTCCCCAGCGGTCAGGCGAAAATTTTCGTCACCTGGCGAGCGGACGTGCGGCGAAACACGATGCGCCTCTTCGGCGAGCGCGGCGAGATCGCGATCGATGACGACACGTTGCGAGTTGGCGACGAATCGATCCGGTTCGAGAGCGCGCTTTCCGCCGGCTCACATCATGCCGATTGGTTCGCGTCGATGTTGCCCGACGTCATTGCGAGCTTCCGCGAGCCGACGCTCAGCCTGCAAGCTTTTGAAGAAGCGGCGCTTTGCCTCTCGGTGATTCGGCGCGCCTATCAGCCGGCGTAGTTGGATCGCTGCGCGTGCTGCAGTTGCGCGGGAACGAACGTGTCGGAAACGATGTTGAGCGCCTCATCCAGATCGGCGCGCGTATGGTTCGCCGTCACGCAGGCGCGGAAACAAATCCGATCCTCCGGCACCGCGGGGTAATCCACCGGCGCGACGAAAAGTCCGCGAGCGCGAAGTTCGTGGCCGAGCCGGTACATCCGCTCGCGATCGCCAACCACCAGCGGCATGATGTAAGTGGTGGAATCGCCGGTATTGACTCCGAGCGCATTGAGTTGCGCGCGAAAATAATTGGCGTTTTCCCAGAGCCGCGTCCGCCGTTGCGGCTCACGCGTCGCGACCTCGATCGCTTTCAGAATTGCTCCGACCACGACCGGTGGAAGCGCGCAGGAGTAAACGTAGGAATGCGCGTAAAAGCGCAGGTAATCGAGCGTCTCGGAACTGCCGGCGACAAAGCCGCCCAGCGCGCCGAACGCTTTTGAGAATGTGCCGTAGACCAGCGGAATGCGATCTTCCACGCCGAAAATCTCGGCGGCGCCGCGGCCGTTCTCGCCGCACGCCAGCATCGAGTGAGCCTCGTCGATAAAGACACTGGCATTATGTGCCTCGGCTACGTTGAGCAGATCCTCCAGGTTGGCGAAATCACCGTCCATGGAATAAATCCCTTCGATGACGACGAGCTGGCGTTTGTCTTTGCGCCGGGCCAGGGCCGCCTCGAGGGAAGCGGGATCGTTATGTTCGAAACGGCCGAGCCGGCAACGCGAGAGGACCGCGCCATCGCGGAGACTGAGATGCGACCTGTTATCGAGAATCGCGACGTCGCTCTTGCGCAATAACCCGGAGAGGGTTCCGAGCGCGCCGCCGAAGCCGCTGTTAAAAAGCATCGCATCTTCGCGGCCGAGGAACTGCGCCATGGTCCGCTCGAGTTGCCGATGGAGATCGGTCATGCCGGAGAGCATCGGCGACCCGCAAGCGCCCATGCCGTATTTGGCGAGCGTCTTGTTGGCCGCGGCAATCACTTCGGGGTGATTGGCGAGGCCGAGATAATTGTAGGAGCAAAGATTGATGACGGACTGCGCCTTACCGTCATATTGAATCGAAGTGCGAGCGTCGGCCGAGCCGAGCATGTTAGGTTCGTAAAGGGCCGCGGCCCAAGCGACCGCGCCCCGCCGCCATTCCGTAAAGCCGGCGGGCGGCGCGAGGGGATCGCTGCGTTCGCCCACGACGAAATCGCCGAGGCCAAGGGATGCATCAAATCTCGATTCCGATTCCGATTCGTGCTCGTTGTTGTTTCCACTCATGGGCATGGGTCTAAACTGGGAGAAGAACGCGGGTGATTCAATTTCATAACCAACTCGTGCGTCCCTTTCCAGGCCTCACGGCTCTTTTCGTCTCGTGAATGAGCGGCGATACAGCGATCACCCTGATGGTCATCCGATTAAGCAGCCCAGCAAGATATGGAAACGCCCGCAAAACGTCTACAAAATAAAATCGGCCTCTTCCGCCACTACCCGATCCCCCGGCTCAATGCCTCCTGTGGCTCCAAATTTCCGGTGCGGCTCCGCGGCGCACGATCGTTCGGCCGTTCCACTCGCGAGAAGAGTGTGTATCGCTTATCGAATAAAAATTGGAGCAGCAACCGGCTCCATGAGGTGTGGTATCTCAACGTGTCGTAAAACTCCGGAGCCAGCGCCCGCAGTTTCGGCAGATTGTTCCAGGAGATGGAGGGGAAATCGTGATGCTCATTGTGGTAGCCCACATTGAGCGCGACCACGTTGATCGGGCCGTAATAACTGAACGTCTCCTGCTCGGGATCGAGCGTGTAATGCTCCTGCACCCAGCGCGCGCCTACGGGATGGAGGCCGATCGAAAAGAAAAACGAACAGACGAGATACCAGATGCCGCTCCAGCCACAGACGTAGACGATGCCGGCATCGTAGGCGGCGGCGCAGAGCACATTCACCACCGTCCAGGTGCTCCACATCGTGATGGCCCGCAAACGCGGCGGCCGCGTCAGTTGGAAAAAGGGAAAGAAGAGTAGCCAGAGAGCTTTGCTGAACCACTTGTCGCCGATGAGGCGCGCCTCCCATTGATTGGGAATGTCCGCATCGGATTCGTAATCGCCCTGATGAGCGTGATGCTTGAGATGGTAGACGCCGAAACTGATCGCGCCGGGGAAGAGATTCGGCAGGTCCGCCACGATCGCCGTCATCTTGTTCAGGAATTTGCTCCGAAAAACGAGATTGTGAGTGGCGTCGTGGATGATGACGTAGGTGCAATGGTTCGCGAAGGCGCCGGCGCAGTAGGCGACGATCAAACTAATCCACCAGGCGTTGGGACCGAGCCGCCCCATGGCATACGCGATTGAGGTCTGCATAGCCAAGACGAGGCACGCGACCAGAGCAGTGTAAGGATTGCGGCTCATCAGCCCGCGGACTTCGGGATGCGCTTTCAGAATGGCGCGCGTCCGTTGCGGATGCGGCTGATCAAATTCGGACTGATGGAAATCGGCTTGCATTGCCGCTTCCAGAGTAGGGTCGGACGCCGCAAATTCCAACTCCGATTAGAGAGTTTGAATCAACGGCCTGTTCTATGGTCGCGAAATTCTCGATCTCGACCGACGCCAGCGCGAGCGGACCAGGCGCGCTCCAACGAGCGCAATCAATCCCGCACCACAGAACCAGGCTGAAGGTTCCGGCAGCATGGACATTGTGTCCATCGCCGCGTCTGGAGCCATGGGCGCATTGGTCTGGGCACTGATCCCGGTCCCGAGGTTGCCTCCCGCTACGGCCAGGTAAATGTTGGGCGCGCTAAAGTTGGCGAAGTGATTGAAACCCCTCAACTCGCCGCGCGCGGACGACGCGAAAAGCGAGTCTGATGCTGTGCCATCAGCAGTCTCAAAGCGCGCAGCTCTTTGCTTGCGCACGGTTTCCGACTCCATCGCCTGGCCCGTTACTGTGGGGCGGAGTCCGGCGAGCGATTCCGCGGCGATGCGCTCGGGAACCGGATCAAGAGGGACGGCGCGGGCCGAATAGACGGGGACTTCGTCGGGCGAACGCGCGGACGCAGTTGCGTCAGCGCTGCTGAAACGCGAATAGGCCAGGAACAAAGCGCCACCGCACCCGACGATGGCGAACCCGAAGATGGCCGACAGCGGCAGGCGGGGAACGATATCCGCAAAGCGGTCGCGAGCGCTGCGAAGCACTTTGTCTGTTCGGGGATTCTTCGACGTGATAGCCATGAGATGCCAAATCCAAGACGGGAATTTTGCCGGCTGATTTGGAGTTCTAAAAAGAGCACGAAGCGTTCCCGGTTAAGCGCATTTTCCATAATGGTTGGCGGCTCCCCGCCAGGGTCTTCCGGCGCAACGATTTGCCGCGCGTCTTGGAACTACAAGTCGCGGACGCGAGTGCTATTGATCCGGAGCAATGACATCCCGATGGCGCCACGCGTAGCGAAGTCCGGAGTAAACCGTGAACGCGATCGTGATCCAGACCAGAACAGGTCCAGCTTCATTCCAGGCGCGGGACCACCAAACCGTTTCGGGCCCAGCATACTTGAGCTCGCGTGCCGCCAGCAGCACGAGGAAAAAAATTACCGTGATGATCTGCCACGACGTTTTGTGTTTTCCGAGCCGCTCCGCCGGCAGAATCTGACCCCGGGCCGTCGCCATCAGGCGCAAGCCCGTGATTAAAAAATCGCGCGCCACCACCGTTGTCGCTGCCCATGCTGGAACCCCCCCGAGCGGCACCAGCGAAATAAGCGCCGCCGCCATCATGATCTTGTCCACGAGCGGGTCCATCAGCTTCCCGAAGTTGGTGACTGCCCCGTAGCGCCGCGCGATTTCGCCGTCTACGAAATCGGTGATGCCGGCCAGCAAAAAAATAAGAAGCGCCGCGGTGCGCCCGTAAATCCAGTTGGAATTGAGCGACGCGACAAAAAGAACCGTCAGAGCCAGGCGGCTGACGGTTAAACGATTCGCCCAATTCATGAGAGGGCGGGCGCTGCGTTGCGGCTTGGCAGCGACTTCTGCGCGGAGCCCGTGTCGGTCGCTTTTTTGAAAACAGGATGTTTCCAAATCGGCACCACGCGTTTCAACTCGTCCATGATCCACGCGCTGGCGCTAAATGCGGCGGAGCGATGCCCACTCGTGACCCGGACAACGACCGACGCCTCCGCTACGGGCACAAAACCGATGCGGTGACGAATCACGACCTGCCGCAGCCCGAACTTGGCCGAGGCAGATTCCGCGATCGCGCGCATTTGATGCTCCGCCATGGCGCGATGCGCCTCGTATTCAATTCCGGAAAGCGCCCGTCCATCTTCAAGGCCGCGCACGACTCCAAAAAAATTCACGATTGCGCCACTGTCCGCATCGCCCTTGGCAGCGGTCGGATCGAGCGGCGATTCGGTCAGTGAAACTTCGCAAACGGAAATTGCCATGCGCTATAAGAACCGGATAGAGTCTCTCCCACCGCTACTCCCCGGCGTGATCAAGGAGATACTAAAATGAGCACGAATCAATGTGATATCGGACTGATCGGCCTCGCTGTCATGGGCGAAAACCTCGTCCTCAATATGGAATCGAAGGGATTCACCGTGGCGGTCTTTAATCGGACGTGGGAGGTGACGGAGAAGTTTGCGAACGGCAAGGCAAAGGGGAAAAACATCCAGCCCGCGCGCACGATGGAGGAATTTGTGGGAGCACTCAAGCGCCCGCGCAAGGCGATGATCATGGTGAAAGCCGGTGCGCCGGTGGATGCCGTCATTAACCAGCTCGCTCCCCTTCTCGAAAAAGGCGACGTGATTATTGACGGCGGTAATTCTCTTTTCACCGACACGCAGCGCCGCTGCAAAGATTTGGAAGGGCGCGGCCTGCACTTCGTCGGCTGCGGCGTATCGGGCGGCGAAGAAGGCGCGCTCAAAGGTCCGTCGCTTATGCCGGGCGGTCCGCGCGATTCCTGGGAAATTATCGCGCCGATCTTTCGCAAAATTGCGGCGCAAGTGGACGGCGAATCATGCTGTCGTTACATGGGCCCCGATGGCGCCGGCCATTACGTGAAGATGGTCCACAACGGCATCGAGTACGGCGACATGCAGCTCATCTGCGAAGCGTACGCGATCCTGAAAGACGTGGCGGGCCTGCAAGCCAATGAGATGGCCGGCATCTTCGACGAGTGGAACAAGGGCGATCTGAACAGTTATCTCATCGAGATCACCTCACAGGTCTTGCGCAAAGTGGATCCCGACACGGGGAAACCGCTCGTGGATGTCATTCTCGACAAGGCCGGACAAAAAGGAACGGGGTTATGGACGTTGCAATCCGCTCTTAGTCAATCCGTCGTCATTTCCACGATCAACGCCGCGGTGGAAGCCCGCGTGATTTCGTCGCGGAAAGATGAACGAGTCGCGGCTTCGAAGATTCTACCGCAACCAAAGGTACCGAAGTTTACTGGCGATCGAAACGAATTGATCACCGCCGTGCGCGACGCGCTCTACGCGTCGAAGATTGTCTCCTATGCGCAAGGCATGGAGTTGCTCGGCGCCGCCAGCGCCGGGTCGCATTGGAATTTGAACTTCGGCGACATCGCCACGATCTGGCGCGGCGGTTGCATTATCCGCGCGAAATTCCTGAACCGAATCAAGGAAGCCTACGAGCGCGATTCCAAGCTGCACAATCTGCTTCTCGATCAGTACTTCACCGAGATCATCGGCCGGACGCAGGACAATTGGCGCGTGGCTGTGGCGACCGCGGTGACGCATGGCGTGGCCGTGCCGGCTTTTAGCGCGTCACTCGGTTACTTCGATAGCTACCGCTCGGCGCGTTTGCCTTCCAATCTGCTCCAGGGGCAGCGCGATTTCTTCGGCGCGCATACTTACGAACGGATCGACAAGCCGGGTGTCTTTCACACCGAGTGGATGGAATCCGATGACAAGCCGACAGAAAAACCAGCGCAGGCGAAAGAGCAATCCCGGGCGGCGGAGTAAGGTCCCCAATGCCGATCTACGTTTACGAAACGACCGATCCGTCGAAACCGGTGCGCCGATTCGAGGTGAAGCAGAGTATGAAAGACGAGCCGCTGCGGGTGGATCCGAAAAATGGTGAAGCTGTGCGTCGCGTTATTTCCGGCGGCTACGGCGTGCACGTTCCCGGTGGATCGACCGGGCCTTCCGTTGGTTCCGTCGGTTCGCACGGCCCCGGCTGCGGGTGCCATTAGCTCAATGAAAATCGTGCGAGTCAGTGCCGACTAGTTGCTCGTGGACGAGCGGCCTGATCTCACGCGCTTTGATCAGCACGACGTTATCGGAATTTTGCACGGTTCCTTTGATGACGAGAAATGGCTCTTCCGTGATCAAGAGCCGCATCCGCTCGAATAAATCCGGCGTCACAATCGCATTCGAAACGCCGGTCTCGTCTTCGAGGCTGATAAAAACGAAACCCTTTGCCGTGCCGGGTCGCTGACGGCAGATCACGTTGCCAGCGATCTCGACGGTGGCGCCATGACGCGCGGAGATGAGATCAGCCGCTCGCCAGATATTCGGCAAATGCGACCGGAGCAATTTCATCGGATGCGGCCCTGTCGTTAGGTTCATCGCATCGTAATCCGCTTTCACGCGCTCGGGTAGCGTCATTGGAAGAAGGGGGGATGCCGTCATCCCGAGCGAAGTCGAGGGATCCCGTGGCTGAATCGAGCGTATTGCGACGGGGTCTCTCGACTTCGCTTCGCTCCGCTCGGGATGACGGCTCTCTTGATACGAGTCAAACAACGGCTCGGGCGGTTGCTCTTCCACTCGCCACATCGCAGCGCGACGATGTTCTGAAAAACAATTGAGCGCGCCCAATTCCGCCAGCGTCCGCAGCTCTTCTTTCGAAAACCCTACGCGCTGCTTGAAATCATCGAGCGATAGAAACGCGCCTCGCTCACGTTCTTCGATCAGCTTTTCGCCGTGCTCTTTCCGCAACCCGTTCACCACGCAAAATCCCAATCGCACCGTGTCATTGGAAACAACCGTGCAACGCCAATCCGATTCCCGCACACAAACCGGCTGGACGCGAAGCCCGTGGCGCTGCGCATCGGCGACAACGGTGGCCGGCGTATAAAATCCCATCGGCTGATTGTTCAACAAACTCGCGTAAAACTCCGGAGCCCGATGCACTTTCAGGTAAGCGCTCCCATAGGCGAGGATCGCGAAACTGATCGCGTGCGATTCGGGAAATCCATAGAGCGCAAATGAACTGATCGCTTGCAGGATTTTCTCGATCACTTCCGGCGTGACGTTGTTGCGCATCATTCCGGCGCGCAATTTTACGCTCACTTTCTCCATCCGTTCCTGCGAGCGATGAAAACTGAGCGCCCGCCGCAGTTCCTCCGCTTCATCACCGGAAAAATCCGCCATGATCATGGCGATCTTGAGCATCTGTTCCTGGAAGAGCGGCACCCCAAGCGTGCGGCCCAGGACCGGCTCGAGACGCGGATCGAAATACGTGACCCTTTCGCGGCCGGCCCGGCGCGCGAGATAAGGATGCACCATGTCGCCCTGGATCGGACCGGGCCGAATGATCGCGACCTCGATCACGACATCGTAAAAACATTTTGGCTTCATCCGCGGGAGCGTGGCCATCTGGGCGCGGCTCTCGATTTGAAAAACGCCGATCGTGTCGGCGTTCTGCATCATCTCGTAGGTCGGCGCGTCATCCGTCGGGATGTGGGCCAGATCGAGGGGCCGGCCGCGTTCGCGGCAAACCTCGAACGCATCCTGCATCACCGACATCATCCCGAGCCCGAGCAGGTCCACTTTCACGATGCCGAGATCTTCGCAATCGTCCTTGTCCCATTGCGCCACGACACGCCCCGGCATCGAGGCATTTTCCAACGGCACAAAGGAACTCAGTTTCCCCTGGCAAATGATCATGCCGCCCGAATGCTGGCCGAGATGCCGCGGCAATCCGTAAATGGATTGATAGAGCGAGATGAACGCCGGCATGCGCGGATGCGCTTTCGGCAAACCGGCCTGCTCGATCTGCGCCATGAGATCGAGCGTGTGCGGGAAATCGCCGTTCCCAAAAAGATGCGAGAACCGATCTAATATATTAGACGACAGGTTGAGCGCTTTGCCGATCTCGCGCGCGGCGCTTCGCCCGCGATAGGTGATGACGTTCGCTGTCATGGCGGCGCCGTGCTTGCCGTAGCGCCGGTAAACTTCCTGGATGACGCTCTCGCGCCGATCGCCACTCGGCAGATCGAGATCGATATCGGGCCAGCCTTTGCGGCTTTCGCTGAGGAACCGCTCGAAGACGAGATTATTGCTGACCGGATCGACCGGCGTGATCCCGAGGCAATAACAAACGGCGCTGTTCGCGGCGCTGCCGCGGCCTTGCACCATCACATTGTGTTCGCGGCAGAAATTAATGATGTCCCAGACGATCAAAAAATAACCGGAAAACCCGAGCTTTTGGATGAGACGCAATTCCTCCTCGAGTTTTTGTTTTACCGCGGTGCTGATCGAGGAGTAACGCTGTTGCGCGCCAAAGAGCGTGATCGTGCGCAGGAACGAATTCATGTCGTGTCCATCGGGGACAGGAAACGCCGGGAACTCGTAGCCGATGTTTTCGAGGGAAAATTCGAGGCGATCGGCGACGCGCGCCGTGTTGTCGATTGCATCGAGGCGATCGGGAAAAAGAGCGCGCATTTCGGCGTCGCTCTTCAAATGTCTTTCCGCGTTTTGGCTCAAGAGCTTGCCCGCCGCATCGAGATGGGTGTGTTCGCGGATGCAGGTGAAGACGTCGAGGACTTGCCGGCCGATCGGGCGCGCGTGCCGCACGCCATTCGTTGCGATAACCGGCAGGCAACATTGTTCCGCCAGATCGCAGAGGCGTTGATTGATCCGATCTTCGCCGCGCAGGAAATGGCGCTGAATCTCGACGCAGACGTTGTCGCGACCGAAGACGTCGATAAGAGATTGCGCGCGCTCCGCGGAACTCTGGGGAGCGCAGGCTGCCAGCCTGCACCGTCCGGCAGCTTGCCGGACGGAACGGTTGCTCTTGCGCGTGATTCCCAAAGATGTTTGCGGCAAGCTGCCGCAAACGGCAGGCTGGCAGCCTGCGCTCCCCAGAAGAGCGATCA